>NZ_JBIQWA010000001.1:0-849244 GCF_046591575.1 Marivita sp. S0852
ACGCGTTGAAAGACAAAGGGATACGCGCCTGTATCCGTGGCCGAAAGCAGCGCACGACGAAGGTGAAATATGACAAGCGCCGATACAAACGGCGCAACCGCATCGAGATCATGTTTGGCAGGCTCAAAGATTGGCGGCGCGTGGCGACACGCTATGACCGCTGTCCCAAGGTCTTCCTCTCAGACATCGCCCTCGCTGCAACGGTCATCTACTGGTTATGTATTCTGACCCTAGGCTATATTGGGGCAATACTGTGAACAAGCGCTTGACAGGGTGTGCATGCAGAAACGCCATTTCGTGCATGCTTATGACACATCTACAAAAACAGGTTAATGGCGATCCCTGAAGGACTCGAACCCTCAACCTGCTGATTAGAAGTCAGCTGCTCTATCCAGTTGAGCTAAGGGACCGCTGGGCTTTATGTGCAGACTTTCGCGCGTCAGGGCAAGAGAGGGTCAGAGCGATCGGGTCATAAAAACGCTATATGGGTCTTCGACGTAGTCTCCGAACGGCGGGCATTCGACGAAACCGTGGCGTTCATAGAGACGGCGTGCAGGTGCAAATGCGTCATCGGAGCCGGTTTCAAGGCTGACCCGGGACATTCCCATAGACCGGGCAGCGTTCAGCATATGTTCCAAGAGCGCATTGCCGATACCCCGCCCGCGTGCCTGGGATATTGTGTGCATCGACTTCAGCTCTGCATGGTCGTGCTGCAAGGGTTTGATTGCCCCCATTCCAAGGGTTTTTTCGTCTGCCTTGAGCACGAACAGGGACGCGTCGGACGCAAACAGGTCGTCTGCCCGCATTGCGTGACAGCTTTCTTCGGGTGTTTCCGAGGCCATTGCTTGAACGTGGCGGGTGATCAGGTCCAACACGTCTTGCGTCGGCTGCGCCACGCGCTCGATCCGGTAGGTCACTAATGCGTCCATGCACCTTTGCGATCAACGGCAAAGTTTTCGGCATAGCCGCGGGGCCGGATATTGGGTTTGCGCTTATTGGGCGCGAACTGGACCACCGTGATGCCGTGTTCCTTGGCATAGGCTTTTGCGGCGTCAAGCGTGTCGAATGTCAGTTGCACCTGGGTTTGTGTGTCCGATGACGAGGTCCATCCCATCAACGGATCGATTTCCCGCGCGGTGCGGGGCGCAAATTCAAGCACCCAGTGTTTTGTCTTGGCGGTGCCGGAAGACATCGCCGTTTTGGAAGGCTGATAAATTCGTGCAAGCATGTCGGTCACCTGATCCATCGTTGGTGCAGATATGCGTAAAAACATGCGCTCGTGCAAGCGTTTCAGCGGCTTTGAATTGTCGCATGTCTGTCAGGTTTTAGTGCAAGCAGGGAACCAGGTGCTCCGAGCCGCGGGGAGCGAGGGGTGGGTGTGTGCGACCCGAACTTCCATGGTTCCAACTGCTTGCCTCTGAAAGCTACCCCTTAAATACAACTTTGGGAAACGAAAAAGGCGGCTTGCCTGACTTTCTGCCCGCGCCCCGAGACAGCGCGCAGTGTAAGGTTTTGTTTACAGTCACCTTTTTTGTGTCATTGACGGCAGTGCGACAAAGGTTGCAATCGGCGTGAATAATCCCCATTTTCACAGTCCCCCGGTCAGGGTGAGGCAGATTTGCCCATTCTGCGATTCTTTGTGGTGGTTTATGTCCGATATTGCCGTTCTTCACTCTCCTGCCCCTGATGTCCGCAGTCGCGAAAAACTGGAAGGCGGCATTCGCTTTCGCATGGCGACCGATTTTGAACCGGCGGGCGATCAACCGACTGCCATCAAAGAGCTTTCTGCCGGTGTCATTCAGGGCGAACGCGATCAAGTGCTGCTTGGAGCGACCGGGACGGGCAAGACCTTTACGATGGCCAAGATCATCGAGGAAACGCAGCGACCTGCAATCATCCTTGCACCCAACAAAACGCTCGCCGCGCAATTATACGGCGAGTTCAAGGGGTTCTTTCCGGACAATGCGGTCGAATACTTCGTAAGCTACTACGATTATTATCAGCCAGAGGCATATGTGCCGCGGTCTGACACTTATATTGAAAAAGAATCGCAAATTAACGAACAGATTGACCGCATGCGGCACTCGGCGACGCGCGCGCTGCTGGAACGCGATGATGTGATCATCGTGGCGTCGGTGTCGTGCATATACGGCATCGGGTCTGTGGAAACCTATGGGGCGATGACGCAGGATTTGCATGTTGGCAAAGACTATGATCAGCGCAAAGTGATGGCCGATCTGGTGGCGCAGCAATATCGGCGCAACGATCAGGCCTTTCAGCGCGGTGCCTTCCGTGTGCGGGGTGACAGCCTTGAGATTTTTCCGGCCCACCTGGAAGACCGCGCCTGGAAGCTGAGCTTTTTTGGTGAAGAGCTTGAGAGCATCACCGAATTTGACCCGCTTACCGGCGAAAAGACCGGTAGTTTCGAGCGCATCCGCGTCTACGCCAATTCGCATTATGTCACTCCGAAACCAACAATGCAGCAAGCCATGATCGGCATCAAAAAAGAGCTGCGCACACGGCTTGATCAGCTGGTGGCCGAGGGCAAACTGCTCGAAGCGCAACGGCTGGAGCAGCGCACGAATTTCGATCTTGAGATGCTTGAGGCAACCGGTGTCTGCAATGGCATCGAAAACTACAGCCGCTATTTGACCGGGCGCGCCCCAGGCGAGCCGCCGCCCACCCTGTTCGAGTTCATTCCGGATCATGCCATTGTTTTCGCGGATGAAAGCCATGTGTCTGTGCCGCAAATCGGCGGCATGTATAAAGGTGACTACCGGCGCAAGTTTACATTGGCCGAACACGGGTTCCGCCTTCCGTCCTGCATGGACAACCGGCCTCTCAAGTTCGAGGAATGGGACGCGATGCGCCCGCAATCCGTGTTTGTGTCCGCGACCCCTGCCAAATGGGAAATCGAACAAACTGGGGGGGTGTTTACAGAACAGGTGATCCGTCCAACCGGATTGCTGGATCCCGAGGTCGAAATCCGACCGGTCGACATGCAGGTTGACGATCTTCTTGATGAGATCCGCAAGGTGACAGCCGATGGATACCGGACATTGGTGACAACGCTGACCAAACGAATGGCAGAAGACCTGACCGAATACCTGCATGAACAGGGCATCAAAGTGCGGTATATGCATTCTGATATCGATACGATCGAACGCATAGAAATCCTGCGCGATCTGCGGCTGGGCGCGTTTGACGTGCTGATCGGCATCAACCTGTTGCGAGAGGGTCTGGACATTCCGGAATGCGGTTTGGTGGCCATTCTTGATGCGGATAAAGAGGGTTTTCTGCGGTCAGAAACATCGCTTGTCCAAACCATCGGACGGGCCGCACGAAACGCCGACGGTCGGGTCATCATGTATGCGGATCGGATCACCGGGTCGATGGAACGGGCCTTGGCCGAAACCAACCGGCGCCGTGACAAGCAGATTGCCTATAACGAAAAGCACGGAATAACCCCGGAAACGGTCAAAAAGAACGTCGAGGATATTTTGGCCGGGCTTTACAAGGGGGATGCGGATATGAGCCGTGTCACCACCAAGATTGACACCAAACATTCCGGGTCCAATCTGGCAGCGGTGCTGGATGGTCTGCGCACAGATATGCGCAAAGCTGCCGAAAATCTGGAGTTCGAAGAAGCCGCCCGGCTTAGAGACGAGGTGAAACGTCTTGAAGCTGTTGATCTGGCCATCGCAAACGATCCATTGGCGCGCCAGTCGGCTGTTGATGCCGCCGCCGAAGCGGCGGTCGCGTCTTCGGGACGATCAACAGCAGGGCGTCCGGGCCAGCGGGGCGGGAATGTGAAACGGCGCAAGAAGCGGTAGGCGTAAAATGTCTCAATCAAAGGAGATCGTTGCGCATTCACCATTTGGCATCTTTGTTGCTACAATACCGACAGCCTCATGAAAATTACGCCCTGAAGCCAAAGTTTCGACCCTTTTGGAGGTGATCAGATCACGACATCACCAAAAGGAGTTTTTCTAGAATGTGGAAACGAACGAGCGGAGTGCTAAGCCTTCTGGTTTTGGCAGGCTGTATGCAGCCTCCGCATGAGCCAGCGATGCCTATCGACGGGAGTAGAAGCGACGGAATGGTTGTGTCTCAAATGACGCACAATCCCAACCTGGGGTATCGACCTGATTATTCCCAGCTGCGAAATTCCGCAAAGCAAGCTTGCATGCGCTGGGGTTTCAGAAGCGCTGCACCCTTTGGCACGCCGCAGCAATTTTGCGATCAATATGGTCAGAATGGGCGGTGCGACGCGGTCCTGATAACACAAAAACACCAGTGCAGTGTTTAACGGAAGACAATGAAATCTTTTCGCATCAGACTAACGGTGGAGGGCAAAACGTCCACCACCCTCAATTTTCCGTAGCATCGAAAATCAACTCACAGGCACCGATGGAATTCCATGCGAAACCAGGATTCAAAAATTAAACAAACGGGACAAAGGGCACACCGCATGCGCCCATTGTCAGGAAAGCCATTACAAAAATCCAGACGCGCATCAAAACCTCCCTAGGTTAAGCGGGTCTGGCCGATCTATCGACAAGTTAGTTAGAAGTCGAACAACTCGTCCAGGAAGCCGCTACGTTTTTTCCTTTTGTGGTAGCGACGGTCGTCATATCCGCGCGATGGTTCTGCCTGTGGGGGCGGTGGAGGTGAAGCGTAGGATTCACTGCGTTCGATAATCTTGTCCAGTTCTCCCCGGTCGAGCCAGACGCCACGGCATTGCGGACAATAGTCGATTTCGACGCCTGATCGTTCGGCAATAACAAGTGCGGTTCCATCGATCGGGCATTTCATAAGACGTCTCCTGTATGTCGTCGTTTAAACTGTTGGAGTTAAAAACATAATAACTGGATATTGGTTTACACCCCCCGAACGTCCGATTTCGTCTGCTCTGCCCGCCTGTCGTGACTGGCCAGCCAGACACAGCACTCTAGATCATCGGTATGCGTAGTAGTTGTTTCGCCCTGTTCCTGCTCTCTGGCCCGGCTGCCGCTTGGGAATTCACACCGTATCCGATCTGCACATTGTTCCATCAAGGCGCAGAAATGGCCGTAGCTGTGACCTATGATGCGCGCGTGCCAGAATACAAAATCCGGCTGTCGCGGGAAGAGGGTTGGCCGGATGGCCCGGTATTCGCGCTACGTTTCGAAGGCGCGCGCAATCTGACGATTTCAACGGATCGCCACATGATTGACCCTCAGGATACGCGCAATCTGGTTGTTCGGGATCGGGGATTCGGGAATGTCCTGAACGGGTTGCAATTCAACACCCGCGCCGTGGCCAGCATTGGGGGGTTGGACATACCGGTGTCTTTGGTCGGAGCGGCCCCAACGGTGCGGGCCTTTCGGGCCTGCCCGCTGGACAATCTGGTCGAGGCCCATTTGAGGTAAGTCCCCCTGGGATATCGCCGCCTTGCCCATTGGTGTCACGCCGACATAGAAACCCATATGATCCAGCTTCCCATCGACGCGGTGCTTCCCGCCTTGATCGACCATTTGCGCACCACCGGCCGGGCGGTTTTGCAGGCACCACCAGGTGCGGGCAAGACGACGCGTGTTCCGCTGGCGATGTTGGACGCCGGGATGACGGATCAGAGGATCGTAATGCTAGAGCCCCGTCGCCTTGCCGCCCGCGCCGCGGCCCATCGCATGGCCCAAACCCTGAACGAACCGGTCGGCGTGCGCGTCGGATACAGGGTTCGCGGCGATACAAACGTATCCCGCGATACGCGGATCGAGGTGGTGACAGAGGGTATTCTGACCCGCATGATCCAGTCCGATCCGGAATTGACCGGCATTGGGGCCATCATATTCGACGAATTTCACGAACGGTCATTGAACGCGGATCTGGGATTGGCGCTGTGTCTGGAAATCGCGGATGCCCTGCGCGACGATTTGCTGTTGCTGGTCATGTCGGCCACGCTTGACGCGGACCCCGTTGCCGATCTGATGAAAGCCCCCATCGTGACGTCCGAAGGCCGCAGTTTTCCGGTGGAAACACGTTGGTTAAAGGCACCTTTGGCCAAAACCAAGCGCTTTGAAGACGCGATGTCCGATCTCATCGGCACCGCGATCCGCGAAACCGAAGGCGGTCTTTTGGCATTTCTGCCCGGAGAAGGGGAAATCCGGCGGGTTCAGTCAGCTTTGGACGGGAAATTGCCTACGGACATCCAAATTCGCCCGCTGTTTGGCGCGCTGCCCTTCAAGGCACAGCAGGACGCCATCCAACCTGAACGCAACGGGCGAAAACTGGTTCTGGCCACTGCTATTGCCGAAACATCCCTGACCATCGAGGACATCCGCTGCGTTGTGGATGGAGGTCTCGCGCGGCGCGCACGGTTTGACCCCGGCTCTGGTATGTCACGCCTGATCACCGAAAAGGTCACCAAAGCAGAAGCCACCCAACGCGCGGGTCGCGCCGGCCGGGTCGCACGTGGCGTCGCGTACAAGCTGTGGAGCAAAGGTGAAGACGGGGCCTTGCGCGCCTTTCCCCCTGCCGAAATTGAGGCGGCAGACCTTGCACAACTGGCGTTAGAGCTTGCTTTGTGGGGCGCATCCGCCGGTGATCTGCCGTTTCTTACGCCACCTCCGGACGCCGCATTGACCGAGGCGCAAGCCTTGTTGCGGCTGCTTGGTGCCTTGGATGACAAAAACCGGATCACCGATCATGGGCGGCATCTGGCCAGGCTTCCGCTGCATCCGCGGTTGGCGCATATGCTGGTGCGTGCCGGACCGCCAGCCGCGCGGCTGGCTGCGCTGTTGGCAGACCGCGATCCGGTCCAGGGGAGCGGTGTGGATCTGGGCTTGCGACTGGAGGCCTTGCATGATCCGAAGAAGTTTTTGGCAACCCGTCACGCCACCGTTCACCGTGCTGCGCTTGACCGCATACGGGCAGATGCAAAACGGCTTCAAAAATCTGCCAAAGCCGCACAGATTGACGGGCTAGGTGCCGCAGAGATGGCTGCATTGGCCTATCCCGACAGAATTGGCCTGCGCCGCAAAGGCGATGCCGCCCGGTTTCAGCTATCGGGCGGCAAAGGGGCCGTTATGGACGATGGGGATGCACTGGCCGGGGCGCGCCTGATCGTAGCAACCGATCTTGACGGCAACCCCAGAGAGGCGCGCATTCGGCAGGCGATCCAGATTTCGGAGGGCGCGCTTCGTAGCCTGTTCGACACCCGGATTGTTTGGGAGCAAAGTTGCGTCTGGTCCCGGCGCGAGCGTCGCGTTCTTTCGCTGCAGCAAGAAAAACTGGGAGCCATCGCGCTGGATCAACGGCTTTGGAAAGACGCGCCGTCTGAAAAGGTTGCGGCTGCGATGCTGGAGGGCGTGCGCGATTTGGGCCTGCAGCCCGCCATGTCAGATGCGGCCCGCCGGTTTATTGCCCGCGTGACCCTTGCGCGGGATGCGGGCCTTGATGTTCCGGACATGTCGGACAATGCGCTGATGGACACGGCGGACACATGGCTGCTGCCCCATCTCTCAGATGTGCGCACCGCCGAGGCCTGGAAACGATTTGACCTTTTGCCGCCTCTGCGTGCGATGCTGGATTGGGGGCAAATGCAGGCTTTGGATCACACCGTTCCCGGCACGTTCAAAACCCCGCTGGGCCGCGATATTCCAATTGATTACTCTGGCGACCATCCCGAGATTGCGCTGCGCCTGCAGGAAATGTTCGGTCAAAAGACACATCCAATGGTGGGAAAGACGCCTTTGCGCGTGACGCTTCTGTCCCCAGCGCAACGCCCCGTTCAAACCACGCTGGATCTGCCGGGTTTCTGGGCCGGGTCTTATGCCGACGTCCGCAAAGACATGCGCGCCGCCTACCCCAAACACCCTTGGCCAGAAGACCCCACCGATGCAGACCCGACCCTGCGCGCCAAATGACGCAAATCTTGATGAAAACATGAGCGGAGCGTTCAATATCCTGGGTTTGTTTGCCCTGCGGTTTTTCGCAAGTTGGTCTAAAATACTGCATGAAAGCTAAACACAGAGCTTTGCTCCCAACAGGACCGGACCGGCCCTCTTGCCGCATGGCGCGGAACACCGTACATCGCCCCTATGTTAGATGATGCTGACGACATTCACCCACTGTTCTACGGTGCCCCCAAAACCACCGAATTCAAAAAGCTGCGCAAGCGCATTATCCAGAATGTGCGCGAAGCGATCGAGCAGTACGGGATGGTTGACCGCGACACCGCGACACCGCCCAAATGGCTGGTCTGTCTGTCCGGCGGCAAAGACAGCTACACGCTTTTGGCTGTGCTTTACGAATTGAAATGGCGCGGTTTGCTACCTGTCGATCTTCTTGCGTGCAATCTTGATCAGGGGCAGCCGGGGTTCCCGGCCACAGTGCTGCCGGAATTTCTTGAGAAAATGGGCGTTCCGCACCGCATCGAATATCAGGATACCTATTCGATCGTCATGGACAAGATCCCGCAGGGCCGGACTTTTTGCGCTCTGTGTTCACGGTTGCGTCGCGGTAATCTTTACCGGATTGCCCGCGAAGAAGGATGCAGCGCTGTTGTGCTAGGCCATCACCGCGATGACATTCTTGAAACCTTTTTCATGAACTTGTTCCACGGAGGCCGGCTTGCCACGATGCCGCCAAAACTGGTTAACGAAGACGGCGATCTGTTTCTCTATCGTCCATTGGCGCATGTGGCCGAAGCCGATTGCGAAAAATTCGCAACCGCAATGAAATACCCCATCATTCCGTGTGATTTATGTGGCAGTCAGGACGGATTGCAGCGCCAACAGGTTAAGGCCATTCTTGACGCCTGGGAAAAGAACAGCCCGGGCCGACGCCAAGTCATGTTCCGGGCGCTGACCAATGCGCGGCCTTCTCATCTTCTTGATCACAAGCTTTTTGATTTCGCAGGTCTGGAAACGATCCCGTTGGATGTTTCGTCAAATTCTACGGATATTCCCAAACTGGATTAAACGCATTCTTTCCCTTTGTGCCCGACATTCACCAAAAGTGCTTTCGGGATGTCGTTGGAATGAAGCTGACACCAGATATCAAGACAATGCAGCGTGCCGTGCAACGCGGCCTGCTCGGCCCACATATGCTGGCCTTTTTACCCGCGATTTGTCTGGCCGCATATTGGGCCGGCGGGGAAATGCTCTTGCTTGCGTGTGCGCTATTTACCCCGCTTTTTTACGCAATCACCGGGGGATTTGCACGCACGACCAGCCCGACCAAAACAGATCCACCTGCCAAGCCGGGATTGGCTGATGTCGCACAGGATTTTCTGGAAACAGCCCTGCAAACCGGCCAGACGACGGCGTGTTTTCAAATCAGGGTCACAGGTTTGCAAGACCTTGCGCAAAGCTTGGGCGACAGCGCCGCGGCCGACGCAAAAAAACAGCTGGTGGCGCGTGTGACATCAATTTTACGTGAAAACGACCATGTTTTTCCAAACGGCGAAACCCGGTTAACGGTTCTGATTGCACCGGGATACCGTCTTCAGCTGGATCAACTTTTGGACATCACCAAACGGATCAGAAAAGCGGCAGAGGAACCTTTGTCCATATCGGGAACCACGCAACATGTTTTTGTGGCGATTGGGGTCGCTTCCTCATTGACTTTCGGTCGAAACGCCACCGGCGAAAACTGGGTCGACAGCGCGACCCAAGCAATGAACGATGCCAGCTCTCATGGGGTGTCGGCGACCCGGGTTTGGTCAGAAAAACTGTCTCGCCAACATGACACGCGACACGCATTGCGCAAAGACCTGGTGACCGCTTTCGATCAGGGCCAGATTCAGGCTTATTTTCAACCCCAGCTCAGTGTCCGGACCGGTTTGGTGTCGGGAATGGAGGCTCTGGTCCGCTGGGAACATCCGGACGATGGCGTTCTGGAGCCTGCATCGTTTCTGCAGGCTCTACAGGACAGTGGTTATATGGACAGGTTGGGACTGATCATGCTCAGGCAAAGCCTGACCGCACTTCGGCAGTGGGATGACGACGGCTGGGCCGTGCCGACCATTGGCGTGAATTTCTCTGCAACGGAACTGCGGAACCCAAGCCTGATTGACCAAATCGCCTGGGAACTCGACAAATTCGGTTTGGCCCCTGCACGGCTTGCCGTTGAAGTCCTTGAAACGGTTTTTTCAAGCGAAACAGATGACATAATTCGACGCAATCTGCAGGCTTTGGCCGACCTGGGATGCCGAATTGATCTTGATGATTACGGCACCGGTCATGCGTCGATTACAACGCTCAGACATTTCCCAATCCAGCGCATCAAGATTGACCGGCTGTTTCTGCGCAACGCGGACACGATACCAGAGCAAAAGCAGATGCTATGCGCGATCCTGAAAATGGCAGAACAGCTTGGACTTGAAACCCTCGCAGAAGGTGTGGAAACGCTGGGCGAACACAGTGTTTTGCAAGATCTGGAGTGTCAGTATGCTCAGGGTTTTCTGTTTTGCGATCCAAAATGTGCGCGGGATATTTCAGATTGGCTTGCTCATCATCATGCAACCCACGCAACTCAACCAGCACCGACACTTCGTCGTATCAATTAAAAGGCCCAAGCGCATCACGCATGGTCAAAACTCACTGAACAAATGCCGCATTCGCCTTTGTTTGCCGTGTTTCCGCTTGACCTTCATGCACTGTGCCTGTTGAACGCTGCGGTAATCCAAAAGCACAGGTGGCGGTTCCCGATGGATGATCAAAACAAGAACCTTCTTATCGCGACAGCGCTAAGCTTTGCGGTCATACTTGGGTGGTTTGTTTTGTTTCCGCCACCAGACCCGGCGCTTGACCCCGAAACATCGCTGCCGCCCGCCACCGAAGCCACGTCGCCGGCGATTGCGACAACTCCGGAAGCGGCGGCAACCGGGGCAACGGGAACCGGCGCAGTGCCAGAGGCCCAGGAAGTGGCCGACGCGCCCCGCGTCCCGATCCAGACCGACCGTCTGACCGGCTCTATCTCGTTGTCGGGGGGGCGAATCGATGATCTTTCGTTGAAAGATTATCGCATCACACTGGATGAAGACGCGGACATCGTACATTTGTTGAACCCGGTAGGTTCAGACAATCCGCATTACGCGGTTTTCGGCTGGGCCCCGGGTGGCGGGCTCACCCTCGATGATGTGCCCAGCGTGATGACCGATTGGTCGCTGGAAAGCGGGGACACCCTTACGCCGTCATCCCCGATCACACTGCGCTGGGACAGCCCGGCGGGTGCTGTGTTCCGGCGGACAATCGAAGTCGACGAAGACTTCATGTTCACGGTGACACAATCTGTTGAAAACACAGGGTCGAACGCCCTGACTGTCGCGCCATACGGGCTTATCGCGCGGCACGGCGAACCCATGGATCTCAAGAATTTCTTTATCTTGCACGAAGGTGTTGTGGCGATGGCCGACGGCACTTTGGCAGAGATCGACTATGACGAAATGCCCGATTTTGCGGTTGTTCCGTCAGAAGGTGCCCGCGCCGAGGTCACACAGGTTGCCGAAAGTGGCTGGATCGGGTTCACCGATCATTACTGGATGACAACGGTCATTCCACAGAATGGCACGCCGTTCCGCCAGGTTGCCAAATATAATGAGATCAGCGACATCTATCAGACCGAAGCGGTGCAGCCGACGATCACAATTGCAGCGGGCCAGTCGCAGGAGGTGACCACGCAGTTGTTTGCGGGTGCCAAGGAATGGGAAACCATCCGGGACTACGAGAATGACGGTGTCGACCGTTTTATCGATTCAATTGACTGGGGCTGGTTCTTTTTCCTCACAAAGCCGATTTTCTGGCTGCTGCATCACCTGAACCTTCTGATCGGCAACATGGGCTGGGCCATTATTGGCCTCACGCTGATCATCAAGGCCGCGCTGTTCCCGTTGGCGTATAAATCATATGTGTCGATGGCGAAGATGAAAGAACTCCAGCCGGAGATGGAGAAAATCAAAGAGCGCGCTGGCGACGACCGTCAGAAGCTTCAGCAAGAAATGATGGAGATGTATAAGAAGGAAAAAGTGAACCCGGCCTCAGGATGTTTGCCAATCCTTCTGCAGATCCCGATCTTTTTCTCGCTTTACAAGGTGATTTTTGTCACGCTGGAACTGCGTCATGCGCCGTGGCTTGGACCGTTTCAGGATCTGTCCGCGCCCGATCCGACCTCTATCTTTAACCTGTTTGGGGCCTTTCCATGGGATGCCCCAACACCCGGGTCACTTCTGGCGTTGATCTTTATCGGTATCCTGCCCTTGTTGCTGGGCATTTCGATGTGGGTGCAGCAAAAGCTGAACCCGGCCCCCACGGACCCGACACAGGCAATGATTTTTGCATGGTTGCCCTGGGTGTTCATGTTCATGCTTGGCGGGTTTGCGAGCGGGCTGGTGGTCTATTGGATTGCGAACAACACGATCACATTCACCCAGCAATATCTGATCATGCGGTCACAGGGCTATAAACCGGATGTGTTTGGAAACATAAAATCAAGCATAAAACGCGGCCCCAAGTCAGATCAGAAATGAAAATTCACCGCACCGACATATGGCGGGCTCCGACAGATAGCCTGGGTTGGACCCCGCTTGCGGCGGTGGTGCAATCCGCTGGCATGTTTGGTAGATCGTGGTGGGCTGTGCCTGTAAATTCTCAAAAAGATAAACCCATTCGGTACCTGGCGGCGTCGCACCATCAGCAGGTGAGGTGACTCGTGTCTGACATGCGCCTTCCCTTTCCGCTCGCTGACGAACCTGACACCGTGGAACGCGAAGTTGGGCGCAAGCTTTTTGCCGGAGAGGTCGATTTCCTCAAAGGTGTTGTGGCCATGGATGGTCTGCCGCCGGATGATCGCATCGAAGTCTGTTTCGCGGGCCGATCCAATGTGGGAAAATCGTCGCTTATAAACGCGGTGACAGGGCGCAAAGCGTTGGCCCGGGCCTCAAATACGCCGGGGCGGACGCAGGAAATCAACTATTTTACATTGGGCGATGACCGCTATGTCGTTGACCTGCCCGGGTATGGCTATGCGAACGCGCCGGTGAAGATTGTTGAAAAATGGCAGTCGCTGCTCAAACATTATCTGTCCGGCCGGGCAAGCCTCCGCCGCGCCTTTGTGCTGATCGACAGCCGCCACGGGATCAAACCCGTGGACGAAGAAATCATGACCCTTCTCGACAAAAGTGCGGTGACATTTCAGGTCGTTCTGACCAAAGCCGACAAGATCAAGCCGGCCCAGCACGACACGCTGTTGCAGCAGGTGCGCGAAAAACTGTCAAAGCATCCGGCCGCCTATCCGGAACTGGTTCTGACCAGCAGCGAAAAAGGTGAGGGCATCCCGACGCTGCGCAGTATCATCGCGTCTATCACCTAGGCTTAGCATCTGAAACGGCTTGTCTTGGCCATCGGCTTGGACCACACAAAGGTAACGTCAGGCCGTGGTCTGACATGGATATAAGAGAACATGAAATCCCAGGATATGGACCAAAATTGGATCGCGACCGCCCGCACCCTGTCTGAGGCGCTTCCCTATATGCAACGCTATGCCGGGGCTGTGGTGGTGGTGAAGTTTGGCGGCAATGCCATGGGCGATGACGCCGCAATGGCGGAATTTGCGCGCGATATCGTGCTGATGCGACAGGTCGGGATCAATCCGGTTGTGGTGCATGGCGGCGGCCCGATGATCAACGACATGCTGAAACGGCTTGAGATCAATTCCACCTTTGTACGGGGCAAACGGGTCACCGACAAACAGACCGTCGAGGTCGTTGAGATGGTGCTGACCGGTTTAGTTAACAAACGTATCGTTCAAGCCATCATGAATGAGGGCGGACGCGCGGTTGGGCTTTCGGGCAAAGACGACAACCTGATGGTCTGCGAAGCGGATGATCCCGAATTGGGCTTTGTCGGCCGACCGGTCAAGATGAACGCCCAGGTTTTGCGCGACCTGTTTGATGCCGGGATCATTCCGGTGGTGGCCCCGGTGTCGACCGGCACTCAGCCCAATGAAACCTATAACGTCAACGGGGATACGGCCGCCGGTGCCATTGCCGGCGCGCTGGAGGCGGACCGGCTGTTGCTGTTGACAGATGTCAGCGGTGTCAAGGACGCGGATGGCAAGGTTGTGACAGCGATGACACCGGAAGACGTAAAACAGATGATTGCGGATGGAACGATTGCCGGTGGTATGATCCCCAAAACCGAGACCGCCTTGAAAGCGATTGAACAGGGGGTGCGCGCGGTTGTTATTCTGGACGGTCGTGTGCGGAATGCCTGTTTGCTTGAACTTTTCACAGAGCATGGCGCGGGTTCCTTGATCCGTCCACTGCGGTGACACTCTCTGAGATTGATACGGCGGCGCGTGATCTTGGCTTGGCTGTGCGTGGCGCGTTTCACCCGGACGCGGATGATCATGCTCCCAAGGGTGCGCAAACCGTGGTGATGTTGGGGCCTGACGAGCCGGGTTTTTGGGCTCTTTTTCAAGCCTCGCCCGAATATGCCGACGGTGCGGATCACCCGCTGGATCGTTGGTCCAAACGGGTCACGACCACGCTCGCAGCACCCTGGAAGGCGACAGCGCTGTTTCCATATGACGGCCCGCCCTACGCGCCATTTTTACGGTGGGCGGAAAAAACCGGCACGCATTGGCCGTCGCCGGTTGGACTGCTTGTTCACGCGACAGCAGGTCTTTTTGTCAGCTTCCGGTCTGCCATTGCCCTGCCACAGCGACTGAAGCTGTCTGACAGCTCTGTGAACCCCTGTTTAAGCTGTGAAGATCAACCCTGCAGAACGGCATGTCCTGTCGGGGCGTTGGTGCCTGGCAAGGACTATGATGTTCCAGCATGTGTGGCGCACATAAAAAGCCCGGCAGGTGCCGATTGTCGAAACGGCTGTCTTGTGCGGCGGTCCTGTCCTGTCTCAAAGTGCTTTGGGCGTGTGCCGGAACAATCTGCTTTTCACATGCGCGCGTTTTTGGGAGACTGAGCAAACCTTTTGGGAAAGGCCCCACGCTTTTGAAACGATTGATCCTCATGCGACACGCGAAATCAGATTGGTCCACCAGTGGGGATGATCACAGCAGACCTTTGAATGCCCGCGGCATGAAAAGCGCTGTAGCGATGGGTGATTGGGTGCGTCAGCACAATTGGGTGCCAGAACAAGCCTTGTGTTCGTCCGCCACGCGCACGCGCCAAACATTGGACCTACTGGGGTTTGACGACCTCCAGACACGGTTCGAACGCGGTCTGTATTTGGCAGAAGCGCGCGACATGATCGGCTGTCTTCAAACGGCACAGGCAGACACGGTGCTTATGGTTGGCCACAATCACGGGATTGCGGACTGCGCGCATCAGCTGGTCGCTGACTGGCCAGACCACCCCCGGTTTGCCGATTACCCGACCTGCGCCACTTGTCTGATCAGCTTTGACATCGCAGACTGGTCCGATGCCGCACCAGGGCTTGGGCGGTGTACGGAATTTGCAATACCGCGCGAGGTTATCGCGGCCGCACAAAAGTAAACCTGCGCAAAAAACCCGGGACATAAGCCCGGGTTTTTCGTTTTGCCCTGCAGCCGGGTTATTTCAGGTCAGTGACCCAAAATCTGGCTCAGGAACAATTTTGTGCGTTCGTTCTGAGGATTGTTGAAGAACTCTTCCGGTTCATTTTGCTCAACAATCTGACCTGCATCCATAAAGATGACGCGATTTGCGACTTGACGGGCAAATCCCATCTCGTGCGTCACGCAGATCATCGTCATGCCTTCTTCGGCAAGCTCGACCATGGTATCCAGAACTTCCTTGATCATTTCAGGATCAAGCGCTGATGTTGGTTCGTCAAACAACATGATGCGCGGACGCATGCAAAGTGACCGCGCGATTGCAACGCGTTGCTGCTGACCGCCTGACAACTGGCCGGGATATTTATTGGCCTGATCAGGGATTTTCACCTTGGTGAGAAAGTGCATCGCGACTTCCTCGGCTTCTTTCTTTGGAGTTTTACGCACCCAGATTGGAGCCAGGGTGCAGTTTTCAAGGATCGTCAGATGCGGAAACAGGTTAAAGTGCTGAAAGCACATGCCCACCTCTGACCGGATCTTGTCGATGTTCTTGACGTCCGAGGAGAGCAATGTGCCATCCACCGTAATCGACCCTTTTTGGTGCTCTTCCAACGCATTGATGCAGCGGATCAGGGTAGATTTCCCGGACCCGGACGGCCCCGCGATGACGATCCGTTCGCCCTGATAGACGGTCAGATCAATGTCGCGAAGAACGTGAAACGCGCCATACCACTTGTTCATGTTTACGATTTGAATTGCCACCTCGTCAGAGACAGCCATCTGTTGGGCTTGATCGGCCATGGATTTCACTCCTTATCTGTGATCGGTGGCGAGCTGCCGCTCGAGCCACTGCGAGTATTTTGAGATGCTGAAGCAGACGATAAAGAACATCAGGACAGCAAAGCCCCACAGTTCCCAATAGACGCCGTTCCATTCGGTGGAGGCAAGGATCGGCCCGCGGATCATGCCGACAAGGTCGAACATCGAGATCACCGACACCAGCGTGGTGTCCTTGAACAGCCCCACCGCGACGTTGACGATCCCCGGAATAGAGATCTTGAGCGCTTGCGGCATGATGATCAGGCGGGTCGCCTGTGCATAATCAAGCCCGAGCGAGTCAGCGGCCTCGTATTGTCCTCGCGGCAGTGCTGCCAAACCACCCCGGATCACCTCGGCGATATAGGCCGATGCAAACATGGTGATCATGATGATCACCCTCAGGATAAGGTCAAATGACGTGCCGGGAGGCAGGAAATAGGCCAAAACCACATTCGCCACGAAAAGCAACGTGATCAAAGGCACGCCGCGGATGAATTCGATGAAGACGATACAGATCCACTTGATGATCAGCATGTCCGACTGCCGCCCTAGCGCCAGCAAAATCCCGATAGGCAAGGACAGCGACACACAGACGGTGCCCAGGATCATGTTGAGCATGAAGCCGCCCATATCCCGCGACGCGACAGGCTCTAGCGCCATCAGGCCAGGGGCAGCACCGGTGATAAACCCACCGATCCACCATGTGATGATTGTCACCACAACGCCTGCGCCAAGCCCCAATGCAAAGCTTTGACGGTCCAGTTGTTTGAAAGCTGAGTATCCCGCAACAAACCCGATCAATGCCACGATCGGAATCAGGATGCTGCCGCCCCAGATCAGCCAGAAGGCGATAAAGGGATAAAGGCCGGTAAAGATCAGAAGTTTACGCGGCGCTTTTGGATACAGCACCGGAGCAAGGGCCACGATCAGCATGAAAAACGCAACCGTTGGACGCCAATACTGATCAGAGGGGTATTTGAACCCGAACAAAAGCTGGTTCCATCGCTCGGTCAAAACCGAGAAACAGGCTCCCGTCATGCCGTCCAGCATTTCACGGCACTCGGCCAGCGAGCTTGTTGTCCAAATCCCGTTTGCGAACCAGGGCCAGGCTCCGGACACGATCTTATAGATGAAATACAGCGACAGAATGGTCAGCGCTGTGTTGAACCACCCCGAGAACAGGTTTTCACGCATCCATTTGATCACCCCGGCCTCGGATGCTGGCGGAGCCTGTTCGGGGATCATGGTGTCGCGCACGAAGGCGACGGTTTGAGCATGTGTGTCACTCATGATTTGCGCTCCTTTGGACCGACCATCTCAGCGCTCCTTCAGCTTAACAGCGTTGTTGTAGACATTCATGAACGCCGAAATCAGAAGCGAAATCGTCAGGTAGAACACCATCAACAGGACGACACATTCAATCGCGCGCCCGGTCTGATTGAGCGTGATCCCCCCCAAGGTTCCGGTCAGGTCCATATAGCCAACCGCAATCGCAAGGGACGAGTTTTTGGTCAAATTGAGATATTGCGAGATAAGCGGCGGGATGATCACGCGAAGCGCCTGAGGCAACACGACAAGGTTCATAATTCGGTTCGGACGCAGACCCAGAGACGCCGCCGCCTCGGTCTGACCTTTGCTGACGGCGAGAATCCCCGCACGGACGTTTTCGGCAATAAACGCAGCGGTATAGATGGACAGGGCAAACCAAAGGGCAATCAGCGAATTCCGCATGAAAATCCCGCCCTGAAAGTTGAAGCCCCTCAGTTCAGGATATTCCAGCCCGATGGGGCGACCCAGAATGAAGTACGCCAAAATCGCAGGAATAAAGAAAAGCCCCAGCGACGGCAAAAAGGTTGGGATCAGTTCTCCCCGGTCGTACAGGGCCTTTTTGGCATAATTGCGCAGTGCAAAAATACCGGCGATGGAGGCCAGAAACACAGCAATGACAAGTCCAGAACCCGGGCCAAAAACAGGGGCCGGAGCGTAAAAGCCGCGTCCGGTAAAAGCGAACGCGTCCAGAACCATAGAGGCTTCGGGCGTGTCACCGCGGAAATCCCGTGGCTGCGGAAGCACCGCAACAAAGACCGCCATGATGATCAGAATCCAGATCAGAACTGGAACATTTCGGAAAATCTCGACATAGATCGACATCAACTGACGCACGAGCCAGTTGTTGCTGAGGCGCAGAACCCCCACGATCACGCCGATGATTGTTGCCATGATACACCCCAGAAGAGCGACCAGCAGCGTGTTCAGCACGCCCACCATCGACGCCTGCCAATGTGACGATTGGCTGGTATAGGGGATCAGTGTTTGATTGATGTCGTAACCTGCGGGTTCGCCAAGAAACTGGTAAGAAATGTTAAGACCAGCCGCCGCAAGGTTTTGCACAAGGTTCATGCCAAGATACGCCATGGCCAGAACCAGAAGAAGCAGTGCTATGAATTGGAATGTATATGACCGATATCGTGTGTCGTTGAGCAGCATAGATAGCTGGAACGACCGCGATGGCGGGTCAGAATATGTCGACATAAGTCTATCCCTGTGTACCTGAATCCAGATGGCGGCACTTTGCGTGCTCTGTTGCCTGATCCGAAGGCTTGTTCGTTGGTTAGAAAAAGGGCGCGGAGTGTTCCGCGCCCTTTTCTAGATCTAGATTTTAGCGGAAGGGCGGGCTGTAAAGCAGGCCACCTTCGGTCCACTGCGCGTTCAGGCCACGCGCCAGACCGATCGGTGTGTTCTCACCGATGTTCTTTTCAAACAGCTCGCCATAGTTGCCGCCAGCGGCAATCGCACGCACGGCCCAGTCAGCGTCAAGGCCAAGCATCTCGCCAAGGGTGCCTTCGGTGCCGAGCAAACGGTTGATTTCCGGGTTGCTACCGGCAGCGGCAGACATTTCTGCGATATTGGCAGAGGTCACGCCCAGCTCTTCTGCTGCAATCAGCGCGTTCAAAACCCAGCGGTTGATATCCGCCCAGTCACTGTCGCCATGACGCACAAGCGGTCCCAGTGGCTCTTTCGAGATGATCTCGGGCAGAACAACGTGGTCGCCCGGGTTTTCGAATGCCGCGCGTGTTGCGGCAAGGCCGGATGCGTCTGTTGTGTAAACATCGCACGCACCTTCAAGATAAAGCGGCTGCGCTTCGGCGTTTGTTTCGATCGGAACCGGCTCATACGAAATGTTGTTCGCACGGAAGAAATCCGCCAGATTCAGTTCGGTTGTCGTTCCTGTCTGGATGCAGACTGTCGCGCCATCCAGTTCCTTGGCGGACGAAACGCCCAGCTCTTTGGGAACCATGAAACCCTGACCGTCGTAATAGTTAATCCCGACAAATTCGAATTTCAGGTCAACATCGCGCGAAAATGTCCAGGTGGTGTTGCGCGCAAGCAGGTCAATTTCGCCAGACGCAAGCGCGGTAAAGCGGGTTTTGCCGGTTGTCGGTACAAATTCAACGGCGTTCGGGTCGCCAAGCACGGCAGCGGCCACGGCGCGGCAGACACCAACGTCAAAGCCTTCCCATTCCCCGTTCGCGTTTGGAGCTGCAAATCCGACGAGACCGGTTGTCACGCCGCAGTTCAGCTTGCCGCGCGCTTTCACGTCGTCAAGTGTGGCGGCCGACGCTACACCAGCCGATAGGCCAGCGGCGGTCATCGCGCCAAGAATTGCAATCTTTTTCATTTTTACCTCTTCCTGTTAGCCCGCGCTTTTGGGCGCAGTTTCTGACAGGCGTATTTACGCCCATGCGACTAAGGTAGGCGCTACCCTACCAAAAGTGTAGGCAATTTTTTGGGGATTCAGGCAAGTAGGTCAAGCAAAATAGGACATATACCTGCCCAAGACCCAAAGTTTCCTTGGCGTCACGTCAAACTTTCATCGCCAATCAAACGCATAAAATGATCGGCATGCAAGAAAGCCGCTTTCTTATGTTCGGCCATTTTCTGGGCTTCTTCATCGATGCCCCATTGTTCTTCTTGCCAAATCTCATCCAGTCGCGACACGGTCCACAGGTCGTCGACGGGAAAACTTGCAAGCTTGGCGGCAAAGCCGATGATCAATGAGCCGCTGATGGACACAAGATCGTGAAAGGCGGCCAGTTCAAAATTTGACATATCATGAACCCGGGCGCGCAGTGTGGTCAACGCCTCTGGCGACTGAGCGACATGGATCACGCCGGTTCGCGGCTCAAGCCGCGCTGACAACTTGTCTTCCGCCCAGTCCAGCAAGGGGTTCCATTGCTGTGCCTGTCGCAACACCAATTCTTTTGGTTGCGCCGCGCGATAACACAGCAGATCGCTGTCCGCATAATCCGCCAGCATGTCCGCCACCTCGGCGTGTTGCACAACCACCTTGTCAATCGCGGCATTGGCCGTGCGCGTAAACGGCATTGTTTTTGGGTCGATCAGGTCGACCTGCGCATCGAATTCGGCGGCAATCCGGGCGCCAAGTGCTCTGGACGGCACCGACAGAACGGCTTTGGCCGGGGTGCGGACAGGTCGGCCATCCAGCAACACGCCAAACCCGTCATCGGTTGCGGTTGTCTCGGCGGTCTTCCAGAAACGTTTCGGGGCCCATTCGCTCATGTCAGGCGCTCCATCCAGGTGGCAAGAGTGGTTGCAAGGTCGGCGACCGTATCCACGATTGCGTCGGCGTCCGAAAGACCCGATTTTGGCTGATATCCCCAACTGACGCCCAACGTCTGAACCCCGGTCGCGCGCTCCATGGACATGTCATAACTGGTGTCGCCGATCATGATGGGACACTTATTCAAGATCTTCGAACGGGTCCGCCGGGACATCGCGGGCATCCCATTGCACAAACTCCCATGTCCGCTCCATATGCTCTGGAAGCGGCGCCGTGATCGAAAGCTTGGCACCTGTCACCGGGTGTTTGAGAGAGATCGAGCGCGCGTGCAGATGCAGCTTTCGGCTTATCGCGCCACCCAGCATCGCCCCCCAGCCATCGCCGAGGTTTTCCTGACCGGACCCGCCATATTTCCCGTCACCGATGATGGGATGGCCAATTTCGGACATATGGGCACGCAGCTGATGCGTGCGTCCGGTGATGGGAACCATGGCAACCCAGGCAGCGCGTTTGCCCAGGGCGCTCAGGACCGCATAATCCGTTGTGGCGTGCTTTGCGCCTTCGGTTGTTGCAACATCTCGCGGATGCACAGCACGCATCTTTTCGTTTTCGCCACCAGATCCGTGACCGGGTGCTTTAACAAGGCCAAACTTGATTGTGCCCATTTGCGGCATCGGAACGCCCGCCACGGCCGCCCAATAGATCTTTCGCGTTTCCCGCGCCCGAAACGCTTCGGTCAGGGCCCCAGCAACCGCGCGGGTCCGCGCAAGCAGCAAAACGCCGGATGTGTCCTTGTCCAACCGGTGCACAAGGCGCGGTTTCTCGTCATAGCCAAACGTCAGAGCTTCGGCCAACCCGTCCACATGGCGCGTCTGTTTGCTGCCGCCCTGGGTTGGCAAACCCGGGGGTTTGTTCAACGCGATGATGTGGTCATCCCGGTACAGGATCAACGCTTTCATCATCGCCGCATCCTTGTCCGACACGGTTGGCTTTGGCCGGGATTGCACATCGCCCGGTTCCGGCAAGGGAGGAATGCGCACATCCTGACCGGTGGCCAGACGGGTGTTGGCTTTGACACGCCCGCCATCGACACGCAGTTCGCCTTTGCGGCACATCTTTTCGATACGCCCCTGCCCCAAATGCGGGAAAAGCCGTTTGAGCCAGCGATCCAGCCTTTGATCGGCATCGCCCGGACCAACAATGATATTCTGAACCCGGCTCATGCAAACACACTCCTTGCCGCCAAAAGGCCTAAGGCCAATGCGCCGACCGATAAAACCACAGACGCCACGACATAAAGAGACGCGAAGCCAATCTGACCGCGTTCGATCAATGTCATGGTCTCAAGCGAAAACGCCGAAAATGTTGTAAACCCGCCCAGGACACCCGTCATGACAAAAGGCGACAGCGGGGTTAGTCCGCGATGCGCCGCGGCGACCACAAACGCCCCCATCAGGAACGATCCGATCACGTTGACGCTTAGAACAGCGATGGGAAACTCTCCATGTCCGAACATCCGCACAACGGCCACCCCGGCCAAAAACCGAAGGCAGGCCCCGATGGCACCGCCAAGCGCAACAAGAGACAGGGTGGTCAACATGCGCGGTCTGTCGCGCGCGCAGCATAAAGAGTCAAGTTTGGCGCTTGGACCTGAGCTTGGCAAAGTAATCGACACGCTTTTTCAGATCCCGTTCAAACCCGCGTTCCACCGGTGCGTAAAAAGCGGCGCGGTCCATATCTTCGGGGAAATAATCCTGCCCGGAAAACCCGTCTTCGGCATCGTGATCATAGGCATAGCCTGATCCGTATCCCTGATCTTTCATCAGCTGCGTTGGCGCATTCAGAATGTGTTTTGGGGGCGCAAGCGATCCGGTCTTTTTCGCCGCAGAGCGCGCGGCCTTGTAGGCGACATAGGTTGCATTCGACTTGGGCGCGAGCGCGAGATACACCAAGGCTTGGGCAAGCGCCAATTCGCCTTCCGGGCTGCCCAGGCGTTCAAATGTGTCCCAGCCTTGCAAACACATCGCCTGCGCCTGTGGGTCGGCAAGGCCAATATCCTCGACCGCCATGCGGGTGATGCGCCGCGCAAGATAACGCGGGTCTTCTCCGGCATCCAGCATGCGCGCGAACCAGTAAAGCGCGGCGTCCGGATCTGAGCCGCGCACCGATTTGTGCAGCGCAGAGATCAGGTTGTAATGCGAATCGCCCGATTTGTCATAATGCACCGCGCGTTTCATCAGGCGCTGCGCCAAGGCGGCGCTGTTCAACGGCGCATCAACGGTCCAGGCCATCACCTGCTCGATCAGGTTGAGCAAGGCGCGTCCGTCGCCGTCTGCCATCTCCAACAGATTTTCCCGCGCGGCACCATCCAGCGGCAGGCTGCGCCCCAACTCCACTTCGGCCCTTTGAGCGAGCCGTTCCAGATCACTCAGCGCCAGCCGCTCCAGCACAAGCACCTGCGCCCGGCTCAGCAACGCGGCATTCAATTCAAAAGATGGGTTTTCGGTCGTCGCCCCCACCAACAGGATGGTGCCATCCTCCATATGCGGCAGAAACCCGTCTTGCTGGGCTTTGTTGAAACGATGGATTTCATCGACGAAAAGCAACGTCCCCTGCCCGCTTTTTCGCCGCAGCTTTGCCGCTTCGAACACTTTGCGCAGTTCTGGAACACCGGAGAAAATCGCGCTGATTTGGACAAAGTGCAAATCGGTCTCGTCCGCCAGAAGCCGCGCAAGCGTTGTCTTTCCAACACCCGGCGGACCCCAGAAAATCACCGATCCAAGACTGCCCGCCTTGAGCATGACCGTCAGCGGCGCGTCTGGGCCAATCACCTGGCTTTGGCCGATCACCTCGGACACGCTTTGCGGGCGCAACCGGTCTGCCAGTGGGCGTGGCACGCTGTCTGCCGCAGTATCGGTGTCAAACAGATCCGCCACGCATCACGCCCTGAACCGCAGGATCAGGCGTTGTCCGCCCCGTTCTGCCTCAATCGCAACATTGGGTGCCGCGGCACGCAGCGCAGGCCCCACATCGCCGGGCCCTTCTACGACAAAGCGGTCAATGCGGCGCAGGATATCCCCCCGCCGCAAACCAACCCGCTGCCCGAACCGGCCCGGATCTAAAACAACCACACCCTCAAGGTTCAGTGGCAAGCCCAGCTCTGACAGGACCGCCGGATTGATCCGTGCAACGGTCATCCCGGTCAGGACCTCCCGGTCATCCAAAACGCGGGCGTCGCGTGGAGGGTCTTCGGGCGGCAAGATAAGCGACACTGTCACAACGGTTTCGGCCCCGTTCCGCAAAAACGCCATTTCGACATCACGCCCGGGTCCTTGAACCGACATGCGAAACAGCATTTCAGCCGGTGTGTTGACAGGATGGCCCGCCACCGTGACCACAACATCCCCAACCCGCAGCCCCGCCTGCAACAACGGGCTGGCCGGATGAAACGCCGTCAGAACCACACCTTCGGGGCGCGATAGGCCCAGACCGTCCAACAGCCCGGCGTCCACGGACTGACCGGTTGCCCCGGCCCAGGGACGTTCGAACGCTGTTTTCCCCTGCCGTGCCTGATCCAGAAACTGGGCCACCAACGCAGCCGGAATTGCAAACCCGATCCCGTTTGAGCCGCCAGAGCGGGTCAGGATGGAGGTGTTGATCCCGATAAGCCGTCCCGCCACGTCAATCAAAGCCCCACCCGAGTTGCCCGGATTGATCGGAGCATCCGTCTGGATGAAATATCCGCGCGCATTGCCTGCCGCCGCTCCGGACCGCGCCAGCCCGGATACGATACCCGATGACACCGTTTGTCCAACGCCAAACGGATTGCCAATTGCCAACACCAGTTCTCCAACCTCGACCGTATCGCTGTCGCGCAGATCAAGATGTGGCATGTCTTCGGCTTCGATCTTGAGGATCGCGAGATCGCTTTCCTCGTCACCGATCAAAACCCGTGCTTCATATTCGCGCCTGTCGTTCAAAACGACCCTGATCTGATCCGCCTGACCCACGACATGGTAATTGGAAACGACAAACCCATCTGCCGAAACAATGACCCCTGAACCCAACGAATTCTGGACGCGCGGGCGCGAGGTACCGAAATCCCGGAACAGGTTTCCAAAGAACGGGTCATCCTGAAACGGGCTGCGCGATTGCACAACGCGACGCGCATAAATGTTCACAACAGCCGGTGTGGCCTCTTTCACCAGCGGGACAAACGACAAACTGATATCCGCCCGAGACGTCGGAACCCGCACGTCACCCTCGGCGCGACCCGCATCCGCAGCGAAAGACAGAGCCAAAATGGTCAATGAAAGGTAGCAAAGTTTCAACATGCCCCGCATATGTCCGGCACAACCGGTTTTTGCAAGTCAACGATGTCGAGAAGTGGCAGCCCGTAGGGGGCTTTCACAATCTCCTGAAATCAATGCCTTAGCAAAAGTGGGACACTTCGTTCCTTCTAAGTAAATTCAGGGAAATTCGGGAAAAGCGTCCCACCATTTCAATGGCTTAGGGGGTGCGATTCCGAACAACCGACGAGAGAATCGGAGTGGGAGCTTGTCAGTGGCATTTGGTCAATCGCGAAGATCGTTTGACCACCAAGATCCAAGTACGCCAAGACGAGAAAGGGGCCAGTCGCGGCTATGCAACTGACCCCCTGGACCCTGAGACGTGGCATTCGCCACTTCGCTTTGTCCCGCCACCACACGGAACAGCATGACAACCCACATGAAAAGCAATCACATGAGTAGAAATACTGCAAATGAGACGCAATTGCAATATGAGATCATGCGTCAAACGGCTGACTTGCGCGAGATTAATGCAGCACTCGTGCGCCTGAGGCCGAAAAGCAAGAAGCCCATCGAAGATAAATGGACCACGCAACCGGCGCTGACCGGGGATGCGTTTCTGGCAACCTTGAAGCCGGGCGAGAACGTAGGCATTCGCCTTGGTGAACCGTCCCTGACCGCCTTTGGCTACCAAGGCGGACTCGACCTCGACGTGAGGAAGACCGAAGCCAAGGCTGAGGCATTCGCGGCATTGCTACGGCACTGCCCGAACGCGATGGAACTGCCGAGCGTCATTTCCGGCAGTGGTGGGGACTCCCGTCAAATCCATTTCTTCACGCCCGTACCCTTGGACTCCTGGACCATTGCCAAGGGCGACGGCTGGGAACTCGCTGTGAAGGGCACGGGGACTCAGCTTGTGGCGCCGGGCAGCATTCATCCCGACACGGGGCAGCCCTATCGCTGGGAACGCCGCTTCGATCTTGGACTTTGGGAATTGATTGGTGCGCCCGTGGTGGACGTGTCGCTGTTGCAGAGACCGGAACGCATGGCACCGGCTGCACCCGCTGACCCTGTGCCCCTGGACCGGCTGGAAGCGGCGTTGCGCGGTATTGACCCCAAGGAACTTCACGGCGACGAATGGCGCAACGTGGGCATGGCGCTCTGCTACGAGACCGGCGGCAGTGAAGCCGGGTTCCGGGCCTTCGATGCGTGGTCGCAGCGTGACCCCGAACGCTACAAGGGTGAACGCGATACCCGTTCCCAGTGACGTTCTTTCGGCAAGAGCAACAGGGGCGAACGGATCAAGGGTGCCACGATCCTTTTTATGGAACGGGAAGCCTACGCCCGCGCGATAATTGCCAGCTGGGAGGAAGAACTGGAAGACCTGCCCGAACCCTTCGAAGACCTCTTGGGCGAAGATGAACCAACCCTGAATGACCGTTACGCAATGGTGCGTGTCGGCAAGGACGTGCAGATTGTGGACCGGCACGCCGATGGGCTGTCGCTCATTTCTGTGCGTGCGTTCCGAGACCTTCACGCCTTCCAAGGGCGCGGCGATAAATGGATCAAGTCGGAAAAGCGCACCACCTTCGAAGGGGGACTGACCTTCGATCCGTCCGGCCGCGTTCACAAGGACCAGCTGAACCTCTGGAAAGGCTTCGCGATTGAGCCGAATGAGACCGGCAACTGCGACCTGATCCTGAGCCATATCCGAGACGTTTGGGGGTCCGGTGATGCAGCGCATTTCGATTACATCGTGTCATGGTTGGCAGACATTGTGCAGAACCCGGCGAAGAAGCCGCGTGTGGCGCTGGTGTTGAAGGGCGGCAAAGGGGCGGGCAAAGACTCGCTGGTGGACCTGATGCGCCGGATCGTCGGGCCGCGCCACTACGCCTTGGCGAATTCGCCAGACGTGCTGACCTCGAATTTCAATGGCCTCTATGACACGGCGCTGTTGATCCATGCCGAGGAAGCGAGTTGGGGCGGCGACAAGAAAGCCAAGGGCATTCTGCAATCGCTCATTACGAATGACACGATCCGCATTGAACGCAAGAACGTGGACGCGGTGCAAATCCCGTCTTTTCACCGGGTCATTTTCAGCACGAACGAAGACTGGGCCGTGCCTGCGACTGCGGATGAAAGGCGCTATGCCGTGTTTAACGTGTCGGATCACAGGATCGGGGACCACGACTATTTCGATGCGCTGCACCGGCAGATCAAGGCGACGGGACAGCGGCCTTCATGGCCTTCCTCATGGCTTGGAAAACGCCAGACGGCATCAGGATCGGCAAGCCCCCTCAGACGCGCGGACTCCTTGACCAGAAACTTGCCGGGCTTCGCAATGTGGAAGCGTGGTGGTTCGAGAAACTGTGTGCCGGTTTCACGGGCAGCGAAGAATTCGGGGATGACAGCGAATGGCGCAGTGGGCCGCTGAAAATCACCAAGACCGACCTTCACAGCGACTATTGCAACTGGATGCACAGGCAGAGGCACCACGGGGATACCAAAGGGCGGGAAGCCTTCGCGACGGCGCTGAACGCAATGTGTCCCATGATGCGAAGCACGCGACCCAGAAGGGCGGGGGCCGAAGGGGCAAGCCGTCAACGCGCATACAGCATCCCGCAACTGGATGAATGTCGCAGGGCCTTCGCCGGATACATGCAATCGGATGAGGCGCATTTCAGTTGGAGTGAAGACAATGGCTGAGTTTGGTGGTCCAGGTTCGGCTTGCGCTGGTCCATGTGCTGGTCCACGTTCGGAAGCCCGTAACCCATTGAAAATACTGGGGTGGCCCAGGTGGTCCGGGTGGAAAACTCAGAGTAAGACACTTGGGACGCGTGGAAGCACTGCCGACCGCTGCATCCCAATCCAACGAAAAGTTCCAGAGAGACTCAACGTGGACCACCTGGACCACCCGTTGAAATCATTGAGCTTTTCGGACTCGCCAACGTGGACCGAACGTGGACCGCACCTGGACCATCCTCGCTCCGTCACTCAACCGCATCATGCATCCTGTCGCATCATGGCTTCCAAGGGTCCTTCCCAAGGGGGACCGGCAGCGGGGGGCGCTGACCCCGATTCTTCACGCTTTGCAGAATTTTTGAAATGGGGCAACCATGCTGACCTATCAAGATGACGATTTCGAAGACCTGCTTGGCGACGAAGAAACCGATGACCCGCCTTCCGAGGCGATCCCTGGGCTTGCCACGGAATCCGAGATGGCGCAGCTGCTGGGCATCACGGCGAACCGGGTGCGCACCCTCGCACGCGACGGGATGCTGCATCGCCCTGTCCGGGGCCGCTATGACGTGCGGGCCTCGCTCAAGACCTATATTGGAGATTTGCGCGACAAGGCGTCCCGGCTTGGCTATGCGGGCGGCAAGCAGTCCAGCAACTCCCAACTGAGTGCGGAAAAGCTGCGCCTCACCAAAGCTCAGGTCGATGAACGCGAGATCAAGAACGCTGCGGCGCGGGGTGAGTTGATCCCTGCCCAAAAGGTTCGCACCGCCTGGACCTCATACACCATCGCCTTGCGTCAAGCAGTGCTGGCAGCCGCGCCGCGCGTCGCCACGCAAGCCGGACTGGACCGGGCCGCAGCCGCGACCCTGGACGCGGAATTGCGCCTTGCCCTTGAACAGATTGCCGATAAAAGGACCGTGAACGATGGCTGACCTCGCACAAATCGAGCGGGAAGCGTGGGCGTCGCTGCGTCCCCCTGCCAAGATCCGCCTGTCCGAATGGGTCGAAAAGAACGTGGTCCTGCCCGCCTCGATCGCAGCGGCACCGGGTCTCATGCGGCTTTTCCCGTATCAGCGCGAGATGGCCGACTCGATGGGGGACCCGGCGGTGGAGCGGGTTTCCGTCCTCAAGTCGGCGCGCATCGGGTATTCGCAATTGCTAACCGCGCTCATGGCGCATCATGTCGTGAACGACCCCGCTTCGGTCTTAGCCGTGCTTCCGACCGATTCCGATGCGAAATACCTCATGACATCTGTCATTGAACCGACCTTCGCTGCGTCCCCATCCCTCGCATCCGCCCTCGAAGCCGACACGAGGGGCCGCGACACGATGCTGTCTCGCCACTATCCCGGCGGCACGCTCGCGCTCATTCCCGCCTCGACACCGCGCGCCCTTCGCGCCCGGACTGCCCGAGTCATTCTCATGGACGAATTGGACGCATGGGAACTGGACGCGCGCGGAGAGGGAGACCCAGTCACATTGGCTGAAAAGCGCAGCTTTACGTTCTCTGACAGGAAGATCGTCGCAGGCTCGACCCCCGTTGATGAGGACACGAGTCATATCATGCGGATGTATAATCGAAGCGACATGCGCTTGTGGGAATGCCCCTGTCAGCATTGCGGCGAGTATCACCCCATCGAATGGAAGGACATTCGGTGGCAGCCGGATCGTCCCGAGACTGCGGCCTGGGCCTGCCCGTCCTGCGGTTCGAATACGGAAGACCGCGAGAAGGCACCGATGCTGACCGCCGGCCGCTGGCGCGCAACCCGTCCCGAGGTTCGGGGGGCATCACGGTTACAAGATCAACGCCCTTTCATCGCTCCTGCCCAACGCCGCTTGGCCGCTCTTGGCGGCTGAATTCGTGGAGGCGAAGCGGGGCGGGCCGGTGACGCTCAAGCCATGGGTCAACACGGTCCTAGGCGTGGCGCGGCGAAGGCGACGACCTCGACCCGGCGGCACTCGCCAAGCTGCAACGCCCCCACAACCTTCAATCCATCCTTCCTAAGATTGTCTGTCTGACTGCGGGTGCGGATATTCAGGGGGACCGCATTGAGCTTTCGACTTGCGGATGGGACCGGGACGGCAACTGCCGAGTCCTTGCGCATGAGATCGTATGGGGCGAACCGCTGGAAGATGCGACATGGCTTGAACTCGACCAGCTGTTGACGCGCCGCTTCAAGCATCCGAACGGGGGTGAACTCAGAGTCGACGCCGCTGTGATCGACTCGGGCAACTGGTCCGATGCGGTCTATGCGTTCTGCCGACCTCGCACGTCGCGCCGCGTGATCGCGGGCAAAGGTATGCCGGGCATGGGTAAGCCCTACCTCGCATGGGGGGCGTCGCGCCAGACGAAGCTAGCCTTGATCGGGACTGAGGCAATCAAGCTGCACCTGCACCAGCGGCTTAGGAGCGGGGAGACCGTGACGTACTCCGATGAACTGGGGCCGGACTATCTGGACCAGATTGCAGCCGAAAAGCTGATTACGAAGTATCGTCGCGGGCATCCGGTGCGCCAATGGGACAAGATATCGGGGAGGCGCAATGAAGCGCTTGATACGCTAGTTTATGCGACGGCTGCGCGGAGGCTGGTGGCCTTGAACCTTGATGCTCGTGAAGCCGAACTGGCATCGCCCGGTGCCCCAAAAAAAGCGCCCGTTGTGGTCAAAAGTCGGTGGCTCGGAAATTAGCTTCAACCGCCAGCGAGATAACAACTCCTTGCCCACTCGTTAGCGAACTCAGCAGCTGCACGTTCTTGATTAGAGTGTGATCGCCACGCGGGACGAGAATATGCATCTCGCACAATCTGTTCGATCAATTCACCCGCTGCACGATCAGAAGCGTTCCTTGCCCCAGCAATCAATAGGTGCATGGGGTGTTGATCTTGTCGCTTCAACATGACGTCTTGCGCTATAGTATGCATTGCGGCGCATGTTTCGTTTGCCAATAGAGGCGGGGCAGACAGCGCAACAGCGAGAGCAAGAATTGTTCTCATGAAACATCCTCCAAGATCGTCTGTCCTTATATGAACTGGAAAACTGTGGAGGAAATTTGACGTTCAAGCGGCTGCCGCGTCACCCTGATCGAAAAGAACATCGGCGCGAAGAACAAGGGCCATGTGTGCGGCGCTTTGCGCCGTGTCGAAGGTGGGACTTCCAAAGTCCCAGAGCGGGCCGCGTCGCCAGTCACCGAAGCGTAGCGCCGCCCGGAAGCAAGCCGAACCCTCCTGAATAATCATCGGATACACAAGGGGGTTTCCCATAGGTTTTCCGACCCAAAGTATTTCTGGAATCATTTCCCGTTTTCCTGTCATAAACTGCCCGCCCGGTGGCGACGAAATAAGATATTTCCAATTTCGTCAACGCATGAAAAACGCGAAAAAGGTTCTATCCCATTTCGCATGACTTTCTGCTTTACTGTGGTGTTCAATGCAAGACGCATGGCGGCGAAACTGCCTTCATCCATTCCACAAATTCGGGCGGCGTCATTTCGCCGTGCCCCTGCATTTTCATAAAGTCGCGAACGACGGCGAAGGCGACCCGCGCATCTCGTGTTTGCGCCATAGACTCGGTGAACAGGTTCCCAGCCATTTGGCGGCGTTCCTCGACCGGCCAAGGAACGTTTGGGTCTTTTTCGAAGTGAATCAATGCTTTCATGGTTTCTTCCCTCAAGGTTCTATGGTGGATGGGGGCGGGCAAACGTTTGGCCCTGAAAACCCGCCCCCGATGCGCCGGGGGAGAACAACCCGGCCGCTTTGGCGACCGGACGCCCCGTCCGGCGAATCTTAAGGTGCCGTATTTCCACCCATTGTTTCAAGAAGTTTCGTGAATTAGTTTCCAAATACAACCGCAATATATTTCACAATAAATGTGAAACTATAACCAAGAGAAAACGAGGTAATTTCGCCACATAGAGTTTCACATTAAACGAGTATGAGACAAGAAATAGGCGCTCAGATTATTCCTAAATAGAAATCCACGAATCGGGAATACCGCCATGACCGCCGAAACAATCGAAATTGAACCTGTCCCTTTTGCTTATCCCCAGTGCGGGCCATTGCTGCGAAAGAAAGACGTTGCGAACTGCATCGCAGCGGCGGGAGTTCCGTTGGACCTCGCACGGGGCCGCGCTCAGACCTACGCCCGCAAAGGGCTGATCTTCACACGGGAACGCGGGGAAAACGGCTGGGACTCGCGCCTCTATGAATTCCACGACGCCGCAACGGCTATTGTCCTGTCGGCACTCCATGACGCGGGCATTTCGGACTCGGACGTGACCGCACGGGCGGCGGAAGCCTGTTACGCCTGGAACCCGGATGCGGCGTCGCGGGATGCGAAATACAAGCGCGACGGTGGGCACCTTCCGCCCCATCCCATCACGCGGGCCGTTGTCGGAACCGCCTTCGGTGGCGAAAGCTGGATTTTCAACCTTGATGTGTGGCGCTGCGCGCAGACCGAAGAACGCCTGATCTGCGCGGACCTGTTGCGGTGGGGCGATGAATACCAGCCGTTCCCGAACCCGCCGGAAGGCTTCCTGCCCATGTGCGCGGTTTCCATGACGCTGGACCACCTGCTTGCGCCGGTGGCGCGGCTGCTGCGGCCGGAAGGGCTGCACTGATGGGTCTCTTGGATATTTTCAAACGCCGCGACGAAGGGCCGAAGGCTGTCCGGTCCTATGAAGCTGCAACAGGCGTCCAGCGGCGCTTTGGTGGCGGGTCGCAGTCCTTTGGGCCTTGGGCCGCTGAGGCATCCGCAGCGCGGGAACCTGTGCAGCGCCGCGCCCGTCATTTTGCCGCCAACAACCCCCTCGCACATTCGGGCGTGACCGCCTGGACCACGGCTGCGGTAGGGGCGGGCATTACGGCAACGTCGCAGCACCCGAACCCGGAAACCCGCAAGCGCCTGGACGCGGCTTTCAAAGCGTGGACTCGCCGCGCTGATCTGGAAGAACTGACGGACTTCAACGGGCTGCAAGCCGCTGCGGTGCGTTCTGAGCGTATCGACGGCGAAGCCCTGTTCCGGTGGGTCGGGGACCAGCTGCAAGCGATCCCGGCGGAAATGCTGGATATGGCAATGACCCGCGACCTCGCGGGCGGTGCGCTTATCGCGAACGGAGTCGAACTGGACACCTTCGGAAGGCGCGTTGCCTATTGGGTGAATCCCGCGAAACCGTCCGACCAATTCCCGACCTACGCGCAGCCAATCCGCATTCCTGCGGAAGACGTGCTGCATGTCTATCGTCCGACCGGGCCGGGGGCGGTGCGTGGCGTGTCTGCATTGGCGAATGTCCTGCTGCGCCTTTCCGAACTGGATGGCCTTGAGGATGCGCTGCAAACGAATGCCAAGGTCGCGGCGCTGCTGTCTGTGATTCTGACCAATGAAAACGCGATGGACGATGGCAGCGACGAACCGTTCGCAGAAGGGCAGAGCCTCGAACCCGGCGCAATGTTCAAGATCCCCGGCGGATGGAAAGTCAACACGACGGCGCCGCAGCAAACGCAGCAAGTGGCGGAATTCCTGTCGCACATGACCCGCACCATCGCGGCGGGCCTAGACGTGCCGGAACATCTGCTGACGGGTGATCTGCGGCAGGCGAACTATTCCAGCCTTCGCGCGGCGCTGGTCAGCTTCCGCCAGAACGTCGAAGCCTACCAATTTCACACGCTGGTTCCGCAACTGCTGAACCCCGTCTGGCGGCGCGTGATGACCAATGCCGTTCTGTCCGGTGAAATCGACGCGGCGTTGAATGACGACCTGTTCGCCGTCGAATGGATTCCGCCCGCGCAGCCGTGGGTGGACCCGCTTAAAGACGCGGAAGCCACGCTGAAACTCATGGGCGCCGGTCTCATGTCGCGCCGTCAGGCGGTGGCAAGCCTTGGCTACTCTATTGACGAACTGGACTCGGAAATCGCCGTAGACCGCGACCGCAAAACCGCGCTGAACCTCACCTTTGGAGAATCCGACAATGACAACGCTTGAACTGCTGACCCGGCATATGCCGGTCACGGCACACGGCGGCGCGTCCGAAGGGCCGCTGACCATCACGGCAACCGTGGCAACAGCAACGCCCGTCCGGCGACGTGACCAGCGCGGCGCTTATCTGGAAGTCCTGGACCCGGCCGCGCTGGATCTCGGAACCCTCGATGTGCCGTTGCTGGACTCCCATGACCGGCACCGTGCAACCGCAACCATCGGACGCGCCCGCAACTTCCGGCTGGAAGACGGGGCCGTGGTCGCGGACCTCACATTCAGCACCGCGCAGGACGTGTCCCCCATCGTGGACCGCGTGCGCGACGGCACCCTGACCAGTTTCAGCGTCGGTTACAGCGTCGCCGCGTGGCGCGATGGCGTCACCGAAGGCACCCGAACCCGAACCGCGACGACATGGACCATCCAAGAGGTTTCGCTTGTCGCAATCCCCGCAGACCCAAATGCCAAAAAGCGAGGTAAGAGCATGGCACTTGATGAAACCAACGACCGGGCAGAACTGGTCGAAAACCTGCGCACGGCATGCGGCCTGTCAGAAGACTGGGCAACCCGCATGGCTGACGCCGAGATGACCGACGAAGAAATCCGCGAGTCGGCGCGTGAAGAAATGCTGAAACGCAGCACCGATGCGCCGCGCATTCGTGTTCACGTTTCCAGCGAAGATCCGGCAACGATCCGCACCCGGCAGGCTGACGCAGTCGCCTTCCGCATGGCGGGTGGCGAATTGCCGGAAGCGTCCCGTGATTTTGTGAACATGACGCTGCGCGACATGGCGCTGGACTCGCTGCAGCGCGCAGGTGAAGCGACCCGTGGTCTTTCGACGGATGAAATCTTCACCCGCGCGGCGCATGGCACGTCCGACTTCCCGCTGGTGGTCAGCAACGCAATGGGCAAGGTCGCGCTGGACAGCTACCGCGCCGCAGAGTCGCCGCTGAAACGTCTGGCACGGCAACGCACCCTTCCCAACTTCAAGCCGTCGCAATCCATTCGCCTGGGCGAGATGGGCCGTCTGGAAGAAATGTCCGAACAGGGTGAATTCACCCATACCAGCCGCGCGGAAACCGGCGAGTCCATGTCGCTCAAGACCTTTGGTCGCGCCATTTCGGTTTCGCGCAAGCTGCTGATTGACGACGATTTGAACATGCTGGGGGATATGACCTCTGCCATTGGTCAGGCTGCGGCGCAAACCGAAGCGGACGAACTGGTCTCGATCCTGACCAGCAACCCGAACATGGCTGACGGCAACCCTGTCTTCTACGCCGCGCGGGGCAATCTCGCAGGCGCGTGTACCTCGATCGGCAGTGCTGGTGTCCTTGGAGCACTGGACTCCGCACGGCAGGCAATGCGCAAGACCAAGGGGTTGGACGGCAAAACCATCGTAGACGCCAAGCCTCGCTTCCTGCTGGTCGGGCCAGACTATGAGACCGCAGCCGAACAGCTGCTGGCGGAAATCTATCCGGCGAAGATTGAAGACACGAATCCCTTCGCGTCGCGCCTGCAACTGATCGTGGAATCGCGTCTTGAAGACTCGAACGATTGGTGGCTGTTTGCTGATCCGGAAAGGGTTCCGGCGCTGCAATTCGCCTATCTGCAATCCGCGCAGGGCGTCCAGATTCAACGCAAGGAAGCATGGACCACGCTTGGCATGGAATACCGGGCATTCCTCGACTTCGGCTGCGGCTGGACCGACTGGCGCGGCGCATACAAGAACCCCGGTGACAGCTGATGGCTACCTTGGCCGAACGGCTTGGCGAAGGCGAAAATGCCCTCCACGACCTGCTGCTAGGGCAACAGGCCGTGGAGGTTCGCGACAGCAACGGCGAGTCCGTTCGCTTTACCCCAACAAAGCGCGAAGAACTGCGCCGGTATATCCGCGAACTCACTGATGAAATCGCAGGCGCTCAGAAGCGCGCCCGCATGATCCAATTCCAGACGTGCAAAGGAGCCTGATCCAATGGCAACAAACTTCATTCAACGTGGGGACAACCTGACCATTCCCGCCCCCGCAACCGTGACAAGCGGCGCACCGGTCATTGCCGGTGAAATCGTCGGCATTGCGCTTGGCGATGCTGCAAGCGGCGCTTTCGTGGACGTGGCAACATCCGGCGTATTCGAAATCGCCAAGGTTGCAGCTGATGACGTGGCGCTTGGCGACGTGATAAATTGGGACGATTCCGTGGAACTCGCCACGATCACTGCAACCGACAACACGAAACTGGGCGTCGCCGTTGCTGCGGCCGGCACCGGCACGGGTGCGGTCAACGTGCGTCTGTCAGGCTTCTGATACAATGGCTGTCGCTTCCAATGATACCGGTGTTCTGCCTTTGCCCTGCAAACGGATGCTGTCTCGCATGGAGGCGGCAGCCTATTGCGGTATCAGCCCGACGACCTTTGACAAGCTGGTATCGGACAGGCTCATGCCCGCAGCAAAACGCATCTATTCGAGGAACCTGTGGGACGTTCGCCAAATCGATTCCGCAATCGAAGACTTGCCGGGCGGCGCAGAAGATGCCCGTCTCGAAACCTCTGAGGATTGGTAATGACAGAGGGAGATTCGATGCGAATGAAATTGAAATACGTAGTGGAGGATACCGACCGGCACGGCAACTTGCGCCTCTACTACCGGCGGAACGGACGCAAAGTGCACCTTCGAGGTCCAGTCGGTTCGCCGGAGTTTCTGACGGACTACCGGCGTGCAGCCGCAGGACCGAAGGCACCGCGAAAGAAGTCAGCGCCAAAAGCTGGCATTCTGCGCGCGGGCACGCTGCATTGGCTTTGCGCTCAATACTACAAGTCAGCGATGTTCGCAGAACTTGGCGCTGGAACACAAAAAACGAGACGCTCAATCCTCGAACGGTTTTGCGCTCGAAAAGGCGACGGGGAAAAGCGTTTCGCGGACCTGACACCGCGCGCCATTCGTAAGGTGCGAGACGAGATGCTGCACATCCCCGAGGCGGCAAACACGCTCATAAAGACGCTTCGCCAACTGTATCGCTTCGCCGTAAACTATGACCACTGCGAAACGAACCCCGCGACAGGCGTTGAGCTACTGCGGTCGAAATCCGAAGGGTATCACTCCTGGACGCTGGACGAGATCGAAGCCTTCGAACAGAAACACCCTGTCGGCACAACTGCGCGCCTCGCGCTTGCCCTCGCCCTCTATACCGGGCAACGCCGTTCTGACCTTGTTCTGTTCGGCAGGCAACACGTCCGCGATGGGTGGCTGATCTTCACGCAACAGAAGAACAAGAGCCGGAATCCTGTGAAACTTGAACTGCCAATCATACCCGAGTTGCAGCGCATCATTGATGCCAGCCCGACCGGCGATCTGGCGTTTCTGGTGAACGGTTACGGGCGCCCATACACAAGCGCGGGATTCGGGAATCGGTTTCGAGCGTGGGCTGATGAAGCCGAATTGAAACATTGCAGTGTCCACGGCCTGCGCAAGGCTGCGGCGGCAAGACTCGCGGAGCTTGGCTGCACGGAATTCGAGATCATGGCGATCACCGGGCACCAGACCTCGAAAGAAGTCACGCGATACACCAAAGGCGCGAACCAACGTGTCCGCGCTGAGGCGGCAATGAAGAAGATGGGAGGACAGAACTAGAACGAAAGTGTCTCACTTTTGTCCCCCGTGATAGCGGGTGGGACAAAACCGTGTTTTAAGGCGCTGGTTTTTCAAGAAGAAAAAAGCAAGTGGCAGCCCGTAGGGGAATCGAACCCCTCTTTCCAGGTTGAAAACCTGGCGTCCTAACCGATAGACGAACGGGCCATGCTCTGGCGTGGGGTGTATCTAGGCAAACCAGCGTGGCCTTGCAAGCGGAAATTTGGCCCGCAGCATTGTTTTTTTGAGCCATGGTTTCAGCGCTAAATCCGGGTAAAATGCCAAATTTCTCTGACACTTACCGATCTAAAGCGGCGTGACGGGTGCTGCGTCCTCTAACCGAAGCTGAACCGTGCGGCGTCCTCCCCATTCATTTATTTCCAATCGACCGGCCAGATGGAATCGCGCGCCGCCGTGTTGCTCCAACGCCGGTCCAATTGGGCCATCGAACGCCCCAAAGCAAATGGCGTCGATCCGCGCGCCCACACCATCGCCAAAGCTCAGCTTGAGATGTGACTGCCCGACGCGTTTGGCAAAGCCGATCTGAACGTCGGGAAACACAAATCGCGGCGCTGCCGCGCCCGCGCCGAACGGGCCTGCCGCATCCAATTGTTCGATCAATTCAGGTGTCGCAGCACCGGGCATCAACGGGCCATCCACACGCAGATCAGATGCCCCAAGTTGATCTGCCCCCTGTTTGGCAAGAAGTTCAGAAAGCCGCGCCATGGCGGGTTCAAGCTGATCGCGTGACACTGACAGCCCGGCCGCCATCTTGTGCCCGCCACCTTTTTGCAAAAGCCCTTCTGCCACCAGCTTTTGGATGGACGCTCCCAGATCAATGCCGCTGACCGACCGTCCCGAACCCTTGCCATTGTCGCCCTCAAAACCGATTACAAGACACGGGCGGTTGGTCCGTTCTTTCAAACGCGAGGCAACGATGCCGACCACGCCGGGATGCCACCCGTCACCGGCAGCCCAGACCAGAGGCGCGTCAAGGCCGCGATTTTCGGCCTGTTCAAGCGCCTGCGCGCGCACCGCTTCCTCGATCTCCCGCCGTTCTGTGTTCAACGCATCAAGCCGGTCGGCAATTGATTTGGCCTCGTTCGGGTCGGTACAGGCCAGCAACCGCGCGCCAAGATCTGCCTTTCCAATGCGCCCGCCTGCATTGACCCGAGGCCCCAGGACAAAGCCCAGATGATAGGATTTAGGGGCCGTATCCAGACGCCCCACATCCGATAGCGCAACCAGACCGGGGCGCGCGCGCTGCGCCATCACCTTGAGTCCCTGGCGCACCAGCGCACGGTTCACACCCGTCAACGGCGCAACATCCGCAACCGTCGCCAGCGCAACCAGATCCAGCAAACGCATCAAATCCGGCCCGGCCTGCCCGGCCACGCGCAATTGGCGACCGGCTTCGACCAAGGTCAGAAAAACCACACCAGCCGCGCAGAGATGACCCAGATCACCCGTTTCGTCCTGACGGTTCGGATTGACCACGGCACAGGCATCGGGCAGTGTTTCTCCCCCCAAATGATGATCCAGAACAATCACATCCGCGCCAACGGCCGCGGCAATCGGGCCATGCGACAGGGTTCCGCAATCCACGCAAATGATCAGGTCGTGATCCCGGGCAAGCGACTGCATCGCGGCGTCATTCGGGCCATAACCTTCGTCAATTCGGTCAGGCACATAAAGCGTCGCAGTCCGGTCCATGTGGCGCAACCAGTCCAGCAACAAGGCAGCCGACGCACCACCATCCACATCATAATCCGCAAAAATCGCAATCTTTTCTCGCCGCGACACGGCCGACAGCACCCGTTTCGCCGCCTGCTCCATGTCTCGAAGGCTGCGCGGGTCCGGCAACAGCGCGCGAAGGGTGGGTTCAAGATATGTCTGAACATCGTCCGCCGGAACGCCAAGCCGGGCAAGTGTCTGGCACAGCGCCGGAGGCAGACCGGTTTGCTGCACCATCGCTTCGGCATGTCGGGTCGTCTCGGCCGAGGGACCGCGCCAACGCCGCCCCGTGAGGGACCGATCAACGCCCAGATAGCCCGTCACAGGCGACCCATCACTGTGTCGGATTGCGGTAGGTCATGCGCCGCACAGAGCCGGTTTTCGAGCGCATCAGCAAAGTCTCGGTTGTGTAAAATCCGATCTCGCGCTTGATACCGGCCAATAATGATCCCCCGGTGACCCCTGTCGCTGCAAAGATAACGTCTTCGGTGACCATATCGTCACGCGTGTAGATCTTGTCCAGGTCCGTGATCCCTGCCTTGGCAGCGCGGCCTTTTTCATCGTCGTTCCGGAACACCAGGCGGCCCTGAATCTGGCCCCCCATACATTTGAGCGCCGCCGCCGCCAGCACGCCTTCGGGCGCACCTCCGGTGCCCATATACATGTCGATCCCGGTTTGCGAAGGCTCCGCGCAATGCATGACCCCGGCCACATCACCATCGGTGATCAGGCGGATTGCGGCACCGGTCGACCGGATTTCGGCAATCATCTCTTCGTGGCGCGGGCGTTCAAGCACACAGACCGTGATATCGCGTTCCCGACAGCCTTTGACCTTGGCCAAAGCGGCAACCCGTTCGCGGGGCGACATGTCGAGGGTCACAAGATCCGGGGCAAATCCCGGACCGATCGCCAGCTTTTCCATATACACATCCGGAGCATGAAGCATCGAGCCACGCGGCCCCATTGCAATCACCGTCAACGCGTTTGGCATGTCTTTCGCAGTCAGCGTTGTGCCTTCCAGAGGGTCCAGGGCGATGTCGACACCCGGCCCGTTGCCGCTTCCGACTTCTTCGCCGATATACAACATCGGCGCTTCGTCACGCTCTCCCTCGCCGATAACCACAACACCGGCAATGTCCAGCAGGTTCAGCTGTTCGCGCATCGCGTTCACCGCGGCTTGGTCTGCAGCCTTTTCGTCGCCGCGACCAATCAGATCGACGGTTGCAATTGCGGCCTGCTCGGCCACGCGCGCCAGTCCAAGGGACAACATGCGGTCGTTGAAATCAGAGCGCGTGGTCATAAAAGTCTCCAGTCAGAATATGGTCATGCCTTCGGCGTGTTAAGCGCCGGCCCCTGCGCTGGCAAGGATGGTTGCGCTACCGCTGTCAGAGCTGTTCGATTCGCAGCGCCACCGGATCGCCCTCAACCACGCCTGTGCCGACCATCGCCGACAGCGCATTGTCCAGTGCAGCGCGGGTGGTTTTGTGCGTCACGATCAAGACAGGCGCGGTGTCCTGATCATGGCTGCGCTGGCGCATCCGGTTGATCGACACACCCGCCTCGCCCAGCACCGCGGCCACTTTGGCAAGCGCCCCCGGCTTATCAAGCAGCAAAAGCCGCAGATAATAAGGGGCAGGAGTGGCGGTCTTTGCCGCATCCGCCTGGACCAGAGTGCTGGACGGCTGCCCAAATGTCGTCACCCGCGTTCCGCGCGCGATATCAATTACATCGCCAAGAACCGCACTGGCTGTCGGGCCTTCGCCCGCTCCGGCCCCACGCATCACGATCTGCCCGACTTGGTCGCCCTCGACCACAACCATGTTGGTCCCGCCATCCAACTGCCCCAAAGGCGATGTCGCAGGCACCAGGCATGGCGACATCCGTTGTTCAAGCCCGCGCCCCGTGAGTTGGCAAACACCAAGAAGCTTGACCTTGTAGCCCATATCGGCGGCTTGCCGGATGTCTTCGATGCTGACCCGGCCGATACCTTCAAGCTCTACCGCGTCAAACGCAACCTGCGTGCCAAACGCAATCGACGCCAAAAGCGCCAGCTTGTGACCGGCATCGATACCGCCTACGTCCAGCTCTGGATCAGCCTCAAGATATCCCAGCGCATCTGCTTCTGCGAAAGCTTCCTCATAGGTCAGACCAGCTGATTCCATTCTGGTCAGGATGTAATTACAGGTGCCATTCATGACACCCATGATCCGTTCGATATCATTGCCCGCCAGCCCTTCGGTCAGCGCCTTGACGATGGGAATTCCCCCGGCCACCGCCGCTTCAAAGCGCAATACCGCGCCAGATGTCTCGGCATCTTGAGCCAGCGCCTGACCGTGATGGGCCAAAAGCGCCTTGTTGGCCGACACCACATCTTTGCCCGCACGCAATGCGGCTTCGGTTGCGGCTTTGGCCGGGCCATCGCTGCCGCCCATCAATTCAACAAACACGTCGACGTCGTCACGCTGTGCCAAAGCGACCGGATCGTCTTCCCAGGCGTAACTGTCCAACGGCACGCCGCGATCCTTGACGCGGCTGCGCGCGCAAACGGCCGAAATCGCAATGGGCCGACCGCCGCGCGCTTCGAGCAACGCGGCTTTCTGGCGAACAATCTTGACAACGCCCGCACCAACGGTGCCCAGACCTGCAATTCCAAGACGCAGAGGTTCAGTCATCGAGAGCATTCCTTTTCGAAATCCAGCGTGGTTTTGCCCGCAATAGCGCCTTGGCGTAGCGCCTGCAACGGGGCCTGTCAGGGTTGTTGAACCCCGTCCTCCATCCGCTCTCGGGTGTCACGATCAATCACCGCAGGCCGCAACCCTTCGGCGCGCCTGCGCAGATCATCGGCACGCGCTTGCAAAGCCGCGTCCTCGGTATCGGGCAATTTCGGGTCTTCGGCGGACAAAAGTGCTTCAAACGGAAGCAACTCGGGATATTCGGCGTCGGAATTACCCTTTGCGAGCGCTGCGTCCACGTCCGGAAACTGCGCACATGCGCTGACTGTAACACCCAATACGATCCACACGCGCCACATCGAACTGCTCCTACCGAGACAGCCCCGTCATGACGCAGCTGTCGGGATCACGCAAGCACGGGCTTGATTTGAACGCTTGTTCAGTTACGCTCTGGACATGGCACGCACAGCAGGATCTCATTCGGATATCACGGGTCCGCGCGTCCGCGAGACGGCGCTGAAACTGTTTGCACAACATGGCTATGCCGCTGTTTCCATGCGCCAGATCGCCAAGGATGTCGGCGTGCAGGCAGGCGCGCTTTACAATTACACGCCTGACAAACAGTCTTTGCTGTTTACCCTGCTCAAAGGCCACATGGACGACCTGTTGGACGCTCGATCCCGGCAGCACCAAAGCAGCGATGCGCACGCGCGGCTCGAAGCGTTCACGCGATTTCACATCCGGTTTCATCTGGAGCGACCAGAGGCAGTTTTTATCTCGTATATGGAACTGCGCAATTTGACGGCCGAGAACTTTGAAGTGATCGAGGGATTACGGCGGCAGTATGAACGCGAATTGGAAACAATCCTGCAATCGGGGCGCACGAAAGGTGTATTCGATGTGCAAGACACAAAAATCGCCACGCTGGCAATCATCGCAATGTTGACCGGTGTGAACACCTGGTATCGCAGTGGCGGGCGGTTGTCTCAGGATCAGGTGGAAATGATCTACTGGGACATGGTACGCAAAACAGTAACCTAGCTGCGGTCTCTCACCCTTGGCCTGTGCCAGTTATCTGTCTTGTGTGATATGCACATACGGTCGAACCCAACCTGTGCACAAGTAGCGACCCGCGCGGTTGCACAAATGGGGATGGTGCGGGCGGTGGGACTCGAACCCACACGGCGCTAAGGCCTTCGGATTTTAAGTCCGATATGTCTACCATTCCATCACGCCCGCATTGCTGTATCCCTAAACGGCGAAAAGCCTGAAAACAATGCACGGAAACCGGCAATTTTTCGTTAACGCAAAAGCGGTGTCAAAGGTCTTCGCCATCCGGCTCTGTGATCAACGCGCGTTCGCCCAACCAGGGGTTCAGCGAAACGGCTTCTTTCAGAACACGCTGCGCCTCTGCATCGCGGCCCAAAGCGATCAAGGTCATCGCCTTGCCCGTTAGCGCGCCGGTGTGCCGGGGGTTCAGTTCAAGTGTTCGGTCCACGTCAGGCAGCACCGCTTCGAAATCGCCACGCAGAAAATTCACAAACGCGCGTTGATTGTACCCTTCGGCGTAGAACGGACAATAGGACACAAGCTTGTCCAAACGATCCGTGGCGCGCAGGTAATCGCCCACCCGCAAGGCGCGCATCCCTTCATCCAGCATCGACTGCGACGGCTCATCCGGCGCATCAAGCCAAAGCTCCCACATTTGCCGCGAAAAGGTGCGGGCGACCATTTCGTTCGGTGCCTGCTGAACCTGGCTGTATAGCTGATCCAAAGCGTCAGTATGATCGGGTGCAACCGGGCACCCATCCGCCGCCGCGATCTGGGCGGCACATATAGCGGGGATCAAAAGTGCATATCGCATGACAGCACTTCGCCACGCCACAAGCACCGGGTCAAGTCACAGTCGCGAAAGCATCTTCCTTGACCGCCTGCATCGCCACATAGGTGGATGTGGCCGCGATATGGGGCAAGGTCGAAATTTTGTCAGCAAGCACTTGTCGGTATTCCCGCATATTTGCGGTGCGGACCTTGAGCAGATAGTCAAAGTTGCCAGCTATAAGATGCGCCTGTTCGATCTCTGGAATTTTCGCAATCGCCTCGTTAAAGGCAGCAATCGCCGTTTCACGGGTATGGGTCAGTTTGACCTCGACAAAAGCGATATGATCCAGACCTAAACGGATCGGATCAAGCATGGCGCGATATCCTTGAATTGCGCCAGCCTCCTCAAGCCGCCGAAGCCGGGCCTGGGTTGGTGATTTCGACAACCCGATCCGTTTTGACAGGTCAACGATCGAGATGCGCCCATCCCGTGCCATTTCCTGCAGGATCGCGCGGTCGAATCTGTCAAGCTCTGAAATGTCCATTTCGCCCGCCTTTCGCACATAAATCAGATCATTCTAACTGCATATCGCAAAATATCCGTCCCTATAACTGTAATTTTCGCGATACTGAAGGCTATCTGACTGGAGATTGCCATGACTCGTGACACGCCCCTTGGTTTCCGCACTGCGATTGACGCCAATACATATGCAGACGAACAAAATGTCCTTGCCGAACTGCGCGCGACGGCTGCTTTGTCTGGATCAGATCGCACACAGATCACCCAACACGCCGCACAGCTGGTCACAGACATTCGCAACGATGCCCGCCCCGGTCTGATGGAGGTATTCCTCAGCGAATACGGCCTGTCCACCGATGAAGGCATTGCGTTGATGTGTCTTGCCGAGGCGTTGTTACGGGTGCCAGACGCGGCAACGATTGATGCTTTGATCGAGGATAAGATCGCACCCTCCAATTGGGCCAGGCATCTGGGCGAAAGCACGTCGCCGTTGGTGAATGCGTCCACCTGGGCGCTGATGCTGACGGGGAAGGTCTTGCAGGACGACACGCCGGGTCCGGTTGGCCACCTGCGCGGAGCGATCAAGCGACTGGGAGAACCGGTCATCCGCACGGCCGTGGGCCGCGCAATGAAAGAGATGGGCGCGCAATTTGTGCTGGGAGAAACGATCAAATCCGCCATGACGCGCGCCGCCAAGATGGAAGCGCAGGGATATACCTATTCCTACGACATGCTTGGCGAAGCGGCTCGGACCGACGCCGACGCACGGCGCTACCACCTGTCCTATTCGCGCGCGATCAGCGCAATCGCAGACTCCGCGACATCCCAGGACATCCGCGACAATCCCGGCATATCGGTAAAACTTTCGGCGCTGCATCCGCGGTACGAAGATATGCAGCACCAGACGGTCATGGAAGAAGTTGTGCCGCGCCTGCGCACCCTGGCACAGTTGGCACGCTCCGCCGGTATCGGGCTGAACGTGGACGCCGAGGAGGCCGACCGTCTGTCTGTTTCGCTGGACGTGATCGAAGCCGTCCTGTCCGAACCATCGCTGAAGGGCTGGGACGGCTTTGGTGTTGTGGTGCAGGCCTACGGGCAACGTGCGGGGTATGTGATCGACTGGCTGTATGAACTGGCCGACCGCCTTGACCGAAAAATCATGGTGCGCCTTGTGAAAGGAGCCTATTGGGATACGGAAATCAAACAGGCACAGGTCGCCGGTTTGCCGTGCTTTCCGGTCTTCACCGCCAAGCATCACACTGACATCAGCTATATCGCCAACGCACGCAAACTGCTTGGCATGACCAATCGGATTTACCCGCAATTCGCAACGCATAACGCACACACGGTCGCGGCCATCCTTCATATGGCGGAAGACCGGTCCTCATTCGAATTCCAGCGCCTGCACGGCATGGGCGAAGCGTTGCATGACATCGTCAAAGACGCAGAGCACACCCGCTGCCGCATCTATGCACCTGTTGGCGCACATCGCGATCTGTTGGCCTATCTGGTACGCCGCTTGCTGGAAAACGGGGCCAATAGTTCCTTTGTGAACCAGATCGTTGACACTGATGTTCCCGCCGAACACGTCGCCGCCGACCCATTCGATATTGATGACACGCCCGGGCTTTTGACCGGTCCGCAACTCTTTGAACCAGAGCGCCGCAACTCAAAAGGCTGGGATCTTGCAGATCGCCCGACACGCGCCGCACTTGAACAGGCGCGTGCGCCGTTTGCGCAGCATCAGTGGCAGGCACAGCCGCTGATTGCCGCTGATCAAACTCCTGGCCCACGCGACAACATCCCCAATCCGGCGCGCCCCAAAGACACCGTGGGCACGGTTGCTTGGTCAAATCCCGACACCGTCCGCCTTGCGTGTGACGCAGCCAAGACATGGGATGCCCCCGCCAGGGACCGCGCACAGGTTTTGAACCGGGCCGCGGACCTTTATGAGCAGACATACGGAGAACTGTTTGCCCTGCTGGCACGAGAGGCCGGGAAAACCCATATGGATGCCATCGCAGAGCTGCGCGAAGCCGTAGATTTTTTGCGCTACTATGCCGCCCGCGCAGAAGGCGCGCCGCCCTGTGGCGTGTTTGCGTGTATCAGCCCCTGGAATTTCCCATTGGCCATTTTCACCGGCCAAATCGCAGCCGCTTTGGCAACGGGCAACGCGGTCGTGGCCAAACCGGCCGAGCAAACACCGTTAATTGCTTACCGCGCCACCCAGCTGTTGCATGACGCCGGTGTGCCGATATCAGCACTTCAACTGTTGCCCGGTGCCGGCGACGTCGGTGCCGCGCTGACCGCCCATTCCGCCGTCACGGGCGTGGCGTTTACCGGGTCGACCGAAACCGCCCAGATCATCCATCACAGCATTGCGAAACACCTGGCCCCGGGTACGCCCTTTATCGCCGAGACCGGTGGCCTGAACGCGATGATTGTCGACAGCACGGCGCTGCCGGAACAGGCGGTTCAAGCGATTGTCGAATCAGCCTTCCAATCCGCCGGACAGCGTTGCTCCGCATTGCGTTGTCTTTACGTCCAAGACGACATTGCACCAGATTTCATCAAAATGCTGACCGGCGCAATGGACGCGTTGGTGCTTGATGATCCGTGGACCTATGGCACGGATGTGGGCCCCGCAATCGACACCACCGCGCGGGACGGGATCATCGCCTACATTGATGCCGCCGAAGCCGAAGGGCGCGTCCTGCACCGGCTTGCTGTGCCTGAGGCCGGGACATTTGTTCCTCCGACACTGATCAAAGTGACCGGCATCGCCGATATGGAGCGCGAGATTTTTGGACCGGTCCTGCATGTTGCCACGTTCAAAGCGCATAATATCGACGCGGTGATCGACGCCATCAATGCCACGGGATACGGGCTGACCTTTGGCCTGCAAACTCGGATTGACGACCGGGTTCAGCATGTTTCCGACCGTATCGAGGCCGGAAATATCTATGTGAACCGCAACCAGATCGGGGCCATCGTTGGCAGCCAACCCTTCGGAGGAGAGGGTCTTTCCGGCACCGGCCCCAAGGCAGGCGGACCGCATTATCTTGATCGCTTTCGCCTGCACGACCCCCAGTTGACACCCGAGGATTGGGACGGTGCCGACACGTTGGATCGTCTGAAGACAGCTTTGGCCCAAATGCCCCCCGCCGCAGAGGTGCAAGCACATAGCTTGCCAGGACCCACCGGTGAGTCAAACGTTCTGACAACATCGTCCCGCGACCCAATTCTATGTCTTGGGCCGGGACTGGCCGCTGCAAAGGCGCAGGCACAGTCCGTCCAAAATCTGGGAGGCCGCGCGGTTGTTGCCGAAGGCGCTATTGACGCAGAGTGGCTTGTCACTCTGGATGTCAGCGCTGTGATCTGGTGGGGCAATCCACAAGAGGGACGGACCTATCGCAACGCGCTTGCACGTCGTCGCGGTCCAATCCTCCCAATGATTACCGGCTTGCCCGATATCGGACATGCCGTACGGGAACGCCACGTCTGTGTGGACACCACGGCATCGGGCGGAAATGCCCAACTCTTGAGCGGCGTGTCTTGACGCGCCCCTCAATCGCAACAACTGTCGCGTCATGTTTCCAATTCGCGATCACAATCCATCGGGCCGCATACCCTATGTCACCTATGCCCTGATTGTCGCGAATGTTGGCATCTTTCTTAGCTATTGGACGCTGATGCAGGATGACCGCGCGATCATGCGGTTTTACTTTGATTGGGCGCTGATCCCTGCACTGGTGAGTGACGGGCAAGGCTGGACCGGGTTCTTTACCTCGCTGTTTTTGCATGGCGGATGGATGCATTTGCTGGGAAACATGCTGTTCCTGTTCATTTTCGGGGACAACATGGAAGACAAGATGGGGCATCTTGGCTTTGCAGTTTTCTACCTCATCGCCGGAATTGGGGCCGGGCTGGTCCACTACATTGCTGCGCCGGGGTCTCCGGTGCCGACTGTGGGCGCGTCCGGGGCGATTGCCGGCGTTATGGGGGGGTATCTCTTGCTTTTTCCCAAAGCAAAGGTTGATATTCTGATCATCATTGTTGTGTTCTTCAAGATTTTCCCGATCCCCGCCTTTATCATGTTGGGACTTTGGTTTGCGATGCAGGTCTTTGGCGGGTTCGGGTCCGCAGCGGACGAGGCCGGCGTCGCATATTGGGCGCATGTCGGTGGGTTTGTGATTGGTCTTGGACTGACAATTCCAGTGTGGCTCAGGCTGGGTGCGATACGCTTTTGGAACCGCACCGACGGCCACCCGGCGCATCCTGCGGCAAAGTACAGAGTGTCACGCTCTCGGATTCCGGTGGTCAAACGCAAATGACACGCCCGGTGAAAATCACCTGCCATTGTGGCGCAGTTGAGTTGGAGGCCTACCCCAGCGACCGGCTTGAGAACGCGGCGCGGTGCGATTGTTCGTTTTGCAAGCGGCGGGGCACGCCCACGCTGTCGGTGCCGCTGAACCAGCTTCGGATCATAAAGGGTGCCGAAAATCTGAGCATCTACAGCTTTGGCACGCATACAGCCAAGCATCATTTTTGCAAGACATGCGGGATTTACACGCATCATCAACGCCGATCTAACCCAAATGAATACGGTATAAACATGGGTGCGATCGAGGGCGTGAACCCAAGCGATTACGAGCCAATCCGTTGGCATGACGGTATAAACCACCCCTCAGATCAATGATCCCGACAGCGTTACGCGCCAATTCCTAAGAAACCGCAAACCCGCATGATTGCACGGCATCAAACGCCCGTGTATCTGTGCGTCAAACCCAAGTTGTGAAGGACGAAAAGCATGGCTGCCTATCAATATGTTTACCACATGGAAGGTGTCTCCAAGACCTATCCTGGCGGTAAGAAGTGCTTTGAAAACATCCGCCTAAGCTTTCTTCCCGGTGTGAAAATCGGTGTCGTCGGCGTTAACGGTGCGGGTAAATCGACGCTGATGAAAATCATGGCAGGTCTGGACACCGATTTCTCGGGCGAAGCCTGGGCGGCTGAGGGTGCCAAAGTCGGTTATCTGCCGCAGGAGCCGCAACTGGATGGCGCGCTTAACGTGCGTGAAAATGTTATGCTGGGCGTGGCCGAGAAAAAGGCCAAACTTGACCGGTTCAACGAACTGGCAATGAACTATTCGGACGAAACCGCCGACGAAATGGCTGCGTTGCAGGACGAAATTGACGCCAACAACCTTTGGGATCTGGACAGCCAGATTGACGTCGCGATGGAGGCCTTGCGCTGTCCTCCAGATGAGGCGGATGTCAACTCTTTGTCAGGTGGCGAAAAGCGCCGCGTGGCGCTGTGCAAGCTGTTGCTGGAAGCGCCGGACATGCTGCTTTTGGACGAACCGACCAACCACCTGGACGCCGAGACCATTGCGTGGTTGCAGAACCATCTTATTGAATACAAAGGCACAATCCTGGTCGTGACCCATGACCGGTATTTCCTGGATGACATCACTGGCTGGATTCTTGAACTCGACCGGGGGCGTGGCATTCCATATGAAGGCAACTACTCCGCGTGGCTTGAGCAGAAGGCCAAACGGCTGGAGCAGGAAGCCCGCGAAGACAAGGCCAAGCAAAAGACGCTGGAGCGCGAGCTGGAATGGATGCGGCAGGGCCAGAAGGCGCGACAGGCCAAATCCAAAGCGCGTATCCAGGCCTATGAGGAAATGGCAGGCCAGTCCGAGCGCGAGAAACTCGGGCGTGCCCAGATTATTATTCCCAATGGTCAACGGCTTGGGTCAAAGGTGATCGAGGTTAATGGCTTGAAGAAAGCCATGGGGGACAAGCTGTTGATCGAGGATTTGTCCTTTAGCCTGCCACCGGGCGGCATTGTCGGCGTGATCGGCCCCAACGGTGCGGGTAAATCGACACTTTTCAAGATGTTGACGGGACAAGAAGAACCTGACGAAGGGTCCGTTTCGTACGGTGACACCGTACAACTCGCTTATGTTGACCAGTCACGCGATGATCTTGAGACGAATGCCACGGTGTGGGAGTCCATTTCCGGCGGTGCCGAGGTTATTGAACTGGGTGATGCGCAGATGAATTCGCGCGCGTATTGTTCGGCCTTCAATTTCAAAGGCGGGGACCAGCAAAAGAAGGTTGGTCAATTGTCCGGCGGGGAACGCAATCGCGTTCACATGGCACGACTTTTGAAAGAGGGCGGAAATGTCCTTTTGCTTGACGAACCGACCAATGATCTGGATGTGGAAACGCTTCGCGCCCTGGAAGACGCCATCGCGGATTTCGCGGGCTGCGCGGTGGTCATCTCTCACGACCGGTTCTTTCTGGACCGGCTGTGTACGCATATTCTTGCGTTTGAAGGCGAAGCGCATGTGGAATGGTTCGAGGGCAATTTCGAAGACTACGAAGAAGACAAGAAACGCCGTCTTGGAGATGCGGCGCTGAATCCGACGCGGGTCAAGTTCAAGAAATTCGTGCGGTAAATGCCCAGTCCTTGGCCGTCGCCTCAATGCATGGGTGCGGCTGTCAAGGATGTGGCTGCACACGGGGCCGTTGCCTGGCCAGCGTAAAGATCTGTGATACCCGACGCGCGTCATGGACCGCCCACATTGGCGAAAACGCAAAAACCAGCGGTTTTGCCATAAATCTGCCGCTTGTGGCGTTTATTGGTGGCGGTAAGCCTTATTGAAACGGGTAAAGCCAGATCCGGTAGTCATCCACGAGCTTTTGCGCATGATCAATTTGCTGCGGCGTCATTTTTTTGATCACCTCCTCAACCGAGAGGGCCGCGTCGGGGTCACCGCCGATGGTAGAGAGTTGGTACCACAAAAACGCCCGCACCAGATCGGGCGCGGGCAAACCAAGCCCCGTTTCATAATACCAACCAATGCCGGATTGCGCCCCGGCATGACCTTTCATCGCGGCGCGCAGATACCAATCAAAGGCGCGGACGTAATCCTGTTCCACCCCGAGGCCAAGCGCATACATGACACCGATCAGTTCCTCGGCCTCGGCATTGCCAGACCGAGCGGCAGGCCAAAGCGCCTCGCGAGCCTCTTCAAAGCGGCCGTCTTCCATCAGATCGCGCGCATCTTCGATATCGGCAAGCGCCGGGGTGGTGATCAGGGCAAGAACGGCAATCGTACGAAGAAACATCATATGGGTTTGCTCTTTGCATGTAGCGTGGCCGCGCCTGCTGCGATTGCGCAGCCCATCACGGCAGAGGATTTCATTGCTTTCGATGCGGATCAGGCGCGGATCGGTCAACTGCTTTTTTATGACAAGGTCTTAAGCGGAAACCAGAACATTTCCTGTGCCACCTGTCACCATCATGATTTGGGTGGCACAGATGGTCTGTCATTGGGGATCGGTGAAGGCGGTGTCGGCCTCGGACCGGACCGCACGCCAGGCGATGGCCGGGACAGAATTCGCAAGCGTATCCCACGCAACGCCCCCGCGCTTTGGAACCTTGGACACAAAGACATCCGCGTGATGTTTCATGATGGCCGTCTTGTACCGTCTGACATGTATGGCAACGGTTTTGACAGCCCGGCCGAGGAATGGCTGCCGCAAGGGCTTGGATCATTGCTGGCCGCACAAGCGTTGTTTCCGATGACCGCACCGTTTGAGATGGCCGGCAATGTGGGCGAAAACGAGATTGCCGGCGCGGTGAACAATCGGGTTGATCTGGCCTGGCCGATCATCGCCAAACGGGTGCGCACAATCCCGGCCTATGGCGAGATGTTTGTTCAGGCGTTTGACCATATCGACCGGCCCGAGGAGGTGACGATTGTCGAGATCGGCAATGCTCTGGCTGCGTTTATTGGAACGGAATGGGCGAATTACGACAGTCCTTATGATGATTTCCTGGTGAACGGCACGCCCCTGCCCGCCGCGGCAGAACGCGGGCGGCAGCTTTTCTTTGGGGCTGCGAATTGTGTGCAATGCCACAATGGCCCCTTGTTCACTGATCAGGACTTTCATGCCGTCGCCCTGCCCGCCTTCGGCCCGGGACGCACGCGAAAATGGGACCCGCTGCCACGCGATGTGGGCCGGATGGGGGCGACAGATGATCTGGAAGATGCCTACAGGTTCCGCACGCCATCGCTGCGCAACGTGACGTTGACGGCCCCTTACGGGCATAACGGGGCCTATGCCAACCTGCGCGATATGGTGCGTCATATGGCAGATCCGCTGACGTCACGGAACAGCTGGACACCAGAGCTTGCCGGATTGCCGGATGTGCCCTGGCTGGACGATTTGGATTTCATCATTCAGGCGGATGCGCTTGAGATGCGGCGTCAGGCGGCGTTTCTGGATGTGCGTCCGGTGGCCCTGTCCGATGCAGAAATTGATGACATCGTTGCATTCCTGCAAAGCCTGACCGGCAAAACCGCCCTGTCGCGCCCGATGGGACGGCCAAACACCGTACCAAGCGGTTTGCCTGTGGATTGACCGGCACCTACGGAAGCCCCTGTGACTGGTCACCAGCCCCTTAAGAGGCTTTCAGAAACTCCCGGATCACCGGCTGTTTGGCGGGCTTGTTTGCCAAGGTTTGCAAAAGCTCTGCCAATTCCGGTTCACTCACGCGCTTGGCGGCACCCTTGGCGCTGAACCATTTGCGTTTGCGTTCAGATCTTTCTTTCCAATTGCGTTTCAGACGTTCCACAATCATCGGGTAGACGTCCACTTCGCACATCACCGACAGCCCTTTAGCCATCTTTTTCTTGTAGGTGTACTGACCGATGATTTCATGACCGATATAGCCCAGCGCGCCCGCCTCTTCGAGAGCTTCAATCTCTGCTGCGGCCCAGGGTTTTTTGCCATTCATCGTCCAGCCCTTGGGCATAATCCACCGCCCGGTGTCGCGTGACGTGACCATCAAAACCTGAAATTTTCCACTCTTGGTCCAGCGCATGGGAAGCGCCGCAATCTGTTTGCCAATTTCTGCCATTACTACTGCACAATGTTTTGTTTTTATTACTGCTATTCATACTACATAGAGCACATGACCGAGTTCTGCAAATACGGCTCTTGCGAAAGTTGCGGCTTTTAAGCGGAGTCGACGCCAAAACTATCAATACTTTGACGCAAATTGTCATTTTTGGTGCGTTTTACTGCATCGGCTGGCCGGTTTTAGCGCATGTGCCCAACCAACCGGTCACACGGTCGCGCGACGGTCGGATCGCGGGTGGCAGTTCCTGCAGGGTTTCGTCCAGCACATCGGTGCTGATCACCGCCACTTCACAGGAGTAATCAGCAAAGGTGCCATTTGGGTTGTCGGTTTTCCACTCCTGAAAATCCTGCGCCTCGAACGCAAGCGCGGCCCCGCCGCCCAGTACGGGAACCGCGACCAGCATGCGGCGCAGGCGGGCCTTTGCTTTGGTCTTGGACACCGCTTTTGCCATCTCTTTGCGGTGCTTGGCTGCAGTGGCGGCGGCATGGGTGGTCAAGGTGGCAACCTGCGCGGACAGGGTCAACGCCTGTGCCGCCAAGGCAACCGTACTGACCGCAAGCGCCGCGCAAAGCCATACGAGCACAAGCGTCGATCTGAAAAACCTGAACATACCACTCATTCCGCGCCTGTGTCCTCTGCCCGTGTCCGACGATCTTATCCGTCGGATCGTTTTATGAAATCTTACAACAGGACGACATTGCTGGCCAATCCCACGCCTGCCCGGGTTGGATCTATGGTCGTGAGCAGGGTGAAAAAGCGCTAAAATGCGCGCGTTGAAGATTTGGGTTGACCAATCCTACTTTTACGCGCGTAAACTTAGGGGCAAGAATCCGGGGTTACACGACATCACACAACCGCAGACACGTCGATCAGAAAGCCAGGTTATGAACACGAACAAGGTCAGAAACATGGAAGAGTTCGCCGCACTCAGCGGGATCTCCCGACCGACATTGTCGAAGTATTTTCACGACCCCGACAGTGTACGCCCGTCGACCCGTGATCGGATTGAGAAGGCTTTGTCACAGCACGATTACCGGCCGAACATCTATGCGGTGAACCAGAACCGGCGCATGACCAAGAACATTGGGATCATCGTGCCGTATCTTGCCGATCCGTTCTTTGCCGAAATTGCCCGCAATCTGGAACGGAAGGTGATTGATGCCGGGTATTCGCCCGTGTTGTTCAGCGCGCATGGAGACCGCAACCAGGAAAACGAAATTCTTGATACGCTTCGGTTGCAAAAACCTGCGGGTGTCTTGCTGGCACCGCTTGGGCGGATTTCGGATCGGGCGCATATCGAGACGTTCTGTTCGGACGTCCCAACCGTCTTGTTCGACAGCAATCTAGAGGGGCTGGGCGACGCGTTTGTTGGATCGGACAATTTCAGTTTTGTGTCTCAAAGCGTCAGCTATCTGCAATCCACCGGCGGGCATCCCTGCTTTCTGGAAATGGCGAACCCGGCCAACCCGAACGCCAATAAACGCAGGCGCGCCTATCTTGCCTCCATGGAACGGCTTGATCTGGAACCGCATGTGATCAGCGTGCCGGGCGAAGGATGGGGCTTCGAGGAAATCGGGTATCAGGCCGGTCTGAGCCTGTTGAACCATCGCGACCTTCCAACCAGAACCGTATTGTGCAGCAATGATCGCCTTGCCATCGGCTTTCTGGCCGCTTGTTACGAATGTGGCGTGCGTGTCGGCAAGGACGAGACCTGTGAACTCAGGGTGGCCGGCCATGACGGGCATCCGTTTTCGCGCTATACCGGCCCATCCCTGACAACCGTCGCGCATGATTACGAGGCTGTTTCGAATCGCACGGTCGAATTGCTTTTCACGATGATCGAGAACGGTGGACATCTGAGCACGCGGGAGGAAATCCTGTATCCTGCCCGGCTTCTCTTGCGTATGTCTGCGTAATTTAACCAAAGTTTACGCGCGTAAAATATTTATTGACTCGCGTAAACTTTCGTCGTTTCTTAGCCTCAACGTCCAACCAAGGGAGGAACCTGGATGAAACTGAAAACGCCGCTTTGCATGGCAAGCGCCGTCGCGCTTATGGCTGCGACCGCTGCTCAGGCCGAAACCATCACCATCGCAACAGTGAACAACGGCGATATGATCCGGATGCAGGGCTATACCGACACGTTCACCGAACAGACGGGGATCGAGGTCGAGTGGGTGACGCTGGAAGAGAATGTTCTTCGTCAGCGCGTGACAACGGACATCACCACCAAGGGTGGTCAGTTCGACATCATGACAATCGGCATGTACGAGACGCCGATCTGGGGGGCCAATGATTGGCTTGTCCCGTTGAACGACCTGTCAGACGAGTATGATGTCGACGACATCCTGCCTGCAATGCGCAATGGTCTGTCCCATGACGGCACGCTTTATGCAGCCCCGTTCTATGGCGAAAGCTCTATGGTCATGTACCGCACAGACCTTATGGAACAAGCGGGTCTGGAAATGCCGGACGCACCGACCTGGCAGTTCATCCGCGAAGCGGCCGCTGCGATGGACAATCCCGAAGAAGAGATCAACGGCATTTGCCTGCGTGGCAAAGCCGGTTGGGGTGAAGGTGGTGCATTCATCACGGTGACCGGCAATTCTTTTGGCGCGCGTTGGTTTGACGAAGACTGGAATGCGCAGTTCGATCAGCCGGAATGGGCAGATGCGCTTAACTTCTACGTCAACCTGATGAACGATTACGGACCCGAAGGGTACGCGACAAACGGCTTTAACGAAAACCTGAACCTGTTTCAGCAGGGCAAATGCGGCATGTGGATTGACGCGACGGTTGCGGCATCTTTCGTAACAAACCCGGATGATTCAACCGTTGCTGACAGTGTCGGGTTCGCTCTGGCCCCGAACAGCGAAGGTGTTGAAAAGCGGTCAAACTGGCTTTGGGCCTGGGCGCTTGCGATCCCGGCGGGCACCCAGAAAGAGGCAGAAGCCAAGCAGTTCATCGAATGGGCCACCTCCAAAGACTATATCGAGCTGGTGGCTGCCAACGAAGGTTGGGCAAACGTCCCTCCGGGTGCGCGTGCGTCCCTGTATGACACGCCCGAGTATCAGGAAGTGCCCTTCGCGCAAAAGACACTAGAGTCCATCAACGCGGCCGATCCGACAAATCCAACCGTAGATCCGGTGCCTTATGTCGGTATCCAGTTTGTGGCGATCCCTGAATTCGCAGGCATGGCAACCGAAGTCAGCCAGGAATTCTCTGCCGCCTATGCCGGGCAGCAGACCGTTGAAGAAGCGCTTGAGAAAGCTCAGGCCATCGCCAACGAGACAATGGAAGCCGCTGGCTACCGCTAAGCGTCTGCTTTGATCGACAGAGGGCGGTCCTGCGCCGCCCTCTGGCCCCAAAGACCCCAATATTTCACACACGAGTTGTCGAAACGTGACAGCGCCGTATCCTGCGGCGGGCTGGCAACGGAGGAGATGTATCCAATGGCGACGAAGGCTTCGCGATCTGCGGCCCGACTGATGATGGCCCCCGCGGTGGTTCTGCTTCTGGGGTGGATGCTGGTCCCACTGACCATGACACTCTGGTTCTCGTTCCGCACCTACCTGCCCTTGCGCGGTGGCGATCTGGGATGGGCCGGCTTTGACAACTACGTGCGTTTCGTCAGTTCAAGCGCCTTCTGGCCCGCCGTTCAGACAACGCTGGTGATTGTGCTTGGTGTTTTGGTTATCACGGTGTGCCTTGGCATCTTGCTTGCGATCCTGCTTGATCAACCCATGTGGGGCCAGGGCATGGTGCGCATTCTGGTCATCGCCCCTTTTTTCGTCATGCCAACCGTGTCTGCCCTTGTTTGGAAAAACATGTTTATGGACCCGGTGAACGGTCTGTTTGCCCATCTTTGGCGCTTTTTCGGGGCTGATCCTGTCAGCTGGTTGTCGGATGCCGCAACACCGTCGATCATCATGATCGTCAGCTGGCAGTGGCTTCCTTTTGCGACGCTGATCCTTTTGACCGCGATCCAGTCTTTGGACAGCGAACAGCTGGAAGCCGCTGAAATGGACGGTGCGCCGCATCTGAAACGGTTTTGGTACATCATTCTTCCACATCTCGGCCGCGCGATCACCATTGTGATCCTGATCCAGACGATTTTCCTTTTGGCCATCTTTGCCGAGATTTTCGTCACCACAGGTGGCGCGTTCGGAACCCGCACTTTGTCTTACCTGATCTTCCAGCGTGTGCTTGAAAGTCAGAACGTCGGACTTGGCTCAGCCGGTGGTGTCTATGCCATCATTCTCGCAAACATCGTCGCGATCTTCCTGATGCGGATCGTTGGCAAGAACCTGGACAACTGATCATGGCCCGCGCTGTTACATCCCAACGCAAACTGATCAACACGGGCCTTGCCTGGGCGATCGGTCTGCTGATTTTCTTCCCGATCCTCTGGACGATCCTGACCAGCTTCAAAACCGAAGCACAGGCCATCGCCAGCCCGCCGATCTTTCTTGGCTTCGACTGGACGCTCGAAAACTACGGCGTCGTGATGGAGCGGTCGAACTATGCCCGCTTCCTCTGGAACTCGATCCTGATCGCGGGCGGGTCCACCATCATAGGCCTGATCATCGCCGTTCCCGCCGCCTGGTCGATGGCATTCGTGCCCAGCAAACGGACAAAGGACATCCTGCTTTGGATGCTGTCCACCAAGATGTTGCCGGCAGTGGGCGTGCTCTATCCGATCTACCTGCTGTTCATTCAGCTTGGTCTGCTGGACAGCCGCGCGGGTCTGATCATTGTGATGATGCTGATCAATCTGCCGATCATTGTCTGGATGCTTTACACCTATTTCCGCGAAATCCCGGTCGAGATCCTTGAAGCGGCGCGGATGGACGGCGCGACGCTCAAGGAAGAGGTGCTCTATATCCTCACGCCCATGGCGATCCCCGGTATTGCCTCTACGATGCTGCTGAACTTCATCCTCGCCTGGAACGAAGCGTTCTGGACGCTGAACCTGACTGCCGTCAACGCGGCACCTTTGACCGCGTTCATCGCCAGCTACTCCAGCCCCGAAGGTCTCTTCTTCGCGAAACTCAGCGCGGCCTCAACAATGGCCATCGCGCCGATCCTCATCCTTGGCTGGTTTAGCCAAAAGCAACTTGTCCGCGGCCTGACATTTGGCGCGGTGAAATAAAGACCTGATAGTAAGGAACCTGACCCATGGGACAAATTCAACTGAAGCAGGTCACCAAGAGCTTTGGCGACGTGCAAGTCATCCCGCCTTTGGACCTGACCATTGAAGACGGTGAATTCACGGTTTTCGTCGGCCCCTCTGGCTGCGGGAAATCCACTCTTCTGCGTCTGATCGCCGGGCTTGAGGACATCACAACGGGCCATATCGAGATTGACGGCAAAGACGCCACAGACCTGGTGCCCGCCAAACGTGGCCTTGCGATGGTGTTCCAGTCCTACGCTTTGTACCCACATATGTCGGTGCGCAAGAACATCGCCTTCCCTTTGAAAATGGCGGGGATGGACAAGGCCGAGATTGACAAGCGCATCGAAGGGGCTGCGTCTGTTCTCAACCTCACGGATTATCTTGACCGTCGCCCCGGCCAATTGTCCGGCGGTCAGCGTCAGCGTGTGGCCATTGGTCGTGCGATTGTGCGCGAACCGGCGACGTTCCTGTTTGATGAACCGCTGTCCAACCTTGATGCCGCTTTGCGCGTTGGTATGCGTCTGGAAATCAGCGAACTGCATGAACGCCTGAAAACCACGATGATCTACGTCACACATGATCAGGTCGAAGCCATGACTATGGCCGACAAGATCGTCGTTCTGCGCGCCGGATATATCGAGCAGGTCGGCAGCCCGCTTGAGCTGTATCACAAACCGCGGAATGAATTTGTTGCCGGGTTTATCGGATCGCCAAAGATGAACATCTTTGGTGGGGCGGATGCACAGAAACACAATGCCGCAAAAATCGGCATACGGCCCGAACATATCGACGTGTCGATGACGGATGGCCTGTGGAAAGGCCGGGTCGGGGTGGCCGAGCATCTGGGATCAGACACGTTCATCCACGTACATGATACCGGGCTGGCCGACATGGTCACTGTGCGGATCACCGGCGATATTTCGGTGCGCCATGGCGATACCATTTACCTGACCCCCCACACCGATCAGATCCACAGGTTCGATGACAAGGGGCTTCGGATCGAATGACCTGTCATGTTGGAACGCCAGCTGCGGCCAACCGTCCGCAGCGCCGGGTGGGTGTCGTGCGGTGCCTGAATATGGATCGGGCCGATGGATAAGCTGACACCATTAAGCAACGCAACGCTGGCATCTTTTGCACCGGATGTGCGTGTACCACGTTATGACCGTGCCGCGCTAACGCCGGGAATTGTGCATATCGGATTGGGTAATTTCCACCGCGCGCATCAGGCCTGGTACTTGCACAGGCTGTTCGACCAAGGGCTGTCGATGGATTGGGCCATTGTCGGGGCCGGGGTCCGTGCCGCCGATGCGGCGCAACGCGAAAAGCTGTTGGCGCAGGATTGCCTGACCACGCTGATTGAGCTTGATCCGTCTCATCTGTCCGTCGAAATCACCGGCGCTATGATAGATTATGTTCCGGTCGAAGCGCAGAACACGGCGCTGATCGCCAAGATGGCGGACCCGGATATCCGCATTGTTGCACTGACTGTGACAGAGGGGGGATATTACCTGAACAGCACAACTGGCGGGTTTGATGCGGCACATCCGGATATCCTTCATGATGGCACGAACCCAGAGACACCCAAGACAGCGTTCGGAGCAATGGTCGCGGCGTTGAAGATCCGTCGCGCATCGGGGCTGGGGCCGTTCACCGGGATGAGCTGTGACAACCTTCAGGGCAACGGGGCCATTCTGCGCCAAACAGTTGTCGGGCTGGCACGTCTGTCTGATCCGGATTTGGCTGACTGGATTGACGAGACCTGCACATTTCCGAATTCGATGGTCGACTGCATTGTTCCGGCCACGGGCCCAACAGAGCTGGCCATTGTCCAATCGCTTGGCATTGATGACAAAGCGCCTGTCACGCACGAGAATTTTCGCCAATGGGTGATCGAAGACGCGTTCTGCGCGGGCCGGCCCGACTGGGAAAAAGTGGGAGCCACGCTCACATCGGATGTGCATGATTACGAGGCCATGAAAATCCGAATGTTGAATGGCGGGCATCAAGTGCTGGCCAATGCCGGAGAGATCATGGGGATCAAGACGATCTCTGCCGCAATGGCGCATCCGGCCATAGACGCGCTGTTCACCAAAGTACAAACCGAGGAAATCGCGCGATATGTCAAACCGGTGCCCGGATGTACGCCGGACGGGTATCTAAGGCTGATCATGCAACGGTTTGCCAACCCCCGAATTGTCGACACAACCCGCCGCGTGGCGTTTGACGGATCGTCGCGACACACCGGGTTTATCGTGCCAAGCCTCCGTGATGCGCTTGCCGCAGGGGGCACTGTCGAAGGGCTGGCGCTTGTCGAGGCGCTATGGGCGCGGATGTGTTTTGGCGAACGCGAGGACGGAACTGTCATTGCACCAAATGATCCACATTGGGCGGCTTTGAATGCCGCGGCTATTGATACGCGCACCGCCCCTCTGACCTGGATCAATCAGCCGGGCCTCTATGGCACTCTGGCCGACGCGCCCGCGTTCACCGACGCCTTTGAGCGCTGGCTGACCATGTTATGGGCCGAAGGCTGCGAGGCAACGCTCAAAGCCTATGCAAAACCCAACGGTCAATCCGCACGCCAGACCGCCTGAACGATCAGCGCAGGCTATCAAGCAGCGCTTGCGATGGTGTGCCTGTGACCGGCATCCCACGGCTGGTTTGATAGGCACGGATGGCGGCTTCGGTGTTTGACCCGATGACGCCATCTGCACCTTGTGTGTCAAACCCGCGTGAGGTGAGCCGTTGTTGCAAGCTTATCCGGTCAGCTTTGGTTAGGCCATTCGCGTCTGGCGGGAATTGCGCACGCAATGGCCCTGCCCCGCCGATGCGATCCGCCAAATGCCCGACGCCAATCGCATATGCATCGGAATTGTTATAGCGTTTGATCACCCAGAAATTGCGTGTTGTGTTGAAACGGGGGCCTCCGGCTTGCGGCTGGATCACGGAGCCGCTTGGTCCACCCGCGCCAACTTCGCCGCCCCATTGCAGTCCGCGCACCCAGCCATTGCGCTCAAGATAGGCTGCTGCGGACGCCAAAGCATCGCTTGGATCGTCGGACCAGATGTCGCGACGGCCGTCACCGGTATAATCCACCGCAAACTGTAAATAAGAGGTCGGGATGAACTGCGTGTGTCCCATGGCCCCGGCCCAACTGCCGGTCATGCGCGACGCGGGAATGTCGCCGTTTTGCAGTATGCGCAATGCGGCCACCAGCTGTTGCTCGAAAAAGCGTCCGCGTCGCCCGTCAAAGGCCAATGTAGAGGTGGCCGAGATCACCGGAACCTGCCCGCGCCGTTCCCCGTAAAAGCTCTCCAGCCCCCAGATCGCCGTAATGATACGGGCATCGACGCCATATTCACGCTCTAACGCGTCCAATGTCCTGCGGTGCCGCGCAAAAGCCGCGCGGCCTTTGCGAACGCGTTCGTCTGACGCGGCGATTGACAGGTAATCTTCGAGTGAACGCTTGAATTCTGTCTGATTGCGATCCCGTTTGACCACACCTGGCAGATACCCGGTGCCGCGAAAGGCAGAAGCAAGCGTGTCCTGAGAAATACCCTGCGCCGCAGCGCGGTCCTGAAAGGATGCAACCCACGCCCCATATTGCGCATTTGGCACGGGCCTGAGATCAGGCGGCAAGCCGCCGGCAACAGAGCCTGTGCCGGTTCCGGACATCCCCCGAGAGCAACCGGCCACGGTAAAGCTGGCAAGCGCCAGGCCAAAAAATCGTCTGTTCATCTGCATCGGTCTGCTCACCTCTGGATGATTTTTTCGCCATTGTGCGGTGAAGTTGCGCTTTACACAATGCAAGACATCGTGTTGCCGCGAATTGAGCAATGGACAGCAGGTCTGGCCATCCAAGACGACGGGACCGCATGTTTGTGCCAATCTTGGCTTTTCTTTTGATCAGAACCGGGCCAGTCTTTTCATGTCATAAAGAGGAGGGATCAATGGACGCCAGTTTTTCGCGCCGCAAATTGCTGACCCCGGCAGAGTTGCGCAGTTTGTCGGAACGGTCCGACACGCGCGGGGCGCTGCAAATGGCCAGCCATGTTGGAGCGATTGTGCTTGTCGCAACTCTTCATGCGCAGGCCATGGGCACTGCGTGGGTTTGGGTGACTGGGTTTGCGCTGGGTGTTTTATTGAATTTCCTCTACGCCGCGCAGCACGAGCTTAGCCATTCAACGGTGTTCAAGACCCGTGTCCTGAACGAAGTGTTTGGCCGGATCATTGGATTTATCCAGATTTTTCCACGCGATTTTGATCAGATCATGCATTTTGCCCATCATCAGCACACCCAGGACTGGGAACGCGACGGCGAGCTGGTGCGAGAACCCTATACGCTGACAACCTATCTGCTGTGGCTGAGCGGAATAACCTACTGGCGCAATCGCGTCTTTGGCGTGGTGCGCCGGGCCCGTGGGGTCATTGTTGAGCCGTTTATCCGACCGGAAGAAGAAGCCAAGGTCATCCGTGAAAGCCGCCTGCATCTGGCGGGATACGCCGGGATTGCGTTGATCTCATGGATCACCGGCAGTTGGGCGGTGCTGACGTTTTGGCTGATCCCGATGGTTCTGACCAAACCGGTCCACCAGTTGCAAAACACGATCGAACATCTGGGCCTGAGCCATGAAAGCGACATTTTCGAAAACACCCGATCGACACGGGCCAACGGATTTATCCGCTGGTTGTGCTGGCAGATGCCCTATCACACCGCCCATCACACCTTTCCGGCCGTGCCGTTCTGGAAGCTGCGTGAGTTGAATGACAAGATCGAACACAAGGCCGGGGACGTTCACCGCATGGGATGGATCGAGTTTCAAATCGAAGTGATCAAAAAACTGATGGCCCAGGATGAAAGCCAGTATCCGATGAACGAAGTATGGATCGTTCCGGCCTCGGGCGGGCGCACCCGCCGCGTGCCTGCCGAATGAGACGGCTTCAGGTCTATACCTCGCTTTGGGCCATGCAGCCACATGATCAAAGCGGGGTCAAACTGCCTTATGATCAGGTCTGTGAGATGGTCGCGGCGGCCGGATTTGATGGCATGGCCATTGATCTGGGTGCGTCAGACGTGGCGGTGGCCCATGCGGTTCGACCGTTTCTGCAGGCCAACGGACTGACGCCGCTTGTCGTGGCGTTTCCGAAAACCATGGAAAGTCTGGACGACACGCTGCATATGGCGGCCGATTTCGGGGCTCCATTTGTAGATGTGATCGGTCAGGTCATGCCGATTGCGCTGGATGACATGGTGCCGGTGATCGACACCTGGATGGCAATGTCGGATCGCATTGGCGTTCCGATCCAGTTTGAAACGCATCGCAACTGCATCACCAACGATCTGTATGTGACGCTTCAATTGCTGGAGCGGATACCGGAAATGCGGCTATGTGCCGATCTTTCGCATTATGTTGTAGATCGGGAATTCTGGTTCCCGATGTCCGGACATGACCTTGGTCTGATCTCGCGGATTTTGAAACGCTCTGACAGCTTTCAGGGCCGCGTGGCGAGCCGACAGCAAATTCAAGTGCAACTCGATTTTCCCCAGCATCAGAAATGGGTCGACCTGTTCAAAACATGGTGGCGCGAAGGTTTGGCGGACTGGCGATTGCGCAATTCCTCCGGCGACTGCATTTTCGTCTGCGAATTGGGCCCGCCGGAATACGCGATGACCGGCCCGGATGGGCGCGAAATGTCCAATCGCTGGCACGAGGCGCAGGTCATCAAGCGCTGGATTGAAGACATTTGGGACGAACTGGGCGGGGACGGTTGATTACTTGATTGCCGTGCGCCCCAGGAAAGATGTCACATTCGAGACCTGCAAGCGGTCTGACCAGTATTGTTGAAACTCAAGCCTCGCGGTTTGATCCGATCCTCTCGATCTGGCCAAGCAGGGTTTCTGCATGACGCAATGCAGCGCCCGTCGCTTCGAGCATCGGAGGCAACAGCATCCATTCCAAGGCCCAGCTTGCGCCCGATCTTTCCTGTTCGTGGATCATTGCTTGCGTCAACCCGCCTTGCTGCGCGCCAACAAATCGGGCCAGTGTGACCAATGCCTCGGCCAAAACCGGATTGGCTTTGTGCGGCATTGCGGATGATCCGCCCCCGCCGGCAAGTTTGATATCGTCAATCCCCTGCTGCGCCATCAGCGCAATATCCTGACCCATCTTTCCAAGCGATCCCGTCACAAGTGTCAGCCAATGGCCGACATCCAGAATAGGTGTGCGATTGCTGTGCCAGACCGGGCCCATCCGCAATCCCAGACGACGCGCCAATTCGGTGGCTGCCGCATCCCCCTGCCCGTCCGGCACGTCGCGCAATCCCACTGGTCCGCCCAATTGCACCTGACCGACATGGGCGCGCAAGCCGTGCAGGCGTTCATGGTGATCGCGCAACGGGGCGGCCCAGCTTTGCAAGCGGACGGACACCGGAAGCGGCAACGCGGCTTGCATCCGTGTCCGCGCCATCAGGGTTCCGTCAGCGTCCTTGTCCAGTTGCGCCAGCACCGCAATGACGCTGATTAAGCGCGCTTCAAGCCGATCAAAGACATCCATCAATGTCAGCACAAGGACCGTGTCGAGAACGTCTTGGCTTGTGGTGCCTGTGTGGATCGCTTTGGCATTCGGTTCCTTAAGACCCGCGCGCATCTGGTCAACCAGACCCGGCACCGGCAAGCCATTGATATCGCTGCTTGAGGCAATGGCCTCCAGATCCGGGTCAAAATCCCGCAACGCCGCCAAGGCGGTCTTGGCATCCTTGGGCGTGATGGCCCCAAGAGACAGGAGCGTTTCCGTCCAGGCCGTTTCAAAAACCACGGCATGTTGCAAGACCACAGACGCCGCAAACTGTGCGGCAATCGCCGGATCCTGGAACATATCACCAAAAAGCCCAGAGGACGTGAAAGCATTTGTCATAACCATACCGTGGCGACAAAACTCTGCCTAAACAAGGCCTTGAAAAATACGCGCAGAAAATCGCCAAAAAAAGAAGCCCCCCGCGTCTGGTGACGCGAGGGGCCGTGTTTCACAATCGAAATCGGGTTTAGTCGTCGCCCTTGAGGGCGGCACCCAGAATATCGCCAAGCGATGCGCCAGAGTCGGACGAGCCGTACTGCTGAACCGCTTCTTTCTCTTCCGCGATTTCAAGCGCTTTGATCGACAGACCCAGACGGCGGGTCTTGCTGTCCACGTTGGTCACGCGGACGTCAACCTTGTCGCCGACATTGAAACGCTCGGGGCGCTGATCGGCACGATCCCGCGACAGATCAGAGCGGCGGATGAAGGATTTCATGCCTTCATATTCCACTTCGATGCCGCCATCTTCGATGGCAGTGACCTGAACGGTGATGACAGAGCCGCGCTTGGTGCCGCCAACCGCTTCGGCAAACTTGTCACCGCCAAGGGCTTTGACGGACAGCGAGATACGCTCTTTTTCCACATCCACTTCGGTGACAACGGCCTGAACCATATCGCCCTTGCGGTAGTTCTGGATCGCGTCTTCACCACGCTCGTCCCAGGACAGGTCGGAGAGGTGCACCATGCCGTCGATGTCGCCGTCGAGGCCAACAAACAGACCGAATTCGGTGATGTTCTTGACTTCGCCTTCGACCTCTGTGCCCTCGGGGTGTGTTTCTGCGAACACTTCCCATGGGTTGCGCATGGTCTGCTTGAGGCCCAGCGACACGCGGCGCTTGGCACCGTCGATTTCCAGAACCATGACTTCGACTTCCTGAGAGGTCGAAACGATCTTGCCCGGGTGCACGTTCTTTTTGGTCCAGGACATTTCCGAGACGTGGACCAGACCTTCAACACCTGGCTCAAGCTCAACAAACGCGCCGTAATCGGTGATGTTGGTCACGCGACCTGTGTGCACGGATTCCAGCGGATACTTGGCAGCTACCAGATCCCATGGATCTTCCTGCAGCTGCTTCATGCCAAGGCTGATGCGGTGGGTTTCCTTGTTGATCTTGATGACCTGAACCTTGACGGTTTCGCCGATCGACAGGATCTCGGAGGGGTGGTTCACACGGCGCCATGCCATATCCGTGACGTGCAACAGGCCGTCAACGCCGCCAAGATCCACGAAGGCACCGTATTCGGTGATGTTCTTGACGACACCGTCGACTGCCTGACCTTCGGTGAGGTTGCCGATAACTTCTGCGCGCTGTTCGGCGCGGGACTCTTCGAGGATCGCGCGGCGCGAGACAACGATGTTGCCACGGCGGCGGTCCATCTTGAGGATTTGGAACGGCTGCTTGAGCCCCATGAGCGGGCCAGCGTCGCGTACCGGGCGCACGTCAACCTGAGAGCCGGGCAAGAAGGCCACGGCACCGCCAAGATCAACGGTAAAGCCACCTTTAACACGGCCAAAGATCGCGCCTTCGACGCGGGCGTCATCTGCGTATGCCTTTTCAAGACGGTCCCATGCCTCTTCACGGCGGGCCATTTCGCGGCTGATAACCGCTTCTCCGCGCGAGTTCTCTGCAGCGCGCAGGAACACCTCGACTTCGTCACCGACAGAGATGTCGGGCGCTTCGCCGGGATTTGCAAATTCTTTAAGATCAACGCGGCCTTCCATTTTGTAGCCTACGTCGATGATGGCCTGGCCTGCTTCGACAGCAATAACCTTGCCTTTGACAACGGACCCTTCATCGGGCGTGTCCATTTCGAAGCTTTCGTTCAAAAGTGCTTCGAATTCTTCCATAGATGCGTTCTGAGCCATGTGGCGTCTGTTTCCTTTACGTATCACTTTAACTGGCCGTGCGGTTGTCTCCGCCGGTCTGGGGTGTGTGCCCGCACGTTTTGTGAGGCGATTGGTCAAGGCATCCGTAAAACAAAGAGGGCCGGTGCGTGCCGACCCCTGCTCGATCTTTGTCTTATGGCATTTGTGCCTTATGCGACGCCTGCGCTATAGCCTGCGTGGTTTCGCATATCAACCCTGTTTGGCACTCTCAGGCAGGTCCTTGCCGGTATCGGGCCAGATCATACGAAGGCCGCGCGATGCAGGGCAGATAAGCGCAGCTGAGCAAACGAATGAAGGGTCAGCAATATCGCTCTGGTCCGATCCACTGCGCATCAGAGTACCTGTCGCCATGCGCCCACCCGACAGGTAAAACGGCCTCGATGCGGTGTTGGTCGGCGTCGGACAGTTTGATCTGCGTGCCGCGTAGAAGCTCTGTGAAATGCGTGACAGATCGAGTTCCGGGAATTGGCACGATGTGCAGCCCTTGATGCAAGACCCAGGCAATGGCCACCGCCGCAGTCGGTTCGCCCATATCCCGCGCAAGGGCGCGAAAGGCCTCGGTTGCCTTGAGATTGGCCGCGTGGTTGGGTGTCATGAATCGCGGGTTGCCGGACAGAAACGGGAGGTCTGCGACTTTTTCGTCGGTCAGCGGCGCATCGGTGAGAAGCGACCGACCAACCGGCGAGAACGCAACGAGCGCTGTACCAAGCTCTTTGCAGGTCTGGATCAGACCAAGCTCCGGCGCGCGCGTGGCAAGGGAGTATTCTGATTGAACCGCCGCAATCGGATGCACCGCAGCCGCGCGGCGCAGCGAACTTGGGGCGATTTCAGAAAAGCCGATGGATTTTGCCTTGCCCTTTTCAACGAGCCGCGCCAACGCACCGGTGGCCTCCTCTATCGGCATCTTGGCCTGACGGCGGTGGATGTAGAACACATCAACCGCGTCGATGCCTAAGCGATGCAGACTTTGGTCAAGCTCGGCTTCCAAATGGTCGAAATCATTGCGGTAGATGCGGTTGCCATCGGCGTCTTTCGTGATCCCGGCTTTGGTGGCGATATGGAAATGGTCTTTCGCAGACGATCCGCGCGCCTTGAAAAAAGTCCCGATCGCGGTTTCTGACCCGCCCATGCCGTAGACGTTGGAGGTGTCGATATGGGTGACACCCATCTGCATGGCATGCTCCAGGATCGCATGGGAATTGGCCTGGGTTGTGGGGCCGTAGAAATTGCCAAAGGACATTGCTCCGATACCAAAGCGGATCGGTTGATCGCATAAATCTGACATGGTTCCTCGGGCCGTCTTGTCAGCCGGGGTCAACGACGTGCCTCTACGGCAGCGATGGCTTGGGCAATCGCGGTTTCGATGGACAGGTCTGATGTGTCCAGAAGGATGGCATCATCAGCCGGTTTCAAAGGAGCATCCGCACGTCCGGTGTCGCGGGCGTCGCGGGCTTTGACATCGGCAAGCACGGTGTTGAATTCCGTTTCCGATCCGCGCTGCTGCATTTCCAGAAACCGCCGCTTTGCCCGGATTTCAGGGCGGGCGGTCACATAGAGTTTCACTTCGGCCTGCGGACAAATCACCGTCCCGATATCGCGCCCGTCCAACACCGCGCCACCGGCGCGACGGGAAAAGGCGCGCTGAAAATCAAAGAGTGCGGCACGGACATCGGGGATCACCGCAACCCTTGATGCCGCCTGCGCCGCGTCTGCGCCGCGCAATTGAGCGTTTTCAAGATCGTCCGCGACAAGCGTTTGCGCGGCCACAACCGGATCTTCTCCTGCCAGCATCCGCGCGCCCACCGCGCGATACAGCAGGCCAGTATCGAGATACGCAAAGTCGAAATGCGCCGCCACAGCGCTGCTGATGGTGCCTTTGCCTGCCGCTGCCGGTCCGTCGATGGCCACTGTGAAAGGTTCTGTCATGCAGGTTTCCGGAATGTCATATAATGCGGCGTGCGGCCTTCGCGCAGCGCCTTTTGTTCATAGCGGGTCGATATCCAATCCGCCCAGGGCGCACGCCAGTCGGCAGGGCCCTCTGCACGCCATTCAAATCCGGCTTTGGGCACTTCGATCAGGGTCTGGCGGACGTAATCGGGGATATCGGTGGCAACCCGGAACTCGGCACCGGGGGCAAGACAGTCAAACAGCGGATCAAGATGTTCGGGCGTGACAAACCGACGTCGGTGGTGGCGCTTTTTGGGCCAGGGATCGGGATACAGCAAAAAGGCTTTCTCGACCGATCCGGACGGCAGAACATCGAACATATCGCGCGCGTCGCCGGGGAAAACCCGCAGGTTTTTGACGCCGGCCTCGCGGATCTTTCCCAGCAGCATCGCAACACCATTGATGAACGGCTCGCATCCAATGATGCCAACGCCGGGGTTCTGCAAAGCTTGGTGGACCAGATGTTCGCCCCCTCCAAAGCCGATTTCCAACCAAAGGGGCCGACCCTCGAACAACGCGGTTGTGTCCAGCTTTGTGCGCTCGGGGTTGTCCTCCCAGGACACGGGGCCTGGGCTCAGCGCATCAAGGTCGGTGTCCAGATAGTCTTTTTGGCTGGGGCGCAGCGTTTTGCCTTTGAACCGGCCATAAAAATTGCGCCACGGCGCGCCAGAGGGGTGTTTGGTATCGGTCATACAGAAGCGTCTACCGCCTAGCCCTTTCTGATTCAACGGGCGCGGGCGAGGCACAGCCTCGCCCGTTTGCCTCCGGCGGAGGTATTTTCAGCCCAAAGAAACCCCGAAACCGGGTCTCAGACAGAGGATTTCAGGGCGTCGGCCAAATCGGTGCGTTCCCAGCTGAACCCACCATCGGCATCCGGAGCACGACCAAAATGGCCATATGCAGCGGTCCGCTGGTAAATAGGTTTGTTCAGCTCCAGATGAGTCCGAATGCCGCGCGGACTTAGATCCATGACCTTGGGAATGGCCGCTTCGATATCCGCGGGAGCAACATCACCGGTGCCGTGGGTGTCGGCATAAATGGACAGCGGTTTTGAAACGCCGATCGCATAGCTGAGCTGAATCGTGCAGCGTTCCGCCATCCCGGCTGCAACCACGTTCTTGGCAAGGTAGCGCGCGGCATAGGCCGCGGATCGGTCCACCTTGGTCGGGTCTTTACCCGAGAATGCCCCGCCCCCATGCGGGGCTGCACCACCATAGGTGTCGACGATAATCTTGCGCCCGGTCAGGCCCGCATCGCCATCCGGTCCGCCGATCACGAAAGTGCCGGTGGGATTGACCCACCATTCGGTATCGGCATCGATCCAGCCATCCGGCAGAACTTCGCGGATATAGGGTTCAACGATCGCGCGGATGTCGGCCGAGCTCTGGCTTTCATCGGCGTGTTGCGTGGACAAAACGATAGAGGTCACGCCGACCGGTTTGCCATTTTCATAGCGCACGGAAATCTGCGATTTGGCATCGGGGCGCAAAAGCGGCTCCTGCCCGGATTTCCGCACCTCGGCCAGACGGCGCAGGATCGCATGGCTGAACTGGATCGGCGCGGGCATCAGCGCGTCGGTTTCGTTGGTTGCGTACCCGAACATGATGCCCTGATCGCCGGCACCTTCGTCTTTGTCTTCACCGGCGTCGACGCCTTGGGCGATATGCGCCGATTGCGGATGTAGCAGGTTGGTTATTTTGCAGGTTGCGTGATGAAACTTGTCCTGCTCATAGCCGATATCCTTGATGCAGGCGCGGGCAATGTCGGGGATGCGATCCATAAACGTGGCAAGTTTGTCTTTGTCCGACAACCCCACCTCTCCGCCAATCACAACGCGGTTGGTTGTTGCAAAGGTCTCGGCGGCAACGCGCGCTTCGGGTTCTTCGGTCAGAAACGCGTCAAGCACGGCGTCTGAGATGCGATCACACAGCTTGTCTGGGTGTCCCTCGGACACGGATTCCGAGGTAAAGATGTAATTCTGTCGGGACATGGTTGCTCCAATAGGGTCTGCCGTCACGTCAGGAAGCCGTTGTGACGGGGGTGTAAAGATGCCGTTACGCCCGTCGCTTGCCGGGGTCAATGGGCACGTCTGTACTTCCGCCCGATCAGCGCTGCAAAAGCCACGATCAGCGCCGCCACCGCAGACCAATCCCGCGTGATGCTGTAGAGGGTTGCATCCCCCCCCGCAGGCACCGGGACATCGAGAAACCCGGCGCGGCCCAAGGGCAGCGCGTCAATGACGCGCCCGGCTGGATCGATCACTGCCGAAATACCCGTATTTGCGACACGGATCACCGGCAGACCCTGTTCGATGGCGCGCAGGCGGGCCTGCTGCAGATGCTGCTGCGGTCCGGCATAGGTGCCAAACCAGGCGTCATTGGTGATCTGCAAGACCACATCGGGGCGGGACGGGCTTGCATTCACGTCTTGCGGGAAAACGGCTTCGTAGCAGATCAGCGGCAACGCTGATCCAAGCACACCCAGATCAATCAACATTGGACCCGGTCCGGCAGAATAGCCGGTATCCGCACGCGCCGCCAGGCCGAGGATATTGAAACGCGAGAACAGGCTGGCCAACGGCATATACTCCCCAAACGGCACCAAATGATGTTTGTCATAGAGCTGGTCCTGCTGACCGTCTTTGTTCAGGGTCACCAGGGAATTGTAGTAGCGGCCTGCCTCTTCTCGTTGAATCCCCAGAACAACCGGCGTGCCTGCGGCGGCCTCGGCAATGACTTCAAAGGCGGGGACCGCGTTGTGCAACAGGTTCGGAACCGCCGTTTCCGGCCAGACAATCAAATCCGGTGGGGGCATCTGCGCGGTAAAGTCGACCTGCCGCGCAAAGAATGTGGGGATATGGTCCGGGTGCCACTTTTGATCTTGCGGCGCGTTTGGCTGGATCAGGCGCACCACAGGCCGGTCCTCAAGATCGGGCGGCGCGGGTGTCAGATAAAAAGCACCGGCCGCGCCGACAACCGCGATCAATCCAACAGCGATCAGCCATTTGCGAACCGTTAGTCCGACCGCAAACAAGGCAGCGACCATCAGCGTGGCAAATGTCAGGCCATGCGGCCCGATCACCGCATGCCATTGCGCGATGGGTGTCGAGGCCCAGACATAGCCCAAAAGGCCCCAGGGAAACCCTGTAAGTACGTAAGCGCGCAAAAACTCTGCCGTGGCCCAGCATACCGCGATGGCGAAAGGTGCCGCGCTGATGCGACGTCCGACCCAAAACGCGGCGGCCCAGAACACGGACAATCCGGCGGCAAGCCCCACAAGCGCAAATGGGGCCATCCACCCTGTTGCGGCGGCATCTACCTGAAACGGCTCCAGTATCCACCGCAACGAAAGGGCAAAATAGCCCACTCCAAACAAACCGCCCGTCCATGCGGCCGATGCGGCGCTTTGATCAGCCCGCACCAATATGAAAACCGCCACAAGTGCCGACACGGCCACCCACCACAGATCATAGGGCGGCTGACCAAGGGCAAAAAGCCCGCCAAGACTTAAGGACGCCGCGCGGCGCAAGACGGTCATGCGACTAGGATGAAGAGGACGCCACAGGCTCTGCCGGGTCCCGCATCCGTGCGCGATTTGCATGCGCGGTTGATGTCAGATGCACCCGCAGTCTTTTGATCCGGCGGGGATCGGCATCCACGACTTCAAATTCGGGTCCTTCGGGATGTGGGACCACTTCGCCCCGGGCGGGGACATGACCGGCAAGCATGAACACCAACCCGCCAAGAGTGTCGATTTCCTGTTCATCAATATCGTCATGGTCCGTCAGGGTTACGCCGATTTCCGCTTCGAATTCGTCGAGCGGCGTTCTGGCAAAGGCCATATAGACCCCCGGTTTTTCCTTGGTGAAATTGCTGTCCTCATCAAGATCATGCTCGTCCTCGATCTCTCCGATAACCTGCTCAATCAGGTCTTCGATGGTCAGCAGGCCATCAACCCCCCCATATTCGTCAATCACAAGCGCCATATGCCGGCGTTCAGTCTGCATCTTGGTCAACAGCACGCCGATCGGCATGGAGGGCGGCACAAAGAGCAACGGGCGCAGGAGTTTTGTCAGATCAAAGCTGCTGGATGATTTGCCGTTGAAACCATGTTCCAGCGCCAGATCCTTGAGATGGGCAAAGCCAATGGGCGTGTCCAGCGTGCCGCTATACACCGGCAAACGTGTCAAACCACTTTCGCGGAACACCTTGACCAGATCGCTTTTGGTGATTGTGTCCGGAACCGAGGTGATGTCGGCGCGCGGCACTGCAACATCTTCAACCCGCATACGACGCAGGTTCATCATTCCTGGAATGGAGGTCTGTGTTTTTGCAACCTCGGGTGACGGCTGTGCCTGAGGCGCGTCTGCCGTGCCTCGGACCCATCTTGCCATTCTGGCAAAAACATTGCCTCTGGAGTTCGTGTCTGTCGTCTGCTGCGCGCTGTGCGCCGCGTTAGACGAGTCGTCTGTGTCGCCCATTTTTTCCTGTTCCGGTGGTGGCCAAATGGCCCTTATCATTCCCTATATGGGTCGGAGAGACCCATTTTGCCAAGTATTTCCGTTTCCAAACGTTCCATCAGCGTGGCATCGCCGTCACGGATGTGGTCATAGCCCAAAAGATGTAACACCCCGTGAACGATCAAATGTGTGACATGGTCGGCCAAGGGTTTGCCCGTATCCCGTGCCTCTTTTAGACAGGTTTCATAGGAAATCGCGATGTCGCCCAAAGCTTCGCCCATCACCGGGTCAGGGTCCGGCGGCGGGTGCGGAATTGCGCCGTCAACCTCGGGCGCAAGGCTGTTGGCGGGCCAGCTGAGCACATTTGTTGCAGTGGGTTTTTCGCGGAATTCTGTGTTGAGTTCGGCGATCCGCGCATCGTTACAGGCCAGGATCGCAATCTCGTAGCCCTCGGTCGGCAGGTCGAGATGCGCGAGAGTGTATTGCGATGCGGTTTCCGCCAAAATGGCCATCGATGTGTCCCGCCAGCGATCCTCTTCAATCAAAATGTCCGTCAGTGTGGTCACGGCATACAATTTGGGGGCCAGCCCCCAAACCCCCGGCATATTTGTAAAAAGAAGACGATCAGGGTGTTTCGGCGTCTTTTTCGTAGGCTTCGATAATCGCCGCCACCAAAGGGTGCCGGACGACGTCTTTGGCGGTGAAATAATTGAAGCTGATCTTCGGGATATGGGCAAGCAGGCGTTCCGCGTCCCGCAATCCCGAGGCGACGCCGCGCGGCAGGTCGATCTGGGTGCGGTCACCGGTGATCACCATCCGCGAGCCTTCACCCAGACGGGTGAGGAACATCTTCATCTGCATCGACGTGGCGTTCTGCGCCTCGTCCAGCACCACAAAGGCGTTGGACAATGTGCGGCCGCGCATGAAGGCCAGCGGTGCGATCTCGACCGTTTTTTCCTCGATCATGCGGGCCAGTTGTTTGCCGGGCAGGAAATCGTTCAGCGCGTCGTAAAGCGGCTGCATGTACGGGTCGACCTTGTCCTTCATGTCGCCCGGCAAATAGCCCAGTTTTTCGCCAGCTTCGACAGCAGGGCGGCTAAGAATGATTTTGTCGACCTGACCGGTGATAAACATGTTCACGCCAACCGCGACTGCAAGATAGGTCTTGCCGGTGCCTGCCGGGCCAATTCCGAAGGCAAGTTCGTTTTCAAAAAGGGCGCGGACATAGGCTTTTTGCGCGTCGGTGCGCGGTTCGACCAGTTTTTTGCGGGTTTTTATTTCGACCGGGCCGCCTTCGAACATTTCGATCTGGTCATCCGGTTTGGTCTCTTCCGGGGCCATACGCAATTCGCGATCGATATCGCTGGGATTGACACTGCGCCCCTGTTCTAGCCGGTGATAGAGCGACATCAGGATCTCGCGCGCGTCCTCTTGCGCCTCGGGGTCACCATGGATCGCCAATTGATTGCCACGGCGCAGGATCTGCACGCCGAGACGATTTTCGATCTCGCTTAGGTTGCGGTCATATTCGCCGCAAAGATCTATGAGCAAGCGGTTGTCGGGGAATTCAACAAGCGCTTCGGACAAAGTGTCTGCGGTCACGCGGGTCTCCGATACAAGGATGGCAGGTCAAGCGTGGCGATTTTTGTCGTCCGGTGCAAGCCGTGCTCTTGTCTGTCACAATGAATCGCCGATAAGGGAACTAGACCCCCCTTTGAAATCGCCAATTGCGGTGTTTCTTTCGATATGCGTGCCCGAGCAGACAGGCCGCCCATGATGATCGAGTCGAGGTGACAGGTATCCTTCGACGCCATCGTCAATGATCCAGTGATCGCATCCATTCGGATCAATCCAGATCCCGGCTTGCAGCTCGCTCAGGTGTTTTTTGTCCCATCCGCCATCATAGCTTTTGTCAGCATTGGGGGTTTCGCAGCCTGTCGCCATCAGCACGGCACAGAATGCGGCGGTTTTCCCAAGATGTATCATCAATCATCACTCCGCCGCAGACACAGGATTTCCACACGTCGATTCTTGGCCATGCCGGACGCGCTTGCATTGCTTGCGATGGGGCGGCGTTCGCCGAATCCTCGCACCGAATAAACCCGCGCACCGACCTGTTGTGCGACCTGCGCCACCGCGCGCGCGCGTCGTTCACTGAGCGCCAGATTGTATTGGTCAGATGCGCGGCTGTCGGTGTGGCCTTCGATGACAAACCCGTTGGCTGCGTTTGCGGCAAAGAAGGTCCGCAAGCCACTGATCCCGCCCGGCGCAATCTGCGCACTGCCGGTTGCAAACATCTGGTCGGTGGGAACAACCGCACACCGGCTGACCTTGTGACACACGGGCGTTCCGTCACGGCGCAGATGCGGGCTCATAAAGCCTTCGACACCGTCATCCATCACCCAGTGTTCACAACCATCCGGGTCGATCCACACGCCCGGGATATATTGTTCGCCTTGCTGTGCGACCGACGGGGACGGCATCGCCATCACAACACCCAGCAGCACAGCGGACAACCGCCTCATCATATCCAAATTCCCCCGGCACATTGCGCGGCACAGAATTTGATCTGCCGCACCCGATTCAGCGGCATACTACCAGAGACAGCGGTTGTGGAAAGGGTCAACCTCAAGATATCGCGGTCAGGACAACATCTTTGCACTAGGCGATCAATTCACCCGCAAGTGAATTGCGCTGGCTTTCAAGGATGCGGACAGGGCGCAAATCGCCGGGTTTGACATCGGTGGTCTGCACATGAACGGCATGCAAGTGTTCCGATTTGCCCACCATCTGCCCCGGATCGCGCCCTGGTTTTTCAAAAAGCACAGTGACCTCTTTGCCCACCATCGCATCCTGCACCGCCTTTTGCTGTTCGGTGATCAGGCCCTGAAGACGTTGCAGGCGATCGTCTTTTACATCTTCGGCGACTTGATCCCGCTCGGCCGCCGGAGTGCCAGGGCGGGTGGAGTATTTGAAGCTGTAGGCATACCCGTATTTCGCGGCACGGATGATATCGAGCGTTGCCTGAAAATCTTCTTCGGTTTCTTCGGGAAAGCCGACGATAAAGTCACCGGACAAAAGCAGATCGGGCCGAATCGAACGCAGCTGTTCAATGATCTTGAGATAGCTTTCTGCGGTATGCTGGCGGTTCATCCGCTTGAGAATACGATCCGAACCGGACTGAACAGGCAAATGCAGATAGGGCATCAGCTTGGGGCATGTCCCGTGCGCCTCGATCAGGTCGTCGGTCATGTCATTGGGATGCGAGGTGGTGAACCGAATACGCTCCAGACCATCGACATCATTCAACGCCCAGATCAGCTTGGCAAGCGACCAATCACTGCCCGCGCCGTCTGTGCCTTTTGGGGCCGCACCGTGATAGGCGTTGACGTTTTGACCCAGCAAGGTGATGTCGCGCACACCGCGTTCTACCAGATCACGGGCCTCATCAAGGATGCGGTCCGCAGGACGGGAAACCTCGGCTCCGCGGGTGTAGGGAACGACACAAAAGGCACAGAATTTGTCGCATCCTTCTTGCACGGTCAGAAAGGCCGTGGGACCACGTTTTGCTTTGGGCCGGTTTTTCAGAACCTCGAATTTGTCTTCTTCGGGAAAATCCGTGTCGAGCGCTTTTTCCCCGGACCGGGTTTTCGCCTCTAGTTCTGGCAGACGGTGATAGCTTTGCGGGCCGACAACCAGATCGACCATCGGCTGGCGGCGCATGATTTCCGGGCCTTCGGCCTGTGCGACACAGCCCGCCACGCCGATTTTCAGATCCGGTTTCGCCGCTTTGAATTTCTTGTACCGGCCCAGTTCGGAATACACTTTCTCCGCCGCTTTTTCGCGGATGTGGCACGTGTTCATCAGGATCATATCGGCATCCGCCGGGTCTGACGTTTCGACATAGCCTTGCCCGCCCAGCGCTTCGGCCATGCGTTCGCTGTCATAGACATTCATCTGGCAGCCATAGGTCTTGATGAAAAGCTTCTTCGGTTCGGACACGGGGCCAATCCTCCGGACAGGTTTCAGGCTGTGCGGATACCGCAAGTTACCCCCATCTTGCAATGCACGGTTTTTTCATTGAGTCTGGGGCAAACTCCGCAGGGAAAATCTCATGCGTTATGCAGGCATTAACGATCTTCTTTCCAAAAACCCGGCAGCTGTTGCCAAGGGGCCCATTGCGCTTGTCTTCATCGAAGACAATGTTGAAATCGACTCAACCCTGCGTCACAATCTGCAACTCGGCTTCAAAACCGTGATCGCCTTCATGATGCCGTCATTCGAGCTCGCGGCGGATGTTGCAGAGCGTGTGGTGCGGGTCGACGCCAATATTGCGCAGAACGACGACCGCGAAGAGATCGTCAATACCGTGATCGCCAAGGCCCCCGGCGTCTGGATGTATGTCTGCTATAACGCAGAATACTTGTTCTTTCCGTTCTGCGAAACGCGCACCATCGGAGAGCTTTTGGCATTTCACACCGAAGAACGGCGCGACGCAATGCTGTGTTACGCCGTTGATCTGTATGCCGGCGACCTTGATCGTAATCCCAGTGCGGTGAACATCGAAGAGGCCTATCTGGACCGGTCGGGATATTACGCGCTTGGGCGGCCGGACCCGGACACCCATCATCCCCGGGATCGGCAACTCAACTTTTTCGGCGGGTTGCGGTGGCGCTATGAGGAACATGTCCCGCCAGAGCGCCGCAAGATTGACCGGATCGCCCTTTTTCGGGCCAAGCCCGGTCTGAAATTGCAGGACGATCACACATTCAACGATCAGGAATACAATACCTATGCGTGCCCTTGGCACAACAATCTGACGGCGGCTGTTGCGTCGTTCCGAACGGCAAAGGCGCTCAAGCGCAATCCGGGGTCGGCCTTTGAAATCGAGACATTCCGCTGGCACAATTCGGTGCCGTTTCAATGGCATTCGCGGCAATTGCTGGATTTGGGACTGATGGAAACCGGGCAGTGGTTCTAGGGCGCACCGGTCACCTTTTAGAGGTTGTCGTATTGAGGCATCCCAAGCACATGAAAGCCGCCATCAACACGAATGGTTTCCCCCGTGGTGCAGGCCCCGGCGTCTGACGCCAGATAGACGGCTGTTCCACCAACCGCCTCAAGGCTCGCGTTAGAGCGCAAAGGGGCGTTGGTGTCGGTGTGTTTATAGGTTTTGCGCGCCCCGCCGATCGCGGCTCCCGCCAGGGTTTTCATCGGGCCGGGTGAGATTGCATTCACACGAATGCCTTCGGGGCCCAGATCGTTCGCCAGATAGATCACCGACGCTTCCAATGCGGCTTTGGCAACACCCATGACATTATAATTCGGGGTGACGCGGCTGGACCCCATATAGGTCAACGTCAACAAGGTGCCGCCATTGTCGACCATCAAAGGATGGGCACGGCGCGCCACGTCGATGAAGCTGTAGGCAGAGATATCGAGCGAAGTTTTGAAATTGTCGCGCGATGTGTTCAGAAAACGGCCCGTCAATTCGGATTTGTCCGAAAACGCAATTGCATGAACAACAAAATCAATCGTCGGCCAACGTGCCGCCAATTGTTCGAACGCGGCATCCAGAGAAGCGTCGTCAGTGACATCGACATCCACCATGAAGTCCGACCCAACCGAGGCCGCGAGCGGTTCCAGCCGTTTGCCAAACGCCTCCCCCTGATAGGTAAAGGCAAGCTCTGCGCCTGCCTCTGACATCGCTTTGGCGATCCCCCACGCGATAGAGCGTTCATTGGCGACGCCCATGATCAGGCCACGCTTGCCTTGCAGTTGTCCGCTCATGATCAGTCCCGATACTGTGACATCAGCATTGACCCGTTGGTGCCGCCGAACCCGAAAGAGTTGGTCATCACCGTGTCGAGACCTGCGTTTTCAACCAATTCGGTGGCGATCTCTTCCGGTTTCAGCGCCGGGTCGAGAGTTTCCACGTTGATCGACGGAATGATAAAATCGTTTTGCAGGGCAAGCAGGCAGTAAATCGCCTCTTGGGCGCCGGTGGCACCCTGGCTGTGCCCGGTCATGGACTTGGTCGAACTGACAGGCGGTGTCTGCCCGTCACCGAATACGCGCCGCACGGCCTCTATCTCGCCCACGTCGCCCACAGGGGTCGAGGTGCCATGCGCGTTGATGTAACTGACGCTGCGGCCTTCGGGCAGTGTGGCCAACGCCCCGCGCATTGCGCGTTCCCCGCCTTCGCCAGAGGGCGCAACCATATCCGCGCCGTCAGACGTAGCGGAAAAGCCGGTAACTTCGGCGTAGATATGCGCGCCGCGCGCCAAAGCCCTCTCCAGCGGTTCAAGCACCACAATTGCGCCACCACCGGAAATGACGAACCCGTCACGGTCGGCATCAAACGCACGCGAGGCACGCTCGGGCGTGTCGTTATATTTCGACGACATCGCACCCATGGCATCAAACAGGCAGGACAGCGTCCAGTCCAACTCCTCGCCGCCCCCGGCAAACATGATGTCCTGCTGGCCCAGTGCCACTTGCTGCGCCGCCATGCCGATACAATGCAAGGATGTTGAACAGGCAGAGGTGATCGAAAAGTTCATGCCTTTGATCTGATAGGCCGTTGCAAGATTTGCACTGACGGTCGAGGACATGGTTTTGGGTACGGCAAAAGGCCCAATCCGTTTGGTCCCACCGGTTTTCAAAACAGTCTGATGCGCGGCCAGCATTGCAGAGGTTGACGGCCCCCCGGAGCCGGCAATCAAGCCGGTCATCGGGTTCACCACCTCGGCATCTGTAAGACCTGCATCCGCAATCGCCTGACCCATCGCGATATGCGCATACGCGGCACCCGGCCCCATAAATCGAAGCGTGCGCTTGTCGACATGTTCACTGAGGTCCAGATCAATCGCGCCTGCGATCTGAGACCGGAACCCATGTTCCTGCATATCGGCATTTGCCGTTATCCCTGACGTCCCCGCCTTGAGCGAGGCCAGAACGGCGTCTTTGTTGGTTCCGATGGACGAGACAATTCCCAATCCGGTTACGACAACTCGGCGCATCACGGCTCCTTACAATTGTTACAAGCGTGTGTAGGGGATTGTGGGGGGGCGGGGCAAGCAGATTGCCCACGCTTTTTGGCTTTTCCAAAGTGCGAAACACGAGGCCCAACCGCTTGCACGATTGGGCCTTTGCATGGTCTCGGGTCAGACAAGCGGGCCTAACACCCGGCTTATTCCGCCGCTTCTTGATAGCTTTCCATCGGCGGGCAGGTGCAGACCAGATAACGATCCCCATATGCGTTATCGACACGGTTGACCGGCGGCCAATATTTGTCGACCCGGAAGGCCCCCGGAGGGAAGCAGCCCTGCTCACGCGAATACGGGCGGTCCCAATCCTTGACGAGATCCTCCATCGTGTGCGGGGCAAGTTTGAGGGGGTTGTGTTCCGCATCAACCTCGCCCTCTTCAATGGCGCGTATTTCGTCGCGGATCGCCAACATCGCGTCACAGAACCGGTCAAGCTCGGCTTTGGTTTCGGATTCGGTTGGTTCGACCATCAATGTCCCGGCCACGGGCCAGCTCATGGTGGGTGCGTGAAAGCCACAATCAATCAGACGCTTGGCAATGTCTTCAACGGTGACGCCCGCCGATTTTTCGAACGGCCGCACATCCAGAATACACTCATGCGCGACACGGCCTTCATCACCGCGGTAAAGGACATCATAAGCCCCCTGCAACCGGGTTGCGATGTAGTTCGCGTTCAAAATCGCAACGCGCGTCGCCTGCGTCAGGCCTTCACCGCCCATCATCAGACAATAGGCCCATGAAATTGGCAGCAATGACGGCGACCCGAACCGGGCCGCGCTGACCGCACCTTGCCCGTCAAGCGGGTCAGAAGGCAGATGCGGTATCAAGTGTGCCTTGACCCCAATCGGCCCCATGCCCGGACCCCCACCCCCATGCGGGATGCAGAAGGTCTTGTGCAGGTTAAGGTGGCTGACATCGCCGCCCAGATCACCGGGACGGGACAATCCGACCATGGCGTTCATATTGGCACCGTCGATATACACCTGCCCGCCATGTTGATGCGTGATGGCGCATACCTCTTTGACCGTGCCTTCGAACACCCCATGCGTCGATGGATATGTGATCATCGTCCCGGCCAGGTTGTCAGAGTGCTGTTCGGCCTTGGCTTTGAAATCGGCCAGATCGATCGAGCCCTGATCATCGCATTTCACAGGAACCACTTTCCACCCGACCATTTGCGCCGACGCCGGATTGGTGCCGTGCGCATTCACCGGGATCAGACAGATGTTGCGATGCCCCTCGCCCTTGGCGTGGTGATATCCGGCGATGGACAACAGGCCCGCATATTCGCCTTGCGCACCCGAATTCGGCTGCATGGAAATCGCATCATAGCCAGTGATGTCACATAGTTTGGCGTTCAGATCGCCGATCATTTCGTGGTATCCAACAACCTGGTCATCGGGAACATAGGGATGGATATCCGCAAATTCCCGCCAGCTGACCGGCATCATCTCGGCCGCCGAATTCAGCTTCATCGTGCAAGACCCAAGCGGGATCATCGCACGATCCAGCGCCAGATCGCGGTCTGCCAGACGGCGCATGTAGCGCATCATTTCCGTTTCGGCGCGGTTCATGTGGAACACATCGTGCTGCAGGTAATCGGAGGTGCGCAAAAGGGTCTCCGGCAGTCTGTATTCAGGGGTCAGAACGGTGTCGGTCTGCAACAGACCGAACGCGCGCCACACGGCTTCGATGGTGGCAGGTCGCGACCGTTCATCCAGGGTGATCCCCACCTTGGTGTTGCCCACCGGCCGCAGGTTCAGACCTTCGCGGACCGCTGCCCGCAGGACACCCTGTTGAAGCAAACCAACATCGACCGTGATGGTGTCGAAATACGCTTCTGGCTCTACCCGGAACCCTGCGGCCTCAAGCCCTTTGGCCAGACGCACGGTCTTGCGATGGATACGCTGGGCGATGGCGCGAAGGCCCTTCGGCCCGTGAAAGACCGCGTAGAACCCTGCCATGACCGCCAGCAACGCCTGCGCCGTGCAAACATTCGATGTCGCTTTCTCGCGGCGAATATGTTGTTCGCGCGTCTGCAAGGCCAGACGGTAGGCTTTGTTGCCGTGACTGTCGATCGAGATCCCGACAATGCGTCCCGGCATTGCGCGCTTGTACGCATCCTTCGTCGCCATGTAAGCCGCGTGCGGCCCACCGTACCCAAGTGGTATCCCAAAGCGCTGCGTCGAGCCGATCGCAATATCCGCGCCCATCGCGCCCGGTTCTTTCAGCAAACACAAGGCCATCGGATCAGCCGACATCACGGCAATCGCCTTGGCTGCGTGCAAGGCTTCGATATCCTTGGTGAAATCGCGCAGATGGCCATATGTGCCGGGGTATTGGAAGATCGCGCCAAACACAGCCGACGGGTCCATATCGGCCACATTGCCCACGATAATTTCGATCCCCAACGGTGCCGCGCGGGTTTTCATGACCGAGATATTTTGCGGATGGCAGTTTTCATCAACAAAGAATGCAGTCGCTTTCGACTTGGCAACACGTTGCGCCATGGTCATAGCCTCGGCACAGGCGGTCGCCTCGTCCAGCAAAGACGCATTGGCGATTTCAAGTCCGGTCAGATCGCTGACCATCGTCTGATAATTCAGAAGCGCCTCAAGCCGGCCCTGCGAAATCTCGGGCTGGTAAGGCGTGTAAGCCGTGTACCACGCCGGGTTTTCAAAAACATTGCGCTGGATCGCCGGGGGCGTGACCGACCCGTGATACCCCATCCCGATCAACGATGTCAGGACTTTGTTCTTTGATGCCGTTTGGCGCATGTGCCACAGCAATTCGCGTTCTGACAGCGCCTTGCCAAAATCCAGAGGCGCGTCCTGTCGGATTGCGGCAGGAACCGTCTGGTCGATCAAATCGTCGATTTTCTCCACGCCAAGCACGGCCAGCATGTCGGCCATTTCCGCTGGCGATGGGCCGATATGCCGTCGATTGGCGAAATCATAGGGTAAATAGTCGATAGCATCGTAACCCATGTCACTCTCCTTGGGGTTGGAAACGGGACATCGTTTCCTGCGTCAGGTCCAAAGACGGGCGCAGCCTGACCGCGCCCGTATATTTTCGCCTCAGGCGATGAATTTCTTGTAGGCGGCTTCGTCCATAAGATCGTCAAGCGCCGACATGTCCTCGATCTTCATCTTGAAGATCCACGCATCGCCTTCTGGATCTTCGTTGATCTTGCCCGGTTCATCAGCAAGCACGTCGTTCACTTCGGTGATTTCACCATCCAGCGGGGCAAGGATATCCGACGCGGCCTTCACGGATTCGATCACAACGACCTCGTCATCCTTTCCAACCGTGGTGCCAGCATCTGGCAGTTCGACAAAGACAACATCGCCCAACTGTTCGGCGGCGTGGGTGGAAATGCCAACGAAAACTTCGTCTCCATCAACGCGAAGCCATTCGTGTTCTTCAGTGTATTTCATAAGTCCCTCTTTGATAGATTATCGTTTGAAACCGGGTGCCACGAAGGGCAATTTTACTACCGCCACAGGCAGTCGCTTGCCTCTGACGTCGCCGAACAGAGCGGTGCCGATTTGGGCGTGATCGGCAGTGACATACCCCATTGCGACAGGGGCTTCGGCGCTGGGACCAAACCCGCCCGATGTGACCGTTCCGATTGGAGTTTCTGCTTCGGCCGTGGCGTATATCGACGTGCCTTCGCGCATGGGTGCGCGGCCTTCCGGCTGCAATCCGACACGTTTACGCGCCGTGCCGTCAAAAAGTTCGGCCAGAATCCGTGCGGCCCCCGGAAACCCGCCTTCACGGTCTCCGCCAGAGCGGCGGGATTTCTGGATGCTCCAGCCCAACCCGGCTTCTATTGGCGAGGTGGTTGCGTCAATGTCGTGCCCATAAAGGCAAAGGCCGGCTTCCAAGCGCAGAGAATCACGCGCGCCCAATCCAATGGCTTCGATATCGTCATGTGCCAAAAGCGCCTTGGCCAAATCTGCGGCAGCGGCAATCGGGACGGAAATTTCGTATCCGTCCTCGCCAGTGTATCCGGATCGCGTGACCCAGCACTCTGCCCCCGCCAAAGGCACTGTGGCGACATCCATGAACCGCATGTCGGCAACCATCGGATGATGTTCGGCCAGGACCGCTTCGGCCTTCGGGCCCTGCAGCGCCAGCAAGGCCCGGTTTTCCAACAGCTTGACTGTTACATCTGGTTCAAGCGCGGCGCGCATCCGCGCGACATCGGCATGTTTGCAGCCTGCGTTCACAACAACGAAAAGATGATCGCCGCGATTGGCAAACATCATATCGTCTTCGATCCCGCCCGCGTCATTGGTGAAAAAGCCATAGCGTTGCCGCTCGGTGCCAAGCGACAGAACATCTTGGGGAATAAGGGTTTCCAGGGCGCGCTTTGCCATTTCGGGATCGCGCGCGCGCAGCACAACCTGACCCATATGGCTGACATCGAACAAACCTGCAGCGGCACGACAGTGCAGGTGTTCTTTCATCACGCCAAGCTTGTATTGAACGGGCATCTCGTAACCCGCAAATGGCACCATTTTCGCGCCCAGCGAAACGTGCAAATCGTATAGCGGCGTGCGCTGTAATTCACTCACGCGACATCCCTTCCCAACGGGCCGGATGTTTAAGCAAAGCGACAACCGGCATATTCAAAATCGCGCAACAGCGCGTTCGTCCTATGCCCCCTCTGTCCTTTTGCCTGAGATCGTTATCCCTTCGGCGCCTTGGACCTTTCCAAGATCTCTCCAGAGTTTATGTCCGCGACGGTCCTTAGGCCTGAGAGTTTCCGGGGGCGGTTGCTCCTTCGGCACCGGCAAAGCCGGTTCTCCCATCGCAGTTGTATGCAATTGTAGACCGAATTCAAATTCGGCACAATACGTCAAACAGCTAAAGCGGCCTCTCGATCAGAGCATGCTTTGGCCGGGTTCAGAATATCCAGCAGAGCATGGTTTTGACATATCAACGCATCCAGCGTGATTGGGTCGAGCGATTTGTAAAATGCCTCGACAGCATCGGTCAGTGCGGTGCGCAAGCGACATGATTCGGTCAGCGGGCAGGTGTTGTCGACATCCGCAAAGCATTCTGCAATCGGCACCGGAGCCTCAAGCACGCGAAAGACATCCCCGATTCGGATTTCTTCGGCCGGCCGGCCAAGCGACAGCCCGCCATTGCGTCCGCGCTGGGTATGCAGAAACCCAAGCTGACCCAATTGATTGATAACCTGCGCAAGATGATTTTCTGATGCGTTACAACACTCGGCAATTTCAGACTTGGTGACGAGCCGCCCGACATTCGCCGCGCAAAACATCAGGACGCGCATTGCGATATTGGTCCGTTTGGTGACACGCACTGGAAGCATCCTTTTTGATAAGTTAGCAAAGGCTAACGCTTCGTGCAAAGCTGTCTTTGACATATATCAACTGAGCCTTCTGTGTCCAATTCCATAAAACAACCACATTTTTTCGGGTATGGGTCGCTGGTGAACCGCAATACTCATCGTTTTGAGCCCACGCATCCGTCACGGATCACCGGATGGCGGCGAGTGTGGCATCGCGCGCCTGTCCGGCCCGCCGCGTTTCTATCCGTGGTCCCCGATCCGGACGGCACCATCGACGGGGTCATTGCGCCGGTGCCGGATCATGACTGGGCCGCACTGGATGCGCGGGAATACGCGTATGACCGCATCCTTGTAACAGATCATGTGCACCATGATGCACATGCCGTACGCGATATCTCGATCTATGCGATCCCTTCGGGCACCGCCGCTGCACCGGACGAGGCGCATCCAATCCTGCTAAGCTATGTAGATGCGGTTATTCAAGGGTATCTGCATCATTACGGTGAAACCGGGGCTGCGCAGTTTATGCAGACAACGGAAGGGTGGGATACATGTGTGTTGAATGATCGTGCCGCACCGATTTATCCGCGTGCCCAAAGGCTGTCTGTGGAGGAAGAAAGATTTGTTGATGATATGTTAAGCACGATCCGCGCCAAGGTCCTGGTCTGATGCGGGAACGTATCTGGCTTTGGATCAAACGCCTGTGGCATCGTCCGGGTTTCCGTATCTCCGCATTCGGAGCGACAGCGCTGCTGGCTGCCTTGGTGGCACCGCTTGTCGATCGGTCGCTTCCCGACGCCTTGGTGGAACGCTTCTCGCGTGAGGCGGTGCTGCCGGTGCTCAATATCCTGGCGTCCTCAATGCTGGCTGTGACCACCTTTTCGCTTGGGAACATGGTGCAGGCGTTCCGCTCGGCGGCTGGACAGGCAACGCCACGGGTTTACCAGCTTTTGATGCAGGACATGACCACGCTTAATGTAATGTCCATTTTCGTCGGGGCGTTCCTGTTTTCGCTGGTGTCCATTGTGATGTTCCAAACCGGGTTTTACGGCGACACGGCAGCAGTTGTGGTGTCCGGCCTCACCATGGTGTGCATCGTCATGATCGTGATCGCGATGTTGCGCTGGATCGCCCACCTGAGCCAGTTGGGCAGCCTTCATCACACTTTGAGCCTTGTTGAAGCTGTGGCCAAACCACCGTTGGAGCGGCTGGCAGATGAACCGAACTTTGGCGCACGCCCGGCCAGCCATTCACCGCGCGCCCCCGAAGATGCAAGACCCCTATACGCCCCCAAGACCGGGTTTGTTCAGTTTATTTCCGTGGAAGAACTCAACTCTCAGCTGGAAACCGAAGACGCCACACTGTGGGTTTTTGCGCCTCCGGGCCGCTGGGTTCTGAAAGGCACGCCGCTTGCCTTTGTCGACGGCGATTTCGACACCGAAGGCCTGCTTGGGAATTTCACGCTGGGCGACGAACGCACCGCGGAACAGGACGCGCGTTTCGGGCTGGTGATCTTGTCAGAGGTGGCATCTCGGGCGCTGTCACCCGGTGTGAATGATCCAGGAACTGCGATTGATGTCATCCACCGCGTGGAACGGATTCTGTGGGATCTGGGTCAACGCATGTGCAACGAAGGGCGGGACACAACAATTCACTACCCCCGCGTGATCATCGGCAGCGTGTCTGCCGAGAACCTGATCCAAGATGGGTATTCCACGCTCATGGAGGATGGCGGCGACCGATTTGATGTGATGGCCCAGGTGTTGAAAGCGACAAGCCGTCTAAGCCAAAGCGAGTGGCCTGAACTGGCCCAAGCCGCCGAAGCGGCACGGGACAGCGCATTCGAAATCATTGACAGACGGATTGATAACCCGTCGTCCGTTGCGACGCTGCGCGAGAAGGCAGCAGAGGTTTAGGAGCGCGCGAGCTTGCGCGCCGGGATGGTTTGCATCAACGGCAAAAGATCTGACATTTCTGGCCCGCGCTCCTGCCCGGTGATCGCTTTGCGCAATGGCATGAACAGGTTTTTGCCCTTCCGCCCGGTGGCGTCCTTGACTGCGGCTGTCCAGGTGCTCCAGGCGTCGGCTGGCAAGGGACCGTCCGGCAAAAGCGCCATAGCTTCGGCAATAAATTCGGCGTCTTCTTCGGCGACAAGCGGCTCTGTTCCTTCGGAAACCAGCGCCCACCACTTAGCAATATCCTTGCGGGTGGTGATGTTGTCGCGGGCGACATTCCAGAACGCTTCGGCCTTGTCGTCGGGCACGCCCAATGCGGACAGTTCGTCCTTCATCACCGCATAGTCCAATCCGTGCAACTTGCGGGCCGTGAGCGGAAACAGATCGGCGACATCAAATTTGGTGGGCGCAGAGCCGAATTGGTCAAGGTCAAATCCGTCCGCAATGTCATCCAGCGACATGCGCAATTCCACCGGCTGTGACGAACCAAGCCGCGCCAGCAGGCTTAGCAAGGCTTCGGGTTCAACACCCTGTTCGCGCAAATCCCGCAACGCCAGCGTTCCAAGCCGCTTGGACAGGGATTCGCCCTGCGGCCCGGTCAAAAGCGAATGATGCGCAAAGGAAGGCACAGTTCCGCCAAGCGCATCAATGATCTGGATTTGGGTGGCGGTATTGGTCACATGGTCAGACCCGCGCACCACATGCGTGACCCCCATTTCGGTGTCGTCCACCACCGACGCGAGTGTGTAAAGCACCTGACCATCGGCCCGGATCAGAACAGGGTCCGAGACCGAGGCCGCGTCAATCGAGATGTCCCCCAGGATGCCATCGGTCCATTCGATGCGCTCGTGATTTAGCTTGAACCGCCAGACGCCAACGCCCCGCTCGGATCGCAAGGCTGCCTTTTCATCGTCTGACAACTCTAGCGCGGCCCGGTCATAGACGGGCGGCTTGCCCATGTTGAGCTGCTTCTTGCGCTTGAGATCCAATTCCACCGGGGTTTCAAACGCCTCGTAAAAGCGCCCCATGTCGCGCAGTTTATCGGCGGCCTCGGCATAACGGTCCAGCCGCTCGGACTGGCGTTCGATCCGGTCCCAGGTCAGACCCAGCCATTCCAGATCCTCTTGGATCGCATCAACATATTCTTGCTTCGACCGCTCGGGATCGGTGTCGTCGATACGCAGGATGAACGTCCCGCCGGATTTACGGGCAATCAGATGATTGAACAGCGCAGTGCGCAGATTGCCGACATGGATGTAACCGGTGGGCGACGGGGCAAAACGGGTGGTGGTCATGGGATGTCTCCTGTTGGCGCGGCTTTCCCATATGGCGCGGGCTTTGTCCAGAAAACCATGCCCGCGACCCCGGCCAAGGCGGTTAAGATGCTGCACAGGCCATCACGACACCGTGATCCGGACCTGCCCCGCGACATGCTGCCGCTATGTATTTATCAAACATTCAAGGAGCACGACCACCATGACCACCCTTCCCGTTTCCCGCCGCGCCGCTTTGGCAGGGCTTGTCGCCGCGCCCGCGCTCAGCCTTTCGGGCGCGTCTGCAACAGCACAAATCGCTGCAAACCAGGGCCCGCAAGTGCCGCGCGTCAACCGGTTTGGCGTTGGTGATTTCGAGGTCACCACAATGCTGGTCGCGACACGCACAGCCGAGGACCCGCAGGGCACGTTCGGCATGAATGTCAGTGCAGAGGACTTTGCCGCCGCATCCGCTGCCGCGCTGATACCGGCCGACAAATCCCAGTTTTTCTTCCACCCCACCCTGGTTAACACCGGGGCCGAACTGATCCTGTTCGACACCGGACTGAACGCCGCAGCAATGACACAAGCGATCGAGATGGCAGGCTATTCCGCCGACGCAGTGACGCATGTTGTGCTGACACATATGCACGGTGACCATATCGGCGGATTGATGAATGACGGGGCCGAGACATTCGCAAATGCCGCCTACATCACGGGACAGGTGGAATACGATCATTGGGCGGCTGCCGGAAATGAACGGTTCGACAGCATGGTCAAACCTTTGGCAGAGAAGATGACGTTTATCGGCGATGAGGCCAGCATCGCGTCCGGCATCACCTCGATCGCAGCGTTTGGGCACACCCCCGGACACATGGCGTATCGCCTCGAAAGCAATGGGCAGCAATTCGTCATTTTCGCAGACTTGGCCAATCACTATGTCTGGTCGCTGGCCCATCCCGATTGGGAAGTCCGCTTTGACATGGACAAATCCGCCGCCGCCGCGACACGCCGCCGGCTGTTGGGTCTGCTGGCCACTGACAAGATCCCTTTCGTTGGCTACCACATGCCCTTCCCCGGTGTCGGCTATGTCGAAACCCGCGGTGACGGGTTTCATTATGTGCCACACAGCTATCAGCTTTTGCTTTAAGGCGTCTTGACGCCGGTCGCCGCTGTCAGGCTCATGCGCATATGGATATGAGCAGCGACATCGATGACATCACACGCTACGCCGAGGCGGCCCTGTCTGGGCTGCCTCAACCATTCCGCGATCTGTGCGCCGATGTGGTGTTGAACGTCACCGATTGGCCCAGTTCAGACATGTTGGCCGAATTGAACATTTCCGACCGCGCTGACTTGACCGGGCTTTATGAGGGAATTCCTGTCACATTAAAGTCCAACGTCGATCCATCGCCGTTTCCCGACATGGTCTGGCTGTTTGCAGAGCCAATCCTTGCCGAATGGCGAGACCGCAAACATGATACGTTGGAAGCACTGGTGCATCACATCGTTATCCATGAAATCGCGCATCATTTCGGTTGGACCGACGAGGAGATCGCGCAGATCGATCGGTGGTGGGAATAACCCCCGATTCCGAGGCGCGCCCAATTTAAGGCAATGCAGCCCTAACTGTCATCCCGCCAGCGATTGACGAGCGGGTATCTCCGATCCAGCCAGAACGCGCGTTTCGACAGACGGGCACCGGGTGCGGATTGGAAGCGTTTGTATTCACTTATGTAAATCAGATTTTCGATTTTCTTGGCATCGGCGCGATCATAGCCAGCCGCGACGCAATCCGCGATAGAGCCGTCTTGATCCACAAGGATTTCCAGAATGCCATCCAGCACCGGATAATCCGGCAACGAATCACTGTCTTTCTGATCGTCCCGCAATTCGGCTGATGGTGGTTTGGTGATGATCCGATCCGGGATCACCTCGCCTGAGGGGCCTTTCATCCAGTCACGATGATTTTCATTGCGCCAGCGGCAGGCCTCGAAAACTGCCGTTTTATACATGTCCTTGATCGGATTATAACCGCCCGCCATATCGCCATAGATGGTGGCGTAGCCCACCGCGACCTCTGATTTATTGCCCGTCGTCAAAAGCATTTCGCCGAATTTGTTCGACAGCGCCATGAGCAACAGACCACGAATGCGCGATTGCACATTTTCTTCGGTCAAACCTTCCTGGGTGCCCTCAAACAAAGGCGCAAGCGTATTGGTCGCCGCGGTGCGCATTTCGGTGATTGGAACGGTGTCATACCGGCAACCCAATGCGTCAGCGACGGCTTTGGCATCATCCAAAGACGCTTGGGACGTGTATTCAGACGGCAGCATCACACAATGCACATTGTCCGCGCCCAGCGCATCCACCGCGATGGTCGCCACGATGGCCGAGTCGATGCCGCCGGACAGGCCCAGCAACGCTTTCCTGAAGCCGGTTTTCGCCATGTAATCGCCCAACGCGGTGACCATCACACGGTAATCTTGCTCCATCTCCTCGGGATGCTTGGTGAAATCACCCTGTTTAGCGCGCCAGCCCTGTGCCGTGCGCTCAAGGTCCACATGGCTGATCACCTCGTCAAAAGTCGGCAATTGTACCGCAGGTGCGCCGCCGGGGTTCAGCACAAAAGACCCGCCATCGAAGACCTGATCATCCTGGCCGCCCACCATATTCAAATAGATCAAGGGCAACCGGGATTCGATCACACGGGACACCATGTGGTTCAGACGCGTTTCGAATTTGTCGCGAAAATATGGCGATCCATTGGGGACAAGAATAAATTCGGCCCCGCTTTCTTCCAACGCTTCGACAACGTCAGGATACCAGGCATCTTCACAAATCGGCATTCCGATCCGCACACCATTTATCGCGACTGGCCCCTGCATCATATCGCGGGAAAAGTGGCGCACCTCATCGAAGACATTGAAATTGGGCAGAAAGTATTTGTGAACAACCGCTGAGATTTTTCCATCCTGAAGCGTGAAGTAGCTGTTGTGCAACTTAAGATCTTCGCCAACGCTTGGACCGCCGATGCACATAGCAGGCCCATCTGCGCAGGCTTTCGCCAAAGCTTCGATTTCGGCCGTTGCCGCGGCAATGAACGCGGGTTTCACAATCAGATCCTGTACCTGATATCCCGTGATGAACATCTCGGGCAGCGCCACCAGATCAGCACCCACTGCCTTGCCGTCTTCCCACGCCTTGCGCGCCTTGGCCGCGTTACCGGCAAGATCGCCGACCGTTGGGTTTAACTGCGCGAGCGTTATACGAAACCGGTCCGTCATTCAGACGTCTCCCTTTCCCGACATCGCCGGTGACATAGCAGAACACCGCGCGAGGGAAAGCACTTTGTCGGATAAGACATTGTCTGACACCGCCCCGTCGCATAGGTTTTCAAGGACAGGGTCATGGCAACGAACATGAGTGGGATACCAAGCACATGAGATGCGGCACATCAGTCTTTTTGGGCACAGCCTTCGCGCTTGTCAGCGCGGGCGCGGGTCTGACGCAGGACGGTGACATCCAAACCAAGCAATACGATGATGGTGGCGTTTACGAAGGCACCTTTCTGAACGGATTGCAGCACGGTACCGGGACATACCGCCTGCCCAATGGCTATGAATATACCGGTGACTGGGTGGATGGCGAGATCCGGGGCAATGGCGTTGCGCGTTTCCCGAATGGGTCGGTCTATGAAGGCCAATTCGCCAAGGGCAAACCGGCCGGGATCGGCAAAATCGTGTTTGCCGACGGATCGACCTATGAAGGGTCGTGGCTGGACGGCAAGATCACAGGTCAAGGCGTGGCGCTGTATGCCAATGGTGTGCGTTACGAAGGCAGCTTCCGCAACGCGTTGCACCACGGGCGCGGCACGATGCAAAGCCCCGGCGGCTATGTCTATGAAGGCGACTGGGTGAATGGCGTCAAACAGGGCAATGGCACCATCAGCTATCCAGACGGGTCAATCTACGAAGGCCGTGTCGCTGATGGCGATCGCGACGGTCAGGGCAAGCTGACGATGCCCGATGGCCTGATCTATGAGGGCACCTGGAAAGACGGTCAGATCGACGGCTCAGGCACGCTGACGCAGGCCAACGGTGACATTTACGAAGGACAGCTGGTCGCGGGGCGCCGGAATGGTCAGGGCAAGGTCACATACGCCAATGGCGACGTCTACGAGGGGCAGTTCAAGGATGATCTGCGCGAAGGCGAAGGTATGTTCCTGGGAACCGACGGCTATCGCTATGAAGGGGCCTGGGTGGCCGGTCAGATCGAAGGGCAAGGCAAAGTTACATATCCGGACGGGTCGGTCTATGAGGGTCAGTTCCGGGGCGATCTGGCCAATGGAGAGGGCAAGATCACCTATCCTGATGGGTCCACCTACGAAGGCACATGGGTCGATGGGGTGATCGACGGGAAAGGCAAGGCAGTCTATGCCAACGGGTTGACCTATGAGGGCGAGTTCAAAAATGCCCGCAACCACGGGGTTGGCATTATGACCTATCCGGACGGCTATAGATACGAAGGTGAATGGCAGGACGGCCAACGCCACGGTCAGGGCACCGCAACCTACACGGATGGAACCGTCTACGTCGGGCAATTTCTGGAGGGTCAACGCCATGGCCAGGGCGAGATCACCATGGCAGACGGGTTCAAATATTCCGGCGAATGGTCCAATGGCGAAATCAGCGGCACGGGAACCGCCACCTACGCCAATGGTGATGTCTATGAAGGTGCCTTTCTGAACGGCAAACGCCAAGGCACCGGCACGATGCGATACGCCTCGGGTGAAGAAGCGACCGGAGAGTGGATCAACGGCGCGCTGACGGACGGGTAAGCGGGACGCGTCTTGAAAGACGCGTCCCAAGGTCTTTGCAAAGACCTTGGCACCGTCCTAACCGGCTTTCAGAACACCGCGTTCGATTTGATCTGCTTCAATGCTCTCAAACAGCGCTTTGAAATTGCCTTCGCCAAATCCGTCATCACCCTTGCGTTGGATAAATTCGAAAAAGATCGGCCCGATTACGGTCTTTGAGAAGATCTGTAACAAGATCCGCGTCTCACCACCGCCAACAACACCTTCCCCGTCAATCAGAATGCCATGTTTCATCATCCGGTCCAGCGGCTCTTGATGACCAGCAACGCGGTCCTTGCTTTGTGCGTAATAAGCCGGCGGTGGCGCGGGCATGAACTTTAATCCCCGAGACGCGATTTCATCGACAGACCCATAGATGTCCTGCGTGCCAACCGCGATATGCTGAATGCCCTCACCTTTGTAGCGCTTGAGATACTCGACAATCTGCCCGGTTTCGCCGCGATCTTCATTGATCGGAATCCGGATGCGGCCACAGGGCGACGTCAATGCGCGGCTTAAAAGACCGCTAAACTTGCCTTCGATGTCGAAAAAGCGAATCTCCTTGAATCCGAAAATATCGCCATAAAACTTGAACCAGACATCCATATTGCCCTTGTGGACGTTGTGCGTCAGGTGATCGAGATAGTGAAACCCGACACCTTTGGGATGCGCGGCCGAGACCCAGTCGAACGCGTCATTGTAGGGATTTGCCTCATAATAGGTGTCGATGAAATAGATCAGTGATCCGCCAATTCCGACAATCGCCGGAACATCCATGGATTTCCCGGGGCCTTCAAACGGAATGGCCCCCTTGGCGACGGCATGTGCAAAAGCATGTTCTGCATCCACGACCCGCCATCCCATCGACGGCGCGCAAGGGCCATGTTCGTCGACAAAGCGGGTGGCGTGGCTGTTTGGTTCATTGTTCAAAAGATAGGTGATGTCGCCCTGTTGCCAAAGCTCAATAGCCTTTGTCTTGTGGGTTGCTGTGTGCGTATAGCCCATCTTGGCAAACACATCGCGCAGCGCATCTGGATCTGGATGTGCAAATTCAACAAATTCAAAACCGTCTGTTCCAGCCGGGTTGTCGGTGGAAATGGTGGCTTTCGGTGCGTTATGTGGAAATGGGCCCATGTCGTCCTCCTAGATTGACCCATGTCTAAGCCGTTTTGCACGCAGTACGGGCGCAAATACATACAGCAAATCCGCATCTTTTGCGGGAATCTTGCATATTGCTTTCAATTTCTGAAAAATTAATGCATGATCCAGCTTGACCCCAAAGATATTCAGCTTCTTGCCTGTCTCCAGAAAAATGGCCAGACATCCGCGCTTGAGTTGTCAGAGGTGCTTGGCATGTCGGCATCCCAGATCGGGCGCAGACGTCAACGGCTAGAGGCAGAGGGGTTCATCCTGGGAACACCCTGTAGATTGAACCCGGCCAAACTTGGCCTGACTGTGCAGGCGTTTATCCAGATCCAGACCAATTCCCAAGACGGCGACACCCACCAATCTGTTACACATTTGGTCAAGTCACATCCCGAAATCATTGCCGCATGGACGCTGACCGGGGACGCCGACTACATCTTTCGTGTCTATTGTCAGGATTTGTCGGCGCTGAACCGGCTGGTGCAGGATGTCTTGCTGCCGCATCCCGCAATCGGCCGGGTCCACAGCCAGATTGTGATGGATCAAATGAAAGATGACACCGCGCTTCCGCTTCCGCGCTAGCCGAAAACCGGCCTATCCGCCCGGCTTTACAAACCGCGCCCCTCCGTTCGAGCGCTGACCGACTATGACGCGCTTTGCCCCTTGCGATACGGGTGTACGCGCGGCATCATTCCGCATTTCGCGTTTCATGTCACTTACGACACCTGGCAACGTCATGCCAATCGCCTCTTTTTCAGATCCGTCGCGGGACATCATTGAAATAACCGACAAAATACGCAGACGCCCATCAATTCGAGTAAAGACCGGCGCACCGGACGATCCGAATGTCACGTCACAATCGAATGTCATAAGACCACCACGATAGGTTTGTTTGTGGCGGCAGCCGGATTCACGCTGCAATGACGCGTTGCGCCCGCGCCCGTAGGACACAAGCGTCACCTTGTTGGATTGAACGGTATCGGAATGAACCCTGAACGGTTCCGCCTCGGTGCTGTAAATCTCTCGATCCAGGCGCAAAAGCGCCAGATCCGTCATGACTTTCTGCGTCAAAGAGGCATTGCGAAGCGTTTGATACCCCTCCGCCAAAACGATCTTGGTAATCCGACGACTGGCTGCAGTTTGGCCATGCGTGTAGCCCGCGTGAAATCGCATTTTGCTTTTCGGCAAAATCTCTCCAGACGCATCATCAACGACGCAATGCGCTGCGGTCAGAACAAGATTGCGCGCGATCAATGTCCCGGTACATGTCCCGGCCCCAAGATCAAGCCGACCGACACCTTCCCACCCCAAAAGCTCCCCACGATCATCCAGCCGGTCGCGTTCCTGGCCAAAGGCCACAGTTCCAGACCATAGGGAGATCATGATTAAGACAATCGCAGACCAATGCATCGGGGCCACCTCGACGTTCAAACCAGTTGCCGGCGTCACCCCGGCAGATACGTGTACGTATTGGGTCTGCATGGCTAAAACGCGGCACCAAATCGTCGGGGATATGGCCTTGCGCTCGCGATAGGCATCAGGACGGCAAGACTGACCGCATCACACAAATTGTTCCCGGATCAACCGTTCTTCCAATCCGTGGCCGGGATCGAAAAGAACCTTGTGGGCGATCGACGGCTCTGAGCGAATGTCCACCCGCACCACATCCCGCACAGCGCGACCGTCAGCCTCTGCCATCACGGGGCGCTTTTGCGCCTCCATCACCTCGAACGTGACTTCCGCCGTTTTCGGCAAAAGCGCCCCGCGCCATCGCCTTGGGCGAAACGCCGCCACCGCAGTCAGCGCCAGCACATCGGACCCGATCGGCAAAATAGGCCCATGCGCGGAATAATTGTAAGCTGTCGATCCAGCAGGCGTGGAGACCAGCGCACCGTCGCAGACCAGTTCGGACATGCGGACCTTTCCGTCAACAATGATCCGCAATCGCGCCGCCTGCGGCCCGGCCCGCAGCAACGACACTTCATTGATCGCCAATGCGCGCTGTTCACCGCCATCTTGCGTTGTGGCTTTCATGGACAGCGGATTGATGACTTCCTGCTCTGCCTGCTCCAGCCGCTCTGGCAGCCCATGATCGGAATATTCGTTCATCAAAAACCCGACCGTGCCCCTGTTCATACCGTAAACCGGAGCCGGCAGATTTTGCGTGCGATGCAATGTGTCCAGCATAAAGCCATCGCCGCCCAGGGCCACAATGACATCCGCTCCATCTTCGTTGTGATCTCCGTAACGGCGTGTCAGCCCCGCTTTCGCGGATTGCGCAATCGGCGCGGAACTGGCGGCAAAAGCAATACGCAAAGACATGGGGTTGGTGGTCCTATCGGGTTATTTCAAGCAGACACAATCACACCGCGCCTGCCGGCACCACCCATTGCGTAATTTTGTTGCGTCAAACACCGGCGCAACCTTTGCCTTTTCGCCGAACTCCCTTAGGTAAGGCATATCACAAATTCGCTTTCAGGAGCCTGGCATGAACGCGCCTCACCGAGACACTGGTTTTTTCACGAAATCCCTTTCTGACAGCGATCCGGAGCTGTTTGGGTCGATCACCGATGAGCTGGGCCGCCAGCGGGACGAGATTGAGCTGATCGCATCCGAGAACATCGTCAGCCGCGCGGTGATGGAGGCGCAGGGGTCGGTGATGACCAATAAATACGCCGAAGGCTATCCGGGTCGCCGCTATTATGGCGGGTGCCAGTTTGTGGATGTGGCCGAGAACCTGGCGATCGAGCGGGCGTGCCAGCTTTTTGAATGCGACTTTGCAAATGTGCAGCCAAATTCAGGCAGCCAGGCCAATCAGGGCGTGTTCACCGCTCTGCTGCAGCCGGGGGATACGATCCTGGGCATGAGCCTTGATGCCGGGGGGCACCTGACGCATGGGGCCAAGCCGAACCAGTCGGGCAAGTGGTTCAACGCCATTCAGTACGGTGTGCGCCGCGAGGACAACCTGCTGGATTACGATCAGGTGCAGGCGCTTGCCACGGAACATCAGCCAAAGCTGATCATCGCCGGTGGCTCTGCCATCCCGCGCCAGATCGACTTTGCCCGCATGCGCGAGATTGCCGACAGCGTGGGTGCCTATCTGCATGTGGACATGGCGCATTTCGCCGGGCTGGTGGCGGCGGGCGAACACCCCAGCCCGTTCCCGCATGCGCATGTGGCGACGACGACGACGCACAAGACGCTGCGTGGGCCACGCGGCGGCATGATCCTGACCAATGACGAGGCGCTGGCGAAAAAGTTCAACTCTGCCATTTTCCCCGGCATTCAGGGCGGGCCGCTGATGCATGTGATCGCGGCCAAGGCGGTGGCCTTTGGCGAGGCGTTGCGCCCGGATTTCAAGGTTTACCAACAGAACGTCATCCGCAATGCTCAGGCGCTGTCGGATCAGCTGATCAAAGGCGGTCTGGACACCGTGACCCACGGCACCGACACGCATGTGGTGCTGGTGGATCTGCGCCCGAAAGGCGTGAAGGGCAATGCCACGGAAAAGGCGCTGGGACGGGCGCATATCACCTGTAACAAGAACGGAGTGCCGTTTGATCCGGAAAAGCCGATGGTCACGTCTGGCATTCGCCTTGGCACACCCGCAGGAACAACCCGAGGGTTCGGCGAGGCGGAATTCCGTCAGATCGCCGATTGGATCATCGAGGTGACAGAGGGTCTGTCTGCCAATGGCGAAGACGGGAACGCGGCGGTTGAGGACGCGGTCCGAGGTAAAGTTGCCGAGCTTTGCGCCCGGTTTCCGATCTACCCCTACCTCTAGAATTTACTGCCCCGGTCAAAGATTCTTCGTACGAAGAATCTTGCCAACCAACAGTAAATAATTGGTGCAAAAGGAAAATAGATGCGCAACTTCATGCGCATCTTTTTCCTTTTATCCGCTTTTCATTCAAGTTTTGCGCGGTATAGTCCAACCCATGACACTTTTGGTCCATATCACATCTGCCTCGCAGATATTTGCGCATCTTGCGTTGACCACCCGTCTTCTCCTAATCCGCCTCTGAGCGCGGCCGTTCCGGCGCGACCGCTCAGAGGGAGACCGCTTCGCGCCGACGATTGGGACGAGACAAGAAAGATCAAAGACATGGCACAAATAGACAAGAACCGGGTGGTCATTTTCGACACCACCCTGCGCGACGGCGAACAATCGCCTGGCGCAACAATGACTCATGACGAAAAGCTGGAGATCGCCGAACTGCTTGACGATATGGGTGTCGACATCATCGAGGCCGGCTTTCCGATTGCGTCCGAGGGCGACTTTCGCGCCGTCAGCGAAATCGCCGAACGCAGCAAAAACGCTGTCATCTGTGGCCTTGCGCGCGCGCAACTGCCTGACATCGACCGATGTTGGGAGGCCGTAAAAAATGCCGGCAAACCGCGTATCCACACGTTTATCGGCACGTCACCACTGCACCGCGCGATCCCGAATCTTAGTCAAGATGAAATGGCCGAGCGGATTGAACAAACCGTCACCCACGCCCGCAATCTTTGCGACAATGTACAATGGTCACCCATGGATGCCACCCGCACCGAATGGGACTATCTGTGCCGCACGGTTGAGATTGCGATCAAAGCCGGGGCAACCACGATCAACATTCCCGATACAGTCGGTTATACCGCACCAGTCGAATCCGCAGACCTGATCCGGCGGTTGATCGAAACGGTTCCGGGCGCGGATGACGTTGTTTTTGCCACACATTGCCACAATGACCTTGGCATGGCGACCGCCAACGCACTGGCCGCCGTCGAGGGCGGTGCGCGGCAGATCGAATGTACGGTCAACGGTCTTGGCGAACGCGCTGGCAACACCGCGTTGGAAGAGGTGGTCATGGCTCTCAAGGTGCGTTCGGACATCATGCCGTATCATACCGGGATCGACACGAAAAAAATCATGCACATCTCGCGTCGGGTCAGCACCGTGTCCGGCTTTCCAGTGCAATTCAACAAAGCCATTGTCGGCAAAAACGCCTTTGCTCATGAAAGCGGCATCCATCAGGACGGCATGCTGAAAAACGCCGAAACCTTCGAGATCATGCGCCCAGAGGATGTGGGCATCGCGGGCACATCCTTGCCTTTGGGCAAACATTCCGGACGCGCCGCATTACGCGCCAAGTTGAAAGATCTTGGCGTGGATGTTGGCGACAACCAGCTCAAAGACATTTTTGTTCGGTTCAAAGACCTGGCTGACCGCAAGAAAGAGGTGTTCGACGATGACATCCTGGCCCTGGTGTCGGCGGCTTCGGATGAGGACGACATCTTGCAGCTGGTGAACCTCAAGGTCATTTGCGGCACAGGTCCAGCAGAAGCAACGCTGGAGATGGAGATTGACGGCACCGAGCAGACCGCTGTCAGCGAAGGTGATGGGCCTGTAGACGCGACCTTCAAGGCCATTCGCAGGCTGCATCCCAATAAGGCGCGTCTTCAGCTGTATCAGGTGCATGCGGTGACCGAAGGCACCGATGCGCAGGCCACGGTCTCTGTGCGGCTGGAAGAGGATGGCATGATCTCGACAGGCCAATCCGCAGATACCGATACGGTTGTTGCCTCGGCGAAAGCGTACATCAACGCCTTGAACCGGCTGCTGGTCCGGCGCGGAAAAACCGGCAAGGATGTCAAGGAAATCTCGTATCGCGACGTGACTTGATCAGCGACAACTCCGTCGGATTTCCAGAGCATTCACACATAAGGTCGGGCCTCACGCCCGGCCTTTCTTGTGTCTCGCGCGCCGATGCGCAAACTGTAGCCAATTGGCTGCCCAGCGGATCAGGCACCAGGCAGGACGATCAGGGTCGATGTGCCACAAACCCGGATATCAACCATCAGAAGGGCACGCGCCATTTCGGTTGGCTTGGTTTCACATCAACCTGTGCCAGACCAGACGCTTCCATCAGTCGGGTAACTTCTTCTTCCAGCAACCGTTCATCCGCCGCTCCGCGAACGGGCACGCGACCGGGCTCAAGAAACAGCGGCGCGGCCAAAGGTGTGACGCGCTTCAGACGCACCAGGTCGATCCGATCCTCCACACGTTCAGTCATTTCGCGGATACGGCTGAAATCCACCAGACCGCGCATCGCCTCTTCCTGGGTGATCTGCATCAAAAGATGGTCAGGGTCGTATTTAAGAAGCGTATCATAAAGAATGTCCGATGACATTGTCGCCTGTCGTCCGGTTTTGCGCTGCCCGCCAAGATTGCGTTCGATCAGCCCGGCAATGGTGGCCGAGGCGCGAAATGTTCGTTTCATCACGGCGTTGCCCGCCAACCATGTTTCCAGCCCTGCCTCCAGTGCCGCAATGTCAAACAACGGCGCAGGATCAACCACAGCATCCAGCCCCCAAATCAAAACCGCATAATCTGTGGCAACAAACCCCATTGGGGCAAGGCCTTCTTCTTCCATCCGCTTGGTCAGCAAAAGACCCAGCGTCTGCATCGCGTTGCGACCGGCAAATCCGTAAGCCACCAATTGTTCGCGCCCGTCATGCGGAAAGCTCTCGATCAACAAACGGCCTGGCTGGGGAAGGCGGCTCACACGGCGCTGCATCTGCAGCCAATCCCGGGTGTGATCCGGCAAATCGGGCCAGTCACTCTGCTGCAGCAGATTTACGATGCGATGCGACAGCTGTGTGGATGTGGCGAACTTCGTCCCCATAAAAGTGGCAATTTTGGGTTTCCTGCCGGCATCTCTCGTGACCTCGACCGTAAGTTCACGCAGACCTTCGTATTTCACAATCTGCCCGCCGATCAGAAACGTATCACCCCGCGTCAATGTCGCGGCAAAGCCCTCTTCGATTTCGCCAAGAGGCGCGCCGCCGCGGCCCCTCCATCGCACTTTCAAGGTATCCGTGTCTTGGATCGTTCCAATGTTCTGACGGATTCGGGTCGCAGATCTGGGATCACGCAACTGCCATCGGCCGTCAGCGCGCTGCTGCAGGCGTTGCCACTGATCATAGGCCCGCAGTGCATATCCTCCGGTCGCACAAAAATCGAGACATGCCTGAAACTCTTCTCGGCACAGATCTGCATAGGCCCCCGCGGTGGTCATCTCGGCAAACAGGTCATCTGCATCAAAGGGCCCCGAACAGGCCGCAATCAGAATATGCTGGCACAACACATCACGCGGACCGCGACCGCGCCATTCCCCATCCAGATCATGGGCCCTGACCGCATCCAGCGCCGCCACACATTCGACAACTTCAAAACGATTGGCCGGAACAAGCAGCGCTTTGGACGGGGCGTTATACCTGTGATTAGCACGACCGATCCGCTGCACCAATCGTTTAACATTTTTCGGCGCACCAATCTGAATGACCAGATCGACATCACCCCAGTCAATGCCAAGATCAAGACTCCCGGTACAGACAATCGCCCGCAGATCACCACGCACCATGGCCGCTTCAACCTTTTCGCGCTGTCCACGATCCAAAGATCCGTGGTGAATCCCAATCGGCAAGGCCTCCTCGTTGGCCAGCCAAAGATTGTGGAAAAAGATCTCTGCCTGCGCGCGGGTGTTGTGAAAAATCAACGTGGTCTTATGTTTTTTGACTTCTTCCAGAACGGCAGGAATGGCGTATTTGGCGCCACCTCCGGACCAGGGCGGCGCGTCCTGTGTAACCAGCATCGAAATGTCAGGCTCTGGCCCCGGATCGGCCAAAACGATGTCGCAGGGGTCCGGGTGTTTTGCCAACAATCGCGCGATTGCACCGGGGTCTTCGACAGTTGCCGAAAGACCGACCCGTCGCAAATCAGGGCACAGAAATTGAAGCCGGGCCAGCGCCAGCATGAGCTGATCTCCCCGTTTGCTTTCGGCCAAGGCATGAATCTCGTCCACGATCACCCGTTGAACACCTGCAAACATCCGGTGAGCATCGTCATAGCTTGTCAGCAAAGCCAGGGATTCCGGCGTGGTCAAAAGAATATGCGGCGGGTCCGCACGTTGGCGTTTCTTGATATGCGCCGAGGTGTCACCGGTGCGGTCTTCGACACGGATCGGCAAACCCGCCTCTTCGATTGGCGTGCGCAGGTTTCGCTTGATATCAGCGGCAAGCGCCTTGAGCGGGCTGACATAGAGCGTGTGCAATCCATCTTTCGGCCTGTCCGCCAGTTCTTTAAGCGTCGGCAGAAATCCAGCCAGCGTCTTGCCGCCACCGGTGGGCGCAATCAACAGAAGACACGGTTCAGCCGAGCGTTCCAGCATGTCTTGCTGATGCGGATGAATGGTCCATCCGCGCGCATCAAACCATGATTGAAGAGAAGCAGGTAAAGCTGTCATGGGCTGTTAAATAACCTGCTTGTGCCAGAATAAAAACGGCCGACGGCATTGCGGGCCGATTGCCGTTCCGTCACTAGTCGCATGGGCCATGAAAGGGCTGGCATGACACATCCGCTTGTCATCACAGGGGTGATTTATCTTGCAGGATTGGGCGCTGCAGGCCAGTTCTCCAAACTTGCCGTGAGCTTTGTCGCGTTGACCGAGCTTTACCATGGGCGCGAGGCGACCTTGGGGTTGACCGTGTCGCTGATCAGCCTGGTTGGTGTTGTGCTTGGGCTTGTGGCGGGGATGGTTGTAAACCGTATCGGTGCGCGTCGCGCGTTGATCTGGGCCTTGGCATTTGGTGCGGCAATATCTGCTTGGCAGGTCAGCCTGCCTGCGCTGCCAACATTGATGGCAAGCCGTATCCTCGAAGGGCTGTCCCATCTGTTGATTGTAGTTGCTGCGCCGACCCTGATTTCGGAAATGACGCCGGACCGTTTACGCCCTGCCGCCCTGACGCTGTGGAGCACGTTTTTCGGGGTTGCCTTTGCATTAACCGCGCTGATTGCGCCCGGTCTGATCACCTTTGGCGGCTTGTCAGCGTTGCTGGCTGCGCATGGTGTTTGGATGGCACTGGCTTGTGGTCTGTGCGTTGCCGTCCTGCCAAAGCCCGAAACACAACAGGATTTCGCCCAACCACCCGGCTCTGTCTTCGCCAGACATCTTCGCGCCTACGCCACACCGGGCATCGCGGCACCTGCCCTGGCGTGGCTTTGTTATACACTGACCTTTGTGTCTGTCCTCACCGTGCTGCCATTACTGACCGGGCCAACCGATGCGGTCTGGCTGGCCAGCTTGGCACCTCTTGTCTCGATCAGTGTCGCTTTGACCGCGGGCATCTTTTTGCTGAACAGGATACGCGCCTTGCCCATCGTCATCTGGGGGTTTTTCGCCTGTCTTGTGGCATCGACACTTGCGCTTGCAGCTGACTTTTCACCGCTGAGCATCCTGATCCTATTTGCCGCAATGGCATTCGTTCAGGGGTCGGGCTTTGCCGTTGTGCCGCAACTCAATCCCGATCCGAACGCCCGCGCTTTGGCGAATGGTGCGCTGGCGCAGATGGGCAATGTTGGAAACCTGGCCGGCACGCCGCTGTTGATCGCCATTTATCAGGGCGCGCCGACATTCGGCCCATTTGTTTTTCTGGCCGTCGCCTATGCCGGTGGGCTGTGTCTGACATGGATCATCGGCCGCCGTGCAATGGCCGCGCTGTAGAAAACACGACGGTTCCGCAACACGTTCAAACGCCAGCCGGAATTACCCCTGCATCTCGGCAAGGCGGGCCACATATCGCGCCAGCGTGTCTATTTCCAAGTTCACCTTATCGCCTGTTTTGCTGCCGCCCCAAGTTGTCACTTCCTGGGTGTGCGGGATCAGGTTCACGCCAAACCGGCACCCATCGACCTCGTTAACCGTCAGGGACGTGCCATCAAGTGCCACCGACCCTTTTGGCGCGATGTACCGGGCCAGTGCCTCTGGTGCCTCAAACGTATAGCGGATGCTGTCACCCTCGGCCCGCATCTCGATGATTTCAGCCAATCCATCGACATGCCCGGACACGATATGTCCGCCCAGCTCGTCTCCGACTTTCAACGCGCGCTCAAGGTTGACTTTGGAGCCCACGGCCCAACTGCCCAGGGTGGTCTTGTCCAGTGTTTCGGCGCTGATTTCGACATCAAACCAATCCGGACCCAACGCCACAACCGTCAAACAGGCCCCGCTGCACGCGATAGATGCGCCAATGTCGATCCCATCCGTGTCATAAGAGGTGCCGATACGTGCGCGCAGATCGCCGCGATGCTCAAGTTCGCGAACCTCTCCGATATCCGTCACAATCCCTGTAAACATGATCCTGCCCCTATTTCCGGCATACCCACCAAATCTTGCGGTCTGGCATTCCCACACAAAGTCTGTGTGTGCTAACCTATCTCAAGCCGAGGGATACTGCGCAGATATGGCAAACACAACGGTCAAGCCAACACGGCGGGTGTTCCTGTTTTTGCAGGGCCCACATGGGCCGTTCTTTTCCGAACTTGCCGCAAAACTGTCAGAAACCGGTGCCGCCTGCTGGCGGGTGGCGTTTAACGCCGGCGATGGCGCGCGATGGACGGATCGCGATACATTATTGCCCTTTCGCCAGTCCGAGGACGCATGGATTGACCAGTTTTCACAGTGGATCACCGAAACAGGCGCAACCGACCTGGTGCTTTACGGCGACACCCGCCGCCGTCACGCTGACGCGATCAAGTTGGCCCGCAAAGCGGGTTTGGTCATTCACGTCTTTGAGGAAGGCTATCTTCGCCCCTATTGGGCCACTTACGAAAGAAATGGATCAAACGGCAATTCGCGCCTGATGGACATTACTCTGGATCAGATGGAACGCGCGTTGCTGGAACGATCAGCCTTGCCAACGATGCCCCCGGACCGCTGGGGCGATTTGCGCCAACACATGGTCCATGGGGCACTGTATCATTGGCATGTTTTATTCAGAAACCAGAGCTTCCCGCATTTCCGGCCGCATCGCGATCAAACCGTCGCCCAGGAATTCCGCCTTCAGGTGCTGCGATTGCTGCGGCGGCCGCGGCATATGATCGAACGCCGATGGACAACGCAACGCATCCGCAAGGGCGGCTGGCCCTATCACGTCGTTCTTTTGCAACTGGAACATGACGCAAGCTTTCGGGCGTTTTCGGATTTCGCGTCGCAGACAGAGTTTGTAAATCTGGTGGTGGACGGCTTTGCCAAAGGGGCCGCATCACACCACAGATTGGTGTTCAAGGCCCATCCGCTAGAAGACGGGCGCGCACCGCTGGAACAGACGATTCGCAAACGCGCGGCCAAACATGGCCTGTCAGATCGGGTCTTTTTTGTGCGCGGCGGAAAACTGGCTTACCTGCTGCAAGCGGCACGATCTGCGGTTACGGTAAATTCAACAGCCGCGCATCAAGCCCTGTGGCGCGGCCTGCCGGTGCGCAGCTTCGGCACCAGCGTCTATGACAAACCGGGATTGGTATCGCATCAACCTTTGCCGGATTTCTTCACATCTCCGAAACCGCCCGATCCGGAGGCGCACGCGATTTATCGCCAGTTTTTATTGGAAACGAGCCAGCTTCCAGGCGGGTTTTATTCATCAAAGGGCCGTGTTCAGCTGCTGCGTCACGTGGTGGACCGTATTTTGGCCCCGCATGATCCGTACGAAAACCGCTTATCCGCGCACGAGTCCAAGACGCAACAGTTGCGGGTTGTTCGGTAGGCGCCACTAGTCCTAGTACTGGTCAAACTGTCGGGATTCCGGTACTTTACCAAAAAAATATAAACCGAGGCAGACAATAACTGGTCGAGGAGACCGAGCAGTGTTCAGTTCAAAATTCCGATGGGGCCGCCCCATCGCCATGGTGCTGTGCGCATCAGCTCTTGCGTCGTGCACCCTGCCCGGCGTCGGACCAAGTAAAAACCAGATTTTTGCGGGCTCTGTTCAGCGCGAAGGCGACGCCTTTATCGTCGCAGTGGATGACCGCGTCACGCGGACAACCGCAGTGGTGCCAGCGTTAGGGTTTTCCGACCAGCTGAAGAATGCCAGCCTTCAAGGCGCGGACATCATTCGCCCCGGCGATACATTGGGTCTGACGATTTGGGAAAATGTCGATGACGGTTTGCTGGCGGGCGAAGTGTCCAACGCAACTGCCCTTGAAAACGTTCAGGTTGATGGATCGGGCTTTATCTTTGTCCCCTATGCCGGTCGCATCAAAGCGGCCGGGAACACCCCCGAGGCGATCCGGCGTATCATCACCAGCAAACTGGAAGACCAGACGCCTGATCCGCAAGTGGAAGTGCGCCGCCTTGCCGGGGATGGTGCAACCGTAGCGATCCTTGGCTCTGCCGGTACGCAGGGCGTATTTCCAATCACCCGACCGACCCGCACGCTGGCCTCCATGCTTGCCAGTGCTGGCGGCGTCGGCATGTCACCGGAAATCGCACAAATCACCCTGACACGGGGCGACCATAGCGAAACGATCTGGTTCGAGGATCTGTATGCCGATCCAACGCTCGATGTGGCGCTGCGAAATGGCGACAGAATTCTTGTGGAAGCCGACCAACGGTCGTTCACGGCTCTGGGGGCAGCCGGGTCTCAGACTCAATTGACCTTTGACAGCCGCACCCTGTCTGCTGTTGAGGCGCTGGCACAATTGGGCGGCCTGGTTGCGACAACCGCCGATCCCACCGGTGTTTTTGTTTTCCGCAATGAACCGGCCGAGATCTCGAATGCAGTGCTGGGTCGGTCTGATTTGGTTGGGGCACAGCGGTTGATTTATGTTCTGGACCTCACCGAACCCAACGGATTGTTCATTGCCCGCGATTTCCTGATCCGGGACGGCGATACGATCTATGTGACAGAAGCCCCAATCGTACAGTGGAACCGTACAATTGCAGCGATCACGGGAACTCTTGGCGGTGCCCAGGGCCTTGCGACCGCCGCGACCGGCGGAACGGCATTGGGCGAGTAAGCAAAAGCGTGCCACACGCGCCCAACCCTTCAAACGCCGGGGCCGGACCGCCCCGGCGTTTACGTGTCTACAACACCGGGTTTCTGACGCAGAGCAGGATCAAACGTATCCTGCACCTTTGCGGCTGGGATGTGTCTGTCGGACGCCCCAGGGACACGGACTGGGTTGGCGTTTGGGGGGACGCCCCAAGCGCGCAGCGCGGACTGTCTGTTGCACAGGATCGGGATGTATCAGTCCTGCGGGTCGAGGACGGGTTTCTGCGCTCCCTGCATCCGGGACGGATTGCAAAAGAACCGCCGCTTGGCCTGCTTCTGGACCGCACCGGCATTCACTTTGATGCCAGCCGTCCCTCGGATCTTGAAACACTGTTACAACAGGCACCGCTGGACGACACGTCACTTTTGGACAAGGCACGCGATTTAAGTGTGCAAATTCGCCAGAAAAAATTGTCGAAATACAGCGCTTACGATCCCGAGCTTGATTTGCCAGAACCGGGATATGTGCTTGTTGTCGATCAGGCAGAGGGTGATGCATCAGTGCGCGCCTCGGTGCCCGGAGACGAAACCGCGCGCGCCCGGTTTGCAGAAATGCTCTATTATGCGCAAACCGAACATCCCGGCGCGCAGATCCTGATCAAGTCACATCCCGAAACGCAGTCAGGCAAACGTGGAGGGCATTTCACCGATTCGCATGTGTCTGACAGGATTTCGTTTATCGACGGGCCTTTTGCGCCTTATGATCTTTTGGATGGGGCCATCGCGGTATACACGGTTTCATCGCATATGGGGTTTGAGGCGATCCTGGCCGGACACAGACCACGGGTTTTTGGCACTCCGTTTTATGCCGGTTGGGGCCTAAGTGAAGATGAGCACCATTTCGTCCGACGCCAGCGCAGCCTGACGCGGGCACAGCTTTTTGCCGGTGCCATGATACAGTTTCCAGTCTGGTATGACCCCTATCACGATAGACTGTGTGATCTGCAGAGGGTGATTGATACTCTGGATGCCCATCAAAGGGCGTGGCTGCAAGACTGTCACGGGTGGACCGGACAGAATATCAGCATGTGGAAACGGCCCCACATGCAAGCGTTCTTTGGGCAGCACAGACCGATGAAATTCGGCACAGACACTCAGGACGGGGCACGGCGTGCGATGGTCTGGGGGGCGTCGCAAGACGCGGATGTCTGGAGCGTTGAAGACGGGTTTCTTCGGTCCAACGGGCTTGGCGCGCAATTGGTGCCGCCTGTGTCACTCGCCTTGGATGATCTGGGCATCTATTATGACCCCACACGTCCATCGCGACTGGAAAAGCTGATTGCGCAAAGCGCCCAACTTTCTGACGCAGAGCGCGCGCGGGCCCGCGCTTTGATCGACAGGATTGTCGATCAGGGCATCACCAAATACGCAACTGCAACCACACCCGGCCGATTGCTTGATCAGGATAACCGCCCGATCATTCTTGTTCCCGGTCAGGTCGAGGATGATGCCTCTATCCGCATGGGAAGCCCCGAGATCAAAACCAACGCGGCACTACTAGAACGTGTTCGCGATGAAAATCCGAACGCGTGTATTGCCTACAAGCCGCATCCCGATGTTGTCGCGGGCTTGCGCCCTGGTGACGTGGACACTGCGGACAGCTGGGCGGATATCGTGCTGCCGGACAGCCCCATGGCTGGCCTGCTGTCTCAGGTTGATGCGGTCTGGACGCTGACGTCCTTGACCGGGTTCGAAGCCCTGCTGCGCGGGGTTCCGGTCACGACACTTGGCATTCCGTTTTATGCGGGGTGGGAGCTGACAACGGATCTGTGCCCCATGCCAAAGCGACGTGAGCGTCCCGTCACCATTGAAGCTTTGGTGCATGCCGCCTTGATCCTTTATCCGCGGTATCATGATCCCGTAACCAACGCGCCCTGCCCGGTTGAAATTGCGTTGGATCGGCTGTCGACAGGCAAGATACGTCAACCAAGGCGGTTGCGTTTATTGGCCAAGGCGCAGGGGCTTTGGGCGACTTATTCCACGCCAGGACGGCGCTGACGCGACCAGCTTTGCACGACATCCTCGCCAATTTGGCAAACCGAGGTCAGCGCAAACCGTGGTGCGTCCGCCAGTCTGCTCAGGCCCAAAGCACCCAAAGCGGGCCGCCCCTCGGCACCGATAACGATCCCGCCGGAATGAAGCTCCAGACGGTCGACGATATCGGCAGCAAGCAAACTGGCAGCCAGATCGCCGCCGCCTTCGCAAAAGACCCGCGTCATCCCTTCGGTCCCCAAGGCCAAAGCCAGTTTCGCAATGTCCAGACGCTGTCCCTTGGTCGAAACCGGAATAAGTTTCGCGCCCAAATCCCGCCATTGCGATTGCAGTTCGTGCGGCGCATCGTCTGCATGACACAGCCAAAGCGGCGCGTCTGACAAAGTGTCCACCAACTTGCTGGTTTGGGGAATGTCCAGGCCACGCGACACAACGATGCGCACGGGTTGCTGTGGCACATGCACGCCACGCACGGTCAATAGCGGATCATCCGACCGCGCCGTCCCTGCGCCCACCATCACCGCGTCATGGCAGGCGCGCAGCGTGTGAACATAAGCGCGCGTCTGGGCACCGGTGATCCACTGGCTGTCACCCGTGGCTGTGGCAATGCGCCCGTCCAGACTGGTTGCAAGTTTCAGCGTGATCAAAGGCCGCCCGGTTTCAACCCGCTGAAAGAACCCGGCGTGATCAAGCGCGGCTGCCTCTTTTCCGACACCGGTTGTCACCTCGATCCCGGCGGCGCGCAGTTTGAAGAACCCTTTGCCAGACACGCGCGGATCGCTGTCGGAAAAGGGGGCGACAACACGCGTCACCCCGGCAGCGATCAACGCATCCGAACAGGGCGGCGTCTGGCCCTGATGGGCACAAGGCTCAAGCGTCACATAGGCTGTCGCGCCAGCCGCCGCTGATCCGGCCTGCGCCAATGCCTGGGTTTCGGCATGGGGCCGCCCGCCGGGTTGCGTCCATCCTTCGCCGACGATCGTAGTGTCGCGCACCAGAACGCATCCCACCGCAGGGTTGGGCCAGGTATTGCCCATCCCCCTGCGCCCCAGATCCAAGGCCCGGTCCATGTAGAACGCGTCATCCCGCTGCATGGGGGTCGATCACTCTTCGGGTTTGGATTTGTCTTTTTCGATCGGCCGCAATTCACTGACGAATTTGTCAAAGTCGTCTGCTTCCTGAAAGTTCTTATACACGCTGGCAAAGCGCACATAGGCGACGGTGTCGATCCGCGCGAGGGTCTCCATCACGATCTCGCCGATTTGCTTGGACGCGATGTCGGTTTCCCCCAGGCTTTCCAAGCGGCGCACGATTCCTGAAATCATCTGGTCGATCCGTTCCGGATCAATCGGACGTTTCTGCATCGCCATGCGAATAGAGCGTTCCAGTTTGTCACGGTCAAAATCTTCGCGCCGTCCATTTGATTTGATCACCACCAGATCACGCAACTGAACGCGTTCATACGTGGTGAAACGGCCTCCGCAGGCCGGGCAAAACCGTCTGCGCCGGATGGCAACATGGTCTTCTGCCGGACGGCTGTCTTTCACCTGAGAGTCAATATTTCCGCAAAACGGGCAGCGCATTGGCCGTCCCCCTCTTTTTTCGTCTCTGCCTCAATCTGTGGGTTTTCCCCACTTATCCACAGTCACTATAGGTCAGGCCCGAAGTTTTGGGTAGAGGTGAATTCACACCGCAATCAGTGGTGGGGCCGTCATGCCAAATGCGCAACAACCTTGCGTGTGTGGGCGGCATTCCGGTGTTCGAACACATAAATCCCCTGCCATGTGCCAAGCGCCATGGTTCCGTTGACGACCGGAATGGACAGGCTGACCGGAAGCATGGACGCCTTGATATGCGCAGGCATGTCATCCGGGCCTTCATAGGTATGCGTCAGATAGGACATCGTCGGGTCGGTTGTTGGTGGCGCAAGCCGATGGAAATATTCGGTCAGATCTGTGCGCACCTCGGGATCGGCGTTTTCCTGGATCAAGAGACTGGCGGACGTGTGTTGAATGAACAACGTCAAAAGTCCGGTTCCCTGCACCCACGCAGCAACCTCTGACGTGAATTCGTAAAGGCCTGGTCCAGTTGTGTGAATGTGAAAGGTGGTCTGCACCGCTGCTATCCTTGGTGTGAGACAAGTTTCTGACGCCATCCTGAGCGTCGCGGCACCCCAGTGCAACCAATCCGGTGCCGATGCGTTGGGTTGGCAGAACAAACAAGAGGTCTGGCATATGTCCAAGACGATTTTCATTACCGGTGCCTCAACCGGCATCGGAGAAGCCACGGCTCGCGCGGCGGTCAACGCGGGGTGGAATGTGGGGCTGTTTGCGCGATCCGAAGACAAGTTAAAGGCGCTTGCCGACGAATTCGGCGACACCGCGCTGGCCCTGCCCGGTGACGCGACGGATCTTGCGTCTCAGACGCAGGCGCTCAAGGCGTTGGCCGACGCGTTCGGGGCCATCGACGCTGCCTATGCGAATGCTGGAACAGGATTAAGCGCATCGGGTACTCAGGCCGGTGATCCCGATGAATGGGAGCAGATGATCCGCCTTAACATCATGGGCTTGTTATGGACGACAAAGGCCGCGATGCCATATCTGAAGGAGACCAAAGGCCACCTTCTGATGACAGGCTCTGCCGCCGGGCGGGTTCATATCAAAGGTTCCGTCTACGGTGCGTCCAAGTGGTTCGTCCACGGTTATGGTGGAAACATCGCCGAGGAAATGCGGGCGTTCGGTGGCCGATGCACGGTGATCGCGCCCGGCATGGTCGACACGCCGTTTTTCGATGAAGGAAAACCGGACAAGCTCCAACCCGAAGATGTGGCCCGCTCGGTGCTTTTCGCGCTCGACGCGGAAGCGCGTGCCAGCATTCAGGAAGTGTTCCTGATGCCAACCCATTAAGGAGGCAAGATATGACAACTGAGGAAAATGATCCCAAAACCGGGCCGGGTTCAACATCGGACCCCAATCAGGCCGACCGCACAGGCGACCCCAGACCGGACAAGTTCAAGGACGTACCGGATCAGCCCAAAGGGCCCAAGCAGACAAATCCCGACCCGCAAACCGGACCGGGCACGACCAGTGATCCCAATCAGGCGGACCGGACTTGAAGCATTCCCCTGCCCTTTTGGCGGGGATTTTTTACGAGCTGGGTGACCCGTTTCCTACCAAACCCTTGAGGAGTAAAAGCACCCATGGTGCGCCGTGAAAAAGCAAGTCGAAGATATCGACGAGACGGCCCAGCTGACCGGTGAAGAGCATCTTCAACTTTTCCCAGACATGCGGTTCCGGGGCAAAGGGTGCCAGACCAAGCGTTGCGCAAAGGATAAGCAAAATGGACCACGGCAAGCGGTTCAGCATCACGCGCAGAGATATCATGGCGGGGCCGAACAGGCAGTCGGGCGTTCACCCAAAGATCGTTTCGCCCTGCTGATCAATCAGCATTTTGGCTTTTGCCAAAGACGCCTTGACCGCGTCTTCATGGCTTTGGAGTGTGTCAGCGCGCATCATCTGATGGGTCTTTACAGTGCCATCAATGTCTTTCTCGATCCGCGCCGCAATGCGCCACGTTCCACCATCTTTCACCGGATCAGCGTAAATCGTGAACCCGTTGTGCACTTCGGCGGGGGCAGACGGGGCCGCACCGCCGCCGCCACCAAAGAGTTTCTTGAGAAACGACATTACTGATCCAAAAAGCTGCGCAGCTTGCGCGACCGGCTTGGGTGTTTGAGCTTGCGCAGCGCCTTGGCCTCGATCTGGCGGATACGTTCGCGCGTCACGCTGAACTGCTGGCCCACTTCCTCCAGCGTGTGATCGGTGTTCATGCCGATGCCAAAGCGCATCCGCAACACGCGTTCCTCGCGCGGGGTAAGAGAGGACAGAACCCGTGTCGTGGTTTCCTTGAGGTTGTCCTGAATGGCCGCATCCAAAGGCAGAACCGCATTCTTGTCTTCGATGAAATCACCAAGCTGGCTGTCTTCCTCATCACCAATTGGCGTCTCAAGAGATATCGGCTCTTTGGCGATTTTCATCACCTTGCGCACCTTTTCCAAAGGCATTTGCAGCTTTTCTGCCAATTCCTCGGGGGTCGGTTCGCGACCGATTTCGTGAAGCATCTGGCGACCGGTCCGGACCAGCTTGTTGATCGTCTCGATCATATGCACCGGAATACGGATCGTGCGCGCCTGATCCGCGATGGAACGGGTGATCGCCTGACGAATCCACCATGTCGCGTAGGTGGAAAATTTGTAACCACGGCGATATTCAAACTTATCAACCGCTTTCATCAAACCGATATTGCCCTCTTGAATCAGGTCCAGGAACTGCAATCCGCGATTGGTATATTTCTTCGCGATCGAAATGACCAAACGCAGGTTGGCTTCGACCATCTCCTTTTTGGCCTGCCGGGCTTCTTTTTCACCCTTTTGGACCTGTGCCACGATGCGGCGGAATTCCGAGATATCGAGGCCAACATATTGACCGACCTGCGCCATATCCGAACGCAGCTCTTCTGCCTTGGGCAAAGAGCGTTCGATGAACATCTGCCAGCCACGGCCGGACTTTTCGGACATCTCCTCAAGCCAGTTCGGGTCAAGTTCGCGGCCACGATAGGCATCGATGAATTCACGGCGGTTTATACGGGCCTGATCGGCCAGTTTCACCATCGCGCTATCAATCGACATGATCCGTTTGTTGATACCGTAAAGCTGATCAATCAGCGCTTCGATCCGGTTGTTGTGCAGGTGAAGTTCATTCACCAGTTCCACGATCTCGGACCGGAGTTTCTGATACCGCTCTTCGTCACCGGTGCTGAACGACCCATCCTCATTCAGCGTTGCTGAAATCCGATTGTCCTGCATGCTCGACAGTTCTTCATAGTCCTGAGCGATGCGGTCCAATGTCTCAAGTACGCGAGGCTTGAGCGCGGCTTCCATCGCCGCCAGGGACATATTGGCCTGTTCGTCTTCGTCATCATCATCATCGCTGACAATCGGGTTGCCATCGGCATCCAGTTCTGGCGTGTCGTCCGATTTTTTCTCGGCCGTGGGGGCCTCGGCACCGGTGACGACCGGTTCGTCGCCTTCGCCGTCTTCACCCATCTGGTTGCCAAAGGTGGTCTCAAGGTCGATGACATCGCGCAAGAGAATGTCTTCGCTGAGCAGTTCTTCGCGCCAGATCGTGATCGCCTGAAAGGTCAGCGGGCTTTCGCACAGCCCGGCAATCATTGTGTTGCGACCGGCCTCGATCCGCTTGGCAATCGCGATCTCGCCCTCGCGCGACAGCAATTCCACACTGCCCATTTCGCGCAGGTACATGCGCACCGGATCATCCGTGCGGTCAAGTTTTTCGGACGTGCCAGAGGCAAGCGTGACTTCGCCCGGCTTGGCCGTTTGAACGAGGTCGGTTGTGCCCTTGTCCTCTTCCTCGGCCTCTTCGTCTTCTTCAGTGACCTGGATGCCCATTTCCGAGAGCATCGACATCACATCCTCGATCTGGTCAGAGCTGACCTGATCGGGCGGCAAGACCTCGTTCAGCTGGTCATATGTGATGTAACCCCGTTCTCGCGCTTCGGCGATCATCTTTTTAACGGCGGCTTGGCTCATGTCGAGGCTGACGTCTTCCTCGCGGTGTTCGGTCTTGGCGTCGTCGTTATCTTTGGCGGCCATGGATGCTCCTGTCGAGGCGGGGCGATTCGTTAGACCCGAATCATTAGCGCGAAATTGCGATTCGCACACCCGTTTACCTTTATTCGTTTACGCTTTCCTTAGCAAAACACAGCTAGTTACGAGGTTTCTCAAAGCGTATCGTTTCCATCAAAGCAGCAAAAGCGCTGCGTTCTTCGCGGCTGATTGGGGCGCCGTTCGGCCCGGTATCATATTCCGTCTTATCTTCGGCCTGGGCGCGATGCGCTTTTTGGCGGGCTTCGGCGGCCTGACTTAGCCGCCATGTTACTGTTTCGTCGGCCACACCGTTCAAGTCTTCCGACGCTTCGGCAATTTCGGCATCAAGCCCGCAATGAGCCTCCAGTTTGGCAAGTTCTTCAGCAATGGTCAGGCGCGCAAGATCGGCGTTCCCAGGGTTGCGCACGCAAGGCGTAATCGCCACATGGCGAGACTGGCACAGTTTTTCAAGGGCTCCAGCACCAAGTGCTGCATCGGCCGCTGCCTGCACATCGCCTGCCGATGCGTCAGCGTGTTGTAAAAGACACGATCTTAACACGGCATGGTCGGGATCAGCGCATGGCATCATTTCAAGCTGCGCTTCAAATTCGCGGATCACCTCGGGCGTTGCGATCAATGCCGCCAGAATAACAGCCTCGCGCAGGCGCAATTCGATGTCCTGACCGCCTGCGACCAAGAGCGAAGACCGGGTGTTTTGCGTTGGATGGTGTTGGGGGCCGCTTTGCGCACGGCGGTTCTTACCTTGTCCAACGGCAGAGCGGCCCCGAAACAACTCCCAGCGCAGGCGCTTGATTTCCTCGCCATAGTGACTGCGCAGCGACGGGTCCTGAATGGTCCTGATGCGTTCGCGCAGGGTTTTGTCCAAGGCCGCTTTCCGTTCGGGGCTGTCAAAAACCCGGCCTTCGGTTTCCCGCCGCCATAGAAGATGGACCATCGGTTGTGCGGCGTCGATCAAAACCCGCATAGCCTCGCGGCCTTCTGATCGGATCAGGTCGTCGGGATCTTTGCCTTCCGGCAGCAGAACAAAGCGCAGGGATTTGCCCGCCTCCAAAAGAGGCAAAGCCGTGTCAATCACGCGATACGCGGCCTTGAGTCCGGCCTTGTCGCCATCAAGAGCCATGATCGGTTCGTCGGTGATCCGCCAAAGCATCTGAAGCTGCGTTTCCGTCACCGCAGTGCCCAAAGGGGCGACAGCCGCGTCAAACCCACCCGAGGCCAGCGCAATGACATCCATATAGCCTTCGGCAACGATCAGCGGCTGCCCTTTGCCAGCCGCCTCTCTGGCGGGGCCCTGGTTGTAAAGTGTCCGGCTTTTGTCGAACAGCGGTGTTTCGGGGCTATTGAGGTATTTGGCGTTATCATCCGGGTCCATGGCGCGCCCGCCAAAGGCGATCGGGCGACCGCGTGGATCATTGATCGGAAACATGATCCTGTTGCGGAAGGTATCATACGGCTTGCCGCCCTTTTGTGACGGCTTGGCAAGACCCGCTTCCATGATCTGTTCGGGTGTGACCCCTTGCCCTGTCAATTGATCCCAAAGGTTTTGCCAGCCGGCAGGCGCAAAGCCCAACCCGAACCTGTCTTGAGTGGCCGCATCCAGGCCGCGCCGCTCCAGGTAGTCGCGCGCATGCGCCCCTGAACCGCTGCGCAGTTGCATCCGATAAAAGCGGACAGCCTGTTCCATCACGTCAATCAGTTTGGCGCGGTGATCGGACTTTTCCTGCGCCCGAGGATCGCGGGCTGGCATGGGCAGCCCCGCCTCCCCCGCCAGAATCTCAACCGCTTCCATAAAACTGACATTTTCGGTTTCACGCACGAAGGAAATCGCATCGCCTTTGGCATGGCAGCCAAAACAATAGTAATATCCCTTGCGGTCATCCACATGAAAGCTGGGGGATTTTTCCTGGTGAAACGGGCACGGAGCCCACATATCCCCCTTGGCCTGATTGGACTTGCGGGTGTCCCAAAGCACCTTGCGCCCGACAACCTGACTGAGGCTGGTGCGGGTGCGCAATTCGTCCAGAAATCCGGGTGGCAGGCTCATCCCAAGAATATCGGGTTTGCGCGCACGAGAGTCCAGTGCCTCGGACCGGTGACCAAGCCAGATGGGCGGTGATGTGTTACTGCGACAGACAAACCTGATAAAGCGCGTTGCTGACTTCGGGCGTCAATTGATCTTCCGGCAGGCTGTAAATCCATTCCACCATCGCGGGCACCGCAACTTCATAGTTTTTCGCATCCTCCGGCAATGCCTGGATCACACGCCGTTCCGCACGACGATCTGTCGATCCATTCTTGCGCTCGGTCATGATGTTGGTCGCAATTTGCCCCTGTTTGCGGCATTCGGCCTCTTTGTCCTGTGACAGTGCGGGGGCTGCAACGCTCACGGTCAGGGCTGTGGCCAGTAGAACCGGTCGGATCATGGTCGTCCTCTTTGATTGGGCAACGTCAGATTTTGAAATCTAGCGCAGCCCAATCAGGTTGTCATGTCTCAGAGGCCTTTTGCCCGGTAACTTGTCGCCACTTTGTCGATCGCAGCGATATAGGCAGCCGTGCGCAGATCGGTGACATCCTCGCGCCCATGCCAGACCTCTCGCATTGTTTGGTAGGCAATGCGCATGGTATCATCCAGACCAGAGCGCACCAATTCCAGCTCGTCCGCGCCGCGCAGATATTTGGTTTTGAAATCAGGTGCCAGAGACCATTTATCGCCCAGTTGATCGTCCAGACGTTCCAGTTCCCGGACAATAAGTTCATGACGCGCCTCTTCCTGGCGGCGTTGCATGCGGCCAAACCTTATGTGGCTCAGGTTCTTGACCCATTCAAAATATGAAACCGTCACACCGCCCGCATTCGCATACATATCCGGAATGATGACTGTCCCTTTTGCGCGCAGAATGTCGTCTGCGCCCGCCGTGATTGGCCCGTTGGCAGCTTCTATGATCAATGGAGCGTTGATGCGATTTGCATTGGACAGGTTGATGACACCTTCCAGGGCCGCAGGGATAAGGATGTCACATTCCGATTCCAGAACCGTCGCCCCTTCGGCGGTATGCGCCGCATCCGGAAACCCGGTGACACCTCCATGCTTGACGATCCACTCGTGAACCGCATCAACATCAAGACCGGCCTCGTTAAACAGAGCGCCGTCCCGTTCAATGATCCCGATAATCTTGCACCCGTCCTGGGCTCTTAGAAATGACGCGGCGTGGTATCCGACATTTCCCAGCCCCTGCACCACAACTTTTTTGCCATCCAGCGTTCCGGACAACCCGGCTGCCTTGACGTCTTCGGGATGCCGGAAGAATTCCCGCAATGCGAATTGGATACCGCGACCCGTTGCTTCGACACGCCCCGAGATCCCCCCGGCGTTCAACGGTTTGCCGGTCACGCAGGCCCGGGCGTTGATATCCGTAGTGTTCATGCGGGCGTACTGATCCGCGATCCATGCCATTTCACGTTCGCTTGTTCCCATGTCCGGCGCAGGGACGTTTTGCGCGGGATGGATGAGATCGCGCTTGGCAAGCTCATAGGCAAATCGCCGGGTGATCAGCTCCATCTCGCGTTCGTCATATTCGCGCGGATCAATGCACAATCCGCCCTTGGAACCGCCGAACGGCGCTTCAACCAGCGCGCATTTATACGTCATCAGCGCTGCAAGCGCTTCGACCTCGTCCTGGTTTACCGACGGCGCAAAGCGGATGCCGCCCTTGACCGGTTCCATATGTTCGGAATGAACCGAGCGATAGCCCGTAAACGTTTTGATCTGCCCGCGCAGACGCACGCCAAAGCGCACGGTGTAGGTCGCGTTACAGACGCGGATTTTCTCTTCCAGGCCGGGCGACAGATCCATCAGCGCCACCGCGCGATTGAACATCAGGTCTACGGATTCACGAAATGTCGGTTCATTCGATGGTATTACGGTCATCAGTCCCTCTTGCATTTTTGGCGAGCTTTGCCCGTCATGTCACGCAAGCCTAGGACAGCATGGTTAATAATGCATGCCTTTTGCAGGGCAATTTCTGCGGATAAATCGCTCGGGTCATCCCTAATTGTTGCAAATGGCGCGCCAATAGCCTGAAATTGCCGGGAATTACTCAGCTATTTCAATACACTCCTCATTTATTCCACAATTCGCGCCCCATTCTTGCCGCCTTCTGCCTTCACTTCTTCCAAAATCTAAGTGGGGTGTAAGTCCGTCCTGAAAAGGCGGGAAAGAGGTAACTAATGATCGGATTAAGCAACCTTCTGCCAAGGGTGCCGGTCGGGAAACGGAAGAAATCTGCGTTACGGTCCAGTGTGGCCGGAACACTCAGCCGCTTCGCCCGGGAAACTGACGGCAACATGTCGATATTGGCAATCGCCGGTTCGATGGTCATGCTGGTTTTTGGCGGTGTCGGAATTGATATGATCTATTCCGAAGTGCAACGAACCAAGTTGCAAAACACCCTCGACCGCGCAGTTCTTGCTGCGGCGAACCTGGATCAGGAATTGGATCCGGAAATCGTCGTGACAGAGTATTTTGATGCCATGAACATGGCTGACGCCTTGTCGAGCGTTAACGTTGACCAAGGTCTAAGCCACCGCATCGTGAAAGCAGAAGCGGAACGCGATGTCGGAGCAAACTTTTTGCAGATGCTTGGCGTCGACACGCTTCATACCGCCGGAGCAGCGACTGCCGAAGAGCGAATCGCGAATGTTGAAATCTCGATGGTGCTCGATATTTCCGGCTCTATGGGCGGCAACAACAAGATCGGAAACCTGCGCAATGCGGCAACCGAATTTGTTGATACCGTCATCAAGGAAGACGATTCCGGCCTGACCACAATTAATGTCGTGCCCTATAATGCGACGGTTAATCTTGGGTCGACCGTGGCGTCTTACTATAACCTCGACGATTCGCATGATTATTCAAATTGCGCAGTATTTCCAAACTCGGCGTTCAACACGACGGTGCATAACCCGTCGACCGAATTGGAACGACTTGCTCATTTCGATTTGTGGTCCACAAGCACAAGCAGCACGCCGGCCTTCCGTTCCTGGTGCGCCGATGACGACTACGGTGCTATAATGGTCCACAGTTCGGATGAGACTGCGCTGACAACTCATATCAACTCTCTGGGGGCCGGCGGCAACACGGCCATCGACCTTGGGATGAAATGGGGCGTTTCGCTGCTTGATCCCTCGGCGCGTTCGGTTGTGTCGGATATGATTGCCGATGAACTTATTGTTCCGGAGGCAAGTGGACGTCCCGCAGCATACACAGCCGAAGACGCCATCAAGATCATCGTGCTGATGACCGACGGTCAAAATACGACCCAGTACGACCTGAAGGACAAGTACAAAACCGGCATGTCCGATTTGTGGATTGATGATCGTGGCACCAGCTCTCGCTCTGACGACCGCTTTTCCTTGCGCGTCCGCGATTGGAACGGGACCAGCAACGATATCTGGTTCTGGGAACGCTACAAAAACAATAGCTGGAATTCGCGCTATCGCAACCAACCGGATGGCGGAAGCAATGCGCGCCGGATGACGAATACCGAAGTGTTCGCACGCTGGGGCACACGTGGATACGCGCGGAAGTTCTTTATCAGGCCGTATAACGACAACTTCGTCAGCTATAATCAGTATTACGACGTGTACTACGCCTATCAGGCAACTGTCGGTGGAAATGCGGCCGATGCGCGTCTCTCCAATGTCTGTGAGGCAGCCCGCGAGCAGGATATCACAATCTTTGCAATCGGTTTTGAAGCACCAACACGTGGTCAAAATGCGATGCGTGACTGTGCATCTTCACCAGCGCATTACTTCGCTGTGGAAGGTCTCGAGATCAGCGATGCATTCCAACAGATTGCGCGGACCATCAACCAACTGAGGCTGACACAATGACCCCTTTCATGAAATCAAAATTGCGCGCGTTTCTGCGCGACGAGAAGGGCGCGGTGCATACCATCGAGTTTGTCCTCTGGGTCCCTCTCTTCCTCATCCTGATCATTGCGACCATCGAAATGGGAGCTATGACCATGCGGCACACACAACTTGAGCGTTCTCTTGACGCGACAGTCCGGGCCGTTCGACTTGGAACCAACGAAAATCTGACCCACGCGGCGCTGAAAACCAATATTTGTGAAAATGCGACATTGCTGGCTGATTGTGAACAGACGTTGCAGCTTGAGATGATACCGCTGGATCTTCGGAACTGGTCCAGCCCGCCGGGAAATGCAGACTGCGTGGACACTGCCCGTGACGTGAACCCGCTTCGCCAATTCGAAGCAGGACAAGACAATGAACTGATGTATCTGCGTGCGTGCTACAAGTACCGGCCAATTGCGCCGACAGGTATGCTCGCGGGATCGTTTTACACCGACGACGAGGGTCTCACAAAGATTGTGTCCTTCTCGGCCTTTGTACAGGAGCCGTCATTGTGATTACGCATATCAAAAACGCCCTGCGCCGTTTTTCGCGCAGCACGGATGGCAGTACCAGCGTTGAAGCGGTCATTGTCTATCCGGCCCTGGCTGTCATCTTTGCTGCCTCCTGGGTCTACTTCGACGTGATGCGGCAGCAAAGCATCAGCATTAAAGCAAACTACACCATCGGCGACATTATTTCGCGTGAAACAGAAATGCTTGACGATGCGTATATTTCAAATGCCCGTGAGCTTCTGTTCCATCTGACCAAAGGCCAGGGTGAAGATGTCGATTTGCGTGTCACAGTGGTGCAGTATAACGCAAGCGGAAATGAGCTTGATGTTATCTGGTCCGAAGCGCGCGGCGACTGGTCTGTGCTGTCAAACGGCGATCTGAGCATATATGCAGAACGAATTCCGCAGATGGCCGATGCAGATCAGCTTATCCTGGTGGAAACCCGCGATGCCTATGAGCCGACATTCAACGTCGCTGGCATTGGCCCGTTCGACATCGAAACCTACTCGTTCACCCGACCACGATTTGCGTCTCAGGTGATCTTTGAAGGCGTTAATGACGGTTCGAACTTCAACGGTTCCGAAGGCCCAGAAGAAACTCCGGAAACGCCATCCTAAGTTTCTTTGGATATCATCACCGCAATGATATCGGCCATTGGTCTGGTCTGACCCCCAGGGGTCACACCACCAACCGCAACCCGGCGTCCCAGACGCCACCAAAGGCCCGGCTGCCACGCGCGTGGTGCCGGGTCTTTCAGTTTGAGCATGAACCCATTTGAAGGTTTAATCGCCAACATACCGCGATTGACGGACACAACATCCGCGATCTGCGCCAGAACATTTCCATCGCTGTCCACAAGCGCCGTTTCTGTCAGGTACAGCTTGCGCAATGTCGCCTGTTGCAGCCGATGTGCAAACCACAGAGACAACAGCCCCAAGGCGACCAGAAAAACCTGCCAGCCCATATTCTGTGGCGGTTGTACGAATGCGATGTAGACCAGCAAACCACCCAGGGCCAAAAGCATGATCACGCCAAGCCACCGTCTTGGCCCTGTTGGATCGACAACTGCAATGATGTCTTCGCTCATGGCTCACTCCCACCGTGTCGGCATGCCGGATACCCCATTCGTGCCAGCAATGCGAGACACCACGCAAAACCACGCGGTCCTGCTCGCTGACAAGTCAGCCCAAACCTTGCCCGGTGGTCGGAACAGTGGGCTACTCGGCAGCCATTCCGTCGGTGAATTGAAGACGTGCAAGGCGGGCGTATAGCCCATCCTCGGAAACCAGAGCATCATGCGCCCCCGTCGCGACAATGCGCCCCTGATCCATCACCACAATGCGGTCCGCCTTTTTTACGGTCGCCAGACGATGCGCAACGATCACTGTTGTGCGTCCTTCCGAAAGCTCGTCCACCGCGCGCTGAACGGCACGTTCGCTTTCTGCATCCAATGCGCTGGTCGCTTCGTCAAGCAACAGGATCGGCGCGTCCCGCAGGATTGCACGGGCGATGGCAATGCGCTGTTTTTGGCCTCCGGACAACATCACGCCACGCTCACCCAGATAGCTGTCATAGCCATCGGGCAATCTGGAGATGAAGTCATGCGCTGCTGCAGCCTTTGCGGCGGCCTCGATTTCGGCATCCGTCGCATCCGGACGTCCAAAACGGATGTTATCCCGGGCCGATGCGGCAAAGATCACCGGATCTTGCGGAACAAGGGCGATGTGTTTTCTGAACGCATCGCGGTTCATGGCGTCAATGCGCGTTCCATCAATGCAGACCGAACCGGAATCTGGATCGTAAAATCGCTGGATCAGCTGGATAATGGTGGTCTTACCCGCCCCGCTTGGCCCGACAACGGCCACTGTCTCGCCCGGGGCTATGTTCAAGGACACACCATCCAAAGCGGCAATATCGGGCCGACTGGGATAGGCGAAATGCACGTCATCAAACGTAATCTCTCCGCGCACTGGATCTGGCAGGACAACCGCCAATTCGGGGTCATTCACCGTGTCCTGCGTGTTCAACAGTTCGACCAATCGTTCTGTTGCACCAGCCGCCCGCTGCAATTCCCCGAAAATTTCCGACAACGCGGCAACCGCCCCCGCCACCATAACCGAATAGATCACAAACTGAACCAGAGCACCGACGCTCATCATATCATTGCGAACGTCCGTTGCACCGATCCAGAGAACGCCGACAATCCCTGTGAACACAAGAAAGATCACAATTGCGGTCATCTGGGCGCGGGTCCAGATGCGCCGCCGCGCGGCATCAAAGCTTTTCTCGGTCACGTCCGAAAACGCATTTCGCGAGATGTCTTCATGTGTAAACGCCTGCACCGTCTGGACAGAGAGCAACGCCTCTGACGCGTTCCCGGAGGACGCGGCAATCCAATCCTGGTTTTCCCGACTGAGTTTGCGCATCTTGCGGCCAAGCACGAGGATCGGCACCACAACCGCAGGCACAATCAGCAGAACCATCGCGGTCAATTTCGGTGATGTGAAAAGCATCAACACCATACCACCGATAAAGATCAGCACATTGCGCAACGCGATAGAGATGGATGAGCCGATAACACTAAGGATGAGCGTTGTGTCTGTCGTAATCCGGCTTAAGACCTCGCCAGTCATCACGCGTTCAAAAAAGGTGGGGCTTAGTCCGATCACCCTGTCGAACACGGCTTTGCGGATATCCGCAACGACCCGTTCGCCAAGCCGCGTCACCAGCGCGTAGCGCAGCGCGGTTCCGATGGCCAAAAGGGCAGCAATTCCCAAGGCCGCCGCAAAGTACTGATTGAGAAGGGCGTCTTCTTTGGTGTCAAAATTGTCCACCACCCGACGCACAGCCATCGGAAGGATCAACGACACCGCCGCTGTCGCGGACAGCGCAAACAATGCTGCGAACATCAGCTTGCGATAGGGTGCAACGAACGGCCAAAGTGCGGCCAAAGATCCCAATTTCTTTGACTTCGCCCGTTCTTCTTTCTTCACCGGGGCTGATTGTGTCTCGGCCATGCTCATCCTGTGATTTGATTGGCCGCTGTTAAACATTGGGCCACCCATAGGGGTCAAGTCGAACCCAACGCCAAGGCCGATTTGCCGCGCCGGGCTGTTGCAGGTCATATGCTGGATATTGGCAAGAAAGTCTGGAGCGGGCGGCGGGAATCGAACCCGCGTCATTAGCTTGGAAGGCTAAGGTCTTACCACTACACAACGCCCGCTCAACGGTATTCGACCTATGACATGGCGGTTCCGAGGTCAAGCATCTGGAGGCGGCGGTCGGAAAAAATTCTCTTGCCAGATTGGTTCGAAAGTTGGCGGCACATCGTCCTTTGCTGCGTCACATTTGGCGAGCGGGCCTGAAATTTGGTAAATCCTTGGTGAACATGGTTAAAAAACCTCGGTTTGTATTGGACGGGAACATGACACCGTGTTGCAAGTTGATTATGACAACACACGCTTTTACAAAAAAGCTATTTTATGCGCAGTAGGGGATACCAGCATGGCAGAGTTGACGAGACGGCACTTTATCGCGGGTGCAACACTTTTGTTTTCGGGCCCCATCGCACAAACCGCGCAGGCGGCCCCCGTTTCTCGGAGCGACATGTGGTCGACATGGGATTCGCAAGTTGTTCCCGCAGGTTATGATGCTGCAACGTCAAACCCATGGGGCTTTCACCCCCGATTTCTGCCGACCCGGGTCGAAGCCAATGACGGCCTGATACCGGGCGATATCCACGTCGATGCTGTGGCACGCTATCTTTATCATATCGAAGAGGGCGGCACGGCGATGCGCTATGGCGTGGCGATTGCACGGGGCAGACTGTATGAAGCAGGCACTTACACCATCAGGCGCAAGGCAAAATGGCCGATCTGGACGCCAACCGCCAATATGGTGCGGCGTGAACCGGAACGCTATGAGCAATACGCTGATGGTGTAGATGGCGGCCCGAACAATCCGCTGGGGTCACGCGCCTTTTATCTGTATGTCGGCAATCGCGATACGTATCTGCGCATCCACGGCACGCCAGAGCCCAGATCCATCGGCGGCAGAGCCAGCTCTGGTTGTGTGCGCATGGTTATGGCGCACATTATTGATCTGTACGATTCTGTGCAAACCGGCTCGACCGCAGTTCTGTATCCGGCTGAAGATTCTCTCGCCCGAAGCTAAGGCAAAAAGGTCCGCCATCTGGCGGACCTCATGCGCACATCCGCCCGGATCAGATTTCAGGCTGTCGCGCGCAGATTGGATTTCCACCAACAGTGCGCAAAGGCAGCCATGTTGTTTCCACCGGGCCGGTGTAGCGATACCAATAGCACCCATCTGCAGGGTCCAATCGTGCGGCCCCAAGGTTTTGATTGGGTGCCGCAATGGCCAGCACTTGCTCTGGCAATGGCGAGAAAGACATCGATTGTCCGGCAGATCCGGTTGATCCCGGCTGTGTTTCACAGCCCGCCAGCCCCATTATCAAGCCCAACGCGACAAGTCTGATCGTAGTCATATTTCTGTACCCAATACCGTGTTATTTTGAATAGCTTATACCGCAAAACACGGTCTTGCAGCCGGATAAAGCTGTTTTGCGAAAGACAGGCTTTGATGTATGCAAAACTGCAAAATACCGCAACGCTATTGCGTTTTCCTTAAAGTGATTTGTTCCCTAAAGCTCAATGCGCCGCGTTATACAGCCAGATTGGCGTATGTAAGCATCAAACCGATCAAGGGATGCCTAAACCGCCATCTCTGCTGCAAAACCTTCGAGGCTTTTTTCAACCACATTCAAAACGTCCGATATCTCTTTCGAGGTGATGATAAGTGGCGGGCAAAACGCCATGGCGTCCATCATATTCCGCGACACAAGACCGTTTTTGAGGAAATGCTTGTTCATCAACGCGCCCAACTGTCCGGGCTTGAAGTCATCCGCGCGACCATTTGGCGCGATGATTTCAAGCGCTGCAATCAGGCCGATCCCGCGCGCTTCGCCAACCAGCGGATGATCGACAAACTTGGCAAGACCCGCTTGCAATTCGGCCCCGCGCTCGGCTGCGTTGATGACCAAATCGCGCTCTTGAATGATTTTTAGGTTCTCCAACGCCACCGCTGCACCAACAGGATGCGCCCCGGCGGTGTACCCGTGGCCCAGAACGCCGATCCGCCCGGATTCGTCTGCGATCGGGGCATAGACATCCTCGGTCATCATGAAGGCCGAAAACGGGAAATAGGACGATGTGATCTGCTTGGACATGGTGATAATGTCGGGCTTTATGCCAAAGGTCTCAGACCCGAACATCCTGCCGGTTCGACCAAATCCGCAAATGACCTCGTCCGCGATCAGCAGGATATCATATTTCCCAAGCACCGCCTGTATTTTCTGCCAATAGGTGTTGGGCGGCACAACAACGCCGCCCGCCCCCATGACAGGTTCCGCAATAAAGGCGGCAATTGTATCTGGCCCTTCAGCCTGGATCATCGCGTCAAGATCTTCGGCGCAGCGGGTCGCGAACTCTTCTTCGCTCTCGCCCTCTTGCCCTTCACGCCAATAATGCGGGCAGGTGGTGTGCAGCACGCCATCAATCGGCAGGTCGAAGGATTTGTGATTATACGGCAACCCCGTCATCGAGGCCGATGCAATGGTCACGCCATGATAGCCGCGAATCCGCGAGATCACCTTTTTCTTTTCCGGCTTGCCCAGCGCGTTCGACCGGTACCAGATCATCTTGAGGATCGTGTCATTCGCCTCGGACCCGGAATTGGTAAAAAACACCTTGCTCATCGGAACGGGGGCCAGTTCGATCAGCTTTTCGGCAAGATCAATCGCGGGCCCATGTGACCGGTGGGCAAAGTTGTGGTAATATGGCAGCCTCTGCATCTGCGTTGTTGCCGCGTTGATAAGACGCTTTTCGTTAAACCCGACAGCAACCGACCACAGCCCCGCCATCCCCTCGATATAGCGGTTGCCTGCGGTGTCGAACACATACACGCCCTCGCCCCGATCCATGATCATCGGGCCTTGTTCCTCGTGAATGCGCGCATTCGTGTAGCCGTGGAAGTGATAAGCGATGTCGCGGGCTTCGTCGGAATTGGGGCGCAGGTCCATGGGGGCCTCTTTCACGAAAAGGAAGGGATCAGTCGCGAAAACGCTAATCGCATATGATCTGGTGTGGCAAGAGATTTTGATGCATCATACATCAAAATTTTCGTGTGAGAGGTCGCAGGTTCCGTGCAATCCATCGGACAAACCCCGCTTGGCCAACAGGTTTATGACCGCATCGCCAAGGCGCTTTTGACCGGGCAGATGCGCCCGAATGACAAGCTGACCATTCGCGGTCTGGCCGAACAACTGGGCGTGAGTTCGACCCCTGTTCGCGACGCGGTCAAGCAAATGACACATGACGAAGTGCTTGAGATGCGATCGTCGAAGGACGTGCGCGTGCCGGTGCTGACAGAACGCAGCTATCTTGAAATCCTTGATATCCGATTGTCTTTGGAAGGGCTGGCGGCAGAACGCGCGGCCGAACAGGCGACCCAGACACAGATCCGCGATTTACAACGTCTGCTTGACCGGAACGACAAAGCGCTTTCCCGGCGGCACTGGGGTCTGGCCACCGAAGGCAATCAAGAATTTCACCTTGCCCTGAGCACCATCGCCGGCATGCCACATTTACAGAAAATCCTCCGAGGGCTGTGGTTGCAGATGGGGCCGCTCATCGCCTGCTATTACGACACCGAACCTGCAGGGTTGAACCTGCACCACGCGCAGCTTTTGGATGCCATGTTACGGCGCGATCCGGATGCGGCGCGACAGGCCATGCAAGCTGATATCGCTTCGGCCAAAGCCGCGATGCTAACGCAAATCGCACAATTGCGCGCACAGCATTTTGACGGTGCCGCGGCCTGATGACGTCTGCGTCGCCGCTCACAAAAGAATGCCGTCGGCCGGTTTTGAAATTTTCTATTTCCTGCAAACCGGAACCGTTGTTAGGCTTTCCAGACGGTGCGCGACACAGGACCGCCAGATCGGTAAGGTTTCAGAGGGGTAAAAACGTATGAAACATGATTCAATCGACAGCGTTCCAACCCAGAGGTTACATCTGGCCGCCGCGTACAGGCTTGTCGCGCATTTCGGGCTGGATGATAGTATTTTCACGCATATTTCGGCCCGTGCGCCCAAAGACGAAGCAGAGCACGGGTTTCTCATCAACCCATTTGGGCTGCGGTTTGACGAAGTGACCGCGTCCAACCTCGTGGCGGTTGATCTGGATGGCAACATTATCCGCGATGACTACGGTCAAGGCATCAACGCCGCCGGTTTCACCATTCACAGCGCGGTGCATGCCGCCCGCCCCGACATTGATTGCGTGCTGCACACCCACACGGTTGCCGGTGTCGCCGTGGCGTCGATGCGCGACGGAATCTTGCCTCTGAACCAATGGTCGATGCAGTTTTACAATCGTGTCGCGTTTCACGATTACGAAGGCATCGCGCTTGATCTGGCAGAGCGCGAACGCCTTGTTGGCGATCTGGGCGACGCCAAGGTGATGATCCTGCGCAACCACGGGCTTTTGACCTGCGGCGGAACCGTGGGTGAGGCGTTTACCCTGATGTATAACCTCGAACGCACCTGCAAGGCGCAGGTTGCGCTGATGTCCTCGGGAGCAGAGTTGAACCACGTGTCCAATGACCTCGCCGAATTTACGGCGCAGCAATATGACGACGCCACCAAAGAGCGCGGCAATCCCGCCGTGCCCGACCCCGAGTGGGAGGCGTATCTGCGCCTTGCGCTCAAGCTCTATCCGGACCTGTCACAATAAGGCGGGCTGGATGTTTCACCTCCACCAACAGGGAGACCTTGTATGAAAGCCTTTAAGATCATGACAACAGTTGCCGCCATGACGCTGGCCTCGGCCCTTGCCGCCGAAGAGCCGGTTTCAGGCGGCACACTCAACGCTGTTATCCAGCCCGAACCCCCCGGTTTGATGCTTGGCCTGATCCAGAACGGCCCAACGCAGATGGTCGCCGGGCAGATCTACGAAAGTCTGTTGCGCTACGACACTGATCTTAACCCGATGCCGTCTCTCGCGCGGGAATGGGAGGTGTCTGAGGACGGGCTGACCTATACGTTCAAGCTGCATGAGAATGTCCTGTGGCATGATGGTGAGCCGTTCACCTCGGCTGATGTGGTGTTCTCGGTCGACACCTTTCTGCGCGAAACACATGCCCGCCTGAGGGCCTCCCTCGTGCATGTTGACAGTATCGAAGCGCCCGATGATCACACAGTTGTCTTTAACCTCAAACAACCCTTTGGACCGTTCCTTGGGATTTTTGAAACCGGCACCATGCCGATGATCCCCAAGCACATCTACGAAGGCACGGACTTTGCCAACAACCCGGCGAACAACACACCCATTGGCACCGGGCCTTTCAAGTTCCAGGAATGGGAGCGCGGCAGCTATATTCATCTGGTCAAGAACGAAGACTATTACATCGACGGCCTGCCCTACCTTGACGAAATCTACTATCAGGTGATCCCCGACGCCGCATCGCGCGCTGTCGCATTTGAAACGGGGCGGGTTGATCTGTTGCCCGGGGGATCGGTCGAAAACTTCGACATCCCGCGCCTGACGGCGATGGACAACGTTTGCACCACCAACGCCGGTTGGGAGTTCTTTGGCCCCCATTCTTGGATGTGGATGAACCTGCACGAAGGTCCGATGACCGACAAAAACCTGCGCAAGGCCGTGATGCATGCGCTGGACCGCGAATTTGCGCGGGATGCGCTTTGGAACGGCAACGGCAACCTTGCCACTGGTCCCGTCAGCTCGGTCACGCGCTTCCATGATGGAAACACGCCGGATATTTCCTATGACCCCGAAAAGGCAAAGGAGTTCCTTGCCCAGTCTGGCTATGACGGCGAAACCTTGCAAATCCTGCCCCTGCCCTATGGCGAGACATGGCAACGCTGGGCCGAAGCAACACGTCAGAACCTTGCCGAAGTCGGCATCAATTCCGAGATCGTCGCAACAGATGTGGCAGGCTGGAACCAACGCACAGGCGATTGGGATTTCGACCTCGCCTTCACCTACCTTTACCAGTACGGCGATCCGGCCCTCGGCGTGGCGCGAACCTATATTTCAAGCAACATCGCCAAGGGCAGCCCCTGGAACAACGTTGCGGGCTATGTGAACGAAGAGGTTGACGCACTGTTCGCAGAGGCGGCCATTCAAGCCTCGGACGAAAAGCGCCAGGAGCTGTATACGCAAGCCCAGAATATCATTGTCGAGGATGTTCCGCTTGCTTGGCTGCTCGAACTTGAGTTCCCGACGATCTACCGTTGCGACCTGAAGAACCCGGTCAGCACAGCAATTGGCGTAAATGACGGGCTGCGCGACGCGTGGCTGGTGCAGAACTGATCTGATCCTCGCCGTCGCGCCTTGAAAGATGCGGCGGCATTTCAACGACAAACCCCAGAGGTAGCAAGTGCTTGGCTTTATCGCAGCGCGGCTTGTGAAGGCCGTTTTCATATTGCTGGCGATCCTCGTGCTGAATTTCGTGCTGATCCACGCAGCCCCCGGCGATCCGGCGGCGGTTATGGCGGGCGAGGCAGGCGCGGCGGACGAGAAGTTTCTGCAAGACCTGCGCGAACGATTTGGTCTGGACCAGCCATTTCATGTGCAGTTGTTCAATTACATGAAAGGTGCGGTGCAGCTTGATCTGGGCTTTTCCTACCGCCAGCAAATGCCTGTGGCAGACCTGATCTGGGATCGCTTGCCTGCCACGCTTTTGCTGACTGCGACCGCCTTTGTCATCTCGATCATCATCGGTGTTGCTGCAGGCGTGCTGGCCGCTCAGGCGCAAGGAACGTGGTGGGACACGCTAATCTCGACCTTGGCCCTTTTGTTCTACGCAACACCGCTCTTTTGGGTTGCGCTCATGGCGTCGCTGCTGTTTTCCGTCGTGCTGGGATGGTTGCCCGGTTTTGGGTACGAAACCATCGGCGCGAATTACACCGGGATTGACCGCGTGCTGGACATCGGCAAACACCTGATCCTGCCCGCGACCACGCTTGGCCTGTTCTTTACCGCGATCTACATGCGCATGACCCGCGCGTCGATGCTTGAGGTGTCGCGCCTTGATTTTGTGAAAACCGCGCGCGCCAAAGGATTGCGCAATTCGGTCATCCAGCGCCGCCATGTTCTGCGCAATGCGCTTTTGCCAGTGATCACATTGGCGGGTCTGCAAGCAGGGCAAATCGTGGGCGGTGCGGTCCTGACCGAGACCGTTTTTGCATGGCCCGGAATTGGGCGCCTCATGTTCGAAGCCATCAGCCAGCGTGATTACAATGTGATACTTGGCGTGTTTTTCGTGTCTGCGGCGATGGTGCTTCTTTTCAACCTGATCACCGATATTCTTTACGGCATCGTTGATCCGCGCATCCGGTTAAAACAATGAGCGGGTTCTGGATGCGATACCGCCAAAACCGGGGCGCTGTGATTGGCTTGGTAATCCTTGCCATAGTTATCGCCTGTGCAATTGCCGCCCCCTTCCTGTTCCCGCGCAGCCCATGGTCTATGGTGCAACGCCCGTTTCTGCCCCCGTTCGAGATGGGCAACCTGCCACTTGGAACTGATGCATTGGGCCGTGATGTGCTGTCGGGCCTGTTCCACGGCGCGCGCGTATCGCTTCTGGTGGGGCTGGTCTCGACTGTAGTGGCTCTGGCTATCGGCATCCCAATCGGCGCACTCGCGGGCTACTATGGCGGCTTGGTCGATGACGCGCTTATGCGCTTTACCGAGTTCTTTCAGACCATCCCAAGCTTTGCCTTGGCTATCGTCTTGCTTGCCATCTTCCAGCCCACACTGGCTTACGTGATCCTGGCGATTGCGATCGTCTCGTGGCCGCCAGTCGCGCGTTTGGTCAGGGGCGAGGTGCTATCCTTGCGCAACCGCGAATTTGTCGAAGCTGCGACGCTGTCGGGCCAAAGCAATCTGCGCATCATTCTGCGGCAGGTGCTGCCCAATGCCCTACCCCCGATCATCGTTCTGGCCTCGCTTATGGTCGCGACCGCGATCCTGCTGGAAAGCTCTCTGTCGTTTCTTGGCCTTGGCGATCCGAACGTCATGTCCTGGGGCTACATGATCGGGGCCGCGCGCACGGTGTTGCGCACTGCCTGGTGGCTGAGTTTTATTCCGGGCATTGCTATTTTGCTGACGGTGCTTGCACTGAACCTGATCGGCGAAGGGTTGAACGACGCGCTCAATCCGCGCCTGCGAAAGCGCACCTCATGAGTCTGCTGTCGATCAACAACCTGTCCATCGCGCTGCCAAAAGGGGCGGATCGGGAATTGGCGGTTGAGGACGTGTCCTTCACCCTCGATAAGGGCGAAATCCTGTGCATTGTCGGCGAAAGCGGATCGGGCAAATCCATGTCAGCCAACGCGCTGATGGGCTTGTTGCCCGAAGGCGTTGCGCCTTCTGACGGCTCAATCCTGTTCGAAGACCGTGATCTGTTAACCCTGTCTGAAGCGGAAATGCTGGCGCTGCGGGGTGCTGATATTTCGATGATCTTTCAGGAACCGCTTAGCGCGCTGAACCCGCTGATGCGTATCGGCGATCAGATTGCAGAGGTGTTTGAGGCGCATGGCCTGCTGACCCCGGCTGAGCGTCGGAAACGCGCGCTTGAATTGCTGCACGAAGTGGGTCTGCCTGACCCGGAACAGACGATCCGGGCGTATCCGTTCCAGCTTTCGGGGGGTCAAAGACAACGCGTTGTCATCGCTATGGCACTGGCGCTTGAGCCGAAGATCCTGATCGCGGATGAACCGACGACGGCTCTGGACGTGACGACACAGGCGCAGATCCTCGACCTGATCGAAAACCTGCGGCGCACCCATGGCATGGCGGTGCTGTTCATCACGCATGACTTTGGCGTCGTGGCCGACATCGCAGACCGCGTGATCGTGATGCAGCACGGCAAAGTGGTTGAGGCCGGGGTTGCCGATACAGTTCTTTTGAACCCGGAACACCCGTACACGCGCGCGCTTTTGGACGCGATCCCAAAGCTAAGTTTCCGCGAGAGTGCCGAACAAGGAAACGACCCGATCCTGAGCGTGCGTGATCTGAACATGACCTTCACGTCACGCACCGGCGGGCTGTTTAAGAAACCACGCGTGGTCAAAGCGGTGCAAAACGCGACCTTCGATCTTTACCAAGGTGAGACCATCGGCATCGTTGGTGAAAGCGGGTCAGGAAAATCGACCCTTGGCCGCTGCCTTGTGCGTTTGCTGACGCCGCAAAGCGGTGTGGTGCGCATCAACGGGCAGGATATCTCACAGATCAAAGGGCAGGAATTGCGCCAGCATCGGCGGCGTATTCAGATGATCTTTCAAGACCCGTTTTCGTCCCTCAATCCACGCGCGCGGATCGGTACGATCCTGACCGAAGGACTGATCGCCTACGGCACGGACAAAACCGTCGCCCGCGCGAAGGCAGAGGAACTGCTCACACTGGTTGGTCTTGATCCATCGGCCATGGCCCGCTTTCCGCACGAGTTTTCCGGCGGCCAGCGTCAGCGCGTCGGCATTGCGCGCGCGCTGGCGCTTGATCCAGAGGTGATCATCGCCGATGAAGCCGTGTCAGCACTGGACGTGTCCATTCAGGCGCAGGTTCTTGACCTGCTGGCAGACCTCAAGGATCGCCTGAACCTGTCGATGATCTTTATCACCCACGATCTGCGTGTCGCCGCCCAGGTCTGTGACCGTATCATCGTGATGCAACGCGGTAAGATGGTCGAATTCGGCCCATCTGCGCAGGTTCTGGGCAATCCACAAACCGACTACACGCAGTCCTTGCTTGACGCGATCCCCGGTAAAGATCATGAGGCGGCACTGGTGGCACAAGGGGCATCTGTATGAATGTCGCAATGCGGCCGATCGAGGGCGTCTACCTGTGTGATCAACTTGATTTGCCTGAGATTTTTGGCGATGCCGTGGCAGGCATCCCGGACCTGCGCCTGCTTAAACCATCAGACGTAACAGACCCGGAAAACATCCGTTTTGCACTGGCGTGGCGCCCTGCGCCCGATGCGTTTGACGCCTATCCAAACCTCGAACTGGTGCAAGTCATCGCAGCGGGCGTTGATCCGGTCCTGCGCACACCAAGCCTTCCCAAAGACGCGGTGGTGACCCGTGTGCATGACCCGGAACAGGCCGCGATCATGGCGGGCTTTACCGCGTGGCAGGTGGTTTGGCATCATCGCAACATGAAAGCCTATCTTGACGCGGCACGCCGATCTGAATGGACGCGCAAACTGATCAAGACATTGCGCCCACCGTCGCAGGTTACGATTGGCATTCTGGGTTATGGTTACATGGGCCGCGCCATCGCGAATGCGGTGCGCGCCATGGGCTTTCCCGTCGTGGTCGCGACCCGCAGCGCCGGTGCTGCGCAAGACGGGATCACCCGCATTGCCGGGGCAGACGCCGTGCAAAAGGTTGCCGCGCACTCCGACATTCTGATCAACGTGCTGCCGTTGACGGATGAAACACGCGGTGTGCTGAACAAAAACCTGTTCTGGGCTATGCCGCAGGGGGCTGCCCTGATCCAGTTGGGGCGCGGAGAACACCTGATCGAAGACGATCTTTTGGACGCCCTGAACGCAAACCACCTGAGCGGCGCGTCACTGGACGTTTTTCAGCAAGAACCGCTGCCTCCAACGCATCCGTTCTGGACCCATCCCGACATCGTCATCACCCCGCACGAAGCCAGCGTCACCTCGCCCGTTGCGGTGGCCGATGCCCTTGCCCAATCCGTGCGCGAGATGGCGCAAGGCAAACACCCGACAACCGCAATCGACAGAGAAAGCGGCTATTGACCACAACAGGACATCACCATGAAAGCCTATTTCGACAAACGCCAGCTGGGCCACAAACCCGACATCTACTATCGCGGTGGACATCCGATGCCGCATCCGGAACAGCCACAGCGCGCGATCCTGATCCGTGATATGCTGCTCGACAACGGCTTTCCCGTGGAGACGCCAGATGATTTCGGCCTTGCCCCGATCAAGGCTGTGCATGACCCGGATTATGTCGATTTCTTTGTCGACGCCTATGACCGCTTTATTGCCGATGCCCCAGACGGGGCCTTGGCAATCCCAACCCGTCATCCCGGAACGCGGCGGGGTCGGTGTCCTAAGGATATCAATGGCGCAATGGGTTGGTGGATGACGGACACGTCAACGCCACTGACCAAGGACACCTATGAGGCCGCGTATTGGTCCGCGCAAACCGCCATCACCGCTGCCCAAGATGTGATGAATGGCAGTCGCGCGTCTTATGGCCTTAGCCGCCCTCCGGGACATCACGCAATGAAAGACTGCTCCAACGGGTTCTGCTTTTACAACAACGCCTGCATCGCGGCCCATCATATGCGGGGCAAATGGGACAAGGTCGCCCTATTGGATGTGGACGTCCACACTGGCAATGGGTCGCTTGATATCTTCTATGACCGGGGCGATGTGTTCTTCTGCTCACTGCATCCGGACCCGGCGATCTATGCAACCTTCTATCTTGGCTATGCAGACGAGATCGGTGAAGGCGCTGGTAAAGGTGCAACCCGGAACGAAGTGCTGAACATGGGCGATGGCCCTGCCGAGGTGATGGCCGCGCTGGACAGGGGGATCGCCGCGATCCGGGATTTTGGGGCCGAAGCATTGGTTGTCTCGCTTGGGTTTGACATGGCAGCAGACGACCCATTGGCGGCTGTGAATCTGCAGGCACCGGATTTTGCCGATATGGCCAGACGGATTGCCGGCATGACACTGCCAACCGTTTTGATCCAGGAAGGCGGGTATCTGGGCCCATCACTCAGAACCAATGCCGAGGCCTTTCTGACAACCTTCCGGGACGAGACCCGTTGATGCGCGTCACTGGATGTGTCGGTTTGCCCGTTGGCGCGATGCGTTTGCCATCCTAAAATGATCAAGCAGCGGGACAATCCCATCGTCACCGGGGGCGGACATCACGGCTTACGGTGCTGTGACGTGACGCAGCCGGGGTTTCGCTGCTGGTTTTTGCGCTTCGGTTTGTCACGTGGCTTGAGCGCCTCGAACCCGATGATGATATCCAAAAGCTCGGTGGTGATTTCGCTTTGGCGCACGGATCGCATTTCTGCGGTCAGGCCCTCCAGCTGGTCATCGACAGAACGTTCAGCCTGTTGCATCCGCGCCAGACGGGCCGCATTTTCAGTCACCATTGCCTCGGCGGCTGCGCCGTAGATTTCAGCAAACAGATAACTTCGGATCAGCGCCGCCAAAAGGGTATCCGGTGGCAGGCTGAAATATGGCAGGCTGCGTGATTTCCAGGGTTTGTCCGCAAATCCCGCAGCGATTTCGGGATCAAGCGGCAGCAATGTCTTGGACACTTGCAGATGCTGCGCATGGGGCGCGCGTTTGGTGAATACCAGAGTTACGGAAATATCCTGCGCCGGGCTTGTCGTGCGCATCTGATCAAGCAAACCGATCAAACGGCCAGACAGGCGCTGCAATCCGTCGGCATTCGCCGGGGGCAACAGGGTGGATTCCGGTGAGATTCCCTGCCCGAACAAGGCATCTTCCATCTGCGCTCCGATGCAGATTACTTTCGGGACGTGCAACCTGTCGAGAACCTGCTTTGCCTTTTCGGCTACGATTTCATTGTAATTCCCGCAAAGCCCATGATCTGACCCAAAGACAATCACAATCGGCTGGGCCTCTATAGCGGATGTCTGCGGCAATGGACCGTAGTTCCGAACAAAGGCGTGGAAGCCCAAAAGCGTCGTTTCGCGATATGCCTCTATGGCCTGTGCGGCCTGCTCATAGGGCAAGGCATTGATCGCTGACATGGTCTTCATCGTGCGCACAATGCTGCGCAGACTGCGCATTGTATCGGTGCGATTGGTCAGCCGTTCAAGCGTCTGAGCCATCAGCCTGCCCAACCTGTTCAAGCGCATCACGCGCAGCGTCAATAATTCGGGCGCGCACGGTATCGCTTAACTCTTCGTTGCGCTGAATCACCTGCGCGAGTTCACGCCCGGCATCTGTACGGGCCACGCCGCGAATTGCAGCAACCGCAGTCTGTGCGCGGCTTTCATCCATCCCGTCCAGCAAGCCCTCCATCGCTGCTAGAAGCACAGCAAGTTGCTCAGTGGCAGGCATTGGGTCTCGTTCGGCCTGACGCAGCGCCGTGCGCACTGCGGACCCACGCGCCAGTCTTGCGCGGGTGTCCGGATCAAGCCGGGTGCCGAAGCGGGCGAATTCCTCAAGCTCTTCGAATTGGGACAGCGTCACGCGCAAGTTGCCTGCAACCGCACGAAAGGCACGCGCCTGCGCCTTGCCCCCAACCCGGCTGACAGACACCCCAAGATCGACAGCCGGAAACTGATTTGTGCGCACCAGTTTGGGCGATAGGTAGATCTGACCATCAGTGATCGAAATCAGGTTTGTTGGAATATAGGCCGATAGGTTCTCTGCCTGCGTCTCGACAACCGGGAGCGCCGTGATCGACCCTTGCCCTTCAACGAATTGCCCTGCCCGTTCCAAAAGCCGCGCATGGACATAAAAAATATCACCGGGAAACGCCTCCCGTCCGGGCGGACGTCGTAAAAGCAACGACAATTCCCGATAGGTGCGCGCATGATGCGTCAGGTCATCCATAATGACCACGACATCGCGCCCTTCGACGGCAAAGCTCTCGGCCAGGGACATCGCCGCGTAGGGGGCGATATAGGCAAGGCCGGGCGCGTCTTCGTCCCCGGCAACCAAAATGGCGGTGCGCTCCATCATACCACCGTCACGGATGGCCCCGATCACCTTGGCCACGGCATCGCCGCGCTGTCCGATGGCGCAATAGATACACACCACGTCTGTCTCGTGTTGATTCAGGATTGTATCAACCGCGATAGAGGTCTTGCCAGTTTGCCTGTCGCCGATGATCAGCTGGCGCTGTCCCTTTCCAACAGGCACCGCCGCATCAACAGCCTTGAGGCCCGTCGCAAGCGACCGCGCCACCGGGGTGCGCGACAGGATATCTGGGGCCTCGGCCTCGATCGGGGCCATAGAGACGGCCTCGACCGGTCCCCTCCCGTCGCTGGGCTGCCCCAGGGCATCGACCACACGGCCGAGCAGCGCTTTTCCGACCGGCACGCTAACAACTCGACCGGTGCGGCGCACGTCTTCGCCCAAACGGATCAGGTGCGATGGACCAAGCAAGACAACGCCAAGCCGATCCGGTTCAAGGTCGAACACGATGCCTGACACTCCGGAAGCGAATTCAAGCAATTCATCGGCCAATGCCCTGGCCATTCCAGTCACAATGGCGATGCCATCGCCCAATTCGGCAACCCGCCCCAGTTCGCTGACCTCGGGTCCGGGCACCGGTACATCCAGCAGCGCACTCACCAGATCTTGCGTCGACGGCCCTGAATAAGCGTCATGCGGCATGGGTCATGCCTTTCGATGCTGTCTGTTTGATCCGCGCATCCAGGGCCGCATCCAGACCATTCAGATAACTGTCAATCGTCCAGCCCACCTGCGCGCCGCCAATCCGCAGTGTCAATCCAAAGGGCAATGACGCATCTTCCTCGAATGTCAGAGGCAAGTCGCCAAGAACCGGCGCAAGCTCTTCGCGCAATTTGGCTTTCAGTGTGTCTGGTATCGGATCACGCGTCAGAACACTGCATTTGCTGGCGTCTCCCGAGGCCGCGCGCAACTCTGTCTGCATCGACTTGACCTGTGTGACCGCATGCATCACGATCCGATGCTCCAGGGTTTCGTCAGCCAGATCGGCCAGCGCCTTGCGCGTCAAAGCCAGCAAGGCTTCCGCACCGCTGCGGTGAAGATCCGCGCTGAAGCGCTGCGCCTCGTCGGTACGACGTGCATCCCGTTCCGCCTGCTCCTTGCGCACGCGCTCTTGCGCAGATGCAATCAGTTCAGAACGCTCTTTTTCGGCTTCACGGCGCGCGGTTTCCAGAACCTCGGCACGACTGGCAGACAAGTCCGCGATTTGCGCTTTAAGCTCTGCTTCGCGCGCCTCTGACTGCTTTCGCACCATGTCTGCTTCGCCCATTCGGGTCGCAATCTCGGCCTCTCGCGCCGTAATTCCGTCAAGAATAGGCCGGTACAGGAACCGCTTGAGCAACCAGATCAGAACAAGAAAGTTGACGATCTGGGCCGCAACGGTGATCCAGTCGATGGACATTGGTTTACCCTCCTGCGCCCTGCGCTGCCGCCTCAAGGGCGGCGTCCCAGAACGGGTTGGCAAAAATCAAAATCATCGCCACCACAAAACAGTAGATCGCAGTGGATTCGATCATCGCGAGGCTGACAAAAAGTGTGCGCGACAAGGTCGATGCCGCATCAGGCTGTTGCGCAATCGCGCTTAGTGCCTGCGCCGCTGCGCGCCCCTCACCCAGAGCAGGGCCGATGGCACCAAGGGATACGGTCAAACCAGCGGTAAAGATTGAAATGGCAGCGATAATGGCAAGATCGGTCATGACGACTCCTTTGCAGATGGGGGCGGCGTTGCGGTCGCCGAGGAGATGTAGACAGTGGCAAGAATGGCGAAGATGTAGGCCTGGATCACACCCGTGAGCAGACCCAGCATGTCCATCACGACCGGAAAGAAGAACGGAGCAACACCCAACAGGATCGCGGCGATAACCGCGCCTGACATGACATTTCCGTAAAGGCGGATGGCCAATGATATGCCGCGCGAGACTTCGCTGATAATGTTAAATGGCAGCATCACAAACGACGGCTGCAGGTAGGTTTTCAAATAGCCAATTACACCGCGACTGCCGATACCGAACATGGGAACAGCGATCAGCACCGATACCGCAAGTGCAACTGTCGTTGAGAGCGACGCGGTGGGCGTGTCAAAGCCCGGTACAACCGTCAACAGATTGGCGGTGACAATGAACAGGAACAAGGTGCCGCTGAAATACAGTATGCGTGGATCATGGCGTCCGGTGATCTCGGCGATCTGATCGACGATGCCATTTACAATGACCTCAAGAGCGGTGCGCCAGCGGTTCGGCGGCGTATCGGCGCGCAGATTGCGGGTGATCAGCGCGGACACGCCGGTTAACACCGCCATGATGATCCAGGTGCCAAGAATTGTTGCGTTGATGGGCACGCCGTAGACCACAAACACGATATTGGTATCGGGTGTCAGTTCCATGATGCCCCCGGTTCAGAAATCCCGCGCCGCGCCATCATGACGATCCCCACACGCACACTCAGAAACGCGAGCGCAAAACCACCAAACATCGGCAGCCCCTGTCCGATCACCCAAAGCCCAACCAACAAAAGCGCGGCGATCCTGAGTGCAGCACTCAACAAAAGGATCGGCGTCGGGTTTGTGCCACGCAAGGCAATACGCAGACCAAATGCCAGGCCCGCGAAGAACAGCGCGCTCGTCACGGTGCCCAGGCCCATGCCGGTCAGGACAGCAGACCAATCTATCCCATTCATTTTCCGTCTCCTTCCCGTTCTATCCAGTTCCACGCAATGAACGCGCCCAAAACCACGCCGCCCAAAAGCAGTGCGATGGTCCAGGAAAACGTCTGCGGGGCGGCCCGATCAAGCCATAGCCCCAGAAACACGCCAGCCACCGTCGGCACAGCGACAGACCAACCGATCATGCCAAATGTGCCGATACCCCGCAGCGGGCTTGGCCCCGGATCATCGCGCGCCGCCTTCATCCGCCGGGCGCGGTCACCGATATCATCGGCGGATTTGTCGTTCTTGCCAGTCATCCTGCCCTATCCCGCAGTGATGCAAAACGGCGCACCATATCCGCCTCCAGCCGCGACAGGGCGGCACGGGCGGCACGTTCCTCATCCTCCAGCTCGGAAAAGCGGGCGGCGGCACTGCCTTGCAAATCTGACAGATCGTTTGTTTCGACCCCGCGTCGCACCGAGATTTCAACGTTATGACCCTTTTTGACCAAAAGTCCTTCATCGATCCCGAAGAATCTTTCGGCTCCCCCGTCCTGTGTGATGAGCAAAACCGACGGCACAAGCGCCGTGACGAAATCAATATGATTTGGCAGGAGGCCAAAACTGCCATCAGAGGCTTCGCCGCGCAGACGTGTCGCTGCCCCGTCAAAAAGCCTTCCCGATGGCAAACGCACTGTGACGTGCATTGTGTTCGCGGTCGTCATGCCAATGCCCCCGTCAGGTCTGACAACGGACCGATCATGTAATAGGCGCTTTCCGGATGGTCGAAACTGGTCTGCGACAGGATCGCTTCGCATCCATGCAACGTGTCGGCGACTGGCACAAGCTTACCAGACGTTCCCGCCGATGCGTCGACAGTAAAGAACGGTTGGGTCAAGAACCGCTCAAGGCGGCGCGCGCGGGCCACGACCGCACGGTCATGCGCGGACAACTCCTCTATGCCAAGCATGGCAATGATATCGCGCAGATCCTCGTATTCGGCCAAGGTCCGGCGCACGGCACGGGCAATATCGTAGTGCCGCTGACCCACAACATTCGGCGTCAGCATCACAGAGGTCGAGGCCAGTGGGTCGACCGCCGGGTAGAGCCCTTCGCTTGCCCGCTTGCGTGACAGCACAACGGATGCCGACAGGTGCGAAAAAATATGCGCAGCCGCAGGATCGGTGAAATCATCTGCCGGAACATATACCGCCTGGATCGCCGTGATCGCCCCTTTGCGGGTAGATGCGATGCGTTCCTGAAGCGACGCAAGCTCTGTGGCCAGCGTCGGCTGATAACCAACGCGGCTGGGCATGCGGCCAAGAAGCCCTGACACCTCTGACCCGGCCTGCACAAAGCGAAAGATGTTATCAATCAAAAGCAGCACATCCTGTTCGCGGTCATCGCGGAAATACTCGGCCATGGTCAGCGCGGAATGTCCGACCAGAAACCTGACGCCCGGTGCTTCGTTCATCTGGCCGAACAACATCACCATCTGGTCACGAACGCCGGCGTCGCCCATCTCGCGCCAAAGTTCCTCGGCCTCGCGAGAGCGTTCGCCAATGCCACAAAACAGGCTAACGCCTTTGTGATGCTCTACCGTATTGTGGATCAGTTCGCTTAGCAGCACCGTTTTGCCCACACCCGCACCGCCGAACAAACCTGTTTTTCCGCCTTTCTCGATGGGGGACAGCAGATCAATGGCCTTGATTCCGGTCTCCATGACCTCGGCCCGAAGCAACCGGTCGGTCAGCTGTGGTGGTGATTGATGAATGGGACGTCGCTCGACAGCGTCTGGCGGGGATTGCCCGTCCAGAGGATCGCCAAAGATGTTCAGCATCCGCCCCAGCACAGCTTCGCCCACCGGCACCTCAATGCCCGCCGCGTCGACACGCGCACGCGCGCCAAGTCCGATTCCGCGCACCGGGCCAAGCGCGATGCAGCGCACCACGCCATCGCCCACGATAGAGGCGACCTCCATCGTGATACCTTCGGTCTGCACACGGGCATAGATACGCGGGGCGGCACCGGAAAAGGCCACGTCGACAACACCTCCGCGTATGGCGACAACCCTCCCGTCCGAGGGCTCGGAACTCGAAGAGCTGGTTTGCAAAGTCTGCGCCATAAAGCGTCACCTTTTTCGACCGGGTCAGCCCGCGGCCATTCCACCGTCAACCGGATACTGCGCACCCGTGATAAAGGCCGCATCGTCAGAAGCGAGAAACAGCACCAGCGCTGAAATATCCGCGCTTTCGCCGTAGCGGCCCAGCGGAATGCCTGCCGTCAGCTGATCTTTCACAGCGTCGCCTTGTCCGGGGCTGAACCCGTCTTCAAGCGCGCGCATCATGCGGGTGTTCACCGGCGATGGATGCACGGAATTGACCCGCACATTGTCTTGCGCCGCTTCGATAGCAGCCGCACGGGTCAAGCCGACCACCGCGTGTTTGGACGTGATGTAGGGCGCTACATTCGGGCTGCCTTTCAATCCGGCGATAGAGGACATGTTGATAATACTGCCGGATTTTTGCGCGATCATAACAGGCAAGACGTGCTGCAGGCCCAGAAAGGCACCGCGCACATTGACCGCCATCACACGATCAAAATCGTCGATCTTTTGATCGACCAGCGGGGCCACCTTGCCTTCGATGCCGGCATTATTAAAAAACACGTCGATGCGGCCGAACCTGTCCATGGCTTCACGCACATAACGCGCTGTATCTTCAGCGCGGGATACATCAGCCGCTACCGTCAAGACAGGTCCGGTCAGGTCATTGGCCGCCTTTTCAAGGTCATCCTCATTCAGATCAACAAGAACAACACGAGCCCCCTCGCTTAGAAACAGACGCGCCGTTTCCAAACCTATTCCGGCAGCTCCTCCGGTGATCAAAGCGACCTTGTCCTGTAAACGCGTCATGGCAATTCTCCTTTTGGTGCGATTTCAATGTGGTCAGACAGCGTCGATCTGGCGGCCAATCTTACGCAAGCGTAACGCCAGCAGTACGAACAAGATACCGAACGTCACAGCATAAAACCCGATGATCCAGGCAAGCGTGATGATCCCGGCCTGGGGCAGCGCGATCAGCAAGCCGCCGAACAGGATCGACACAATTCCGCCGACAATCAAAATCCATTCACCGGTGATTTCATGACGGATCTGAAACGCCAGAACGATACGCAGCAGACCGCCGACCACCGACCAGACCGCAATCAGCACAAGCAGCGCAAACAGCGTTGCCTCGGGCCAAAACAGCGTCAGAAGACCGATCACAATTCCAAGCAACGACTCGAGAACCAATGGCCAGACCCGTGCCAGATGATCCCGATACCGCACGGCATCAATCAGCCCGAAAACACCATCCACAAGCACATAGACCCCGAAAATCACGACCAGAATTGCAAGTGTCAGAGCGGGCCATGCAAAGGCCATGATGCCAAAGGCGACGCCCGCCAGGCCACGCAGAAGGAAGATCCACCAGCTTTTTTGAAGGAAATCGATCATGTCAGTCATTGTCTTGTCCTGTATTGTCTCGGGGCCCAGAGCTTACCGATGTTCCGGCCTGCCCTTCAAGAATTCGAACCGCCTCATCCAGCCGACCGATGCCGGCCAAGCCCCTATGTGCGGCGAACTCTGCTGCCGCGGCCATTTTTGGCCCCATAGAGCCTGCGGGCAGATCAAGCGCACGGGCCTTGTCGGGTGTCAGGCTGGCGATACGCGTTTGATCATCGGTGCCGAAATCGCGGTACACCGCGTCAACATCGGTTAACAAAAGCAAGGCATCAGCACCCAGCTTGCGCGCCAGAAGGGCGCTGGCGGCATCCTTGTCGATCACCGCTTCTATCCCGATCAAACTGCCATCATCGCGGCGGATCACCGGAATGCCGCCGCCACCTGTGCAAATCACGATCACGCCCTGATCCAGCAGCAGCTTGAGAACCCGCATATCCGGGATGTCCTGCGGCTGTGGCGAGGGCACGACGCGGCGCCATTTGTCGCCGTCCTGTGCGATGGACCAGCCCGCAGCTTTGCCTCGCGCCTCGGCCTCCTCGCGGGAATAGACCGGACCTATGAATTTGGTCGGGTTTTGGAACGCCGGGTCTTTGGCATCCACCAGAACCTGCGTCAGCAGCGTGGCAACGGCGTGTTCATGATCCAGTGCGTTTTCCAGCTCTTGTTCGATCATATAACCGATCATGCCGCCGGTCTCGGCCCCCAGAACATCCAGCGGGTACGCCTCTTCGGGTTTGTAGGCCGCGCCCTGAAGCGCCAGCAGACCCACTTGGGGGCCATTGCCATGAGTGATGACCAGCCGGTGTCCGGCGCGCAGGATTTCGGCAAGCGATTTTGCCGCGACGGCAACATTGGCGCGTTGGTTTTCGGCGGTCAAATCCTCTCCGCGTTTCAACAACGCATTGCCCCCAAGTGCTGCAACAACAAGCATGGATCAATTCCCCAATGTGGCAACAAGCACCGCCTTGATGGTGTGCATCCGGTTCTCGGCCTGATCAAAAACGATGGATGCGGGGCTTTCGAACACCTCTTCGGTCACCTCCATTGCGGTCAGGCCAAACGCGTCCTTGATCTGCTGTCCGACCTCGGTATCGGCGTTGTGGAACGCAGGCAGACAATGCATGAACTTGCAGCGTGGGTTGCCGGATTTCTCCATCACCTCGCGGGTCACCTGATACGGTTTGAGCAGCTCAATCCGCTGGGCCCATTTGTCCTTGCTTTCGCCCATCGAGAGCCAGACATCGGTGTAGATGAAATCTACCCCATCGACCGCCTCTTCGACATCTTCGGTCAGCGTTATGCTGGCACCGGTGGTTTCGGCGATAAGCTCTGCCTCATTGCGGATAAGCCCGCTGGGCCAAAGCGAGTTCGGCGCGCAAAGCCGCACATCCATGCCCATCTTGGCCCCGCCGATCAGCAGGCTGTCGCCCATGTTGTTGCCCGCATCGCCCATGAAACAATAGGCAACCTCGCGCAGGGGCTTTTCGCTATGCTCCTGCATGGTCAGGAAATCGGCCAGGATCTGGGTTGGGTGAAACTCATCCGTCAGCCCGTTATAGACCGGCACGCCGGACCAGTCCGCCAGCTCTTGCACGATCTCTTGTCCGAAGCCACGATACTCGATCGCGTCATAGACCCGGCCCAACACACGCGCCGTGTCCTTGACGGTTTCCTTCTTGCCCAGATGTGACCCCGAAGGTCCAAGATAGGTCACGGTTGCGCCCTGATCATGGGCGGCGACTTCAAAGCCCACGCGGGTGCGGGTGCTGTCCTTTTCAAAAATCAGCGCGATCTCGCGGCCCTTCAGCGTGGGCACCTCGGTGCCTGCATATTTCGCGGCCTTGAGGTCGGCCGAAAGCTTCAGCAGGAATCCGATCTCCTGCGGGCTGAAATCCCGCAGGGTCAGAAAGTGACGGTTTTTCAGGTTGAACGCCATGGATATGTCTCCTTAAACCGCATCACGGATGGTGGGGCAGGACATGCAGCGACTGCCGCCACGGCCCCGGCCCAGCTCGGCACCCGGCATCTCGATCACCTCGATGCCTTCGGCGCGCAGTGCGGCGTTGGTGTCGTCGTTGCGGTCATAGCCCATCACGACGCCGGGGCGCAGGGCCAGCACGTTGTTGCCGTCGTTCCATTGCTCGCGCGCCTGCTCGAAGGGGTTGGCCCCGCCGGTGGGCACCACGTTGAGCGTCTTGAAGCCCATCGCATCGGCCACCACCTCGAACATAGGGCGCGTGTCGTGACGCATGTCGAGCGGTTTGCCCCCTTCGCCGGGGTGCAGGTCGTAGCAGGTCATCTCATCGGCCACTTCCTTGAAGCTGGTGACGATGTTGTCACCGCAAAAGGTGAACACGGTGTCCAGATGCATGGCAGCGCGGGACTTGGGCATCTGGCAGGCGATAACCCGCTCCGCCCTGCCCTGCTCGAACAGCGCCTGCGCCAGCAGCCCCACGGCCTGCGGCGAGGTGCGCTCGCCCATGCCCACGAGAACAACGCCATTGCCCACGGGCATCTGATCGCCGCCCTCCAGCGTGGCCAGGCCATACTCTTTAAGCGGATCGCCCCAGATCACTTCGACCTTGTCCTTGAACTTGTCGTGATACTTGTAAATCGCGGTGGTCAGCAGCGTCTCGGGACGGCGGGCCTGCCAATACATCGGGTTCAGCGTGACACCACCATAGACCCAGGCAGAGTTATCGCGGGTGAACAGGAAGTTGGGCAGCGGTGGCAGGATAAATCCATGCTTGCCCAGATAGGCCCCCAACATGCTTTCCGTATCGAATGGCACATCGCCCACGGTCAGCCCGCCGATGAGGAATTTCGACAACTCCTCGCCGGGCAACTCATCCATCCAATCGCGCAATTCGCGCTCCATGCCGACACCCACATCATTTGCGGAAATTCGGTGATCCAGCACCCATTTGCGCGCCTCCGGGATGTCCAACGTCTGGGCCAGCATCGCGCCGGTCTCCAGCACTTCGACCCCCTCATCGGTCATTGCCTGCGCAAAGGCGTCATGATCCTTCTGCGCTTGCTTGACCCAGAATACGTCGTCGAACAGCAGGTCTTCGCAATTGTCCGGCGTGAGGCGGCGGTGCGCCAGACCGGGGCGGCAGATGATCACCTGCCGCAGTTTGCCGGATTCCGAGTGAACGCCGAGTTTTTGGTCGGACATGATCTTTCCCTTTCGTTCAGATAATGGCTGCGATGCTGAGCGCCGCCGAGATGAACACCAGCAAAATCAGCATCAGCGGCCAGATAAAGACGAGCCAGCGGTCGTAGGACACCCGCCCGATCGCCAGCCCGCCGATCACAACAGCGAAGGTCGGGTTGATCAGGTTCACCAGCCCGTTGGCCGATTGATAGGCGGTGACCACCAGATCACGCCCGACGCCGGCGAAATCCGCCAGCGGTGCGAGGATCGGCATCGACAAAACCGCAAGACCCGACGAGGATGGCACGAAAAAGCTCATTCCGACCTCGATCCAGAACATCAGGTTGATGAATGCCAGATCGCCAAGCCCGCCAAGCGATTGTTCGGCGCTGAACAGGATGGTGTCGGCAATCAACCCCTGTTCCATCACCACCACGATGCCGCGCGCCAAACCAACAACAAGAGCCACGCCCAAAAGATCGCGCGCGCCGTCCACGAAACTGCCGGTCAGTTTCTTTTCACCCAGACGTCCGATGATACCTACGACAATTGCGGCGAACAAAAACAATGCGCCCATGCGGGCCATCCACCAGCCCTGTGAAGCCACTCCCCAGATCATCACAGCAAAGGTGATCGCAAACAGCACCAGAATGATCTTTTGCGTGCCGGTCAGGGTGTCAGTGACATCGGCTGCATCGTCGTCAGCCAGAAACAATCGACGATGCGCGTCAGCCTGTTTGGCCACAACCGAGCGTGACGGATCGTCTTTGATCCGCTTGGCGTAGCGCATGACGTAGGCCGCACAGATGGCCAAACCGCCCAGCAGGATGATCAGCCGCAGCACAATCCCGTCGGTGAACGGAATGCCGGCCGCGTTGGATGCAATCACGGTGGCAAACGGGTTGATGGTCGATCCCAACACTCCGATCCCCGCGCCCACAAGAATAATGGCAACGCCGGTCACAGCATCATAGCCTGCGGCAATCATCACCGGAATAAGGATGGCATAGAACGCCAGCGTTTCCTCGGCCATGCCATAGGTGGTTCCACCAATCGCAAACAGCGCCATCATGATCGGGATCATCCAGATCTCGCGCCCTTTCATGCGGCTCATCGCGGTGCGGATGCCTGTGTTGATCGACCCGGTCGCATTGACCACCCCCAGAAACCCGCCCAGCAGCAAAACGAAAAGCGCGACATCAATGGCATTTGCTGCATAGCTGTCGGGATCATAAAACCCGGCGACAGGTGCCAACATAACGTCGACAAAGCCCTGCGGATTGGGCTCGACTTCGGTGTAGGTTCCGGCCACTGCGATCTCGCGGCCGACCTCTTCGTTCATTGCACGTTCATATTGCCCGGCCGGAATAATCCAGGTCAGCGCGGCAACCAGGATGATCAATCCAAACAGAATCGAGTAGGCGGTGGGAAACCGCGATGACAGATCTTGTTCGGGATCAGGCGGCGTGTTCGTTTCGTCAGCCATAGGGACCTCCATCGTTGAACGGCGTCAAATCCCGATGCTCTACTTCGATGCAAAGCAACGCATTAACCCGCGTTAACGTCCCGAAACGCGCGCTCTGGCGTTTCTTGCAGCGATGTTGATGAAGGTTAATGCGGGCTTCCGAATTTGGTGCCAGCGTAATGGTGTATTTCCAGGAAAGGATGACGTCATGGCCAAAGCAGACAAAATCAAATCACTTGATCCGGCGCAGGAAGCTCTGAATGCCGCGCAGGTCGTGTTTTCGCTTGATCCGGCCTATGTTCCGCAAGCCAAACATTTGCTGCAGGCGCATGAGCAGATGCTTGAGGAAGCCGAAACATTCTGGACCGCCTGGTTCAAACGACGCCATGAAGCGGCGCAATCTGCGTTGGATGTGGTCGCGCAAATCTCGAAAGAGGGCACGAAAGATCCGGCAGCCGGTCTAAAAGCCATGACCGAGTGGCAGACCCATTCGCTTGAACGGCTGACCGAGGATGTCAAGGATTGCACCGAAATGATGGCCCGCTGTTTCAGCAGCTTGGCCAATCACGAAGCACAAGCCGCTGCAGAAACCGCCGAGACGGCAGAACGCGCCACCAGCGGAAAACACGCCACACCTGTTTAACCAAACACCAAATCAATGGAGATGTCTTATGGAGTCAAAAGATGACTTTCAGAAGAAGTACAAAGCGCAGCTTGACGAATGGGAGGCCCAGATCAAGCAATTGCGGGTCAAAGCAGAAAAAGCCGGGGTCGAGGCCCAGGAAAAATACTCTGAACAGATCGAAGAACTGAAATCGCTTCATGCAAAGGCGCGGACCCGTATGAACGCGATGCGCGATGCGCAAGACGACGCGTGGGACGATCTGAAAAAGGGCGCGGACGCCGCCTGGGATGATATCAGCGCCGCGCTGGAGAAGGCGCGCAAACGGTTCGCATGACATCCTGCACAGGCGCACTGAACCGGCCGCTGTTAGGGTGGCCGGTTTCTTTGTTCTAATCGCTGTTGCCTTTTACGCTACAGGCGCAACCGGATAAGCTAAGGCTGGCGCACATACTGTCCCGGGGCATCCGGGTAATCGGCCTTGCCGCGTTCGTCACGCCCCATTGAGGGAGGAACCTCTTGACCGGACGAGATATCCCTGAGCCATGCGACATGCTCGGGCCACCATGATCCGTCCTGAACGGGCACGGTCATGCGCCATTCATCGGGTGCAATGTAATGGGCTTCGTCGGCGGTCAGTTTGATCTGATAGGTGCGCCCTTTGTGCCCCGGTTCACTGACGATGCCGGCATTATGCCCCCCCGAGGTCAACACGAAGGTGATATCGGTGTCTGTCAGCAAATGGAGTTTGTAGACCGATTTCCAGGGCGCGACATGGTCCCCCGTGGTCGACACACAGAACACCGGTACCGAGATATCGGTCAGAGCCACGGGTTTGTCGCCAATGCGATACTGCCCCTGCGCCAGTTGGTTGTTCAGGAACATGTCCCGCAGGTATTCGCTGTGCATGCGATAGGGCATGCGCGTAGCATCAGCATTCCACGCCATAAGATCGAACATCGGCTGTCGCCGACCCATCAGGTATTCGTGGACATACCGCGACCAAATCAGGTCGGTTGATCGCAGAAGCTGAAATGCTCCGGCCATTTGTTTCGTGTCCAGATATCCCTGATCCCACATCATATGATCCAGGAACGACAATTGGCTTTCGCTGATGAAAAGCTGAAGCTCGCCGGGATCTTCGAAATCGGTCTGGGTTGCAAACAGGCTCAGGCTTTTGAGCCGCGTATCGCCGTCCCGCGCCATCTGCGCCGCTTTGGCCGACAACAACGTGCCGCCAAGACAGTAACCAACGCCATGCACGCCGGTGTCCGGGACGATTGCCCCGATTTCGTCCAACGCCTGCGCGACCGCGTCCAGATAGTCTTCCATGCCAAGGTCGCGATCTTCGGCGTCCGGATTGCGCCAGGACACCATGAAAACGGTAAACCCTTGCTCGACCAGATAGCGCACCAGTGAATTATGCGGCGACAGGTCGAGAATGTAATATTTCATGATCCAAGCAGGCACGATCAAAATCGGCTCGCGGGTGACTTTATCGGTCTGTGGCGCATATTGGATCAGCTCGAACAGATGCGAGCGATAGACAACCTTACCCGGCGTGACCGCCACATCGCGCCCTGGAAGATAGTTTTCGGCCCCAACAGGCGGCTTGCCCGACACTTCGCGGTCCAGATCTTCTATCAGGTTTTGCGTACCCTGAACCAAATTCGCACCGAACGTGCGGCTAGTCTCGGCAATCACCTCGGGGTTTGTCCAAAGACTGTTTGACGGTGACATCATGTCCAGAATTTGCCGGACGACAAAAGAGGCCACCTGTTCGTCGCGGCGCGACAGGCCGTCTATATCGTTGGTGGCGTTGTACCACCATTGCTGGGTCATCAGAAAATTCTGATAAATCAGGTTATACGGCCAGCGCTGCCATTCAGGCGCATCAAAACGCACATCATAATCCAATGGCGCGATGCAGGGGGCAGACGCTTGGCCAAGTGCGAGCCTGTTTGCGGCCATGCCCAGCTTTGCCGCTTTTTGCATCGCTTTTTCGGCCAGCAGGAATTGTTTGCCGGGCGACGCCGCAAGATGCATGCCCCAATTGAAAAAGGTCGAGGCCAAACCAAACGGTGACACGCCCTGCGTATGGCGCGCAAGTTGCGCTTTCATCGCCTGATCAAGAGTTTGAACGGCTTGCCGATCAGGCGTATGCGATGCGCATAACGGACCGAATTCAGGTGACAAAGGATCAAATTTTGCGGCCTCCTGTGTGGCCGGAACGGTTAGGCTCGTATTATCCGAGACAGGCTTGAGATCCGTTGATGCTGCTTTCTTTCCCACGTCTTATCCTTGGTAGTCGTTCCAGTTTTGACATCAAACACCAGTAGCTTTGGCCGGTCTTAAGTGCTCCACTCATGGACGTGAACGTCTTTTCCGGAATGTGCCTTGAGTGTCTCTACCGCCAGATTCCGTTTTTCTTCATCCTGAACGCGCACCCATAACAGGATTCCACCCCGCTCAATCTGATGGGCATAATAGTCTTTGTGCTGCTGCCCCACCCGGCGCGCCAGTAGCGAGCCGATGACAAGCGCCGGCACACCCACAATTGCGACCGCAGCAGCCGTTGCAGCCACGGCCCCGCCTGCCGCCGCCATAACCGCCATGGCGATGTATGACGGAATAAAAAATGCGCCGCCGACAATCGCACCTTCTAGTTCGCCCATCGCCTCTTCGGATACGAAGGACGCACGCGGAACCCTGGGGTCATCCTCCAGATCGGCGGCCCGAAAATACGACTTGCCCAGCTTCTCCACCAAATCCTCTTCGCGCCCTAGAACGCTTAGGTCATAGCGGCTGAACCCCATCATCCTCAGGTCGTAGAACGCTTTTTGAAAATCATCGAAGTTTTCGAAAACACCAACCGCTTCGGGCACGTTGATGATCGTCGTCTGGTCGGCATTTGTGGTTGGGACAGGTGTCATTGCGCCCTCGGTCAGATCGGAATTCACCATCTAATTATCAGCCCGCTTGGCACCGCGCGCGTTAACGAGGGTTAACGATCCATCTCTTTTTGTAACCTGGTATAGGCTGACACGATCGCCTGACGGATCTCGTCGGGTTGCGCATCTACGGCACCGGCCAAATTCTTCAAATCGCGTCGCAACCCGTGCAATTGATCCAGCAACGACAGAACCACAGGCACGGCATCGTTGGGCAACGCCATTTCCTTGCGCAGGTCACAGACCAATCGAATGCGCGCCACGTCCAGATCATCGAAAACCGGGCCTGCTTCGCTTGTCGCGGGCTTGATCCAACCCTCGCGCACCCAAAGCCTGAGCTCTCGCAGCTCGACCCGTGCGACCCGTGCGACAACGTCACGTTCGTTCAACATCACAGATCCCTCCACATCGTTTTGCGCGGATCGTCGGACACATGATCCCGCCAGCGCTGCGCAATCGCTTCCATATCGGCGTCGATCTTTGCGGGCATAACGATCTTCAAACGCACGTATTGATCGCCGACTGCCCCTTTCGCAGGCGCAATGCCTTTACCTTTCAGGCGCAGCCGCTGACCCGAAGACGCCCCCTTGGGAACGCCCATCGACACTTTTCCAGACAACGTGGGCACTTCAATCTTTGCGCCAAGAACCGCCTCATCAAAGCCGATTGGCACCTCGACCTCGATGTCATTGCCATCGCGGGTGAAGAGTTTGTGCGGCTGAACGCCAATTTCTACATAGGCGTCGCCAGCCGGTCCACCGCCCAGACCCGGCTGCCCCTTGCCACGCAGGCGCAGGGTCTGGCCATCGCGCACACCGACCGGGATCGTCAGATCAATGGCACTGCCATCTGGCAAGGGCACAGCGCGTTTGGCCCCCAAAGCGGCATCCATGAAACTGACCTCAAGATGATACCGGACATCCCCGCCCCGTGCGGCGAACCCTTGTGCGCCTCCGGTTCTGGCCTGTGCCCGTGTACCGAACAGATCAGAGAACACGTCTGACAGATCCTCGAAATCGCCATACCCGGCTCCGGACGTATAGCGCCCTTGTGGATCAGCATGTGCCTGATCGCGGTAATATTGACGTTGCGGGCGTTCCTGCCCGCTTGCGTCGATCTCGCCGGCATCAAAGCGCTGACGCTTTTCCGGATCGCCAAGAATATCATTCGCCGCCGACACCGCCTGAAACTGCGCCTCTTTGTCCTTGTCACCGGGATGCAGATCCGGGTGCAGGGATTTGGCCAGCTTCCGATAGGCTTTCTTGATGTCAGCCTGAGAGGCGTCTTTCGGGACGCCCAGAACTTTGTAGGGATCATCACTCATATGTTGCGACCTTTGGTGTGGATGCCGTGTCGGTGCGCAGGCCCCGGGCCAGATCGCGCAACGCGGGCTCATCCAGTGTTTCGACCTCCAGCAGATGGCTGGCGGCTTTGTCCAGAATATCGCGATTGGCGGTCAGGATTTCCAGAGCCTGGTCCGACACCTCTTGCAACACGGCACGCACGGCATCATCCATCGCTTCGGCTGTGGCCTCGCTATAGCTGCGCTCGATATAGCGCGGTGCCTGACCTTCGAGAAAGCTGCTTTGCTGGGTTTCATAACTGACATTGCCCAGATCCGCGTCCATGCCATATCGCGCGACCATTGAACGTGCGATATCGGTGGCACGGGCCAGATCGTCTGCGGCCCCGGTCGACAGATGATCGAACACCAGCTTTTCTGCCGCACGCCCACCCATCAGAACCGCGATCTTGTCGCGCAGCTCGGACTCGGTCATCAGAAAGCGGTCTTCGGTCGGTCGCTGGATCGTATAGCCCAGCGCTCCAATTCCGCGCGGAATGATGGAGACCTTATGCACCTCGTCCACGCCAGGCAGTGCCATGCTGACAAGCGCATGGCCCATTTCGTGATAGGCCACGATCTTGCGTTCGCGCGGATTGATCAGGCGATTGCGCTTTTCAAGCCCGGCCACGATCCGCTCGATAGCATTGGTGAAATCCGCTTCGGTCACAACCTCGCCACGGCGGCGGGTGGCCAGCAAAGCGGCCTCGTTGACCAGATTGGCCAGATCAGCACCGGAAAACCCGGTGGTGAGGGCGGCGATGTCATCAAGCTCGATGTCCGGGGCAAGCACGATCTTTCTCATATGCACCTTAAGGATCTGCACCCGGCCCTTGCGATCTGGCCGATCCACAAGAACCTGACGGTCAAACCGCCCAGCGCGCAGCAACGCCGGATCAAGAATTTCCGGTCGGTTGGTCGCAGACAACAGCACAACCCCTTCGCTGGGATCAAAGCCGTCAAGTTCTGACAAAAGCTGGTTCAGGGTCTGTTCGCGCTCATCATTGCTGCCTTGCATGTTCCCGACACCGCGCGCCCGGCCCAACGCATCCAGTTCGTCGATAAAGATGATTGCAGGGGCCGCTTGACGCGCCTGCTCGAACAGATCGCGCACCCGTGCCGCGCCAACCCCGACGAACATCTCGACAAATTCAGAACCGGAAATTGAATAGAACGGAACTCCCGCTTCACCCGCCACGGCGCGCGCCAACAGCGTTTTACCGGTGCCTGGCGGACCCACCAGCAAAATCCCCTTGGGCATCCGCGCGCCAAGGCTGCCATAGCCTTTCGGATCTTGCAGAAAGTCGATGACTTCCTGCAATTCGGTCTTGGCCTCGTCCACGCCAGCGACATCTGCGAATGTGACCCGTGTGTCGCTTTCGACATAAATCTTGGCTTTGCTTTTGCCGATGGACATCATGCCACCAACGCCCTGACTACCCCCCAGTCTGCGGATCGCAAACATCCAGATCCCGACAAAAAACAGCGCTGGCAAAACCCAGGACAAAAGCGTTGTGAACCATGTGTTTTCGACCGCCCCGGTATAGGTCACGCCGGTCTCGCTGAGGCGTTCAGCCAGATCCGGAGCGACCGGTGTGGTGACAAACCCGGTTTTGCCGTCCTGGTCCTGTTCGAACGTCCCTTTGATCGAGGTACTTCCAATCACAACCTCCTCGATCACCCCGTCGTCAAGATAGGTCTCGAACTGACTGTAGGGGATCGCTTCGATGGTCTGGCTTTGAACCCATAAATCGCGGATCAAAACCACCCCCATCACAGCGATAAAAATGTACCAAATGTTAAACTGAGTGCCGCGGTTCATAAGACATCTCCGGTCGTTATGCGATCAGGCGCGGCCAGCCAAAGAACAATCTGACCGCCAATCAATTGCAAAGTGCTAAAACCCAAAGCCAGGGACAAGCCCGTCACCCCGGGTGAGGGCAGGCGTAAAATATCGGACAGGCCCGGAAACCAGATCGCCGCAGCAATCAAGCCGAGACAGAGCAGAACAGCCCCCCAAACCCATGGATTGCGGGTGATTTCATTGTTTACAACACCCGATCCGGGCACGCGCATGTTGAATACATTCCAAAGCTGCGCCAACGCCAGGGTGACAAATGCCACCGTCACAGACTGCGATACCGGCAATTCGAGCCAGTGCAGCGCGACAACAAAAGCGCCAAGCGTGGCCAATGTGATCACCCCGCCCAACAGGGCGATATAGGCCCAGCGCTCGTTGTCGATAATCGGTTCGACCGGGTCGCGCGGGGGGCGGTCCATCACGGTGTCATCGCCCCTGCCAAGGCCCAGCGCAAAGGCCGGAAACACGTCCGTCACCAGATTGAGAAACAGGATCTGTAACGGCAGCAGCGGCGCGGGCAGTCCCGCGCCGACAGCGACCCCCACGACCAGCACTTCGCTGACGTTGCATGACATCAGATAGACCACGAATTTGCGGATATTTGCAAAGATCACCCGACCCTGTCGCATCGCTGCGATGATCGTCGCAAAGGAATCGTCGTTCAGCACCATTTGCGCGGCCTCACGGGCCACCTGCGTGCCGCGTTGGCCCATAGCAATGCCGATATCCGCCTTTTTGAGCGCGGGTGCATCATTCACCCCATCGCCTGTCATCGCCACGATCTGACCGCTTTTCTGGTAAAGCGTCACAATCTTGAGCTTGTCCGCAGGTGCCACCCGCGCGAAAACATCAGTGTTCAGAATACGCGCGCGGTCCTGCTCTGACGGATTGTCCAGATCCATGGTGCCGATATCGGACCCCTCCAGAACGGTCAATTCACCATCTGCAAGTCCAGCCTGTCGTGCAATTTCGGCAGCGGTGTCAGCATGATCGCCGGTCATCATCACCACCCGCACGCCTGCATGGCGGCTTGCGGCAATCGCATCGGGCACATCCGCACGGATCGGGTCAGACAGGCACACCATGCCGATCAGCATTAACCCGTCATATGGTTCGGCATTCGCATCAGTGCTGGTCTTTGTCGCCAATCCCAAAAGCCGCAGCCCCCGCGCCGCAGACCCGTGAACGCGCGATTTCCAGTCCGCGCGATCAGCATCGCTAAGCGGTTGTGGGCCATTTTCCGTCAGAACCCGATCACAAACCGCCAGCACCGCTTCTGGCGCGCCTTTGATGGCAAATAGGGCACCCTCTGCCCCGTCATGGACGGTCGCCATCATCTTTGCGTCGGGATCAAACGCGTGTTGATGACATTCCGGCTGCGCCGCGACAAGATCCTGCCGGGACAGGCCCAGCTGGTCGGCCTGTTCCAGCAGGGCCAATTCCATTGGATCTCCGCTGCGCTGGTCATCCGGCCCAAGACTGGCCGCATTGCACAGCGCCCCGGTTTTGACGGCGAGAGCCAATGGGCTGCCGTCGGGAACATCCAAAGACGTGTCGACCGACACCTCACCCGACGCCAGCAAATAGCCCGCCACACGCATCCGGTTCTCGGTCAGTGTGCCGGTTTTGTCCGTCAGGATGATTGTCGTCGCGCCCAGTGTTTCGACAGCCGACAAACGCGCCAAAAGCGCATTTCGCTGTGCCATGCGCCACATGCCACGGGCCAGACATAGCGTTGCAACAACGGGCAATCCCTCTGGCACCGCGGCCACGGCAAGAGCGATGCCTGTCTCGATCATCTGCGTCAGGGGCAAACCACGCCAAACGCCTGTGGCGACAATAAAGGCGGTCAGCGCCAAGGTCAGCCAGACCAGCTTATGCCCCAGCCGGTCAAGGCGCTGCTCCAATGGGGATGCGTCCGCCTCTGCACCCTGGGTCAAAGCGCTGATACGACCCAACTGCGTGTTCATCCCCGTTCCGACAACGATCGCCTCGGCTGTGCCTTGGGTGACCGATGACCCCTTGAACGCCATATTCCTGCGGTCGGCCACAAGCGTATCCTCGGCGACCGCCTCTGTCTGTTTGATGACCGGAACGGATTCGCCTGTGAGAACGGATTCGTCGATATGAAGGGTGGACACCTCAAGCAGACGCAGATCCGCCGTCACGATATCGCCCGCGTCCAGCAAAACGATATCACCAGGAACAAGATCTTGTGCGTCTATCACCTGAACCTGACCGCCGCGCCGCACCCGTGTTGTCACTTGCGCAATCCGGTGCAACGCGTCCATTGACCGGGCCGCCCGCAATTCGGTGAAAAACCCGATGGCCGCGTTGATCATAAGCACCGCAACAATTGCCAAGGCTTCGACAATGTCGCCCAGATAAAGCGAAAAACCGGCCGCTGCCGCCAGCAACCAGACGATGATGCCCTGAAATTGGTGGATCAGAATGGACCACGCGCTTCGCTGGGCCTGCCTGCGCAAGATATTCGCCCCGGATTTCGCGCGCCGCTGAGAGATCTCTGCGTCTTGCAAACCGATCTTTGGATCGACACCAAGATCCTTGGTGACGGTCGAACTCTCTTGCGAAAAGGCGGCGGGATGCGTCGGAACGGTCATCTGCGGAATCCAAGCCAAAGTAACGATGCGATTGTGTACCGCAGCTTGGGCGCAGAACGATTAACCCAGATCAATCCGACCGCAAAGACCCGTCAGACAGGGCGGCTTAATCAGCACTACTGTGTTGTCTACACTCGGAATTCAGACTTGAGTGACGGCGAAAGCGCCAAGCAGGTCCTTTTTCAGCTGGTCCCTTCATTCCAACGCCTGATACGCGCTGCGGGCGAGAACCTGTTCTTCATCTGTCGCCAGCATAAGTACGGAAAGCCGACTGTGGGACGTTGTCAGCAGCGGGCCGCCCGCCTGGTTCGCCGTCACGTCCAGGTCCGCGCCGAGCCAGGACAGCTCTGCGATCAGCCTTGCGCGCAATTCTGGGATGTGTTCGCCCATGCCTCCGGTCAGAACCACCGCATCCACGCCGCCCATCGCGGCCGCAAGCGATCCGAAATTGCGCCCGCATTGATATACAAAGAACTCCACCGCCTCGGCTGCCTCGGATCGGTCACTGGCCAGAAGATCGTTCATTTCACCGGTGATCCCGGATACGCCCAGCAATCCGGATTGCGTGTATAGCATATCCTGCACGTCTTCGGGGCTGTGACCGCGATCCAGGATCAGATGCAGCACCGCACCCGGATCAAGCGCGCCACAGCGTTGCCCCATCGGAAGGCCGTCCAACGCCGTCAGTCCCATTGTAGTTGCCACGCTGCGCCCGTCTTTTAGCGCGCACATGCTGACCCCATGTCCCAGTTGCGCCACGATGACCCGCTTTTTGGCAAGATCGGGATAGCTCCGTTCCAGCTTGTGCGCGATATAGTCGTAAGACAATCCATGAAAGCCGTAGCGCAAGATGCCGTCATCGGTCAGCGCGCGGGGCAATCCGAAAATCTGCGCGACACGCGGCTGAGTGCGATGAAACGCGGTGTCGAAACAGGCGATTTGCGGGATATCCGGGTAATGTTCCTGAATACGCCTGATCGGGCGCAGATTGTTGGGCTGATGGCTGGGCGCCAACGGTTCCAACTCTGTCAGACGGGCAAGCACGGCCTCATTGATCAAAATTGGCGCGGCATAGTCCGGGCCGCCATGAACAATCCGATGTGAAAAAGCAGCGATGGTGCCAAGATCGGACAAATCGTCAAGACGGGCGAAGATATGGCCTAACGCCTCGGGATGGGCACGTTCCGCATTGGTTGGCGCGCCCAAATCAGTTTCGACCTGTGTGTCGGCCTGCCGATCTTTTTCAGTCAGGATCATGCCCGAGGGCAACCCGCGAATGTGGAAATTCCGGCATTGCTGGGGGCCGTCTTGCGTCATCCTGAACACCCCGCAGCGCAAGCTTGATGAGCCTGCGTTGAAGGTCACAACAAGCGTTTCAGACATCACTTTGCCCTTTTTGGTTTTTTGCCACGACAAGGCCCAAAAGCGCCGCAGAGGCGCAGCGCTGTTCCACGGTGTCGGCCCGGCTGGTCAGCGCGATTGGGACGGACGCGCCCATCACGATACCCGCCGTTACCGCATTGGCCAGATAATCCAGATCCTTGACCAGTATGTTGCCCGAAACAAGGTCCGGCACGATCAAAATGTCGGCCTGCCCGGCAACCGGTGACACGATCCCCTTGATCCCTGCCGCTCTGGGGGAAATGGCAAGATCCATTGCTAACGGGCCGTCAACATCCGCCCCGGAAATTGTGCCACGGTCCGCCATCTTGCAAATCGCGGCGGCAAAGATCGTGGATTCAATGTCTTCGTTGATGTTCTCAGACGCCGACAGCAGCGCCACCTTGGGCCGCTCTATCCCCAGCGCATGGGTCAGGTCGATGGCATTGCTGGTAATATCGCGCAATGTCGACAAATCGGGTCGGATGTTGATTGCGGCATCCGACACAAAAAGCAGTCTTTCATAGCTTGAGACATCTACGGCAAAGACATGGCTGATCCGGCGGCCCGTGCGCATCGCTTTTTCCGAGATGATGGCGTGCATGAGGATTTTGGTCTTGATCGCCCCTTTCATCAAACCGCCCACCTTTCCCGAAATGGCCAGATCGACCGCAGTTCTGGCGGCCTGTTCGGGTGTGTCTGCCGTGATGATGCGGGTATCGGCCAAATCCACATCTGCCGCTTCGGCAGCTTGTCTGATTTTCAACTCATCCCCGATGAGAACCGCTTTGATCAGCCCTCTTTTCTGGCTTTCAAGCGCACCGATCAGGCTTGGCGCATCCTGTGGACAGATCACAGCAACCCTGACGGGGTCGAGTTCGGCTGCAAGATGCTCCAGCCGCTCCAAACGGTCAGGGCGCCATTCGGTGGATGTTGTTTGGGTCGTGGTCATAAGGCTGCTCCTGATTTATCTGCCAATGTCAGCTGACGACCGTCTTATGCTGCCGATCAGTCATCGAAAGCGATCATTGATCGGCATTGACGAACCGATTGCACAGCACGGGCGGCAGTGTTCGGGCCTGCGCGGCCCGGTGGTTGTGTCATATCTGAGAGTGAATCAACTCCTTGTAAAGCTGTCTGATCCGAGCCGTCACCGGCCGCTCGCCGGTGCCGATGGGCTTGCCGTCGATCTCTGCCACCGGTGTTTGCGCGCCGAAGGTGCCGGTCAAAAAAGCCTCATCCGCGCCGTAAGCCTCATATAACGAAAAGTTCTTTTCAAAGACTGGAATGTCGTTGTCGCGGCACAGATCTATCACCTTTTGCCGGGTCACGCCGTTCATGCAGTAATCGCCGGTCGACGTCCAAACCTCTCCGCGCCGGACGATAAAGAAATTGCACGCATTGGTCGTGTTCACGAAACCATGCGGGTCCAGCATCAACCCTTCATCTGCCCCCGCCTGTTCCGCCTGCAGACAGGCGATCACGCAGTTCAGTTTGGAATGGCTGTTGTATTTCGCATCCTGGCTCATCGGCAGGCCGCGTACCTGCGGAACAGTTGCAAGGCGGATGCCTTTGGAGTGCAACCTGTCAACCGGTTTGGAATGTTCAAGGATCATCACAACAGTGGGCCCTGATCGGCTCAGCTTGGGGTGCTGAAATGGTTTGTCCTTCACCCCGCGCGTGACCATCAGACGGCAATGCACATCGGTTGTCATGCTATTGGCCGCCGCAGTCCTGTTCAGCGCATCCAGTATTTCGTCCTTGGTCATGCCCGGATCAAGAGAGACCGATTTGCAAGAGTTAAGGAACCGATCCATGTGTTCGTCAAAAAACGCCCATGTTCCATCATAAAGCCGCATACCTTCCCACATGCCATCACCCAGCATAAACCCGGAATCATAGACCGACACCTTGGCCTCATCGCGGTGAACAATGTCGCCGTTCACATAAATCTTGATATCCTTGTTGCGCGGATCATCGTCTGCGTCATGGGTGCTGTTGGATGGGGTCATGTGATCAGGTCCGCTATTTGCAACGCGTTTGGACGGAAAGTCGTACCATGGCACGATCCCGGAAACATGTGACATAAAGCGGGGTGATCAAAATCGCCTGCCCCGCCATTAAGGAGCAGGCTTGAAGGCGTAGGTGCCCTGATCCTTCAGGATGTAGGCCCCAGACGTCTTGCACAGGAAAGCGACATATCCGCAGCGGGCGTATGCAGCCGTCCTGTGACAATTTTCGATACAGACATCCCGGCCATTGGGTGCCCGATATGCATCTTTCGAATTCCGATCAGGAACCAGATCTCAAAGTTGCGCCAGCCGTGTCTTGGGGGCCGTCTTGGGGCGCATGCGTTGCTTGAGCTTTTCCCACAGCTTGGCCATACCCAGCGGTTCATAGATCATGAACAGGATGATCAGCACCCCGAACACCACCAGTTCGATGGCCGATATGATCGTGGCGTCGATCATGCCGTGAAAGAACCGGTTACCCAGCGTGTTGAGCACCACGGGAAACAGCAGGATGAACGCCGCACCGATGAATGCGCCGCTGATCGTGCCCAGCCCGCCGATGATGACCATGAACAGGATCTCGAAGGATAGCTTGATGTCAAAGGCCACCGGCTCCATCGACTTGAGGTAGGTAAAGGCAAAAAGCGCGCCTGCCACGCCGCAATAAAAACTGCTGATGGCAAAGGCCTGAAGCTTGGTCCTGAGCAGGGAAATTCCCATGGATTCGGCTGCAATATCCATATCGCGCACCGCCATCCAGTTGCGGCCGGTGGCACCACGGGCCATGTTAACGGCAAGGATCGTCAACACCGTCACCACCACCAGAACCACCAGGTACATCTGCAGCGGCGAGGTGAATTCGCGCCCGAAGATCACGATATCCTGCGCGGTGATAATGCCTGAGGTGTCGTAATTCTTGAACCAGCCGAACTTGTCGATCATCCAGATGATGAAGAACTGCGAGGCCAGCGTCGCAACCATCAGGTAGATGCCGCGCACCCGCAGGGAGGGCAGCCCGAACAGGATGCCGAACCCCGACGCGATCAGCCCCGACAGGCCAAGTGCCACGAAAAACGGAATGTCCGGCACCCGCAGGATCAGGTTGAAGCAGGCGAAGGCCCCCGCCGCCATGAACCCCGCGGCCCCCAGTGCCAGCTGGCCCGCATAGCCCATCACGATCTGCTGACCGATGGCGGCAAGCGCAAGGCAAAGCCACGGAATCAGGATCGACGAATACCAATAACCGCTTGTGACGAACATCGGGATGATCGCAAAGCCGATGGCCATCAGCGCCAGAAAGTTGACGACATCGTTGCGGCTGTAGCTCATGAAGAGTGTTCTGGATTGCATGATGGCCCCCTATACGCGCCGGATTAGTTTTTCGCCGAACAGCCCCTCGGGCTTCCACAGCAGGAACAGGATGGCGATGACGAAAGGTGCCCAAACCTCGATGCCGCCGCCGAAATAGGGGCCGACATACACCTCAAGCACCTTTTCGCTGGACCCGATGATCAGACCGCCAACAATGGCCCCCGGGATCGACGAAAAGCCGCCGATGATCAGAACGGGCAGCGCCTTGAGCGCCAGATCGACCAGTGCGAACTGCACGCCCGCGCGCGCACCCCAGAGCATGCCCGCGACAAGCGCCACGACACCGGCGGCCGACCAGACCATCAGCATGATGCTATTAAGCGGGATGCCGATAGAGCTTGCCGCGCCGGCATCGTCGGCCACCGCGCGCAGACCGAGGCCCATTTTCGTAAAACGGAACAAAAGCGCGAGGCCGAGGATCAGCAGGGCTGCCACCAGACCCGCCGTCAAATCCAGTGCACTGATAAACAGACCCGTGCTGTCGACAATCCACTGGATCGGAAAATCTCCAACGCCCAGATCCAGCGCGCGCACTTCCACGCCCCAGACCGCCTGCGCGACCCCTTCGAGCACGAAGCCAAGCCCGATGGTGGCCATTAGCACGGTGTCCTCGCTTTCGTTCATTAGCGGCTGGATCACCGTTTTCTGTGTTGCATACCCGACCAGGATCATCAGGCCGATGGTCACGAAAAAAGCCAGCGTGAAGGGCAGACCCAATTCCATGAAGCCGACAAAGGACAACACGGCAAAGAACACCATGGCACCCTGCGCAAAGTTGAAGGTGGACGACGCCTTGTAGATCAGCACGAACCCAAGCGCGACCAACGAATACATTGTGCCCGCCAGCATCCCCGCCAGCACGACCTCGAAAAAGAAGATGATGTCAGTCATGGGCGACCCCCAGATAGGCGTCGATCACGGATTGATTGGCGCGCACCTCTTCGGGTGGGCCATCTGCGATGATCTTGCCGTAATCCAGCACGACCACGTTGTCGGAAATGTCCATAACCACCCCCATGTCATGTTCGATCAGGACCATCGTGGTCCCGTATTCGTCATTTACCTTGAGGATGAAGCGGCACATCTCGCGCTTTTCCTCGACATTCATGCCTGCCATCGGCTCGTCGAGCAGAAGGATGTCGGCCTCTGTTGCCAGCGCACGGCCCAATTCGACCTTTTTCTGCAACCCGTAGGGCAGTTTGCCGACCGGCGTGTCACGGATGTCCTTGATCTCAAGAAACTCGACGATCTCTTCACAGTATTCGCGGTTCTCGCGTTCCTCACGCAGTGCCTTGGGCGTCTGGAAGGCGACCTGCAGGAAATTCGCGTCCATATGCAGCTTGCGCCCCACCAGAATGTTGTCCAGCACCGACATGCGTTTGAACAATGCAAGGTTCTGAAAGGTGCGCGACAGGCCTTTGCGCGCCATGATGTTGGGGCTGATGCGCTCCATCGCCTCGCCCTTGTAGATGATCGTGCCTTCCTGCGGTTTGTAGATCCCGTTGATGCAATTCAGCATCGAGGATTTACCCGCGCCATTCGGACCAATAATCGCCTTGATCTCGTGTTTGAGCACCGAAAACGAACTGTCGGTGATCGCTTTCACCCCACCAAAGCGCAGGGTGATGTTATTGACTTCGAGGATCGGACCTCCGATCGGGAAATTGCGTGCCATCGTCGTCATGGATGTTTGCCTCTTGTTGCGGCCTTGGGGCGGGTCAATGGTGATGCAGGTCAGGATGCGCCTTGTTTTCCTCGCGCAGCACGTCGCGGAAATTCTTGCGGCCTTCTTTCGAGATGCCGAGGTACAATTCCTTGACCTTGTCGTCGTTCAGCAGGCTTTCGGCACTGCCTTCGAGCATCACGTGCCCGGTTTCGATGATATAGCCGTAATCCGCGTTGCGGAGCGCGACATTGGTATTCTGCTCGGCCAACAGGATACTGACGCCTTCCTCTTTGTTCAGGGCCTGCACAATGCGGAAGATTTCGGCCACCAGCTGCGGTGCCAGTCCCATTGATGGCTCGTCAAGCAGCAGCATCTTGGGCTTGGCCATCATGGCACGGGCGACCGCGATCATCTGTTGCTCGCCCCCAGACGTATAACCCGCCTGACTGGTGCGCCGGTCGCGCAAGCGTTTGAAATAGCCGTACATGCGTTCCAGTTCGTTGCGCATCTCGGCTTTGGACAGTTTGCGCGAATAGGCACCGGTGATAATGTTCTCTTCCACCGTAAGGTGACCGAAACACCGCCGGCCTTCCAGCACCTGCACCAGACCAAGACCCACCATGTGCGACGGTTCCTGATTGGTCACAGGTGTGCCATCATACATGATTGTGCCGTTTGTGACCTTGCCGTGTTCGGCGGCCAACATGGTCGAGATGGCTTTGAGCGTGGTGCTTTTTCCAGCGCCATTGCCACCCAGAAGGGCCACCACCTTGCCACGCGGCACGCTAAGGCTCACATCGTGAAGTGCTGAAATGACGTTGTCGTAGACGACTTCGACATTATCGAGTTGCAGGATATTGTCGGATTGTGGGGTCATGGAACCTTTACCGTTCTGGGCCAGGTATGGCCGTGCACTAAGAGCGGACCGCCCGCACAGAGGCGGTCCAATGTCATTCAGAATAAACGAGCAGCTGTTGGCGACTTTTCAGGTGCAGTCGCGGGCGCTGATGCCGTTCTCTTCCGCAAATTTCGCGGCAGACTCTTCGATCAAGGTACGGATGGCCGCAGGATCATAAGGCTCTTCCCAGCCGGTGACCTGTTCAAATGCTTCGCCGTTCCACTGCATCATCGCAAACCGGCCGCCAGCGCCTTCGTGGTTTTCGCAGGACAGAGAAAACGGCGCGATCATTCCGGCGACCCCAATTTCTTCCAGCCGCTCTTCGGTCATGTTGATCGCTTCATACCCATCGCGGAATTCGGCACCCGTGACAGCCTGTCCTACCTTGTCGTGAATCTCTTGGGCGTTGCGCAGCGCCTCGACCCACATGATCGCGGCACCCAAGCCCCGGTTCCAGTAAACTGACCCAACCCGGCTTTCATCGTTGAGGTTACCTTCACCGGCACCATAGACCTCGTCGTAGATCGCCTGAACAAGCGGAAATTGACGTCCCGGCAGCGCGTTGGCCATCGCGTAGGTGCCCTTTGCGCTGTCACCGGCGGGGAACATGTCCTCCTCGGCGGCACCAAAGGTCACATAGACCATACGGTCGCGCGGAAAACCGACGCGCGCGGCGTTTGTCATGCCGGTAGAATTCATGCCAGACCCTGCCCCCCAGAATGTCACCCAGTCAGGCTGTTCACGGCGCACCTGAAGCCATTGCGACTGCTGTTCAAGGCCGGGGGGCGGCACAGAGATTTCGACCAGTTCAACACCCCACTCCTCAGCGATGGCACGCATCGCGGGCAGCGGTTCACGGCCAAAGGCGCTGTCGATATGCATGTGCACGATCTTCTTGCCCTCCATGTTCTCGATCCCGCCCTCCTGTTCGGCCATGAAACGCATGGTTACAGCGATCTGAGACCAATAATGCCCCGCCGCGTTGAACACCCAGGGCCAGACCCGGCCATCAGCGGCGTCGGTGCGGCCATATCCGTACTGCGCCAGCACCACTTCATCCTCTGCCATACGGTTGATCACGGCATAGGCCCCGGGGGTGCCCAACGTATCGAACACCACCATTTTCTGACCATTGTATTCCATGAGCCGCTGATAGCATTCGACGGTTTTCACGGCGTTATATTCGGTTTCACATTCCTGCCAGGTCAGCATGACACCGTTCACGCCACCATTTTTGTTGACATAATTGATGTAGTCGATCTGCGCGCCGTAATAGCCTGTGCCCATAGCCGAATACGGCCCGACACGGCTGCTTGCGATCGGAAAATACTGGGTTTCCTGGGTCGCGCCGTCTTTGGGGAACGTCACAGTTGCCAGACTGGCAAGCAATGCCACCCCAACCACAATCGAGGCTTTTATGCGGTTCATAAGCATTCGGTCTTCCTCCCTTTGACCTTTTGTGCCGGTATTGGGCGCACAGACTCCTGACGTGCCGGCTGGCCGTCTTATGGCAGTTACGGATTTTGTGAGGGCTCCGTTTTTACGGTTGACCCAATCGTTCAAACTTTGCGCATCAGCAGGTCATTTGGCATGACCTCGGCCTCGTGATTGCCTGCGGTTTGCTGTACGTCCCGCACGATGCCACGCGGCTTCACATGACATTACGGTTAATTTCAGCCAAAATGTCTGTCAATAAAAAATTGTTTATCTTCAAATTGTTACATTGATTTTCGCTAACACAAAAACGACAAAACGTCCATTTTCCAGCAGTGAATTTGAACGGGGGATGGACAAAATGTCCAGTTATTCGGCAGCCGCGTCGACACTGCAGGACGAATTGTCCAATTCCGGAAACCAGACCCGAAAAGAGGCCCCTTGCCCTTTTGGGCTGCTGACGCTGATCAAACCACCGAACCTGGCCACCAGATTCTGGCTGATCGACAGCCCCAGCCCTGTTCCGCTTCCCTGCTTTGTCGTCATGAAAGGATCGAACACATGGTCGATCCGGTCGGCGGGAATACCAGGGCCCGTATCGGTGACGACGATTTCAGTCCCCGCCGCACCATCCTGCTCGGCCGGGCCGGTTTTGAGTGTTATGGTGCCGTCCGAACCGATGGCCTGCATCGCGTTGATCAAAAGGTTGACCAGAACCTGTTGAAGTTCCGTCTCGACAACGCGGAATGGCTTAGCGGGCCTATGATCGACCACCGTCGCGACCCGGTTCGCACGCAGATCCGACGCCACAAGGATCAAGGCATCCGCAACAGCGCGATCCGCATGCACGCTTGTGACCAGTTCGGGTATTTCATCTGGCCGGGTAAAGGTCAGCAATTTGCTGACCATCACATTGATCCGGTAGGTTTGGGCATCAATCAGGTCCAGTTCGGTTTTCATTGCGGCACGTTGTTCGGGCGTCAGCCCCATGCGCAAAACCTCAAGATTGCCTTGGATGACAGCCACGGGATTATTGATCTCATGCGCGACGCCTGCGGTGATCTCGCCCACTGCGGCAAGTTTTTCGGCCATCACCAGTTTGGCAAAGGTTGCCTCAAGCCGCGCATTGGCCTCGCGCAGTTCCTCGGTCCGTTGTTCGACCAGCTCATTAAGGTTTTCGGCATAGTCGCGCAGGCTCGCGTCACGCTCCTCGACCTGATCCAGCAACCGGTCAAGATGGCGCGCCACAGCCCCGATTTCGCTTTTTTCATCCACAGGTCCGATCCGCGCATCAAGCGCACCGGCCTCGGCCCGTGCCATTGTTGCGGTCATCCGTTCCAATGGCGCAAAGATGCCGCGGGCCAGCCACAGGAAAATCGGCACCGACAGCGCGATCACCGCAACAAACGCCGCGATCAGAGCTATGATTGTGGCGTTACGCTGCGCGGTAAAGGGCGCTTCCAAAAACCCGGTATACAACATGCCAATCCGGTTTCCGTCGATATCGGCCAGCGGCACGTACCCCGAGATATACCAGTCATTCACCACGAACGCGCGGTCAAGCCAGGTCTGACCCGATAGCATCACCTGCTGCCAGACAACCTCTGACACACGTGTGCCCAGCGCACGTTCTCCTTCAAAAAGGCGGACATTGGTGGACACGCGCACATCGTCAAGAAACAGTGTCGTCGTGCCCGTGCGCGATATCGCCCCGGTTTCTTCGCGATAAACAAGCGCATTCATCGTGTCGATAACATTGAGGTTTCGGTTCAAAAGCCGCCCGCCCAGCAACACTGTATCGCGTCCTGCCAGCCGATGCGCCGCCAGCATGACCAAACCGCGATCTTCAACGTCGCGGGCGATGGGGCGCGCGGCCTCGGTCGGAACAAGCGGCAGGACGGCGCGCGCAGCCAGCGGCGCAGAGAGTTCCGCCAGATCGCGGGCCTCCAGTCGAACAAGATGCGCGGTCGGACGGTCAGGTGTGGCACCTTTGGCAACGGCGCGCATTGCTTCGGGCATGTCCGACCCCGAAAGCGACCGCAGGATAAGGAAATCCAGTCCCTTCTCCACGCGTTCGCGTTCAAGAAACGCCTCCAGCACACTGGCCCCCTGCTGCGAGGCCCGCGCAAAACTCAGCGATTCTCCGACCGCCGCGACACCGGCCGCCTGCGTTGCTTCGATCTGTTCAAAATACTGCTCCGCCACGCGTAGGTCGCTAGCCACCTTGGAAATCAGAAGATCATCATGCCGTTCAATCCAGCGCTGCATGGTGACACCCAGCAAAAGCGGCAGAAGCACGATCAGCGGAAGCAATGCGATAAAAAGCAGCCGCCAGCGAACCGAGCGCATGCTTCAAAGGCCCCAGGCGCGGCATTTGCGGTCGATGGTCTTGCGCGCCACACCCAGGCGCCGAGCGGCCTCGGCCCGGTTGCCATCGCAGGCGTCAAGAACGTTCAGGATATGCCGCCGTTCAACCGCAGCAAGACTGTCGGTCTCGGCAGAGCGGGGTGTGCTTTCGCCCAGGGCCATGTCGAAATCACCATGGATCAGCGCGCGTTCCACCGTGTTGCGCAGCTCCATGACATTGCCCGGCCAATCATGCGACAAGAACCGCCGCCGCGCCGTGGCAGAGATTTCCGGGAACGGTATGCCCATGCGCCGCGCCAGGCTTTCGCCGAAAAACCGCGTCAGGTCGAGCACGTCTTCGCCCCGATCCCGTAACGGCGGCAAGACGATATCGATCACCGTCAGGAGGTAAAACAGATCGGCCCGAAAGCCTTTCTCCTCCACGATATCGGCCAGCGGCTGCGTGGTTGAACTGACGATGCGCACATCAAGGTCCAGGCTGCGCCGCGCGCCCACCGGGCTAAACCGTCCGGTGCTCAGCAATTCGCTGAGGATGTTCTGACATCCGGGCGACAAAAGCTCCATATCTTCCAGAAACAGCGTACCACCCGCAGCACTTTGCAACATTCCCTCTTGCCCCGAGACCGCGCCACCAGGCCCCGTGTCAAGTCGTCCGAAAAGCCGCTCTTGGAAGACTTGCTCGGTCAGGCCATAGCATTGGAGCCAGACAAACGGTTTGTTCGCACGCGCCGACGCGGCATGCAGCATTCGGGCCGCCACCTGTTTGCCCGATCCGACCTCGCCCCGAATGACGACATGCGATGCCGAGGGGGCTGCCCGTTCAATCGCGGCGCAGACATCGGTGATCCCCGGCGAGCGCCCGACCAGCGCAGAACGGTGTTTGACAAGATCCTTGCCGAACTCAAGCTCGTGTCGCAGAACGGTGTTCTGACGGCGCAGGCTCGCGCGTTCAAGCGAATGGGCAATCGCGTTCAAAACCTGATTAGACCGGAACGGTTTGAGCAGAAAATCACTGGCACCGGCACGGATCGCCTGAATGGCCGTGTCAAGGTCGGCATGCGCCGTGATCAGGATTGCATCGCTGTAAAGCCCGATCTTGCGTTGTTCAGCCAACCAGTCAAGGCCCGTCTGATCGGGCATTATGTTGTCCAGAACGATGACATCGTAAGCGTGAACATCCAGAAATCCCGACGCTTGCGAGGTGTGCTCGGCCACATGAACAAGCGCGCAATGTGCTTCAAGCACTTTGAACAAGAAATTGCGCATACCCGGTTCATCGTCGACCACAAGCACCCGCGCGTTCGCCAGCGCCCCGCCAAACTGCGCCGGCGCGTCCGGATCATGCGCGTCGGGCGCATCAAGGCTGGGCGAGTTGGTTTCAGTGTGGATCGACATGGTCACGACGAACAGTGGAAATAGCTGGCCGACCCCACAATCGCCTTGGTCCGGCACATGGCCGACCAAGCGCTGCCGCATTGTTCAAGTGCATAGGTTTTCCTGCGCATTCGACACATCCCATCGTGGCATTGCGATATGCTAGGGGAAGGATAATGGATCTGGCAATGCCAAACGCGGCTTTAGCAGATGGGCCTACATCTCTCAGGATTGCAAAACGACAGCATATTACTTACTTTATGTATTCAAAATATAAAGGTTAAGAACCATGGCAGAGAACGCTGAACCCAAACGACGCATCGTTTCGTCACGACATCTTGCCGAAGGTGACGGTTGGGAATCTTCCGAATTCGAATACGGCCTGATCATTGCCTATAATGCGTTTTCGCGCTGGATGACCCGTTGCATGTCGGCCGCCGGGAACACCGACTTGACCCCGCTTGAAATCCTTGTGCTGCACAACGCCAATCATCGCGGCCGCGACAAGCGCCTTACTGACATCTGTTTTTTGTTAAACATCGAAGACACGCACACTGTGAATTACGCCCTGCGCAAATTGATGAAGATGGAGCTTCTGAATTCGGAGAAGCGTGGCAAAGAGGTGTTTTACAGCACATCCGAAACAGGTGAGGCATTGTGCGAGGCGTACCGCATTGTCCGCGAAAGGTGCTTTCTTGATGGTCTGTCGCGCCTTGATATCAGCAGCGAGGAAATGCGGGAAATCGCGGCCAGCCTGCGGGCCTTTTCCGGGCAGTACGATCAGGCCAGCCGCGCTGCTGCATCTCTTTAGCCGCTCATATAGGCGGGAAGAAACGTCACGATTTGCGGGAACACACAGATCAATACAACGCCCAAGAGCAAAAGCAAAAAGAATGGAAACGCTGCTTTGGCAACCCTGAGGATGTCGATGCCTGTCAGCCCTTGAATGACAAACAGGTTAAATCCGACCGGCGGGGTGATCTGGCTCATTTCAACAACGATCACCAGATAGATCCCGAACCAAAGCGGATCGATCCCGACGGCGGTGATCATCGGCATAATGATCGACGTCGTCAGCACGATGACTGAAATCCCGTCCAGAAAGCAGCCCAGAACGATAAAGAAGATCGTCAGCGCAAATAGCAGTACCGGCACCGACAGGTTCATCTCGGAGATCCAGGCACCCAAATTTCGCGGAAGCCCGGTAAAACCCATGGACACTGAGAGAAATGCAGCCCCCAAAAGGATCAGCGCAATCATGCAGGACGTGCGCGTCGCAGACATCACTGCCTGCCTGAACAGTTTCCAGCTGAAGGACCCAGACACCCACGCAAGCAGGGTGGCCAGAACCACGCCAAGCGCCGCAGCGTCGGTCGGTGAAGCAAGACCGCCATAGATCGACCCGATTACGCCACCAATCAACAATGCAACCGGGATCAGCCGACGCGATGCGATAATCTTTTCTTTGAACGAGAATTTTTCATCAATGGCGGGGATCAGCGCCGGGTTCGCCCAGGCGCGTACCGCCACATAGCAGGCGAACAAGGTTAAGATCATCATGCCGGGAATGATCGCGGCAATGAACAGGCGGGCGATAGATTGCTCTGTCGCGACCCCATAAACGATCAAGATAATCGACGGCGGGATCAACAACCCCAACGTGGCGGACCCCGCCAATGTGCCCAGGATCAGGCTTTCGGGATATCCGCGTTTGGTCAATTCCGGAACAGACATACGCCCGATCGTGGCGGCGGTGGCCGCCGACGACCCTGACACGGCGGCAAAAATTGCACAGCCGAACACGTTGACATGCAACAGACGTCCCGGTGCACGGCTGAGCCATGGAACAAGCCCGGTGAACATGTCGTCACTGATACGGGAGCGCAGCAGGATTTCTCCCATCAGGATGAAAAGAGGCAACGCCGTCAGCGCCCAGCTGTGCGAATGGCCCCAAAAGGTTGTAGCCAGGATCAATCCTGACGGGGCGTTGGAAAACAACACAAGCCCTGCAAGCCCGACCAAAGACAGCGAAATCGCCACCCAGACACCTGACGCAAGCAACGCAATCAACAGGGTCAGCAAGGTGACCGCGATCATCGGATCCGACATGGCTAAACCTCGTCCGGTGTGGACAGGACGGGTTTGCCGGACTGTATAAGATCAACCAGTGTATGAACCAAAGCGACCAGCAACAGCCCGGTTCCAAACGCGGCAACGCTTTGCGGTATCCAAAGCGCGACCGGAACAATCCCTGTCGACACATCGCCGTAGTGGAGGCTTTCAAGAACCAAACCCACCATGAACCATGTCGCATATCCGACAAGCAAGATGGCGATGACAAGCACACCGGCTTCGACAAAAAACTGAAGCCGCTGCGGCAGACGCCCCGTGACCAGATTGACCCGGATATGCGCCCCGGCTCGCAAGCTGTGCGCCAAAGCCAGAAATGTGGCTCCTGCCAACATGAAGCCGGAAAAATCCGCATAGGAAGGAATAGTCGATGGCAACGTTCCAGGGCTAAGCCGCCCAAACCCGTTCAGGATAATTTGCGCTGAAATCAAGAGGCAGATCAACAAGATCAGACCACCGGCAATCGCCCCGCAAATGTCATATAGCTTTTGAAGTGTCCGGCCCATGGTGGCTGTACCCCTAAATTTTGCAATGAAGCGGGGCCGGCACCCGTAAGCAGATGCCGACCAGTTAGAATGGGTACTTTATTGCTGATAGGCCTCAAGAATGGCCATTGCGCTCTCAGAGGCATTGGCGCGCCAGTTTTCAAGCATGGTGGCACCAATGGCTTGCAGACCGTCGACCAGCTCTGCGCTGGGTTCATAAACAGTGATACCATTCTCGGCCAAAGCGGCGGTCATGCTGTCCGCCTCTGCGACCGACATCTCCCAGCCGCGCGCCTGCGCCGTTTCGGCAGCGGCCAGAACCGCGGCCTGCGTGCCCGCGTCAAGGCGATCGAACATGCGCTGGTTCACGACAACGATATTCTTTGGCACCCAAGCGTTGATCGGGCTGTAATGTGTTACGAAATCCCAGGCCGTCGAATTCACCCCGGTGGAAGGCGATGTGATCATTGCAGCGACCTGACCCGTGGCAAAGGCCTGCGGGATATCAGATGCCTCGACCTGAACCGGTGCAGCCCCGGCAAGAGACGCGAATTCTTCCAATGCGGCATTGTAGGCACGGAACCGAAGACCGTTCAGATCGGCCACTGTCGCAATTTCACCATTTGTATACAGCCCTTGGGGCGGCCAAGGCACAGAAAACAATGGCATCAGTCCCTGTTCTGCCAAAAGCTCGGTGATCACCGGGCGCTGTGCCTCCCACAGTTTCGCCGCGTCTTCATAGCTGGTGGCAACAAAGGGCTGGCTATCCAGGCCAAAAGCCAGGTCTTCGTTTGACAAAGTGGACAAGAAAAACTCGCCCATCGGCACCTGACGGTTGCGCACAGCGCCCTTGATTTCGGAATGGGGGAAAAGCGACCCTGCTGAATGGATCGTAATGTCCAATCCATCATTCGTCGCGGCGCGCACATCATCAGTGAACTGCATGATGTTCTGGGTGTGGAAGGTGGTATCGCCATAGGGCGTGGGCATATCCCAGCTTTCAGCCTGGGCAGCCGTGGCCAGAGTAAGCGCGGCAGCGCCGAACAAGACATGTTTCATGCGGGGTTCTCCAGTGTTGGGTGTTTGCGAATCTATTCGATTTCATTACGTTGACATTTTGTCAGCGTTATATCCATAAAGCAACAACAATTAGATTCGGAGCAGCGCAGATGAGCATGTCCAACGAGAGCAAATGGCAGTTCTGGGTCGATCGGGGCGGCACCTTCACCGATATCGTTGCACGCAGACCAGATGGCGCATTGCGCACCCACAAGCTTTTGTCGGAAAATCCCGAAGCCTATCCTGACGCCGCCGTTCACGGCATCCGCACTCTGCTTGGCATATCTGCCAAAGAGACCATTCCCGAAGGTCACATATCGGCGGTCAAGATGGGCACCACGGTTGCCACCAACGCTTTGCTTGAGCGCAAAGGCGAACCAACTGTCTTGATGATCACCAAGGGCATGAAGGATCTTTTGCGGATCGGCTATCAAAACCGCCCCAACCTGTTTGATTTGCACATTACGCTGCCCGAACTTCTGTATGATCACGTGATCGAGGTCGAAGAACGCATGGGGGCCGACGGGCAGGTCATTCTCCCGCTGAATACGGACCACGCCCGGGACGCGCTTTCGCGCGCCTACGACAAAGGGTTCCGGTCGGTCGCCATCGCGTTGATGCACGGCTATCGCTACACCGATCACGAAACCCACTTGGGCGAACTGGCGCGACACTTGGGCTTTGCTCAGATCTCGCTCAGCCATGAGGCAAGCCCACTGATCAAACTGGTGTCACGCGGCGATACGGCCGTTGTCGACGCTTACCTCTCGCCCATTTTGCGCCGTTACGTTGCGCAAGTGGCCGATGCTCTTGGTGCTTCGGACGGTGGCTGCGACAGCCTGATGTTCATGCAGTCCAACGGCGGATTAACCGATGCTCGGATGTTTCAGGGCAAAGACGCAATCCTGTCCGGGCCTGCGGGCGGCGTGGTCGGCATGGTGCGCACGGCGGCAGATCTTGGTTTCCAGAAACTCATAGGCTTTGATATGGGCGGCACATCGACGGATGTGTGCCACTATGCGGGCGAATATGAACGGTCCTTCGAAACCGAGGTTGCCGGCGTGCGGATGCGGGCACCGATGATGTCAATCCACACGGTAGCGGCGGGGGGTGGGTCGATCCTGACGTATCAGGACGGTCGTATGCAGGTTGGTCCTGAAAGTGCCGGAGCCAATCCCGGCCCCGCCTCTTATCGCCGTGATGGCCCATTGACGGTTACCGATTGCAACGTTCTGCTGGGCAAACTTCAACCCGACCAATTCCCTGCCGTGTTCGGGCCAAACGCCGATCAACCGCTTGATGCAGACATCGTCCGGGCGAAATTCGAAACCCTTGCAGCAGAGATCGGCGGTGACAAATCCGTCGAGGACATCGCCGAAGGCTTTCTGCGGATTGCGGTCGAAAACATGGCCAATGCAATCAAGAAGATCAGCGTCCAGCGCGGCTATGATGTCACGCGGTACACCATGAATTGCTTTGGTGGCGCTGGTGGCCAGCATGCTTGCTTGGTGGCGGATGCACTGGGAATGGAAAGCATTTTCATTCATCCCTTTGCCGGAGTTCTGTCGGCATTTGGTATGGGTCTGGCGGATGTGCGCGCGATCCGTGAAGCGCAATTTGCCCGGTCGGTCGACGATATCTCGGCAGCCCGCCAAACGGTCCAGACCCTTATCCAAGAGGCCAGAAATGATGTCCGCGATCAAGGCATCCCGGACCAGGCGATTCACGCGGTTGCCATGGCGCATATCCGCACCGATGGTGCCCACCAAACGCTTGAGGTGCCCTTCGGTGATCCTGTCGAGATGACCGAGAGTTTTGCTCAGGCGCATCGGCAGCGGTTTGGCTTTGTGCCGGAATACGCCGACCTTATCATAGATGTGCTGACCGCAGAGGCGATTGGGTCCACCGGTGAAGAGGTCACGATCCCCGACGCGGCGCAGGCCCGCGCACCAGCCAAAACCGCCCGGATGTTCAGCGACGGTGCCTGGCGCGATGTTCCGCTGGTCGACCGCACGATGCTTGGCCCCGGAGAGAGTGTGAAAGGCCCCGCCATACTGACCGAACCCACGGGCACGAACATTGTTGAGGCCGGCTGGGACGCGACCTGCGAGCAGGGTGGCAATCTGGTTTTGCGGCGGGTTGTCCCGTTGGACCGGCAAGAAGCGATTGGCACATCCGTCGATCCAGTCATGCTCGAAGTGTTCAACAACCTCTTCATGTCCATCGCGGAACAAATGGGCGCGACGCTTGCAAACACCGCCTATTCGGTGAACATCAAGGAACGATACGATTTTTCCTGCGCACTCTTTGATGCCGCAGGCGATCTGGTCGCCAACGCGCCACATGTCCCGGTCCACCTTGGATCAATGTCTGAAAGCGTGCGCACGATTCTGGCCCAGAACGCGGGCAAGATCCGTCCCGGTGACGTATTCATGATGAACAACCCGTATAACGGCGGCACACACCTACCCGATGTCACGGTCATCACACCGGTTTTTGACGATGCAGGCGCAAACATCATCTACACGGTCGCGTCGCGCGGGCATCATGCCGATATCGGCGGAACCACACCGGGATCTGCCCCCCCGGACAGCACACATATCGACCAAGAAGGTGTGTTGATCGACAATTTCCTGCTTGTCAAACAGGGGGTGCTCCAAGACAGCGCTGCGCGCGACCTTCTGGCCTCAGGCGCATATCCGTGCCGCAACATTGATCAGAACATGGCCGATCTTGCAGCCCAGATCGCGGCCAACGCAACAGGTGTGCAAGAATTGCAAAAGATCACCCATCAGTTCGGTCTGGACGTGGTTCACGCTTACATGCGCCACGTGCAGGACAACGCAGAAGAAAGCGTGCGCCGCGTTCTTGATGTGCTGCATGACAGCACGTTCACCTATCCATTGGACAGTGGCGCGCAGATCAAGGTGTCCATAGCCGTCGACAAATCTGCACGGTCCGCCACACTTGATTTCACCGGCACATCACCGCAGGACACATTCAACTACAACGCACCAAGCGCGATCTGCCATGCCGTGGTGCTTTATGTGTTCCGCACCTTGGTTGGCGCAAATATCCCGATGAACGAAGGCTGCCTGAAACCCTTGCGCCTCATCATCCCCGAAGGATCAATGATCAATCCCAAAGCCCCGGCTGCTGTGATCTCGGGCAATACCGAAGTCAGCCAAGCCATAGCAGACGCGCTTTACGGCGCGCTTGGTGTCATTGCAGGCAGTCAGGGGACAATGAACAATTTTGTCTATGGCAATGAGACATTTCAGAATTACGAAACCATCTGCGGCGGTACGGGTGCCGGCGATGGGTTTGATGGAACAAGCGCGGTCCACAGCCATATGACCAACACCCGCATGACCGACCCAGAAGTTCTGGAGACCCGTTTCCCGGTGCGCGTCGATGAATTCTCGATCCGCGCGGGGTCTGGCGGTGCAGGTCAGTTCACAGGCGGCAATGGCATCCAGCGCAAATTGCGGTTTCTTGAACCGATGACCGTCACAGTCCTCAGCTCTCACCGGATCACCCGGCCACACGGGGCAGCAGGCGGAGAGCCGGGAAAAACCGGTGAAAACTCAATCATGCGCGCCGATGGAACAGAGGAGCGGCTCAAAGGGAATGATGTCGCCCAGATGCAGGTTGGTGACGTCTTTATCCTGAAATCGCCGGGGGGCGGTGGGTACGGCAAAGCGCCGTAAGCAAAAGGCGACGTCCGGTTCGCGTCCAATCTATCTGTTATGTCTTCAACGCCGCAGAGATTATCGCGTCGGCATCGAACGGCATCCGCCGCAAGCGCAGACCGGTTGCGGCATGGATCGCGTTGGCGATGGCGGCGACGGTGGGTCCGGGGCTGGCTTCTCCGGCACCCACCGACGGGGTGTCGTCCGGTTCGAGCAGGCGAATATTGACCCGAGGCACATTGTCAAAACGCAGCACTGCGTAGCTGTCCCAATCAAGGCAGTCGCGCCCCTCCGGCCCCCATGTCACGGCCTCAAAAAGCGCCCAGCTTGCGCCTTGCAGCACCCCACCTTCCAACTGCGCACGCAGACCGTCGGGATCGACCACGCGACCAGCATCCGCGACCAGCGTAACCTGCGCTAAATGCGTTGCGCCCTGATCGTCGACGTTCAGATCGACGGCAATGCCGACACGGGTCATGGCGTTTTTGTATTGCGCATAAGCGATCCCGCGCGCCTGCGCTTGGGGCAACGGCGGCAGCACCTGTTCCAGATGATCAAGCACGGCCAGCGCGCGCGGATCGTCGAGATGCTGGCGGCGGAAGTCGAGCGGCGGGATGCCGGCGGCGATGGCAAGATCGTCCATCGTGGATTCGATGGCCAGCACATTGGCCACCGCGCCAAGGCAACGCAGCGCGGAAGGTCGCAGTGGCAGATCGGGCACCAGCGCCTTGACCAGCTTCCTGTCGGGCAGGCGGTAGATCGGATCGAGGTTGCGATGCAGGCCCGCGTGCCGGTTCATGTTCGGCTCGGGCACAAAGCGCGGCACGTCGGTGTCGCGCAGCGTGTTCGAAGCCAGCCGCGCGGCCCCTGCCCGGTTCGGTCCGGGGCGCGGTCGGCCCCGATGGGTGTCGCCGCGCGCCTCCATCCACCAGCCTGTGATCGCGCCGCCCTTGCCCGTATCGGCGGCAACGCGAACTTGCATGGCGGTGCCCACCGGTTCGCGCGCATGTTCATCGGCGCGACTGTATTTCAGCAGGATCGGCGTGTCAGGAATGGCGCGCGCAATGATGGCGGCATCAAAGGCGGCATCGTCGGCACCGTTATGCCCGTAACAACCCGAGCCGGGCACATGTTCCAGCACGACATCCTCCAGCACCATGCCGAAACTGTCGGCAATGCTGTCGCGCAGCGGATAGAGCCCTTGGGAATGGGTCAGAATTTCGAGAGTGCCGTTCCGAAATGTCGCCATTGCCGCCGACGGGGCCAGCGCCGCGTGCAGCGTATAGGGGCGCTCATAGGTCGCCTCATAGCCGGGCGCATCGGGATAGGGTGGCACCAGGGCGTCCGTGTCGGGCTTGCCGTCCCGGATCGCAAAGCGCTGTGCCGCGTGGTTGTGCATCATCCCGAACACGTCGCCGGCCTCGATGCCGTCGCCGATCTCCCACGCGCAGGCGCGGTGCAGCGCCTCGGCGGCGCGGATCACCTGCCATTCATCCGGCCCGGCCACGGCCAGAAACGATCCGTCCCGCACGAGGGTCAGCCCGGCGTCGGCCAGTCTGGCTGTCGCCTTTGGATCAAGCTCCGCAAGCCGCGCCCATTGCATCGGCGGGCGTATAATGCGGGCATGCCACATGCCGGGGCGGTCAAGGTCGTGCACATAGGTGAACTGTCCCTCAACCATCTCGCGCAGGCCGCGCGGGGGGTGATCGGGGATGGAGACTTGGCGGCTGGGCGCGTTCGGATCGACAGGAAGGTCGGCGGGCAAGTCGCGCAGCAGATCAAAAAGATCAAGCGTCCGGTTGCTGCCACGATGGCGGATTTCGCCGTCGACCAGGTCAAGATCATCAGCGGGCACATCCATCTGCCGCGCGGCCACAGCCCAGGCGGCGGCGCGGGCAGTGGCGCAGGCGCGGCGTTGGGCGTGGCCTGTCTGTTCGATCGAGTTACTGCCCGAGGTGATGCCCTCGTCGGGGCTGTCGCTGGTGCGCACCGGGGCCATGTCGATCCGGTCATAGGCAAGCGACAGTTCCTGTGCCGCAATACGGATCAGCGCGGTCGAGATGCGCTGGCCCAGATCGACCTTGCCGGTGCGCAGCCGCAGCTTCTCGTCTTGGACACGCAACCAGTCTCGAACCAGCGGATAAGCATCAAGGCTCATGCCCGGTCCTCCAACACCGCCTCCGCCGCCGCCAAAACACGCGGATGGGTGCCGCAGCGACACAGATGCGGGGCCAGCGCGGATTTCAGCCCATCTCGGTCGCGCGGCGCGTCGCTGTCCTTGGCCAGCGCCGTGACGGCGACCACCAGACCGGCGGTACAATAGCCGCATTGCGCCGCCCCGGCATCGACGAACGCATCCTGCACCCGGCGACCCAGCGGATCGGAAGACAGGCCTTCGACGGTGACGATCTCGCGCCCCTCGAAGGTGGCGGCGGGCGCCGCGCAACTTTGCGCCGCCTGCCCGTCCACCAGTACCGTGCAGGCACCGCATTGTTCCAGCCCGCAACCGATCTTGGTGCCCTTCAGACCCAGCAGATTGCGCAGCACATAGGCCAGCGGCATGTCGCCATCGGCCTCCACCTCATGCGCCTCGCCGTTGACGCGCAATGTCAGCACGGCGCGACCTTTTCCCAGACCACCTCAAGCGTCACATCGGCCGAGGTGAAGAGGTTCATCACCGGGCAGCGATATTCGACATTGCGGCGCAGACGATCCAGCCGTTCGTCGGATTCCTCGGTATGGATGCGGATGCGCATCTTGACCCAGTTGAAATAAGGCCGCACGCCCTGCACGCCGCGACTGCCGCGCTGATCGACCTCGCCATCGGCTTCGATATCGACGGCGGAATAGTCGAACTTCATCGCCTCGGCGCAGCGGTTGATGATCACCCCTTCGCAGCCGCAAAGCGACGACAGCGTCATCTCCAAAGGCGTTGGGCCAGTGTTGCTTTCCTTTTCGTCGGTGATGACGACGTGATCGCGCACCATCATAACGCTGCGGGTGGACCCTTCGTTGCGCATCGACACGCGGCGAATGCCAAGCGCCTTCTTGTTGGGGTCGACGCTGGGCGGCAGCAGGTCTTGGGATTGGTCGGTCATCAGGTCATCTCCAGAATATCGAGACCGTTCACACGGTCGAGCAGGTAGATGCGGCCGTGATCGTCCACATCAACATCGTTGGATTGGGGCGCGCCGCCGGGGCCGCGCTCGGGCATGAAATACGCCACCTCCTGCGGGGTGAGCGGATCGGCCAGATCCAGCACCCGAAGGCCACCGGCAAACCAGGTGCAATAGACCAGCGTCCCGTCCAGCTTTTCGCGGTATTGATGCGCGCCGAACCGTACGCCCTCTTCGCCGACATAGGGACAGGCGCGTTCGCTCAGATCCCAGGCCGCAACCGCTTCGATATTGTCCAGGTCGGTCACGTCCATCACCCAGAGAAAGCCGTGCAGGCGGCCGGGCTGATGCGCGTGTTCCTCGTCGATGGCGACGGCATAGCGACGACCGTCGATGCGCTGCTCCAGCGGCATGACCGTATGCGTCGGTTCGGGGATCGCCTCGGGCCAGACATAGCTGCCGATCTGGCGCGGATTGGTGATGTCTGACGCATCGAGCACGCGCATCCCGGCGTGCCATGTGGCGGCCCAAAGCTCGTCACCGCAGCGCATGGCGTGGTGCAGGCGGTGGCTGTAGCCCGGCCCGGTCGGCGTTTCGCCCTTTGCGACATGCTGTCCCGGCATGTGCCAGCGCGACACTTCGGTCGGGTTGGTTGGGTCGGCCAGATCATAGATAACGAGGATATTGCCGACATAGCCCTCCATCTCGGTCGAGATATAGGCGAAGTTTTCATCCATATCGAAGCGGTGCACGCCGAAACCGTGGGTCTTGACGTAGGACAAAAGGCGCGGCGCGGTCTTGTCCGAGATATCCCAGACGCGGAACCCGCCGCCGTCATAGCCACGCTCGCGGGCGGCATCGAGGGTCGGGATGTCGTCGGGTTTGACGCCCAGCTCTACCGCGATGGCCGCGTCCTCCAGCCCCTTGTTCCGCAGCTCGGGGATACGGTCGCCCTTGCGCAGAAAATGGCGCTGGTCCTGTTCGACATTGGTGATCATCAGATCGCCCGCCACCCGCACCTTATGGGTGTGCGACCACTCGGGCGGCTCCACATGGCTCACAACCTTTGGGTTGGTCGGGTCCGACACATCGAGGATCGACGTGCCATGCGGCGCTTTCATATGGCCGATATAGGCGTAATCGCCCTGCACCACCACTTGCCCGCCCCCGGCAATATCGAGCCGCGCCAGATGTTTGACGCCTTTCGACAGCGCAATGTCATACTCTACCTTCATTGGATCACCATTTCTTTTTTCTTGCGCCGACGGTCGAACACCAGCGGCAGCACGAGCGAGATCACCAGCGCCACCCAAAGGATGTTGCCGAGTGTCGAGGAGAACAGAACCGAAATGTCGCCTTCGGATTTCTTGAGCGCGCGCAGGAAATATGTCTCGAGCAGCGGGCCGAGGATCACCCCGATCAGGATCGCCGCCACGTGGTATCCCGTGCGGCGCGCGATATAGCCGATGACGCCGAAGGCAAGCGCCAGATAGATGTCGAACATGTATTCGCGCGGCACGAAGGCCCCCACCAGAGTGAAGGAGATGATCATCGGCGCAAGATAGATCGTCGGCACCGTCGTGACCCGGCTCATGTAGCGCGACAGCGGCAGAATCGTCAGGATCATCAATAGGTAGGACACCGCCATCGCCATGAACATGCCGTAGCCGACCTTGGGTTCCTGTTGAAATAGCGAGGGTCCGAAGCTGACGCCGTGAAACTGCATCACCACCAGCATGATCGCCGCCGTCGCACCGCCGGGAATGCCCAGCACCAGAAGCGGCACCAGCGTGCCCGAGGTGACGCCGTTATTGGCGCTTTCGGGCGCGATCAGCCCTTCGATATGACCAGTGCCGTATTTTTCAGGTGTCTTGGAAAAGGTGCGCGACTGCTGGTAGGCGACGAAGCTGGCAATGGACGCACCCGCGCCGGGAATAACACCGATGATAAGCCCGATCACCGAAGTCCAGGCAATATGCGCCCAGCGTTTGAACGCGTCCCGAACGCCCTCAAACGTCGCAGCCCAGGTGGGGTTCTCCATCGCGGTCTGGCCTTGTTTGGTCAGAATCACGCGCTTTTCGATGATGATGAACGCCTCTGACACGGCAAACAGCCCAACCAGAGCCGGGATCAGTGGCACGCCATCGTAAAGTTCGAGAAAGCCCATCGTGCCGCGCGGCGTGGCATAGACAACATCCGCGCCGATGGAGCCGAGCATCAGGCCGAAGAACCCCGCGATCAGGCCTTTAACCATGTCTTGCGCGGCAATCGACGCGATCAGCGAAATCCCGAACAGCATGATCACGATCATTTCGACCGAGTGCATATAGAACCCGACCCGCGCCAGAAGCGGCATCGCCGCCAGCGCGATCATTGTCGTCAGCAGACCGCCAAGCGAGGAGGCGACGAACGAGATCGCCAGCGCCTGCTGGCCGCGCCCCTGCTTGGTCATGGGATAGCCGTCAAGCGGTGTGGCCGCCGCCCCTGCGGTGCCCGGGATATTGACAAGGATCGCCGGGATCCCCGCCCCCATCCGCGCCGCGCAATAAAGCGAGACCATGAAGATCAGGCCGGTCTGCAACTCCATCGCCAGGGTCAGCGGCATCAGGATGATGATGGTATTGGCCGCCGAAAAGCCGGGAATGCCGCCGACGATCAAGCCCAGAAAGATCGTAGGGATGATGACCCACCAGAAACTTATGGTCTCGAAAAAGACCTCGATCAGGATTGCGGAGGTGTCACCCATTGGCCAGCACCATGCGCATCGTGTTCTCGAACCAGCCGCGCGGGAACCGGGTCTCGAACGCCCAGATGAACACGGCCCATCCGCCCAGCGACATCAGCGCCGAGGTGACCGTGATCAACCCGAGGCGTTTGAACTGTCCCAGCACGGCCATGCTAAGCCAGAGAAACAGGAACGTGGTGAGCGTAAAGCCCAGACGGTCGATCAGGGCGCAAAAGCCGATCGTGGTGATCAGCAGCCCGATCCGTCCGGTGCGGATATCGTCGTAGCTGAAAAGATTGCCGAAGGTCAGCCGTCCCTCGTCCCGCTGCAAGAGACCCACGACCTTGACGAAGAACAGCGCGCAGACGAATAGCAGCACCCCGCCGATGGCAAACGCGCTGACCTGCGCCGTCCAGGGCGAATTCCAGATCGTCGAGAAATAATAGAGCGTGAAGATCACCGCCATCACGGGGATGACAAGCTCTCCGCCCAGATGACGGGGCGGGTCATTTGGATCGTGGGACATGGGTGTTCCTATGGCGTCAAACGGTCGGGATGCCGCGACCGGCCCTTGCCGTGCAAAGGCCGGTGCGAAGGATCAGCGCATCATGCGCCGGTCAGCAAGGGTTTGTAGCGTTCGCCCAGTTCAAGCATGTCCTTGACGAATTGCGCACATTCCTCGACGCCGCCCTGATTGAGGTATTCCGGCGTGCCGCGCGCGGCGACATAGGCGTCAAGCAGCCTTGGGTCCTCGAAGGTTTCCTTGAACGTGCGTTGCAGCACCTCCATCCGCTCGGGGAATTCCTCGGCGGCGGCGCGATGGATGCCGAAGGCGCGGGCCGACAGCATCTCGGGCAGGTCCATGCCATAAACACTGTTGATGCTTTCGGCATTGTCGAGCGCGTCTCCGACGCGGTTCTCGCCAAAGACCAGTACCGTCTTGACGCTGTCCCCGGCCGAGATCACCGATCCGGAAGTCAGGACCGAAAAATCGACTTCGCCGGTCACGGCCCCCGCGACGGTGTTCTTGCCGCCGGACAAGGGAATAAGGTTGAAACTGGCTCCGGTTTCCTCTCCCAACGCCAGAATGCCGATAGAGGCCGGATGCGCCATGCGGCTGGTGCCGACGGTCAGGGTGCGTTTCTTGCCCTCTTCGACGATCTGCTCGATGCTTTGCAACGGGCTTTCGGCCCCAACAAAGGCACAGCACGGATCGGTATCGACACGGCCGAAATAGAAATAGTCATTGATGTCAAAGCTTGGCGGCTGCACCGCCCAGTTAAGCACTTCCGGCCCCATATTACCAAAAATCAGGTTGTAGGCATTGGGTTCGGACTTGCCCATGTAAATCTCGTACCCGACCCGGCCCGACGCACCAGGATAGAAACCGGGCTCGAAGTCAGTTCCCAGCTTTTCTTTCCAAATGCTCGAAAACGCCCGGAAATTCCGGTCTGCCCCGCCGCCTTCGCGGGTTGGAATGAAAACTTCGATATTACGTTCGGGAAAGCTTTGCGCACGCAGAATGCCGGGGCTGGCCAGGGTAAGCGCCGAGGCAGCCGCCCCGGTGCCCAAAAGGGTACGGCGGGTGATGGTGTTGGTCATCTTCATAATGTCTCCTCCCAAAAAAGATAAGATCGGTGCACCGGTTTTCGTCTTGTCTCCGCAATGGTCCCGATGCCGGGCCTTGCGGTTCGGGTCGCGTCAGGACGCGATGAAACTCGCGGCCCCTCCCCAGATCAGGCGCAGCGCCAGAAGCGTCAGAACGACGTTGAGCACGCGCAGGAAATAGCGTTCGTTGATGCGGGTCAGAGCATGGCGGCCCACCAGCGTGCCAAAAAAACCGGCGGCGATAAGAAGGGCGACAAAGCCCAGCCATTGCGAAAAGACGAACCCCAAAAGGCCAAACACCACGATCTTGAGCAGATGCTGAATCGTCATCAACGCCGCATGGGTGGCCACATGCGTCATGCGATCAAGGCCCTGGCCCTTGATATAGGTTGCCACAAACGGCCCGGTGCCGCCGAAGAACATTGTCAAAAAACTGGAGAACACGCCGGTGATTGCGGCGGAATCACGCAAGAAGGCGGGCGGGCGAAAGAACACCGACCAGAGAATGAAACTGCCCACCCCGATCTGGATCGCGCCTGCGGGCAGTTGCACCACCATGCTGCCGCCCAGGGTCACGCCAATCACGGCACCGATCAGGAAGGCGGGCACCACCGCGCGATGCACGTACCGCACCATGATCGCCAGCCGCCCGGCGTTCGATCCCAGTTGCACCAGCCCGTGCACCGGGATAATCGCGGTCGCCGGTAACAGAACAGCCATGACAGCCAGCATGACAGCGCCGCCGCCGATCCCGAATGCGACCGTAATGAAAGACGCCACAAAGCTTAGCGCGGCAAGACTGCCTGCAATGGGCCAACCCAACCCGGCATGAAAGATATCGGGCGTCATCGCACCTGCTCCGGAAACAGTTCCTCGGGCGATACGCGGCGCGCGGCAAGGTATTGCTCGGACGAATAGCGGCAGATCGTCTCCAGCTCCTTCAGGTTTGCCGCATAGCCATAGGGCCAGGGGTCCGGCCCCATCGCGGCACGGGTCACCTCCATCGTCTCGTTGAGCCATGGCAGCGACAGGCGGTTGGCCGACCCCAGCCAGATGTCATCCAACCGGGCCAGCGCCATGTCGCGCGCGGTGGTGAAGCCCTGCATCAACGCCTGCGGCAGCCAAGGGTTTTCGGCCACCAGCGACTTGCGCACGGCGATCAGATGCATGATCGGGAAATACCCGGTGCGCGCATGATACTCACGCTCGGCCGCGCCGAAATCGGGGATGATGCGGCGCAGGCGGGTGTCACCCTCCAGAAACGCTTGCGGTGGTTTGGGCGCCAGCAGCGCGTCGATCTCTCCGGCCAGCAGCAGATCCTGCAACGTCTCGCCATCGTCAATCGGCGCAACCACCATGCCGTCAGGCAGATCGAGGCTCAGCCTTTCGTGCCGCACGCCCGCGTCCAGCGCGCCGGTACGCCAGGTGATCGCGGCCGGGTCGATGCCATGCTCATCGGCGAGCAAGCCGCGCATCCAGAGCGCAGCCGTCATCTGGTATTCCGGCACACCGACGCGCTTGCCAGCCAGATCGGACAGTGTTTCGATCTCGGACCCGGTGCGCGCGAAAAACCCGCTATGCCGAAAGGCCCGACTGACAAAGGCGGGGATTGCCGTATAGGCGCACGCGCCGCGCGACACCTGCAGGACGTAGCTCGACACCGAAAGCTCGGTGATATCGAACCGCGCTTCCTGCACCGCGATGGGGAAAAGCTTGCCTGTTGGCAGGATGTGGCTTTCAAAGGTGACACCCTCCACCGAAACCCGGCCGTCATGCAGCGGCATGACCCGGTCGTGATCCCATGTGGCCAGCGTCAGTTTCATCCACGCGCCCCCGCGTAATATTCGATCCGGCCCTCCAGCCGCGCGATCACCTCAGCCAGCGTCAAAGCAAAGGCGAAAAGGATCAGGATGAGCGCCCAGAAATGCGCCATCAGGAAGTTCTGCGAATAGAGGCTGAACAGCGCGCCGACGCCGATGATTGACACCAGCAGCTGACCAATCACCACACCTTTGACGCCCCGGATCACCCCCAGACGGATGCCCGCGAGTATCTCGGGCATCGCTGACAGCAGGATAATGCGGAACCGCGCCCACCGCGATGCACCAAAGGAATGCGACATCTCGATCAGCGACGGCGAGACGTGCAGAACCCCGGCCCGCGTATCAAGCGCGATGATCCAGACCGCGAACATGAAGACGGTCACGATCACCGTCGGCATCCCCATACCGAAAAGGATCATGATGACCGGCACCAGCGCAGACAAAGGAGCGGACAGGAAGATGTTGACCCACATGTTCAGCAGGTTGTCGGCAGCCTTGACCAGCCCCATCAACATACCCAGCCCGATGCCCAAAACCACGGCCAGCGCCAGCCCGCCCAGATAGGCAGCGACTGTGATCTGCGCGGCCTCGAAAAAGCTGGGCGTTGTTACCACCTCGGGCAATGCCAGCAGCACGTCTGACAGCGGCGGAAACAGCAGCAAAAGCTCGAATTGGCCGACGATTTCCCAAAGTGCCGCCCAAAACAGCAGCGCAGCGATGCGCGGGATTTTGAAGCCGTAGACCTCCATGCGCCTACTCCACATAGGCCCGCAGGCCGCTCCAGATGTCGTCGATCAGGTCGAGGTATTCGGGATTGCGGCGGATCATGTCGGGATCGCCGGAACGGTCGATCTCGGGCGTGACGATCTTGTTCAGGCGTCCGGGGCGCGGTGACAAAAGCACGATACGGTCCGACAGATAAACCGCTTCCTCGATCGAGTGGGTGACGAGAATGAAGGTCTTCTTCTCGATCTCGCGCAGGCGGATCAGGTCTTCCTGAAACTTGCGCCGGGTCTGTTCATCGACCGCCGAAAACGGCTCGTCCATCAGCAGGACATCTGCATCCACCGCCAGCGCGCGGGCCAGACCGACGCGCTGGCGCATCCCGCCGGACAGCTCGTGCGGATACTTGTCCTCGAACCCGGCCAGCCCCACCTCGTTCACATAGTGACGCGCGCGCTCTTCACGTTCGGCCTTGCCGACGCCCTGCAATTCCAACCCAAAGGCCGCGTTGCGCAGCACCGTCGCCCAGGGCATCAGAGCGAAATCCTGAAAGACGAAGGCCCGTTCCGGCCCCGGTCCGGTCACGGGCACGCCGTTGACCGCCACATCGCCCTCGGTCGGCTTCAGCAACCCTGCGATGATCTTGAGCAACGTGGTCTTTCCACAGCCCGATGGGCCCAGAAGCGAGGTCATTTCGCCCCGATTGAAATCGAGGTGGATGTCCTTGAGCGCGGTGACGGTGCCGCCATAGATCTTGTGAACACCGCGCACTTCAATCACCGCCTCGGGGGTCGCGGCGACAGGGGTGCGTTCGGTTGAGTGGAGTGGAGTTGGCATGTTCATCACGCGCCTCGCTTTTCTGGGCGGAAGAGGGAAGTTTCCACACGGTGCAAGAGCGACACCGCGATCACCGCGAAGGCCACAATCGAAAAGATTGCCGCATACATATGCGCGAATTTGGCCACCGAGCGGTTGAAGGTGATCAGGTCGCCGATGCCGGTGGGGGTAATCAAAAGTTCGGCCAGCACGACGCCGGAAAAGCCTTCGGCAACGCCCAGCCGGATTCCGGCGAACATCATCGGGCTGGCGGCGGGCAGGATGATCTTGAACACCTGCTGGCGGCGGCTGCCCATGAAAGACTGGCTCATGTCCACCAGCGACGGCGGTACGTTGCGCACCGCCTTGTAGCTGTTGATGGCGATCACCGGCATCGCAAGCATACAGACAGCAAGCACCTTGGAGGTCAGGCCGATGCCATAGACGAAGGTGATGAGCGGAATGAGTGCCGCCATCGGAGCGGCCTGCATGGTGATAAAAACCGGCAGCGTGATCCATTCCACATCACGGCGCAGCCCCATCAGCACACCGGCGCTGACCCCGATACCAAGCGAGATCACCAGCCCGATCACCAGCGGTTCGAGCGTGCGGCCATAGGCAGAAATCATTGATCCGTCGGCCAGCATCTCCCACAGCGCAGCCATCGTCTCTAAGAAGGTGGGGAAGGCCCAGTTGAAATTGGTGCGCCCGGCGATTTCCCAGATTGCGAAAAACAACGCCAAGGACGCCAGCCGCCACATCAAAGGCGTGCCGCCGAGCATATCGAAGGCGCGGCTCGTCGGGCCGGGGATCACTCCGGGATCGGTTTGCGTGTTCGCCATTGGGGTCTGTCCTAGCGCTTGGGTCGAACATGGCCCGCGCCGATCACAGGCGCGGGCGGAACAGGCGCGTTACTGCGCCGCCTTGGCCGCGTCGAGCGCGGTGAAATCCCAGAAATCGGTCGGATCAATCGCTTCGGGGTCCATCTCTACCTGTCCGGCGGCCGACAGAAAGGCGATGTCGTCGCGCGCATCCTGTGGCTCTCCGCCATCAAGCGGGTAAATGCCGTTTTCGGTTGCTTCGGTGAAATAGGGCACCGCTTCGGCGGCCACGTCTTCGGGCAGATCGGGCAACAGGTTATATTGCGCCCGCAACTCGCCCACGATGGCGGGGTTATCCGCGATATCCTGCCAGGTGCGCAGCAGTTCCTCGACGAATATCTGGATGTCATCAGCCCGAGAGTCGAGCGTTTCGGCGCTGGCGTAAAGCGCCTCGTCGGTGGCGTTCACCCCATCAAGCGGCAGGCGCATGAACTTCTCGCCACCTCTTTCCTGCAACAGCCGGAAATTGGTCGCATCCACGATCGACGCATTGATCGTGCCCTGCAGCATCGCACCCGCGCGCACTTCGGAGCCGGGCACGTAGGACATGTTGGAATATTCGATGTCGTGCACCTGCTCCATAAGACGCATCAGCGCCTCTGTACCCGATCCACGCGAATGCACGGTGACTTCCTCTCCGTCCAGATCCTCCCATCCGGAATAGACCTCGGAATTTACGACCGGAAAGAACAGCAGTGTCGACATGCGGTAGAACATACGCAGCGGAGCCTGCGAATTGGCCATAAATGCGTAGGGCGCGCCGACGCCGATCTCGACTTCGCCGGACAGGGCGGCTTGCACGGCAACATCCTCGGAATTGAAGAAGGTCATCTCCATCGGGACGCCGCGTTCCTGTGTGCGCTCCATCGCAATCAGCAGGTTCAGGCTTTCGACGCTGGCAATATCGCCAAGACCCACGCGCAGCGGGTCCGATTGCGCCAACGCGCCGGTGACCATCATCGCCAGCGCGGCAGCACCGCCGGTGGCTTTCAGGATCAATCTTCTGGACAGTGACATGTCGCTCCTCCCTTATGCATGTCGAATAATGTGTCGCCGGGCCGGTGTTTGCGGCTCTTTTGGCGGGTGGTCTTTACTCCTCTTTGAACAAGCGGTCGGACACCGATTCCAGGTGACGTCGCATGGCAGCCTGAGCGCCGATGCGGTCGCGCGCTTCGATTGCGGCAACGATCGCTTCATGTTCTGCAAAGCTTGAATGATCGCTTGGCGGGCGCGGCGTGGAGCGCATGACCGCATCGAAAGCCACAGCACGTCGCACCTTGTTCAATTGGTCAAACAGACCGAGCAACAACAAATTGTCCGCAGCTTCGGCAATCGACCGATGAAAGCTATCATCCTGAAGCTCGTATTCCTCCCAGCTTTGCGCAGCTTGACTGCGCTCCTGCGCAAGCCGCATCCGGGTGATCGCCTCGACCGAAGAATTCAGCGCAGCCTCACTGGCAAGCGCCGGTTCGATACAGACCCGCGCCCGGACCATGCGTAATGGCGTCAGCTGCCGGGCCACATCGTTTGTCCAGTCAGAACTGCTGGAAAAACCACCTTGCCCGGTGCGGGACACAAAGGTGCCCTTGCCGACATGCCGCCAGATCGTTCCGTCCCGCTCCAGCGCATCCAAACCGCGCCGCAGTGCGCCCCGTGACATATCCAAATCGACAATCAACTTGCGTTCTGGCGGCAACCTATCGCCGGGGGCATAGGCACCCTCGTCAATATAGCTGCGCAGCCGTTCAACCGTGTCGCGCGCATCCGCAGGCCGTTCTGCCGGGACCGAATCCCAATATTGGTTATCCAATTTGCTCATTGGTCCAATGATTACGCCGAAAATTGGGTAAATCAATGAATTTTTTTGTATGCGTACAGATTGGTTTGAATTGATCTGTAATTGCTTTGCCGATAAAGACACGCCACAGACAAAAACCAAAGGGAGTGTTCCATGTCCGAATTCGTGATCCCCGTGCCACCCACCGTGACGGTTCCCGTCGCCAGCGGCGGCGTGTTTCCCGTGCGCCGGGTCTATTGCATCGGTCGCAATTACGCCGCCCACGCGGTTGAGATGGGGCACGACCCGGATCGGGAACCACCGTTCTTTTTTCAGAAGAACCCGGACGACCTGAACACCAGCGGCACATTCCCCTATCCGCACCAGAGCAAGGACGTACATCACGAGGCCGAAGTGGCTGTTTTTCTGAAATCGGGCGGCACGGACATCACCATCGAAGACGCGCTGGACCACGTCTATGGCTACGCACTTTCCCTTGATATGACCCGCCGCGATCTACAGGGCGTGGCGAAAAAAATGGGCCGCCCGTGGGAGATCGGCAAAGCTTTCCACGCCTCTGCCCCCGTCGGCCCGATCCATACTGTTGAGGAGGTCGGTCATCTGGATCACGGTCGCATCGCGCTCAATGTGAATGGAACGCTGAAACAAGAGGGCGATCTAAATCAGATGATCTGGAAAGTGCCGGAGATGATTGCGTATCTGTCAGAATATTATGAACTTGCTGCCGGTGACGTGATCCTGTCCGGAACCCCCTCCGGCGTAGGCCCCGTTCAGAAAGGCGATGAAATGGAAATCAGCGCCGAGGGCCTTGGCACGATGACAGTCAAGGTCACGTGAACGCTGCAATGGCCCCCGAAGTGCCCTAACCTAGACATTTCAGCGGTTTGTTCATCCGGTTCGGAGTGAGGCGGCATTCGCCTAACTTTCGCAAAAGGCCCGAAGGGATGAACAATCCGCCATATTGCCAGCCCCACGGATGCAGGGGCTGCAAAATACCGGCGTATGATCTACTCCGTTCGCCGCCAATGCTCCCAGCGGAAGCGAGACACGCGATACGCATCCATGAATGCAATGGCATGGATCATGAAGCCACCCGCATATCGGCCCACGAAACTATGATCCGGTGTGGTCAGATTATAGCTCACCCAAGCCAGCGTCAGACCCGCGAACGCCATCATCAAACCGCGCGACGCCTGCCCATTTAGCACCTGCCCCATGCCTGTCAGGACAGAGGCCACAACAAGCACCACATACGGGTGTACCGGTTTTCTTGCGTCACTCACGCCGCACCTTTCCTGATGTCATGTTCTATCGCGCATGCCAGATCCAACAAACGTTGAACATCCGACCGGACCAGTTGGTCCTGCTCGTATTGCGGCTGTCTGGTCAGCAGATAGTGGCCGCGCACACTTTCGGAGACGCGCCAGATCAAACGGATTCCCCGTGGCGTGACAAGAAGCTCTTTTCCGCGGTCATCCGAAACCAGATCCGCGACATGCGGTGCAAGCAGATCCAGAAATGGGTAAACACCGGTTGGGTCATCCGTACGGATGACAGCATGTTCGTGCCAGTCTGGCGGCGTTGCCACCGTTTCGCGAAAAGATCCGTGCGGCGAAAAGAACTCTGTATTCGCAGGTCGGATCATCATGTCAAAAACCGCAGGAATCGGCAGCTGACGCTCCAGGGTCACCGACAGCCAAAGGATGGGCAATTTGCGAAGCTGAACGGTGTCAGAAATGAGCTTCAGCTCGGCGGGACCACCGCCGAACTGCCCGACCAGATCCGGATAAGACCGCCCGGAATGTACCATTTCGGCCTGATCAAGAACGCCTTTGCAATTGTCGAAAACGGACAAGCGGCGCGCCTTTGCCTGCCGCTTGTCCCGGTTGTGCAGCCAAAACAGCGCACCGGCACCGCCGCCCGCGGCGAGAACCAGGGCTGCCTCGTTCATACCACTGTCACCGGTGGGTGCTTGCGGGCAAGCACTTCATCCACCACTGACCCGGTCAAAAGTCGTCCGAACGCCGTGTGTCCGGTCGACCCCATCACGATATGGTCATACCCATGCTCTTGGGCATAGCCGACGATGGCTTCGGCAATGTCGCGCCCACTGACGGTGACACAGGTCGCCGCCACATCGTGTTTGCGCGCCACTTCTCGGGCGTCATGTAGTTCCTTGGCGATCTGGCGCTCTCCGGCTTCGAATAACCGACTGTCCCAGAACGTCGTTTTCGATGCGGATTGCTGCGAGACGGTGGAAACCGTCATGAATTGCAGCTCTGCGCCGAACTTTGCGGCCATTCCGACCGCAAAATCTACCGCTCGGATCGCTGCCTTCGAGCCATCAATGGCACAGAGGATCTTGTCCATCATGGTGTCTTACTCCTCAATAACCGACCGGCTTGGGCCAGTTCATTGTAAACTGATCCGCACGGCGGACGAATTTGTAACGGTGCATCACGAACCACAGCGACACGCCGATGTAGAACGTCATCATTGCCAGCAGCTGAATACCAAAGCCCAGATACGTGGCAAAGAATGTGGTGATACACAACGCCATCAACACGATCGCCGGCAAGGGGTGGAACGGATGCACATACCCGCGCCGGATGGTGCCAAGCGGCCATTTCTTGCGGAACAGGATCATGTTGATCGGCATGAACGTGTAACCCAGCAAACCTGACAAGATCGAGAAGGTGATGACCTGATCCAAAAGCCCGGTGAATGCGAACGAGACCGCAATCGGGATCAGAAACAGGATCGACCGGTAAGGTGTACGATAGACCGGATGAACCGCACCAAACCATTGTGGCATATAGCGGTCGCGTCCCATCGAGAACCACGCCCGTGACGCATCATTGATACACCCGTTGGCCGAAGCAGTCGCGGCGAACAGTGTTCCCACAAAGAGGAATATCTGCAGCAACAGCGATCCAGTCATGCGGCTTGCATCATAAAGCGGCACTGTCGCCTGCCCGAGATATTGCCACGGCAACAATCCCGAAGAGATGTACCAGGTCAGGGTCGCGGCGATAAGCAGCGTCATAATGCCAGTCATCGTGCCCAGCGGCAAAGAGCGGCTTGGCGAACGGACTTCTTCGGCAGCCTGACAGGTGCCCTCAATGCCAAGATAGTACCAAATCCCAAACTGAAACGCCGCGATAACGCCAATCCAGCCGTAGGGCAGCTCTGTTAACAAACCCTGGTGCTGAAGGATCGCACCCGGCTTCCAGGGCTGTACGCCGATGAACAGGATCAGGATCGAGACAAAGGCCGCAGCAGTGATCACGAAGTTCAGGCTCAGGGTCATGAACACGCCGCGATAGTTCAGCAGCGCAAGAAGCGAGATTATCAAAAGCACGAACGGACGCGGATCAAGCCCTTCATAGCCGGTTTGTTCGGCCAGAATGACCAAAAGGTCTCCGACCACAATCGCGTTTGCGGCTTCCAGCATGGTGTAGGCCATCACAAGGTACAGCCCGACATTGAAGGCCATCAGCGGACCCATGATATGTTTGGCCTGCGCGTATTGGCCACCAGCAGCGGCCACTGTCGATGTCACTTCCGAGTCGATCATCGCCACACAGGTGTACAAAAGGCCGATCACCCAGCACGCAATCAGCGCACCAAAGGCACCCCCTTTACCCACGGAAAAGTTCCAGCCCATGAATTCGCCGACCAGAACGATACCGACCCCAAGAGCCCAGATATGGACCGGGCCAAGGACCCGAAGCAGGCCGACGCGTTCTTCGCCTGCGCTTGCGCTTGCGGCTGCGTTTGTTGCTTCAACGCTCATAGTTTGGTCCCTTCCTGTGCTTCAGGCACCTCGCCATGCTCAAGCAATTCATCAACACCCTCTTTCGAGGACAACAGAGTGTCTTCATCAAATTCGCGGTTCACCCGCGCTGCGTCCATCACCAGCCACAACAAGACACCGGCAGAGGCGGCCCAGGCCGCATATTCAATTAATACCCACATTTTCTATGTCTCCCGTCGCACTCAGCTGTCGAATTTTTCACGAATGACCTGGCGATATTCCTTCTCGGATACCTTCACCATGAAGATGAAATATCCGAAAATCACGATGCCGGTCACAATCAGCATGAAAGGATCAATGCTGTAATCGAACTTGGTCGAGATCAGTTCTGCGGCGGTTTCCGGCGTGTAGCCTAGCTTTTCCCACTGCGTCTGCATCACTTCATTCTGTTCGAGCGTTTCCCACGTCACCTCGTCTGGCACGTTGGTTGTCACGCCGGCACCGGTCAGGCCAAGGATCAGCGGAATGAAAAGGGCGACATAAACCAAAGCGAGAAGAAAGAGAGAATCAAAGATCTGCCCGGCACTGCTCTGGATTGGCGGTTCATATTTCTTGCTCATTGTCCGGTCACTTCCCTTTCATCTCGCGCATCTCATCAAGATGGCGAATGTCCAATCCGTAGATAAAATCTTTCTCGTTGGAGTATTGCCGGACCATCGCGACAATGGCGGCCGTGTTGAACAGCAACACAAGTCCGCCCGCAATAAGCAAAACAGTGCTAATTCCGTTGTCGCCCATATGCGGTCTGATGCTGCCGTACACGAAGATGATTATACACCAGAGTCCCACGACAAAGGCGCTGGCAAACACCACGTCACCTTTGAACATCCGGTCAATTCTGGCTCTCATACTGTCAGTCAATTTCTGTCCCTCCCAAGAATGAGCGGGCTTGAAAACGGCCCGCGTGAATTGAATTTTATGACGCGACGTTACATCGGTTTTCCTCAAGGTCAAAACTTTTTCCTCTTAGGGGCCTTGCAAGAAACACTGAAACGCCCGCGCTTTCGGGCGTTTCACCCGGCAAAATGCGACGTCGGACCTCTGTTTCGGATTTCGTGTCGCGCCCCCTTCGCACCGGTTTGACGCAACAGCGCAGTTGGGTTATTCATTCAGTTACCAGGGGCGCTGCAAAGCTGAGACGTACCCTTTGAACCTGAACCAGATAATGCTGGCGGAGGGAGGTCACAGTCACTGAATACCAGCGGACGCGTGCTTTTTTTCGCCTGACGAGAAAGAGACACCATGAGCCTGTCTGACCTACTGACCCCGTTGCGCGCCCAAAGCCCTTTGGTGCATTGCATCACAAATTATGTGGCGATGAACATATCGGCCAATGTCGTTCTGGCGGCGGGTGCATCACCTGCCATGCTTCACGCGGCCGAAGAGATTTCAGATTTCACACCCATCTGTAATGCGCTGATGATCAATCTTGGCACACTGTCTGCCCCTTGGGTCAGCAGCATGACCTCGGCAGCCGAAACAGCAAACGCACACAGCATCCCATGGGTGCTTGATCCGGTTGCGCATTTCGTCAGTGGCTATCGCAAAAGCGTTGCGCAGGATTTGCTGGCCTCGCGTCCAAGCATAATCCGGGGAAATGCCTCGGAAATTCTTGCACTTGCTGGTCAGGCCGGAGCCGGCAAGGGCGCGGACAGCGGCGACAGCGTCATGGCAGCCGAAGGTGCCGCGCATACCCTGGCCAAGACATTTGACAGCGTTGTTGCGGTTACCGGGCCGGTGGATTTGGTCACCGATGGCACACGGTCGGCGCATGTCACCGGCGGCTCTGACATCATGCCTTTGGTCACGGCGCTTGGATGTTCGCAATCCGCACTGATGGGAGCCTATGCAGCGGTTGGTTCGCCGTTCGATGCCGCGTTGGGCGCATTGGCGCATTTCAAGGTGGCAGGCAGCGCTGCAGCGGCCAAGGCGCAGGGCCCCGGCAGCTTTCAGATGCACTTCATCGACGCGTTAGCGGCAACACAGCCCGACGATTTGAACGCGGTGGTGAACGAATGACGTCCCTGCGCCGCAATCTCCGCCTCTATTTGGTAACCGATCCGCAGCTTTGCGGCTCTGTCGGCGTTGTTGAAACCGTCCGGCAGGCCGTTGCCGGTGGCGTGAGCATGGTGCAACTGCGCGACAAGACCGCCACGACAGCCGAGCGCGTGTCGCTGGCGCGTGCGCTTGGCGAGGTTCTATCCGGCAGTGGCGTGCCTTTGGTGATCAACGATGATGTCGAGGCTGCAATCCTTGCCGATATGGATGGTGCCCATATTGGCCAGGACGACATGACACCCGCACAGGCGCGGGCGCGGTTGGGGCCGGACAAGATATTGGGCCTGTCCTGCGAAACCGAACAGTCCGTCACGGCCGCGGACCCGTCCATTGTGGATTATCTTGGCCTTGGGCCGGTTTTTGGAACAGAAACCAAAACAGATCACAAAGCGCCAATCGGCTTTGACGGGCTGGCGCATCTGGTCGCTCTGTCATCAATGCCAAACGTCGCGATTGGCGGCTTGAAGGCACCTCATCAATCCAGGGTGCAACACAGCGGAGCAGATGGGCTGGCCGTTGTTTCGGCGATTTGCGGCCAACCCGACATCACCGCCGCCGCCCGCGCCTTTTCCACAAATGAGAGCTGATATGATACCGAATGTTCTAAGCATAGCCGGATCGGACCCGTCAGGCGGTGCCGGGATTCAGGCAGACCTGAAGGCGATCTCGGCCAATGGTGCGTTTGCCATGACTGCCCTGACTGCGTTGACCGCGCAAAACACTCAAGGCGTCAGCGACATCCATTTGGTGCCCCCATCCTTCGTTCAGTCACAGATCAAGGCGATCTTCGACGATATCCGCGTGGATGCGATAAAAATCGGCATGATCGCCAATGCCGAGATCGCCGCAGCAGTCGCGGATATCTTGCAGGACTGCTCGGCACCGATTGTGTTGGACCCTGTGATGATTGCCAAAGGTGGTGCGGCCTTGCTGCAGCCGGATGCCGTCTCCGTCGTTCGGGATCGGCTTTTGCCACTTGCCAAAGTGTTAACTCCCAACTTGCCGGAAGCGGCGCATCTGTTGGGAACACACACCGCGGTGTCGCGCAGCGAAATGACCGCACAGGGCCGTGCTTTGCTCGAATTCGGACCTGCCGCCGTTTTGATGAAAGGCGGACATCTGGACGGCGCGGATTGCCCCGATTGTTTGGTAACGCAAACCGATACGGCGTGGTTTGACACGCATAGAACCAACACCCCCAATACGCACGGAACCGGGTGCACCTTGTCGGCCGCAATGGCGGCACAGCTGGCACACGGGCTTGATCTGTTTGCAGCCACACAAGCCGCAAAAGCCTATGTTTCAGACGCTATTGCCCGGTCTGACGACCTGACAGTGGGATCAGGCCACGGTCCAACTCACCACTTTTTTGCATCTTACCCAGACGTCAAAGACCCGCACCCATGACGGGCCACCAGGTATCCCTCAGATCGCGCCTTGGCGTCGTAGCGAACGTCACCGCGCGGTCAAAGCCCTACACGCTCTCCATCCACCCACTGACGACCAAACACCCAACCAAAAGGACAATCCGATGAACACGCACAAGTACGGCAATAGTTTTCAGCTATGGCGCGACGGATGCTCGGAAGAATGGCACGCCTACACTCATCACTCCTTTGTTCAGGGGCTAAGTGATGGCACCCTGCCCCGCGCGGCCTTTCTTCATTACCTTGTGCAGGATTACGTCTTTCTGATCCACTTTGCCCGCGCCTGGTCGCTGGGTGTGGTCAAGGCCGAAACCATGGACGAAATGAAAGTCTGCTCGGCCACTGTTGACACCTTGGTCAATCACGAAATGGCGCTCCACATCAAAACCTGCGCGGCAGCGGGCATCGACGAAACCGCCTTGTTCAATGCGACCGAAGAGTTTGAAAACCTGGCCTACACCCGATACGTCATGGACGCTGGCGTCCAGGGGGACTTTCTTGATCTCATGGCAGCGCTTGCGCCCTGTTGCTTCGGCTATGGCGAGATCGGTCTAAGATTGGCCAAAGACGCCTCTGACCAGACGCCCTACCGCGACTGGATCAACACCTATGACGGGGCCGAATACCAGGATGCGATGACCCGGATCGGTCAGATGATTGATCGCGCCATTGCCCGGCGACTCGGCTCCGAGCCGCAGACGGCCGCCCGTTGGCCACACTTGCAAAAGCGGTTCACCACCGCCACCCGCCTGGAGGCCGCGTTTTGGGGCATGGGCCTAACCGGTGCATGACAGGCGGGTCCGCCGAAAGCCGACATGACCTAGTCGAATACGCCGGTCCATAAATCAAACGTGTCGGGTGCTTTGCCGCCCGACAGATAATCATTACCGGGGCCGCCCATCAACACGTCATTTCCTGCCCCCCCAAAAACCGTGTCTCGTCCAGCCATACCATCCAAATGATCGTGGCCGTCATTGCCGAAAAGGACGTCATGCCCTTCGCCGCCGATAATCGTGTCGTTTCCTCCCAAACCAAAAATGATATCGTCGCCGCCAAGCGCGTAAATGAGGTCGTCGCCGGACGTTCCGAAAATAAGATCATCCCCATCGCTTCCAGTGAGTGTTGCGCCATATTCGGAACCGATAAAGATGGCGTGGGTTTGAGGAATGCCCGTCGGCGGAAATACATCACCTGGCAGTTGGCCTTCGATGGGTGCGTAGTCCGGCCTTTGCGGGCTATGCGCGGCGGTTGGGGTGCCAAACGTTGCTGTGAGCGCGTCAAGAAGCGCAAGCCAAGTGCCGGACACGGCTTCGGGCAAGGTGTTGCCCCATTCGATCGACAAAAGTTGGGTATTCGTTCCGGACAGATTTCGGGCAACCTCGACAAGAAAATGCGGATTTCGCAGAAAATTGTTTTCCATCACGAGGAAATCAGTGTTGGCTAAAAAAGCTTCGACTTGGGGGCTGTCTTGCGCATAGCCGGCGTCCCAGCGTAAATATCCTCCGCCGTTCAGTGCGATCGACGTATCTTCATTGGCACCCGCTAGCGACTCGAGATGCGCTGCAACCGCGTTCACCAGGTTCATCATATCGGCGGCAGTGGCAGTCATGCCATCCGCCGCGTAATAGCGACCGACATCATCAAGAAAAAAATCGCGATATCCCGCATTAAAAATCGTTTCAACTTGGTCCAGGACGACATCCCACCAAGAACCTTCTGTGGCAATGACAGGTTCACCCAGATTGGGTAAAGGCCCGGACCCGTCGCTGAAATCCGCAATGCGGCCATATACCGTGTCTTCAATCGAATCCCCTTCCGGAGGACCGGTTGCAACACCAAGCGCGTTTTCGAGCCACGCCGGCACATCCGCGTTCGGATTCAACGGCATCACGTCTTGATTGAGTTCTGGCTCAAAGGACGTAAAGGCTGAACCGGTCTGGTCCAAAGTCCAGCTTTCCTGCCAATAGGTCCTGTAATGGTCGGTAATGCCAAGGTTGATATACCCGAAAACCTGGCGTGTTCCGTCGCCGTCTGTATCCTCGTTCCGGATGTCAAGCATCTGGTCAGGTGTTAAAAACGTCACGCCCTCTGTGCCAGCGGCGCGTGACGTCAAACCTGTTTCCAGGAATATAAGGTCCGTTTCAGAGGCGAGAAGTTGGTCGAAAACCGGACCGTACGCGCGTCCGCCATCTGTTTGATCGGCCCCGGTGAGTAAGAAAAGGAAGTCATCTGCAACCGGTGCCATATCTCTTTTCGTTTTCAAAAGGTAAACCCAAGGTTTTTCGGCGCGCTTAACCTCGCCTTTGCCTATACAACGTAGATTCTATGAAGATGAGGTGTACAACGAAAGATATTACACAAGATCCCGCGCCAATAATGCCGCCTGGGTTCGATTCCTGACATTCAGCTTGATCATGACCTGGCGGATATGGCTTTTCACTGTCGCCTCGGAAATACCCAAATTTGCCGCAATCGCTTTGTTTGATTTCCCATGCGCAAGGTCAAACAGCACGTCATTCTGACGACGGGTGAAAGCAGGTCTGCTAGTTAGGGCTTTGCTCACCTCTTTGGTGATCGCCTCATTCCGTTCGTGATCACACATTCGAGCCGCGTTGTCTTTTAGAAGCGACACGTCCTGCGTACCGTCGGTTTCCGTAGGAGCGTGCGGGATGTAACAACCGCCGGCAGCAATAAAATCGAGCGCTGCAAAAACCACTGACGTTTCCTCAGATGTCGTTAAAACACCTGCCAGCTGCATGTCGAGCGCGTAGGAAACGCATTCTGCAGTGTGGGTTTCAACCAGCGCAACCACGCGGCCTGTGCTGTTTTGCAATACAGCTTCGAGCTTGGCGCGGCCTTCGACACTGCTGATGAGAACGCTGCCGAAAACCACCAGAGTGAGGGCACCTCCGTCGGGGATGGACGTCCCTTCCGGTATTTCCACATCCTTCTTGCCCACAACAGCAGTTTTGGAACCATAAAGCTTGAAAAGTGCCGAATAGGCGGCGCGACGTAACGGGCAATCATTTATTACCATGATCCCATATTCATAATATGATTTGTGTCTTCCTTCCTCCGACATATAAAAAAATCCTGTTGTTTATATGCTCATCAACGGCACCAATTACCGGCCAGAATGATTTAGGGCACAAACCTGCTACGAATCGTCAGCGATTACTTCGTAAACGGGAGTCATGCGTATTATATTCGCAAAGTCGGATTATCTAAAGTGCTAAAAAGCTATCGCCTGGCGCCATAAGCCGAATATAATTCAGCTACACAACCTGAACGAGAATATTTCGATTGCAAAACTACCATTTAAGCCTATGTTTGCGCTTGGAAAATCTACAAGCGCCGTCCCACAACATCTTTGAGCCGGCACCGAATCTCACATTTCATTTCAGATGGAATCATTTCCAAAAAGGAATAAATGCCCAACAATCTTTTTGGTTGTTTCGAATGCGACCAAACATGCGATCATGCTGACCAATCCGGATGCAAGAGCGAATCCAAGCGCATTCACACCAATCACGGATGTCAAAATCGCGCTAAGAGAAAAATTTGCGACCAAAAACGCGGCTTGCACAACCAGAAACGCCATTTTGGCATTGCACAATACCAGGATGCCAGAGGCAGCAAGAAACAGTGCGTGCAGCAACGTGCCAACGATTCCCATTCGAAGAATCAAAAACTGATCAAGCCTCAGGCCCATGGCAGATGCAATTGCAGGGGCCAACAACAACAGAGCGGCAGAAACCGCGAACTGCGTCATCATGATTCGAAAGACACCGGTCCAGATCATTTCCGATACCGCCCGTCCTGACGATTTTGCTGCGCGCAACGTCACCCCATTGGACAGTTTTGCCCAAAACCGATCCATCGCACGGCGCACAGGCTCTTCGAAATAAATAGCCAGGCTTGCAAGCCCGGGCAGTGCAGATAGCTGAGCAAGAAACAATGCACTGTCATAGGTGGGCATATGCCGGAAACCGGCGACGGAACTTTGACCACCAGACCCAAACCAAACAACCCATTTGTCGGCCCAAATTCCCATTATCGCCAGCGAGGCACCCACCGCAAGTGGCCATGTTTTCCTGGCACAAATGCGCAGCTGAACACCGGCCTCGCGCAATTTGGCGAGCTGATGTCCGGTCTGTAAGAATGGTTCAAGACAAAGGGCAAGGCACAAGGCGATACCCGTTGTAAAACACCAGACCAATACACTCGCGTCGCCTGCATGATTTGCAACCGCAACGCTCAGCCCAAGGGCAATGATCAAACCCGTACTGAACGAAAGGATCAAACGTCGACGCGCTTTGCACGCCGCCAGAACTGCAAATGCCACCCACATCATTGCGGAGATCGATGTGAGTAATGCAAAAGCGAGCGTCAACGACGGGTTCGACAACCCAAGAACCAGCACGACGATCAGCACCAAGGCTTCGGCTGTAAGCCCGGCCACGCCACACGCCACCAGCAACAGCGCACCAATGGCCGACGGTTCGAGCGGCATTTCTGCATCCGCAACCGTTCGCGCTGCGATAATACCTACCGGTGCGGCGACAATGGGGGCGAGCATGAATGCATAGACCACAGCTAGGCGCATGTCCTCCAGAGCTTCGTCTGGGAACCGGTTTTCGGCGATCCACGAGATCAAGATCAAAGTCACGATCACAAGAAGCCAAGGACCTGCCGCCAGAACCAATGCGGCGATCAGGCTGCGAAGCGGACTCAGGATGGGGCCGTCCAGCCACCAGTCAACCTGCCTGAGCACCGCTTGCAGTTTCAGCCGGAGAGAGGGGTTTGAGCTCATGCAACAAGGTCCTCGTAAAGCGCGGCGTAGGCGGCCGAAGAGGATTTTGAGGTGAAGCTTTGTTCGACCCGAGTACGCAAGGCTTCACCACATTCAACGCGCAGCGCATCGTCCGACAAAAGGCGGATCACCGCGGCGGCGAGCGCATCCGGGTCCATTGGCGGCACAACGAATCCACCGCGTCCAAGCGCGGGTGTTTCATTTTCCGGCCCTTCTATGATGTCGCGGCACGACCCGACATCGGTTGCGACGCACGGAATTCGCGCAGCACCGGCTTCAAGAAGCACAAGCGGTTGCGCCTCGCTGATCGAGGTCAGCAGCAAAACGTCAAGCGACGTCAGAATTTCAAAAATATCCATGCGCCCCATGAAGCGGACAGTCGTGTCGAGGTTCAGCTCAGACACCCGTTTTCTGCAGGCATCATAATATTCCGGATCTTCATCTGTCGGTCCAATTACCAAAACTTCGACGTCCGGCACAGACTCGCGGATCAGTGCCGCCGCACGGATACAGGCTTCGATATCTTTGATCGGAACCACCCGTCCGATTAACCCGACAACTGGACGCGGTTTGTTGGACAGGGGTTTCAATTCATCGAACCTCTCCAACGCAATGCCGTTCGGAATGACAGAAAGACGATTTTCAGCGGCTCCCAATGCGCGCTGGAACCCTTGATTGGCGCTATAGAGCGTTGTGATACGATCAGCCTTCACATAGGCGATTTTGGCAAAACTCTCGAACATTGCGATCCACAGATCACGGGTATCCCGCCGTGGGTCCTTAAGAGTAAAGCCCTTTTGAACGTGATCTTTCAGCCAGTCGGCCATGATCATGTCGATTCGCCGTTCATTGGTATAGATGCCATGTTCGGTGATCGCCAACCGCCCGCCGGTTTCCCGCGCGGCTCTCGCAGCAAAAAGCCCCGCATATCCCGTTGAAATAGCGTGATACATACGTGCCGGCGGAACAGGTGATGTCAGTACAGAGATCATGCCGCCAACCAGCGTGCGCCAAGCCCAGAAAAAATCCGAAAAAGCGGCTTCTGGTGCCAATTGGGTCGCGCAGGTTTCAATGACCTCCCAAGCTGGTCTGGAAGAAATCAGGTCAGCATGGTCAGGACGAAAGGTGCGACCTGGTACAGACGGAAACCCACGACGCACCGGCGTCGTCGCAAGGTCGCACAGCGTATCAAAAGCATCCGCGTCACCATTTTCCCATAGTCGCACAAGCGCGTTTCCAAACATCGAAGCATCGATTTTCGGACCTCCCAGTCGGGGCGGTTTTTGTGTCGTGCTAAGGGGCAAGACCTGCAGGTCCAGAACATTTTCCGGCAGGTCGTATTTCAAGTCACGCACAGTGTCGTCCGCTGTAATAGCGAGCACCGAAAAACTCTTGGTTTTCTGCTCCCGGATAAGCCAATCCAACCAGGACGACACTCCACCAGCGACAAATGGATAACATCCTTCAACCACCAAACACACATCTGCGCTGCGTATATCTGTCATGTCGAAATCAATTCACTTGTGAGTTTCGGCTTTTCCGAAACTGGTCTTGATCCAGGTGCGAGTACCGGGCGAAGCACGATGTCCAGCTCTGCGGGGTCTATAAAACCGGAGGCCGACACAGCCAAAATTTCAGCTTCCAGCGCGTCTCCAGACAATGCGTGTTCACCTTTCGCGAGCCTTCGGGCACGCGCGGCGAATGTGTCCCGCAGATGTGCAAAGACAGTCGCTGCTTGAACACGCACTGCAGGGATTTCAGAGGCAAGCGCGCGCTCTAGAACAGGCCGAAGATCAGCTGAATAATGTCTGACGATCGCGGCCAAAGCCGTTTGCTGATCCGCCAGCGAGCCGGAGTTGAACACGTCCTCCAACGATGGCTCCAACGAATCTCGAATTCGGGGTCGGCGGCCTTCTGCAATTTCCTGAAGAATGAATTCGGCCCGCGTAACACTTGGACTGTTTCGATGCGTGTCGAATGGTTTTAGATTTGTTTTGCATGCGGAAGCAGTCGTGATCATAATGATCGGTCCGGCAAACGGGCCAAGCGTCAACGCGGAAATGGCAAAAAACACCGCACCATGCCGATCAAAAACACGTAGCACACCACATAATAAAACCGAAAATGCGCCGTAGAATATCACTGCCGCCCAAAATCCAATATAAATGGAAATAGTCACCGCCAAAACCGCACCCAGCGTTAAGAAAAACGCGGCAGCTCTGCGCAGCAATGATATGTCAGGCACGTTTCTGAGAGAGCGTTTGCGCTCTTTTGTCGAGGCCAAGATCTAGGCTAATCCTGTCAATCGCGATGCGGGCCATCTCGGCTATGAGGTCGAGACGCTCCGCTCCCGCGTCAGCTTCTGTGCGGGTGTTAGCGAAGAATATAACCGTTGCCGTCAATCCATGCTCTACATGCGCGCGTTTTTGAACGATCCGCGCAGCGCCATCGGCATCAAGACCGGCATCCTGCAAATTTACCGCGCCGGTGCCTCTGTTTCCGAGTAAGGCAACCAGGGCAGCGGACATGTCTTTGGGGTTACAGCCCAAGTCAGGGGCACTCCCGATAAATAACGGATCTTCTCCTGGTGCGGCTGCGATCAGTGCGACGGGCCCCTCGAAAAGAGCTGACGACGCCGCTTCAAAGCTCGCGGGAAGTTCCTCTCCGCGTGCGCCTGCAAGCGCAGCAAGGACAGGCAAGGCCTGCGTAAAAACGGTTTGGCTCGTCGGCACGTCGACTGTGGCCTGCTGTGCTGCGGTGCCGATCCGGGCAGCAGAACCACGCTCCATGTCCAGAACGAGACTGTCCATCCTCTCGATTTCCGCAGCAAGGCTATCGGAGACCCCTTCGAGCCTTTTGACGTCTTCCCGCAAACCTTCCGTTTCGAGGATTTTCCTTTGGCTATACAACCCGACAATAAGAGCCACGACGAGCCATTGAAGGGGAAGCACCGCGACCCGAGCGGCATAGACAGCAGCGTCTTCACCAACAAATCGGTCCGGCCACCCCATAAGGAACGTCGCCAAAGCCACAGTTGCGATGCCAACACCTGGGCCATGCTGTAAAGACGCAATCAGAATTACGATCCAAAAAGGATGTAGTTTCAAAGTTTCGTAAAATCCGGCCCCAAACAAAAGCGGTTCGGCACCGGCAATCAACACCAGCAGGACCGCTGCTTCAATAAGCCCACGCAACATATCATAGGTGCTGCTGCGTGAGGTTCGGCTTGGGGGTTCCTCCGCCAATTCCCTTTCGGTCAGCGTCCTCACCTGAGAACCCTCTCCGCTGAAACCAGTGGCGTATCACCGGCAGTGCCGACCGTTACGATGTCGCCCGGTAGTAAACGCGTGGTCTCATTGGGCTCAACCAAACGGATATCATCTCCGTTTTGACGATTCACGGTCACGACACGGTTTGCTAAAGCGCCCAGCGCCCTCAATTGTTGCTCCACAGATGCCAATTCAGCATCTATCGCGCTCTGCCTCACATGGGTCTCGACGATATCGAGAGCCAAGGCTTTGCTGCTTTCAGCGCGCTCCAGTTGAATGGTTCTGTCATGGCGATTTACCGCATGGCGGGCTTCAATCACGCGCGTCTCGGCATCCTGCAAGACAAGAGCGAAGTCCGCCACCTGATCATTCATGCTCTCGAGTCGCAACTCGGCGAAATGCCTGTTCGAGTTGCATCGACCGCGACATTCGCTTGAAACTTCACGTTCCAGCGCATCGCGTTTGAGTTTTAGATCTTCGTAGCGTGCCGCCACCATCGAACGTCGCGAATTCGCCAGTTCGAGCGTCGCTTCAAGCTCTGCGCGTCTTGCGCTGTCACGTGCCTCGCGTATTTCCCGCTCGCTTGCCGCAGCTTCCAGCACTGCCACTTCGCTTCTGATCCGATCATCTTCGATTTGGCGGATCGCCACGTCAACCGTACCGTCGAACAAAGGAAATGTCTCTTCAGGTGCACGTTGTGCAGAAAGGCGCTTCTGACGAAGTAAAAGCCCCGACCGCAATGTGCGCAATTCTTCACGACGCGCCTCCAAGCTGCGCCGGAGTGCGGCGTGTGAGCTGCTGCTGCCATCACCCGACTTTGCCAGGAGCCTATCCACCGTTAACCCGGGATCGTACTCATAACTACCGGGGGAAATCACCTCTCCTTTTACAAGCACCGGTGGGCGCTTGGCAAAAGAGGCTGTCACTGTCGTCGAGAGTTTCATCTGTGATGACAGAGCATCTCTGACGGCCGTCTCAAGGCACGTCAAAGGCTTGCCCTGTGCAGGCACACGCCCAATGCCGGGGATGGCGACTTCTCCGGTGGAGCCGACGGCAAACGTGCCCGAAAGGTCGCGCCGTTCAAATCGTCCAAAGTTGCTCTCGGAATGTTCAAAAACACGTAATGTCAGATGATCGCCAACAACTGCGCGATCCGCGACGTCACTCCCGCTGTCGCAACTGTTGCCAGACAATATTCGATCAAGCAGACCTCGGCTCTGCGGCTCAGTTTCTTTCAACATCACATACGACACCATGCTGTCGGGCATATCGGTTTCGTGCCGTGCACGATGCACCATAGAGTCCGTTGCGACCGTCATGGCTGTGGCCAGTGACGTGTCTCGGTTGTCTCCAACCAACGAAGGCAAGGTTTCAATACCGCCGAAAACCATCAGGGCAGCAAGGCCAATTCCAGCCTTCGAGAGCATCGTGCTTAACATTCCAGACCCTTCTTTGCCAACGCACTCAATGCCTTAACTTGATGTTAAGACTACCGTATTCTTGCCCAGAAATCTCCACAATTCTACATTAGGTCTGATTCTTATCCATATGGCCAGCCAAACTCATCCCAAAGGCGGAGCCTTCGCCAACTTTTGGCTGGGGCTTGCTCTTTGTCTGCAGTTTTGGGTGATGCCGACGATTCTTTCCGCGGCTTGTCTTGCCGCTAAAGCCATGCCGAAATACGTGATTGCGTTAATTGATGGGCGTCAGGAACCGGCTCCGGAAAAAGGCCGCATCGCTCGGCATTTGAACGCAACACTTTCCAAGCACGGATTATTGCCGATCTATATCGACGTGTCCCAACCTCTTCCTGACGCGCTTTCCATGGTCGATGTTGCAGGAGTGTTGAGTTGGTTCGATGGCAGAGTGCCGAACCCGTCCGGTCTGAGTATTTGGCTGGACGCTCAATCCGACACATGCGGCAGCAGTCTGCCCGAGGTAATGATCGGAGATCCGGGTGGCCAAGCACTTTGGACCAGGCTTGGCACCAATGAAACTGACATCGCAATCCTGCATGATGGAACCTCAGCACGGTTGGAAACCGCCCCGGAATGGTTCGCAAAACAAGAGCTTATCACGATACCGCCGAGTCGGCTCATCGCGCCAACGCTTCCGGATAGCGCCGAGCCTCTCGCAACATTGAAAGCAACAGATGGCACGCGCCGTGCTCTGGGCTTCCAGCTCAAGACCCGCACCTGGCTGTCTGACAAGTCGGTTGTCGCACAAGACCCGCGCGGGCCAACCATCTGGTCGGCAAACCCGGACCGCATTGTTGAAGCCTCTACCGGCCATGGACCACGACCCGTACCCGACCTGGCCGTATTCCAAGGCCGACGTATCGCATTGGCCATTTTGCTTGCGGATGGGTGGGGCCAGCGCTCTGCAGCCACCGTGCAGTCATCTCTGGGAACAGCGGCGCACGAATTCGCCAACGACATACTCGGTTCGGACGGACCCGTCGTCACGTTCGGCTGGCCAGATCCAAAAATTCAGCCCGGCCTTGAAGATAGGGCCGCATTCGACGCAGGTGTCGCGTTTGCAGACAGGTCGCATGTCGTTCCGGTCCCCATCACTGCCAGTGCAAATGGCATCGAGTTTCAGACATCTTTTTCGCTACGCCTGTCACGTTCCAAAGCCGGCGCTTTGCACGCGACACCCCAGATAATTCCGCCAACCCTGTCATTCCAGCACGGAGAGCCCGCTTTTGGCGATGCGTCAGGGCTGCACAAACGCAATACAGCCGCTGCACAAGGCGATATCCCTTGGCCGTCTGGACCCGATACGTTGGTCATGCGCGCCGATGACCTGCTCAACTTTTCCGCCCGCGAAGCGATCAAAAACGCACGACAGGTGCACTCATCATCGATGCGCAATGCCATGGATATCTCACGTTACGCGGCATGGCTTGCCGGCGCAGCGTCGACGCGGCTTGTTCGTAAAACATCGAACACATGGTACATCCGTGATCGGGGCGATCTGCAGACAGTACGTGTCGACCGGGCCGAGGAATGGGCCTTGGATGCAGAAAAAAGCAAAGGTGTCCTTGGTGCCAGACGCTTTGGCCCATCGCTGTTCGTGACTGTCGATCCCGCGCACGACGCGCCAATTATGGCGCTGACCCCGCGCAGTGACACCGATATCGTATTGACCGGGCAAATGATCGGCATCGTCGAAGCAGGACCGACCCTTGCCAACATGAGCGTTGCTGGCTGTCAGACGCAGATCTCTGCTGTCGGTCATGGCCACATCATATTCCGCGCTATGCACCGGCCTGAGGTGACAGCCGATAGCACGTTGCTTGCCGTGACATCGGTCGGAAACGGCAAATGGCGCGTTGTTTTGCCAAGCGCCAAATCGCCGAAAACCCTTACATTCGCCGTGGGGTGCAACTGATGCACGAGCGCGACGCATTTCTGAAACTGATAATATTGGCCGGGTTGAGTGCAGTTGCAGCGCTTATCCTGTTACCTAAAGGAGAGTTGGGCCAAGAAGCAGAACTTGCCTCCCTGCCGCCTTCCGGGTCGCTTGCAAGATTGGACGCTATGGGCGACCAGCTTACGCCACAACTGGCGTTTCGTCATGCCGAACTTACCGCAGCATCAGGCAATGCAAAGGCGGCGGATGCCTTGCTGGCCTCTCTTGCCAAGCGCTTTGGCGAGACCAATGCAATCGCCACTGCGCGCGCCAACCTTGCGTTACGATCGGGCGACCTTGAATTGGCAGGTGAGCATTTTGAAAGAGCATCTTCGCTGGCAAACGATCCTGTTCAAAGACAACGATTGGGACATCTCTATCGTCAGTTGGGCGACGGCGAAAAGGAACGGGCATTGCTGAAGGCTGTCGATTTTGCCGACCTCACCGGATTCGAACGATTGCGACTGGTTGATATCGTGGCAGCCCAAGGTGCCATGTCGGAGGCCCGTGCACTGGCTGAAACCGCCGTTCAGATGGGCGGCACCGACGCAAAAAAGCAAGCCGAACGGTACGCAGCACTTGCTTTATCTGCGGACGATCCTGACGATTTTGTAAAGACGATGGCGGGCTGGCTTGACGGGCCAAATGCCGAAGCTCTTGCTTTGCCCATCGCGACAATCATAGCCACAATACCACAGCAGTCCCGCGCAATTGCGTCGCAAATGGTTGCCAGCGCTCCCGAAACCCGGCCTCTTCTGGTCTCGACGCTCTCTCGGGTCGAATTGTTTGGTGCCGCACGGATGTTGGCGCAGCCGTGGTCAATCTCCGGGCCGCCCGATCGCGAAAGTTGGGATGCGCTTGTTTTTTATGCCGATCGGAGCGCCGATGTTGGTCTGCTAGAAGCAACCCTAAGGCATTCAGACGTTCCGGACGACCTGAAGCTCCAATATCTTTTACCGTTGGTCCGTTACGGGGGCGGGCAGGCACTTTTGCCATATCGCCATTGGCTTTCAGATGATCGTCTTGAATCGGTGCCACTCGTCGATGCGGCATGGGCGATCTGGAAGCAGTTTCCGGATGCTGCCTTTGACGCGTTGCGGCAGGCGGCGACACCAGAAACCGACCCGGTACTCTGGCGTGCGATTGCAAGCGAGCTCGGAGGCACCGGGTATCTGGAGCGGCTGCACGCTCTGTCTCAGAGCGATACAGATATCGCCGCCATGTTTCGTCGGTGACAAGTTGTTTGCCACAGGTGCGGCAGCCCGTTAGCAGGGATCGGAATCACCGATAATGGGACGCGGGCGGTGCAAGATATGAAAAGCTGCCATCTGGGACGATATACGGCGCATATCCCCTGTCGCGGGCCTTTTGCGCGATAATCTTGGCCTGGTCATTGGAAGCAAAATCCAAAGATAAAACGGATATACCACGGTTCAGATAATCTTGTGTCAAAGCGGCATGCAGGTCAGGATGGTCCGCCGCGCCAAACCCGTCTTCAATCATGATGCCGTCAATCGCGTCGCGGTAAGCGTCAAAGTCATCACGCGCCGACGCTGGTGCATCGCGACCAATAAATACGCCGTTATTGACAACGATCAGTGCATCGCAACGGATCTCTCGCGCCTTCGACGCGATCTCTTTGACAAGGTTTAACATGACAGCAGCCGACATCTCGATGCTGCGGGGGGTGTCCGGCAATCCTGAAACCAATGATCCCGCGACGAAATAGTTCAACACATCATCAAGAAATAGACCATCCGCTCCGGTGGCCAACAAGCGTTCCACACGTTCGTGCAGTATGCCGCGCCATTCGGGCTGCCAGAATGCAGCAAGTTTGTCACCGTGCGCGGTGACTGGTCCAACCCAGCTTGGGATTGACCTGTCGGAAGGCCAATAATCGCGCCAAGGCTCGACCTCGGTCAAATTCAGATAGACCAGAACCGGCCGTGAGCCGTCTTGTCCAATAGTCTGAATTTCGGCGGGCGTGAAGAAACGCTCTTTTCCGTCGGATGTATCAAGCGCTCCGACTTTCGCCGCTTCCATGATGAGCAAACCGTGTGAGGTGTCGTTCAGCGTGTCAGCGTTGAAATCCGGCCCCCAATATTGCACCCCGTATCCGTTTTGGAGCGCGTCCTGCATTTTTCCAGCGCGGTCGTCCTGCGACACCTCACATGCCATGCCGATCACTGGTGACGCTAAAAGACACATGGGTAGCAACGCGTGGCCGAACATTGTCATGCCAGAGCGCTTTTGCCGTCGGCTATGCTCAAGCTTTCAAAATCTTCCAGGACGCGATTTGCCCAGCGAGCGTCTGCTCCGATCCGATTACGCCGTTTAATCCGCGGCTCCATCATCGCAACTTGGAAACGCCAGTGATCCCGACACATTTCCTCAAGACCAAGTTCTGCACTCCAATTGAAAAGGGCCGACGCAAGCGACGGATCGGCAAGGGACAGACCGACATCTCCGGGCCTGCGTGGACCGATCTGATAAGGTATCTGAAACCCGCACACTTTTGAAAAAGCATTCAGCACCTCAAGCACGGTATGCCCCTTCCCGGTGCCCAGGTTCACCTTTCGATGTGGCAAGATATTGGTCATCTGTGAAAAAAGATGCTCTACCGCCGCGACATGACCCCGGGCGAGATCAACCACGTGAATGTAATCGCGGCTGCCCGTGCCATCATGCGTTTCGTAGTCGTTTCCAAATATTTGCACTTTGTTGCGCATGCCCGCTGCCGCCTGAACAATAAAGGGAAAAAGGTTGTTAGGCGGTCCGTTGGGATTTTCCCCGATAAAGCCGGACGGATGTGCCCCAACCGGATTGAAATAGCGCAGTGACAAAGCATGAAAATCATCCGTGGACACAACAAAATCGTCGATGATGTCTTCAATCATCAGCTTGCTGCGTCCATACGGGTTCTGGCCACATGTCAGCGCGGTTTCTGGGATCGGCAGCACCTTGGCGTCGCCATACACAGTGGCCGATGAGGAAAAGACCAATCTTTTGCATCCCGTCCCACGCATCGCCGACAAGACCGACAACGCACCGTTGATATTGTCGTGGTAGTAGAGCAGAGGATCAGCGACAGACTCGCCAACCGCCTTTTTGCCGGCGAAATGAATCACCGCATCGACTGAATGACGCTGAATGACATCAGCAACAAGACGTGCGTTTCGAACATCCCCCTCAACAAGCCAAATCTTACCGCCGCCGGTGATTTTCGGCACGCCTGCCAAAGCATCACGGGCAGAATTTTCGAAGTTGTCGATTATAACAACAGAGTAGCCTGCATTTAACAATTCGACGGTCGTGTGAGAGCCGATATATCCCGCACCTCCGGTTGCCAGTATGCATTTTGTCATTGCCGTCTCCGTGCGCTCGTCGTGTCTTTCGAGACCGATTATTTTCTATCACGCGAAAGTAATGTCACAGGCGTCCAGCTCGCTCCTTTGAAGCCCGACAAGGGTCAGGAACACAGTGTCTCCATCCATCAAACGAACATCGCCGTCGTGATCCACAAAATCGTTCAATGCATCTGCTTCATCTGACCAGTGGAACAGTTCAGAAACGGTTTCCGGGGCGAAAACCAAGTTGTCCTCGCTTGGCTGGTAATCCAGCACCACCGATCCGGCCGAAGCGGAATTGATAATGAAACCGTCTTTTCCATTACCCCCAAGCAGCCAGTCCGCGCCACCGCCACCGTCAATAATGTCGTCGGCAGAACCACCGATGATGATTTCGGTCGCCGCGGTGCCACCCGTACCTTGATCGACATGGTCTACGACCAACGTGTTCATGCCACCGTCCAGCACAACATCTAGCGTGCTACCGGTCCAGTTGGATGCCCCCTCGGCCCCCCGTATGATGACAGCACCCGTGTCCCAAACCGGAGCGAGACTAAGTGACGCCACGCCATCTCCATAGATCACCGCATGCAACTCGCGGCCATCCCCTGTAACCGACACCAGTTCCGCGCGGTCTGGCAAAGCAGTCAGGCGCGTAACATCATCCGTCGGGACGCCCAAGGTGATATCGAACTGGCCACCGTTCTGTGGCAGAAAGACCTGTGTGTCGTCCCAGGCATACCAGCCCGCCACCGACGCGATTTGTTCGCCGACGTCCAGCGCAAAACGTCCCGCCGCATCGCCGGAAACAATGTTCGCCATAAGAACGTCATCGGCGCGGCTCAAGGTCAATTCGCTGTCCTCAAAGGTCGCGATGCGTTCTGCCAAATCCTGCCCGGTTACAAATTCCGTCCCGGCCTCGTGTGCACCCGCAAGAAAATTGTCGAACATTTCGAATGTGTAGAGCGACGGTTCTCCGCCGAACCCCCACTCGGTCGGACCATAGTCGTGCCAGGGGAAGGCAATGATCGGCGTGGCTCCATTGTTGGTGATATCAGCAAATTCCTCGCTCCAGATCGCCGCTGCTTCTTCTGGCGTCTTGTTCTGAAATTGAATGAGCGAAAAATCGAAAGACATGTTCGGAGCAAGGTAAACGGCATCCTGAAGATCTGGGGTAAGGTATCCGAAAGCGCCGGGATAGCCCGCCCCCTCGCCGGAATATCCGCCGGACATATAATCGAAAAAACGAATTATTTCCCGCGACGTATCGAGCGTTTCAGGGGCACCGGGCACCGCCGCTCCTGTCACGTTGATGCCAAGCTGCTGTTCGATCTCGAAAGCAGAGGTTTCAAATTGAAACCGATACGAGTTCAAAAGGATGTCTTGCTCAGCCGCTGTCAGCTCCCAAGGATCAACTGAATCTGAATTGCGAGGATCGACAAGGTCCAACAGCGTCAAAAGTTCAGGTGTATCACCGTTCAGCAGATTGGTGTCGTTCGGGTGCGTATAGCTGTGGGTTCCGATCTCGTTCCCCATCGCAAGAAGTTCTTGATAGAGCGGTGCCGAGATCTCCCAATCAGTCTGCCGATCCGGCGGGTTAGCACCCACGTTGATATAGTAAGAGCCCACGAAATTGTATTTATCCAGCCAATCTGCCAAAATCGCATTCAGGCTGTCATAGACGCCGGGTTCCTGTATCACGACATCAAAGACCTGTTGGCTTAGGTCCATATCGTTGCGCGAATAAAAAATGGATGGATTGCGCGACATTTGCAGCGCAACATCCGCTGTGCCGATATCATCCTTGGCGATCCAGTCGATCGCTTCATGCAAGATGTTCGAATTGCCGATCACCGCGTCAGTAGCGAAATGCACATTCCGGTTTCCGGCAATTTCAGTTGCAACAACAGCCGCCCGGGGTGTTTCAACACCATCCAGCATGGTGATCTGATCAAAGAGCACCGAACCTGCTCCGGTCACGTCGCGGAAGTTCAGGTAGGACGTGAGCGTTTCATAGGAATCGACCAACGTACCCGCATCATACTCATCCAGAATGGGGTTGCTGCCATCCCGGGCAAACACCTCAATGCCATCCGTTAGGCCAAACCCGTCCAACGTCACACCCAGCAACGATTGCATCTGCGCGTAGGAATTGCCCGGCAACGCCGCACCTGTTTCGTCATTGGTCATGAAATTGCCAGCGGCAATGATCCCGGTGCCAGACTGAACCGCAATATCCAGCGCCGCTTTGATCTCGGACAGCTGGTTTGTCTGAACATTGGCAAACCCGGGGAAAACCAGAACATCATATTCGGCCAGCCGAGCCGCATCTGTCAGGTCTGCTTCGCCAAGTAGATCAAACGGAATGCCTGCCTGCATCGCTTGGGCCTGCGCCGACATCACCAACTGGCCATAATTTGTCAGATTAAAATAGTTTTCGGCTGAGGTTTCAGAATAAACAATGCCAACCTTCAGATCTGGTGAGCCGGGTGGCAACTCAGGAGTCCCCGCTATCAGGTCAACATTGGAATAATCACCCGGCAGAAAGACTTGATTGTTGATGTCGGCAAAAACCCGAACCCCATCGCTGATCCCGGCGACCGCCAAAGGCACTGCGATTTCCGCAACCGTCGCGTCGTCGCTGTAGCGAATATTAACATCGGTGACGAACACCTCTCCGGCTCCGCCCGTGTAAAGCGCAGCAGTGCCATCGGCGGCGATTTCGATATTGTATTCTACACCCCCAGCAAACCCCCAGATCTGGTATCCGGTGGATCGATCCAGTTCTGTATCCAGCCAGAGTGTCGTATTCTCGCCGATCGGGATTGGCGCAGTCAGCGCAAACACCGCGTTGTCCCCGGTGATCTGACCGCGAATGGTCGATTCATCCTCAGCGGTAAAGAGCAGCGTCGCACCCTCCCAATCCGCCAGATCGCCATCAAGCGTAACGGCCCCGACAGGCACCGGGTCAGGAAGCGTCTGGCCATCATTTCCGACAATCAGGTCAACATTGGAATAATCACCCGGCAGAAAGACCTGGTTGTTGATGTCGGCAAATACCCGAACCCCATCGCTGATCCCGGCGACCGCCAAAGGCACTGCGATTTCCGCAACCGTCGCGTCGTCGCTGTAGCGAATATCAACATCGGTGACGAACACCTCTCCGGCCCCGCCCGTGTAAAGCGCAGCAGTGCCATCCCCGGCGATTTCGATATTGTATTCTACACCCCCAGCAAACCCCCAGATCTGGTATCCGGTGGTTCGATCCAGATCCGTATCCAGCCAGAGTGTCGTATTCTGGCCAATTGCTACTTCCCCACTGATGGCAAAAAACAGGCTGTCCGAACTCATCGCGCCATAAAGCGCGTATTGCGTTGGTCCTCTGTCCACATACAACAGCTCGTCGTCTGTCCAGTCAGCAAGCGTTCCGTCGATGACTTTTGGTAAAATCTGGCTGGGCAAGGCAGCACTCCGTTGGAAAGGCGACAAAGAAGGGCAGTTGCGGCGGGGTGCAACAAACCGTTACTTTATCGGCGACAATGAGGACGCAGCGCAATTAAACAGACGGCGCAGTCCTGGCAAAAAACTTCCACCTAAAGGTGCAGCCGCCTCCGATGAACCCTGCCCGTACTGGTCGCCAACACCTTTGCGATGTGAAATTCCGCTCGACCGGGCGAGTGACTGGGCTTGTTGATCATTAAGATCAAAAACGTGACCTAAATGGTCATGCACCGCGATTGCCACAACTAAAGAGTGTCAGTGGTGAGCCGTGCAGGGATCGAACCTGCGACCCACTGATTAAAAGTCAGTTGCTCTACCAACTGAGCTAACGGCCCACTGGCGCGGTGTTTAGAAACAGGGCGGGTATGGGTCAACCCCAAAAAACACAATCCGCTCGGGATTTTACAATGTCACAAGTCTGCCATGGCGCTGCACTGGAAACAGGTGGGCTGGCGGCGTATATGCGCTGTCATGACGCGACACGACTCAAACACATTGGCATTCATGAAAATGCATGGCCTCGGCAATGATTTTGTCGTGCTGGACGCACGCAAGCAGCCGGTCTGTGTTACGGCGGATTTGGTCCGCGCGATAGGCGACCGGCATATGGGTGTGGGATTTGATCAGCTTGCCATCATAGAGGATGGTGCAGATAGCGCGGATGCGCGTCTTGTGTTTTACAACGCCGATGGATCGACGGCTGGGGCCTGTGGCAATGCGACCCGCTGCATTGCACGGTATTTGATGGAGGAAACCGGGGCGTCAGACGTGGTTTTGGTGACCGAGCGCGGTACGCTGCATGCGTCGGATGCCGGCGGCGGCTTGACATCTGTCAATATGGGGCACCCGCACCTTGACTGGCAGGATGTGCCTTTGGCTCGTGCGGTTGACACATTGCAGTTGCCAATTGAGGGCAGCCCTACAGCAACCGGCATGGGCAACCCGCATTGTACGTTCTTTGTCGACGACGCAGAAGCGGTTGATCTTGAACATAAGGGCGCACAGATCGAACACCATCCCCTGTATCCTAAACGAACCAATGTGCAATTTGCCAGCGTCATTGGAAACAACCATGTGCGCATGCGTGTCTGGGAACGCGGTGTCGGTGTGACCCTGGCATCCGGTTCATCCTCTTGTGCGACCGCAGTTGCCGCCGCGCGTCGTGGATTGACCGGTCGGTCCGTAACCCTTGAACTGGATGGCGGTCAGATCAACATTGACTGGCGCGACGACGGCGTTTGGATGACCGGCCCGACCGCCCATGTGTTTTCCGGCACATTCAATGCCGCTTGGCTGGAGTCCGTATCATGACCGCGCCGAAATTCACCACGCTTGGGTGCCGCCTGAACGCTTATGAAACCGAAGCGATGAAAGACCTCGCCGCTCAGGCCGGCCTGGAAAACGCTGTGGTTGTGAACACCTGCGCCGTCACCGCCGAAGCGGTGCGCAAGGCCCGCCAAGAGATTCGCAAATTGCGGCGCGATAACCCGGATGCCAAGGTTATTGTAACCGGCTGCGCGGCCCAGACCGAACCAGATACCTTTGCGCGGATGGACGAAGTGGATGCCGTGATCGGCAACACCGAAAAGATGACACCAGATACCTGGAAAGGTCTTGCCGCCAACTTTATCGGTCAGACCGAATCTGTTCAGGTCAATGACATCATGTCCGTAACCGAGACCGCGCAACACCTGATTGACGGCTTTGGCACCCGGTCACGCGCTTATGTTCAGGTTCAAAATGGCTGTGACCATCGCTGCACCTTTTGCATCATTCCCTACGGGCGCGGCAATTCCCGATCCGTACCAGCCGGTGTGATCGTGGATCAGATCAAACGGCTTGTGGACAAGGGGTTTAACGAGGTGGTTCTGACAGGCGTTGACCTGACCTCTTGGGGCGCTGATTTGCCCGCGACACCGCAGCTTGGCGATCTGGTGATGCGCATCCTCAAGCTTGTGCCGGATTTGCCACGTCTCCGGATCAGCTCGATCGATTCCATCGAAGTAGATGACAACCTGATGATGGCAATCGCGACAGAGCCGCGTCTGATGCCGCATCTGCATCTGTCGTTGCAACATGGCGATGATCTTATTCTCAAACGTATGAAGCGCCGCCACTTGCGGGATGATGCGATCCGGTTTGCCGAAGACGCCCGCAAAATGCGCCCGGACATGACATTCGGAGCCGACATCATCGCAGGTTTTCCAACCGAGACCGAGGCACAGTTTGAAAACTCGCTGAAATTGGTCGATGACTGCCATTTAACCTGGTTGCATGTGTTCCCCTACTCTCCGCGTCAGGGCACGCCTGCGGCGCGCATGCCGCAGGTCGATGGACGGGCCATCAAAGACCGCGCGGCGCGGTTGCGGGCGCTGGGCCAAATCGCCGTCACCCGACACCTGAGTGCCCAGCATGGGCGCGCGCATAATGTTCTGATGGAAGCCCCGGACATGGGCCGGACGGAACAATTTACCGAAGTAAAGTTCACCGATTCCCAACCGGTGGGCCAAATCGTACCGGTCAAAATTCGGGGCGATGATGGTCAACGACTGATGGTATGAAGCGCGGCGGGCGTGCAAAGCGCGCAACGTTTTTGGTCATAAGCCAACATGGCATGATCAACAGCCTATCCCGGCCCAAATTCAACATCCCAAGCATTTGCAACGGACCAAAAATTCCGTCACATAAAACGTATGACTGATCAATCCCGCGCCTTATGCGTGCATCTTCTGACCGCAACCGGCGCGGTATTCGCCATGTTGGCCCTTCTGGCTGCCGCCCAGGGGGAATGGTCGATCATGTTCTTGTGGCTTGTCGTGGCTTTTGCGGTCGATGGTGTCGATGGCCCCCTGGCCCGGAAATACAATGTCAAAACCCATGCGCCGCGATTTGATGGTGTGCTGTTGGATTTGATCATCGACTATCTCACCTATGTCTTCATACCGGCCTTTGCGCTGTTTCAGTCCGGTTTGTTGCCAGGCTGGATGGGATGGTTTGCAATTATCATCATCACCTTTGCCAGCGCTTTGTATTTTGCAGACAATCGCATGAAAACATCCGACAATTCCTTTCACGGATTTCCCGGGTGCTGGAACATGCTGATTTTGGTGCTGTTTGCAATTGAACCGAACTTCTGGGTCTCGTTAACCTTGGTGGCGGTTCTGGCCGTGGCGATGTTCCTGCCGTTGAAATTCATTCACCCGGTGCGCACAGAGCGCTGGCGCGCGGTATCGCTTCCGGTTGCATTGGCCTGGACATTTTTTGCCGGCTGGGCTGCCTGGGTCGATTTCCATCCCGAAAGCTGGGCGCATTGGGGGCTTGTGGCAACATCCGTTTATCTGATTGCGGTTGGGATCGTGCAGCAGGTCTTTCCCGTCAAAAACCAGTGATTGCACTTCCCGGCTAAGAGGCGCAGGACAGCAGGATGTTTATTCCAAGCGCCCAGAACCCGATCCTTGCTGCGGGTTTGACATTGCTTGCCTCGGCTTTTGTCGCGGGTACGACGTTGCTGGCCAAAATGTTGGGAACACATGAATTGGGCCCGCCGCTCAATCCTCTGCAAATCAGTCAGGGCCGGTTCATCTTTGCGCTACTGGCGTTTGGGTGTACCGCCTGGATTCTGAGGCTTCGCTTTACCGATATTGCCTGGCCGACCCACACGTTGCGCGTGGTGTGCGGCTGGGGCGGTGTCACACTGATGTTTGCCGCCGCAACATTCATCCCCTTGTCAGACGCCACCGCGATCAGTTTTCTCAACCCGGTGATCGCGATGCTGTTGGCTGTTCCGCTTTTGAATGAACGCGTCGGACCAATACGTCTGACCGCGGCCCTTATCGCCTTTACCGGAGCAATGATCCTGTTGCGTCCAACCCCCGAAGCCTTTCAGCCAGCCGCGCTGTTCGCGCTTGGCGCAGCACTGGCTTTGGGGTTCGAGGTCATCGTGATCAAACGTCTTGCCGGACGCGAGGGGCCAATGCAGATCCTTCTGGTCAACAATGTGATCGGTGTCGTGATCTCTTCTGTTGCGGCAATTGCATTCTGGATTGCACCGACACCAGAACAATGGCTGGCGCTGGCTGGAATTGGTTTTCTGATGGCAGCAGCCCAAGCCTGTTTCATCAATGCAATTGCCCGTGCCGATGCCAGCTTTGTTGGCCCGTTCTTCTATGCCACATTGGTCTTTGCCGCGCTGTATGATTTCATTTGGTTCGACATACGTCCCGACACGGTGTCGGTCATTGGCGCGACAATTATCATGTGTGGCGCGGGTTTACTGGCCTGGCGCGAAGCGCGGCTCAGGCCTTCAGGCGATACCCGCGCTTGAAGAACCACCAAGCCAGCACATTCACGGCAATCGTTGCCCCGACGGTCACAGACGCCCCCAGCCAAGGGCTGCTGTCAGACACACCCAACATGCCCCAACGCACACCGTCAATCAGATAGAAGATCGGATTCATATGGGTGATGTCATTCAAAACCGGCGGCAAAGACTGAACCGAATAGAACGTGCCAGATAAAAACGCCAAGGGCGTCACAATGAAATTGGTGATTGCGGCCATCTGATCAAATTTTTCTGCAAACACGCCGGCAACCATGCCAATACCTGACATTAGCGCACCGCCGATCACGACAAAAAACAAGGCTGTCACTGGATGTTGCGGCAGAATGCCCAGAAAAAGCCAAAGCGCAATCGCGATGGCCACGGCCACGAAAAGCCCGCGCGCGATGCCACCGGCCAGATAGCCCAGAACCAGTTCTAGTGCCGATAAAGGTGGCATCAGGGTATCAACGATATTGCCCTGAACCTTTGAAATGACAATCGACGATGATGTGTTGGCAAAGGCATTCTGAATCACCGTCATCATCAGGATACCCGGTGCCAGAAACGTGGTGAAATCAACACCCATCACATCCCCCCGGCGCGGGCCGATTGCGATGGTAAAGATCACCAGAAACAGACCCGCCGTGACCAGGGGTGCCAACAGGGTTTGTGTCCAGACATTGACAAATCGCAGGATCTCGCGCTGTGCCAATGTGAACAGGCCAAGCCAATTCACCCGCCCGAACCGGCGTTCTTGTGCAATCATCTGGCCTTTTGGCTGCATTGCCTGCATCTCCTCTGTCTGCGCGGGTTGTAACTCGGCTGCGCATGATTAGAATAAGGGACGACTTAGAGATATCGGGCGGCCAACGCAAACGGCCGCTCTTTTTGATGGAGGGCATGATGTCCTGGACCGATGAACGTGTTGAGCTGCTCAAGAAGATGTGGGGCGAAGGCCAGTCTGCAAGTCAGATCGCCAAGGAACTGGGCGGCGTCACCCGCAATGCGGTAATTGGTAAGGTCCACCGTCTTGGGCTGTCAAACCGCGCCGGTGCAGCAGGGGCCGCAAAGACGGACCCAAAGCCAGCGGCAAAGGCGGATGCAAAGCCCAAACCCGCACCCAAGCCCGTTCCCACACCCCCGAAACCGGTCAAGCCCGAAGTGGTGATGGAGACCAAATCAGCCACACCTCCGCCCAGTCCGCGCCGGCAAATTATTCCGGCAGGCCAACCCCTGCCGCCGCAACCCTCTGCCAACGAGATCAGCCCGGAAGCATTGGCCAAGGTGAACGCGGTCGAAAAGAAGGCGAAAAAGCTATCGCTGATGGAGCTGACCGAACGCACCTGCAAATGGCCCGTCGGTGACCCGGCAACCGAGAACTTCTGGTTCTGCGGCCTGCCCGTGCAACAAGGCAAACCCTATTGCGAAGCGCATGTCGGCGTGGCGTTCCAACCCATGTCCTCGCGCCGGGATCGTCGCCGGTAGGAAAGGCAGACCTTATCCCGCCGCGATGCGTTGAGCCGGAGCATTGATCACCCCGCGTTATTCCAGCGCATCAGCAACAAGCTCGATCCAGTCGCGACCGCCGGATCGCCCACCCAGATGCTGCGCAAGAAAATCCTCAACCCGGCGCGCATGGCGGATCTCGTTCTGCCAGCGCGCAATACCATGGCCTTCATCCTCAAAGATCAACTCATCCACCGCTTTACCCGACTCGCGGGCCGCATTCAAAAACGCTTCTGACTGTTCAAACCCGACAACGCTGTCCCGTTTTCCGGCCACCACCAACATCGGATCTTCCAGCGAATTCACCCGCGTGACCGGGGAATATGCCGTCATGATTTCGGCATCCTCGGTCATGTCCGGATCGCCGAAATAGCGTGTTGTGTATTCCGGCGTCAGGCCCCAGGCGAATGGGTTATTCCGCATCTGGTACAACACATCAAGCACGGCATGTTCCGCAATTCCCGCCGCAAACACGTCTGCGTCCCGCACCATGGCCATCGCCGCAGCGTATCCACCATAGCTGCCACCCTGGATTGCCACCGCATTGGGATCGGCGATGCCCTGCGCGATCGCCCATTTGGCCGCATCGACCAGGTCATCTTGCATCGCGCGACCGAACTGACCAAAGCCTTTGGACTGAAACTCAAGTCCAAACCCGGTTGATCCACGAAAGTTGACGGCCAAAACGGCGTAGCCGCGATTGGCAAGGAACTGTCGAAAATGGTGGTATTCCCATTGCAGATGCAGCGCCGGGCCACCATGCACTTCAACAACAAGCGGCACAGGCCCTTCAACCCCTTGCGGACGCACCAGAACCGCATGAAGATCCGTCCCGTCGCGGGCTTTGATCGTCACCTCTTCAGACGGCACAAGGTGATCCAGATAACGCTCGCGGAAGGAAAATGTGCCCAACGCCTGCTCTTGCCCGGTATCCAGATCAAACAAATGGTAGGTATAGTTCAGCGCATCCGGTGATAATGTAGCCGTGACGAAGCGACCCGAGCCAGCCCAACTTAGCGTGTTCACCTCAACGCGGTCAGCCTTGGCAGCGATCAAGTCCCGCAGGGTTTCACCGCGATCCGTCAGTGCGTGCACATCCGACGCTCCAATATGGGTCAGCACGGCATCAATCTGCCCATCATGCGGATCAAGGTTCACCAGTTCATAGATATCCTCATCCGCTTCGGCAAAGATCACTGTTTCGGCACCCGTGGTCAGATCAACCCGCACCAGCGCAGCCTTGTCCCGATCACGACCGGACACCGCTAGGGCGAAACTTTGGTCCGGTGTCACCTCGTGGATTTGGAAAACCGTGTTGACCGACAGCGTTGTCAAAACCCGCCAATCGTCTGCATCACGCACCAGATAGGACAGGGTACCCTCCTCTGCCCGGTCAATCCTGATTACCGGCTCAAGGTCTGCCGACATGATCCAACCGACGGTCTGGCCTTCATTTTCGATCAGAAGCTGTTTGTTTCCGCCGTCCTGATTGGTAGTGTAGAGGTCTGCAAAGGCCGGGTTGCGGTCCCGCGACGCCACAAGCCACGCATCCGAAGCGTCGCTCACACGGTTTGAAATGAACCAGTTGTTGAACCCCCGAGGCGTGACATCGCGCCAGTTGTCCTGATCTGGCTGTGTGGGGTCGATGCGCCAAAGACGGCCTTCAATTATGGCCAGCAGCGCGGGTTGTGTATCGTCCCAATAGAAGAAATCGACATCTGTGAGCGTTGTCACGATAGCCTGATCCGCTGCGGTTCCTACACGCACCACAGTGTCGGCCAACTCAACCGCGCTCCATGCCAGCCATTGGCCATCCGCACTTGGCTTGTAATTCCATTCACCACGTCGATCCGCCCAAAAATCGCGAACCGGGATAATTGGCGGCAGGTCAGCCGCTGCAAGGGTGGGATGCGTCGGCGCAGTGTCACGGGACCAAAGTGCCAAAGCACCTGCCGCAAAAAGAGTAATGACAACCAGACTTCCCAATATCCACTTCAAGAAACGCATATCAATAACCTGTCGCTATTGCATTGACCCAGATGCACATGCTCACCCTTTCGTGAGCGCGCAGGACAGAATTAGGCGAGAGTTTCGAACCTCACAATCAACGGCGACCATGGCAGGCAGTATTCTGCGCATGAAGCCGATGTCATAGCCCCTTTTCCTCATGCGCGCTTACCGCTATGAGCCGCTCATGTCGCAAAACCCGCCATCCCTTCGCCCCGATCTCGCGCCTGCCGCGCGCATCTCCGACACACCGCGCATCGGTCAACCGACCATCGGCATGGTGTCGCTGGGTTGTCCCAAGGCGCTGGTGGACAGTGAGCGTATCCTGACCCGGCTGCGCGCCGAAGGGTATGGGATCAGCCCGGATTATTCCGGCGCGGATGCGGTGATTGTGAACACCTGCGGGTTTCTGGACAGCGCCAAGGCCGAGAGCCTTGATGCCATTGGCGAGGCTTTGGCCGAGAACGGGCGCGTGATTGTCACCGGCTGTCTGGGGGCGGAGCCCGACTATATCACCGGCGCGCATCCCAAGGTGCTGGCCGTCACCGGACCGCATCAATACGAGCAAGTGCTGGATGCCGTGCACACCGCCGTGCCGCCCGCGCCTGATCCGTTTGTTGATCTGCTTCCTGCAAGCGGCGTCAAGCTGACCCCACGCCATTACAGCTATCTGAAGATCTCGGAAGGCTGCAATCACAAGTGCAAGTTCTGCATCATCCCCGACATGCGCGGGCTGCTGACCTCGCGCCCTGCCAAGGCGGTGCTGCGCGAGGCGGAAAAGCTGGTCGAAAGCGGCGTGCGGGAGTTGCTGGTGATCTCTCAGGACACCTCGGCCTATGGCACGGACTGGAAGGACCGGGACGAGAAGTTCCCGATCCTGAGCCTCGCCCGTGATCTGGGCGCGTTGGGGGCGTGGGTGCGGATGCATTACGTCTACCCCTACCCCCATGTGCGCGAATTGATCCCTTTGATGGCCGAAGGGCTGGTGCTGCCCTACCTCGACATTCCATTCCAGCACGCGCATCCCGACACGCTCAAACGCATGGCCCGGCCTGCGGCGGCGTCGCGCACGCTGGACGAGATTGCCGCCTGGCGCGATGTGTGCCCGGACATCACCCTGCGCTCGACCTTTATCGTCGGCTATCCGGGGGAAACCGAGGCCGAGTTCCAGACGCTGCTGGATTGGCTGGACGAGGCGCAACTGGATCGGGTGGGATGTTTTCAGTACGAAAACGTAGACGGCGCGCGGTCGAACGCGCTGCCGGATCATGTGCCGGCCGAGATAAAGCAAGACCGCTGGGACCGCTTCATGGCCAAGGCGCAGGCCATTTCCGAGGCCAAGCTGGCCGCGAAAGTCGGCACCCGCATGGATGTGATCATTGATGACGTCGACGCAGACGGCATCGCCACCTGCCGCACCAAGGCAGACGCGCCCGAGATCGACGGCAATCTCTTTATCGACGCGGGCACCGAGGGCCTGAGCGTGGGCGAGATCGTCTCGGTCGAGGTGGACGAGGCTGGCGCATACGACCTTTGGGGGCGTCTTTAGCCCTTAGCTGCACAGCGGCGTGCGCTGAACCGGGTTCACCAGCAAATCCGCGTCATCCGATGCCTCGGCCAGCAATGCCTCGAAAAAGGCCAAGCGGTTCGGCATCACCTGCCTGACCAGCGTTTCGATCTCTTCGGGCAAGCGCCCAGGGTGCATCAACAGGGCCCAGGCAAACAAGGCAGATTCGGCAAAGTCCTCTTTGTCGGGATATTGCGCTGCGTAGTCGGTGATAAATGTCCCATCCGCCTCTTGCGCCGCGCGCCAGTCCGGCGAACTGGCATGGGGGATGTCCAATGTCGCATGGACGCTTTCGTGAAACACGGTTTCCTCAAGATCATTATTGGCAATCCGTGTGGCGATATTGTCGGAATAAAGCACGAAGAACTGGCCTGCATCCTCGGCAAAGGCGGTTTCATCGCCGGAATGGATCACGACATGGTTCAACGCCTCGCGCATCGGGATCGGCAACCGGCCCACGGCGGTCGCAACCTCTTCGGCAATCGCCCGCGCGTCCTCGGCGGTGCCAATGTCGGGATGCAGCCAAAGCGGCACCACATCGAGATCGTTGAACGCGGCTTCAAAGATATGAACGCCATCCGCAAACAGCGCATCCGTGCGCTTGTCCGGCATCTCGCGCCGGTCGGTTCCGATGTAATCGACGCAGACAAATGCCGTGGGATCAGCGGCCGTGATGAAATCAAGATCGTTCGACGCGACCGAGTTGGGAAAAAGCGGCTGCGCCAGCGCCGGGCTCGCCATCGCCACGGCTGTGAATATGAGAATCCGCATCAAATCAATCCTTGTGTTGCAGGCGTCAGGATAGGCGCAGCTGCGGCTTTGATAAACACTGCGGTTCCGGGGGCGACGGGTTCGGCAAATCCACGCTAGGGCTGCGACAGGCTGTGTCTTGTCGCGGGCATGGTGCGATTTACCTTTTCCAGCATGACCGAGACTCCGCAAACCAAAGTGCTGTTCAACGACGACTGCCCTGTCTGCTCGTTCGAGATCAACCATTACGCCGCCTACGCGAAAAAGCACGGGCTGCCGATCCAGTTCGATGACCTGAACGGGCCGGACCGGGCGGCGTGGGGCCTTGACGAGGACACCGCGGCGCGGCGGCTATACGTGCTGCGGGATGGTGAATTGACCAGCGGCATACCGGCGTTTCTTGTGCTGTGGCGGGACATGCCGCGCTATCGCTGGCTGGCGCGCGTGGTCGGATTGCCGGGCATCAAGCAGGTCGCATCGGTGGCTTATGACCACGCACTCGCGCCGCTGATCTACCGCTGGCACCTGCGGCGCAAGGCGCGGCGCGCTACCCAATCAGGATAAAGACCCAGGCCACGCCTGCTGCAATCGCTGTCACGGCGACACCCGCACTGCCTGCGTCCTTGGCGCGCTTGGCCAAGGGATGCGTGTCCATCGAGGTGTGATCCACCGCCGCCTCGATCGCGGTGTTCACCAGTTCAGCCGCCAGAACCAGCACGCCCAGCGCGAGGATCAGCGCGCGTTCAACGCCGCTTAACGGCAACAGAAACGCCAGCGCTGCGGATGCCACATTCGCCCAGACCCAGGCGCGAAAGCTGTATTCCGCGCGCCAGGTGTCCACACAGCCCTGCCACGACCAAAGCGAGCGAGTGCTCACATGCTGCCAAAAACGCTTCATTCCGGTTCACGCATGGTCAAGGTAATGGCGCACGCAATCCTGCACATGGCGAAAGCGGTCCCCGCCCAGATGCTTGCCGCCATACCAGCGCGTCACGACGATCACATGGTCGGTCAGCCCTTCGCGTTCCAGCATTTGCAGAATGATCTGCCCCGCGCCGCCTTCGCCATCGTCATTCTTCAGGCTGCCGCCCTCGGAAAACACAACCGCCCAGGTGTTGTGCGTGGCCTTGGCGTATTTCTTCTTGCGCTTCAGCGTCTTGAGAAAGCCATCAACAGCAGCGCGGTCAGACACCGGCCCGCCGCTCACCGCGTATTTCGATCCGCGATCCGAGATGACGCCTTCAAACTGCTTCATCTTCCAGATGCAGCTTCATGTCGACCAGCACTTGCGGCAAGGCAAGCATCTTTGCCAAACCATTCGGTAGGTGTGTTCAGATATGGCCCGAATGATGGCATCACTTGCACCTTTACAATCGCCCCAAAGTAGTTGGGACGCATGACCGCGTCTTTCCCCTGATCGGCAGCTTAGCGCAATGGTACTGCAATGCCAGACCCGAAAATGTTGGACAAAAAGAACCACACGACCACGGTTAGACACCGGAATCGCTTTGTGTTGGCCGGATGAGACGCGTGGAGGTTATTTCCGACCGACAGCCCAGTGTTGAACGTCCCACACTCCTGTTTCTGCATGCGTTTGGCTTGCGGGGCATGCGTGCATGCGGCACATGATCCTGCATGGCCAAACTCTATTTCAACTACTCCACAATGAACGCCGGAAAATCGACCCTGCTGTTGCAGGCGGCGCATAACTATGAAGAACGCGGGATGTCGGTTTACCGCCTGACTGCCGCCTTTGATGATCGGGCTGGCAAAGGCCAGATCGGATCACGCATCGGATTTGCGCGAGAGGCCGATACCTTTTCACCGCCCGACGATCTTTTTGAACGGATCAGGGATCAACTCGCCCAAGGCGCTCTGGCCTGCATCTTTATTGACGAGGCCCAGTTTTTGACACCCGATCAGGTCTGGCAACTGGCGCGCGTGGCCGATGATCTGGGTGTGCCTGTCATGGCGTACGGGTTGCGTGTGGATTTTCGCGGAACGCTGTTTCCGGGCTCTGCCACCCTGCTCGCACTGGCGGATTCCCTGCGCGAAGTGCGCACCATCTGCCATTGCGGCCGCAAAGCCACCATGGTTGTGCGCCAGGACGATCAGGGCACCGTATTGACCGAAGGTGCCCAAGTTCAGATTGGCGGGAATGAAACCTATGTCAGCCTGTGCCGAAAACACTGGCGCGATGCAGTAGGAATGTAAAAGTGATCCAGATTGAAACGCTTTCGGCGGATGACGCGATGAACCGCGAAGCTGCTCTTTTGGCAGAGGTATCCGAAGATCCGACAAAGCGACAAATTTGGTTTTGGCAATCGCCCCAGTGCCTGATTGCGCCGCGTAAATTGTCGCGGGTGCCGGGATATGACGCTGTGACCCGTGTTTTGGCGAAGGATGGCTGGCCCGTCGCACTGCGCAGCACCGGAGGCGATGTGACGCCGCAGGGCAACGGCATCATCAATGTGACCCATGTCTATGCCCGCCCCCCGAAAGAAAAATTTGACCTCGACCGCGAATATAACCGCCTGTGTTCCCCAATCGAGGCCGCCTTGGGTGACGGCGCAACCCGAGGCTGGCAACCCGGTGCGTTTTGTGACGGTGCGCATAATGTTCAATGGAACGGGCTGAAATTCGCAGGCACCGCGATGCGATTTCGCCCGTGCAAGGCAGACAAGACGCGATATGCCGTGCTGGCCCATGCTTTGATGTTGATTGCGCCGCCCGACGCTAAGGCGATTGAGGCGTTGAACATCTTTCTGACTGCCCTGAACCAAGACCGACAGATTGATCCTGCGGCGCATACCGGCCTGCCGTCGGGGATGCAAACAGACAGCTTTCTGGAGCGTGTCAAACGCGGTTTCGACAACGCTGGCTGATCTGCTTTGCCCGACACAGTTGACGCGCGGCTCGTACGAAAAGTTCCGTCATCCGTGAAAAATAATCCTTGGAACGTCTTTGGGGGAATTGCGTTTTCTCAGCATCAGAAAAACAACCAAGGAGGACATGATGACTAAGATGTTCGCAAGCGCACTCGCCCTGACCATCGCCACAACAGGTGCATGGGCCGACAACCATACAAACGCATCCCCGACCGACAGCAGCGCAATGCTGGAGGACCGGGCCAACCTGATCCGCACACGCGATATCACGGGTGGCGACATTTACACGATGAACGAAGCGGATGATGAGGGCTGGTCTGGTGACATGGTTCATCCAGAAGTTGGCGCAGACTGGAACGAAGTCGGCGAGATTGAAGACATCATTCTGAGCAAGGATGGCCGGATGATCGGTGTGGTTGCCGAAGTCGGTGGTTTTCTCGACATCGCCGACAAGCACGTGGTCATTCCGGTCGAAAACGTCAATCTTGTCGCCGTGGATGACCGGACCTACGCGATGGTCACACGTCACAGCGAAGAAGAGCTGGAACAGCTGGAGTCGGTCGACGAAGGTTTCTGGGATTGATTGATCCCAAATCAGAAAGAGAGGGCGTCAGGCCCTCTCTTTTTTGTCTCGTCATATAAGAAAACTGTCAGGCGCGCTGGACTAAAACAGAACCAACGGAATAGCCTGCTCCGAATGAACAGATGACACCCCGGTCACCGAGGGTCAGATCGCTGGAATATTTTGAAAACGCAATAATCGACCCCGCAGAAGAGGTATTCGCGTAATCTTGCAAGATGTTTGGCTGTTCCCCGGCAATCGGTGTGCGACCAAGAACCTTTTTCCCGATAAAATCATTCATTGTCTTGTTCGCCTGATGCAGCCAAAGGCGTTTGAGATCGTCCGGCGTCCAACCGGTGTCTTGCAGATGTCCCAGAATATGCGCCGACACCATCGGCAGCACCTCTTTGAACACCTTCCGACCGTTTTGCATGAATTGCATATCGCGGCGGTCGTCCATTTGGTCATGTGTGCGGCGCAGAAACCCGTTATTGTTGCGGATATTATTGGAATACTCGGTCGCGCAGCGGGTGCCGTGGATCATGAAATGCGCGCCCTTGGCATTGGCAGCGGGTTCGATCACCACTGCCGTCGCCACATCCCCGAAGATAAAGTGACAATCCCTGTCGCGCCATTCCAGATGCGCTGAACAGATCTCGGGATTGACCACAATCGCGCATTGCACCGACCCCGCCCGCACCATATCCGCCGCTGCCTGAATGCCAAACGTGGCCGAAGAACAGGCGACATTCATGTCAAAGGCAAAGCCCCCCGCCCCGATCAGATTCTGGATTTCGACCGCAATTGCTGGATAGGCGCGTTCATGGTTCGATGCGGCGCAGATCACCAGATCGACCTCGGACGCATCGCGCCCGGCCTGCGCCAAAGCGGTTTCAATCGCCGCCACCGCCATCTCTGCCATGATCGACGGCGCATCATCCGGTCGCGCGTTTAACTTCGGGAACATGCGGTCAGGGTCCAGCACACCGTCCTTGTCCATCACGTAGCGCTGTTCAATCCCCGAGGCGCTAACGATAAACTCCGCACTGGAATGCGGCACCGCCTCCACCTCTCCAGCGGCAATCGCATCCGCATTTTCAGCATTCACACGATCTGCATAGGCGTTGAACGCGACCACCAATTCGTCATTGGTGATGATGCTCTCTGGCGTGAAAACACCACTTCCGGTGATGGCTGGCTGGATCATGCTGTGCTCCCGATGTGATGCGCGTGAGCACACTTTATCCCAAACCAAGGGTCAAGCGCGACGCTACGCGACTTTCGGAACTCTGGCCCTGTGCCGCGCGTTTTGTCGACGAAGGAGGCTTCTTATGGACCGTTTATCCATTATTCTGACGCTGATGAGCGGCGCTTTGATCACTGGTGCTCTTGTCATCACCGTTTTCACGCTTGGCTACTACAATTGGTGGACCATCGGTGGTTCGGCGATCATCGGATTTCTTCTGGCCTGGCCCAGCGCATTTCTTGTGTCGCAACGTATCAAGCGACGTGACCCGGAATGGTCCCCGGACCGCGACGCATCAGACGCTGCACCGGTTCCGAAACCCGGTGCCAAGGAAATCTAGACCGCGTTCGGCAAAACCTGATCAGTTGCAAACGCCATCAGATTATCGACCGCCATCATCCCCATATCCTCGCGCACTTCGAGCGCCGCCGTGCCCAGATGCGGCAACAGGGTGACGTTCTCCATGTCGATCAGGGCTTGCGGCACGTTTGGTTCAAACTCGTAAACATCCAACCCGGCACCGGCGATTTTCTTGTTCTGCAACGCCGTGATCAACGCCGCTTCGTCCACCACATCGCCACGCGCAATATTCACAAACAGCGCATGGCGCTGCATCGCATTGAACACATCCGCATTGATCAGGTGATGCGTTGCCCCACCACCGGGCACAGCCACCACCAGCACATCCACCTGTCCGGCCAAATCGGTTAATGTTGGCACCTGTTCGGCAGGAAACAGCACATCCTTTCGGGACCGGTTCACATATTTGATCTGCATATCAAACCCGAAATGCGCCCGTTTTGCGATGGCCTGTCCAATACGCCCCATGCCGACGACGCCCAGCGTTTTGCCTGACATGTGCAAACCCAGCATCTGCACCGGATGCCACCCGTTCCATTCGCCCTTGCGCAGCATCCGTTCCCCTTCACCGGCGCGGCGGCACGTCATCAGCATAAGCGTCAGCGCCGTGTCCGCAGTTGCATCGGTCACAGCCCCGGGCGTGTTGGTCACCCTGACCCCCGCCTTTTCAGCAGCGGCGACATCAATATGATTGTACCCGACACCAAAATTCGCGAGCAGCTTGCACCGCGGCACTCCGGCTGCCTCAAACACATCGGCCGAATACAGATCCCCCAACGTGGGCAGCACCAGATCGTAATCCTGCAAGCTTTGGATCATCTCTTCGCGTGACATCACATCAGGACTGTCCCGATATGTCAGGTCAAACATCTCGCGCGCCTTAGCGACAACGCGGTCAGGTAAATTGCGGGTTATCAAAAGTTTCAGCACAAGCGCGCTCCATCAGGTGTTTCTTTATCCGGCACCGCCAATACAACGGCGTTCTGGGCGTCCGTAAACCCAAGCACCAATGCTTCGGACATAAACGGACCAATCTGGCGCGGCGGGAAATTGACGACGCCCATGATCTTTTTGCCGACCAGGGTTGCCGGCTCATAATGATCCGTGATCTGAGCCGAGGATTTCTTGATTCCGATCTCTGCTCCGTAATCAACCCACAACTTGATCGCAGGCTGGCGCGCTTCTGGAAAGGGTTCCGCCTTGACCACCGTGCCGACGCGAATATCGACCTTCATAAAATCGTCAAACGTAACCTCAGCCATTGGCGAGCGCCTTTGACCGCTGGGTGGCGGCGTCCACCGTCCTGATCATCAACGGCGGCAGTCCGGTGTCCTCGTCCATCAACACATCCAGACCCGCTTGTGTGGTTCCATTAGGACTGGTCACATTGACCCGCAACTGGCTGGGCGTATCGTCTGCCAGCATCGCAAGTGCGCCAGATCCGGCAACTGTTGCCTTGGCCAATGTCATCGCCAGATCAGGCGCAAGCCCCTGTGCCTCTCCTGCTTTGGCAAGACATTCGATCATATGAAACACATAAGCCGGACCCGACCCGGACAGCCCCGTCACTGCATCCATCTGATCTTCGGTCTCTAACCGCACGGTCTGGCCAATTGCAGACAGCAACGTTTCCGCCATCGATAGCTGATCCTCAGTCACTTGTTCATTGCCGATAAGGGCTGTGATGCCCTGTTTTACAGCGGCAGGTGTGTTCGGAATCGACCGGATCACCGGCGTTTGATCGCCCAACATGGTTTCAAAGGTCTCAATCGTGATGCCTGCCGCCACGGACAGAAAGACCGTCGTCGCATTGCCCAACGGGGCCAGTGTCGGCAAGGCGTCGCGCAGGATCTGGGGCTTCACCGCAACCAACACAATCGCAGGATCATCCGGCAGCGCCACATTGATATGAACACCCTGCGCGCGCACCCAATCAGACGGATGTGGATCGCTCACCCAAACCGATGACGCAGGCAGCCCCCCCGCCAACCAACCTTCAAGCATGGCCGACCCCATCTTGCCGCAGCCCAGCAACACCAGACCACGTTTCGCGATATCAGAATTCTGCATACGCCCCCCCCAACAAACCGTGTCGCGGGCCAGTGTTACGCGCGCCCGTAAGCCTCTGCAATGGCGACCTGAAGCGCCTCTTTCGGCGCGCGATTGCCCCAAGCGACAAGCTGGAAGGCCGGATAATAGCGTTCTGCACTCATCACGGCGCAATTGATCATCGTGTCAATCTGTTCGGCGCTGGCCACGTTGCCACCCGCCAAAACCAGACCATAGCGATACACCATCAACTTCGCCTCGTCCCAATATGTGAACGCTCCGGCCCAGCACTGATCGTTCACCTCGTTCAAAATTTCATACAGCACGGGCATCCGCTTGGTCGGCGGCTCCATATCAAAGCTGCAGATCAGCCGAAGCGTTTCATCATAAGGCGACCACGCCAACGTGATGGAATAGGTCCGCCACTGGCCTTCGACCGCCATCGCGATCTGATCCTCTGCGATGCGATCGAAGTCCCAATCGTGATGCTCGGCGATATGTTCGACCAAGTCGATGGGATGAATGTCGTCTTCAAGATATTGCTCGGATAGGGCCATGACGCCACCTCCTAATGCCTGTCGAAGGGGGCCTTCTGGCCTCAATCCTTCGGTGCCTGCTCAACGGGCTGCGGTGTTCCGCTTGTCCCCTACAATATATGCTGCCTGCGCAATGGCCTGCCGTAAAGCAATTTTTCCACGACAGCCGCAATAAGTTGTGGAGAAGTCCACAAAATGTAGAAAAAGCGCACAGTGCCACAATCTGTGGATAGCTCACCCGGAAACATGCCATCACTACCATGCAGGCACTTGCCAGGTTTACAAAAGCAACAGGTTTGCCCTTGATCGCACAGCTACGCTGCTCGACCGGTCTTTACCTGTTCCGGTTTCTTTGGGCGCAAAATACCTCGGGGTGAGGCGCGCAGCGCCGAGGGGCAGCGCCCCTAAAAAAAAACGGCGCGTCTGGTCAGAGACGCGCCGCCTGTCGGATTGGTACAGCCAATTCGACATCACATCATTTCATCGACGCCATAAAGTCATTCACCTCGGTCAGGGAAATATACTTCATTTCGTCAATGCCGCTTTCGCCAAAACTCCATATAACAGCCGGGGCCGACACGTCGCCATTGGCATCGAACTGCACATTGCCCGTCGCGCCCTGGTAAGACACCGTGCCGCCGCTATCGAGGACCTCTTTCGCCTGCGCAAAGCCCGCCGCATCCGCCGTCACCGGCGTGCCGTTCGGGTCGGTGACGGCGCTCACCTTCTCGGCGATCTGTGGCCCGGCGGCCCCTTCCCCTGCGGCGTGCATCGCCAGAAGCGCGATCATGGTGGCATCATAGCTGTTGGCGAGGCCCGGACCGCTGGGCGGGCCGTCAAAGCGGGCGGTGTAGGCGTCGACGAACGCATCGGCGGACTCAGTACGCGGCGACGCGGTGTCGGTGCCGATGAAATTGCCAAGGAACTGCATCCCGACATTTTCCTTGAACTCGTCCGATTTCAAAGCGTTCGCCGCGATCATGTTCTGCGTCCCGCCAAGCGAGATCCACTCGCGCACGACCTGCGTGCCTTCGTCGGGGTAAAGCGCCATGTAAATCGCCTGCGGCTGCGTCTGCAGCGCCTCGGTCACTTCCGCGCGGTAGGACGCTTGCGCGTCGTTGATGGCAATCTCGGCCGTCACTTCGATGCCCAGCGCGCGCAGGTCCTCGGCCACCAAACCGCCGATGTCCTGCCCCCAGTCGTCGTTCTTGTAGAACACCGCAACGGATTCGTAGCCTTGCTCTTGCGCGACCATCGCGCCGACCGCTGCTTGCACGCCGGAGGTGGCAAAGGTGCGGTAGAACAGGCCATTGGTTTTGCCTTCTTCCGACAACGCCGTGAACGCGGTCGAGGAGGAGCAGCACGACATCTGCATCACGCCAGCCGGCACCGTGACCGAGGTCAGGATCGGCATCGACACGCCCGACGAGACCGCGCCCAAAAGCAGTTGCACACCGTCGAGATCAACCAAAGCCTTGGCCGCATCAACGCCCACTTTCGGGTCCACCTGCGTATCGCGCAGCACCATCTCGATCTGGCATCCCGCCACGCCGCCGGTCTCGTTCGCAATGTCCACCGCGTATTGCGCCGTGGACGCGATGGGCTTGCCCCAGTCCACCGATGTGGGCAGCACCGCGCCGATCTTGGTGGTGCAGTCCTGCGCCGCCGCCTCGGTCCCGACACTGGCAAAGGCAAGCGCCGCGCCAATCGCCAGCGCCGATGTTTTCAATCCGTTCATTCCAAGTCTCCCTGTTTTATCCCCCGGTCTCTGCCGATTGCGACACGACCAGTTTTTCCGGGAAAAGCCCCTGCGGTCTCCACAGGAGCATTCCCACAATCACAAAGCCGATCAGCACAAACTGAATCGACCCGGTGTAAAGCTGCACCTCCAAGGGTGCGAACCGCGACAGCGCCCAGCCGCTGGCGGTCCAGGCGGCCCAGATCAGGAACGTGCCCATCACCGCGCCCTTGTTGTTGCCCGCGCCGCCCACGATCAGCATCGCCCAGATCTGGAAGGTCAGGATGGGCAGCACGTCTTGCGGGCTGATGAAGGCATAGAAGGTGGCGTAGAGTCCACCGGCAAGCCCCATGATCACCGACCCGGCGATGAACGCGGTCAGGCGCACGCGGGACGGCGATTTGCCCAGCGACCGCGCGGCGGGCTCGTCTTCGCGGATGGCGCGCAGCAGGCGGCCAAAGGGGGATGCGATGAGGCGTTCGAGGAACAGGTAGGTGGCAATGAGCAGGATCAGGACGAACACGAAGAATAGCGCGTTATAGGCGAGGCCACTGCCGAACACGTCGCGCAAGGGGCGCTCGAACCCTCGGATGCCCTGCGCGCCGCCGAAGATGGCCGCGTTGCGCACGAGGTTCTCAAACGCGACGGCTACACCGAAGGTGGCGATGGCGAGGTAGTCGTGCCTGAGGCGCAGCGTCAGCAACCCGACGACCCACGCGACAATGCCTGCGATCACCATGCCGCCGACCAGCGCCAGCAGGTAAGGTAAGGCGAACCCGCCGAGCAGCCCCTCCTGCGGTGCGCTGCCGAGGATCAGCGTGCCATAGGCGCCCGCCCCGAAGAAGGCGACGACACCGCCGTTGAACAGGCCGGTGTTGCCCCATTGCAGGTTTAGCCCTAGCACCGCAATCGACAGGATCGACGCGACGGTCGCAAAGAAGATCAGGTAGGAAATGATGCCGATCATGCGCGCTCTTCCCCGAAGAGGCCGTGCGGGCGGATCAAGAGCACCGCCAGGATGATGAGGAACGGCACGGCGGGGCTGTAGCCCGAGGGCAGGATCGTCAGCGCGAGGTTTGAGGCAAGGCCCACAAGGAACCCGCCCAGAACCGCCCCGTAGATGCTGCCGATGCCGCCAACGATAGTCGCGGCAAAGATTGGCAGAACAAGGTCGCGGCCCAACACCGGGTTGATCTGGTTGGTCAGCCCATAGAACACGCCTGCCGCCGCCGCGAGGCCACCGCCGATGAGCCAGATCAGGACGATCATGCGGTTAAGGTTAATGCCGGACACTTGCGCCAGCGTCGGGTTCTCGGCCACCGCGCGCAGGGAATAGCCAAACGTGGTGCGCGACAAGACGAGGTGCAGGATGAACATGATCACCAGTGCCGCCACAAGTGTGAACACTTGATCCGGCTTGACCAAGAGCAGCGGGTCGGCGCTGACCATGATGGCGAACACGATGTCCTGTGAGTAAAGCACCGGGTCCAGCCCGAAGATCAGCCCAAGAATGTTGCGGATGATCATCGCCACGCCGAAGGACGCGAACACCATCGACAACTCGCCGCCTTTCGCGCGCACGCGTTTGAAGACCAGCTTGTCGATGGCGATGGCCGACAGCCCGGTGATCCCCATCGACAGGATGGTCGCCAGCGTCAGCGCCCAGGTTAGGCTGAGCGGGCCGATGGCCGTCGCGATGATCGGCAACACCGCCGAGAAGAGCGCGTCGAACACCAGCGCGGCGTAGGCCCCGACCGACAGCAATTCCGCGTGCGAGAAATTGGCAAAGCGCAGCATGTGCATCGCCATGGTCAGCCCAATCGCGCCCAGCGACAGGATGGAACCCACCAGAAATCCATCGACGATATTCTGGATCATGCGGTCGCCACCCGTTTGCCGCCGAGGTAGATCTGGCCCACGACCGGATCATCCAGCAACGCCTGCGCGGCTCCGTCGATCTGGTTCTGGCCATCCGCCAGAATGTAGCAATGATCCGCCATGCGCAGCGCCTGTTTGACGTTCTGTTCGACCAAAAGGATGGTCACGCCCTGTTCCGTCAGCGCCTTGGTGTATTCCAGAACCTCCTGCGCGGCCTTGGGGGACAGGCCCGCTGACGGCTCATCCATCAGGATCACCGACGGATTGATCGCCAGCGCCATTGCGACGGCAAGGAACTGACGTTGCCCGCCGGACAAAGCGCCTGCCCGTTCGGTTTGTTTGGCGGCCAAGGCCGGGAATTGCGCGAACAGTTTTTCCCGCCGCGCCGCGGCGACGGACCCCGCGTTGCGCAGCACGAGATCAAGGTTTTGCCGGATCGTCAGCGACCGGAAGATGTTGTCAGACTGCGGCACATACGCCACGCCTTTCGCGCCCATTTGGTCTGGCCTCGGGTTCGTAATGTCCGCCCCGTTCAACGCGACCGACCCCGAGGACACCGGAACCAACCCCGCCACCGCCTTGATCAGCGTCGATTTGCCCGCGCCGTTCGGGCCGATGATGACCGTCACTTTCGCAGTTTCCGCCATCAGGGACACGCCCTTGAGGATCGGCAGATCGGGCACGTAGCCCGCCACGATGCCCTGCGCGACCAAGGCCGTCATGCGACCTGCGCCCCAAGATAGGCATCAAGCAGCACCGTGTTGTTCTGCGCCTCCTCTGCCGTACCCTCGAACACCTTGCGCCCCTCGGCCAGCGCGATGACCGGATTGCAGTGCTCCATGACGAAATCCATGTCATGCTCGATGATAACAAAGGTCTTGCCGCCGCGGTTCAGCTCTTCGATCTTTTCGATCAGCGTGTTGGTCAGCGTCGGGTTCACCCCCGCGGCGGGTTCGTCGAGCAGGATCAGTTTCGGGTCGCCCATCAGGATGCGGGCGAGTTCCAAGAGCTTCATCTGCCCGCCCGAAATCTGCCCAGCGGCCTGATCCGCGAGCAGCGCGAGGGTGACGAAATCGAGCACCTCCATCGCCTTTTTACGAATGGCCGCCTCCTGATCGCGCATTTTTCCCGCGCTCAGAAACGGCCCCCAAAGGCGTTCCCCGGCCTGTGCCAGCGGGGCCAGCATGACGTTCTCAAGCACGCTCATCTTGGCAAAGGGGCGCGGGATTTGGAACGTGCGGCCCATACCAAGCGCGAACAGTTTGTCGGGCGCTTTGCTGGTCACATCCTGCCCGTTCAGAAACACGCGCCCCGCCGTGGGCGGCAGCATGCCAGTGAGCACGTTAAACAGCGTCGTCTTGCCCGCGCCGTTGGGGCCGATCAGGCCGGTGATGGTGCCTGCTTGAATGGTCAAAGACACGTCATCCACCGCGCGGAAGTCGCCGAAGTCACGGGTCAACCCGTCAATGTGCAGAACCGGGTCAGCCATGCACGGCGTCGTTCGGGTTGGTGTTGAGGTTGTATTTCATGATCCGCCCGTGACGGCTGCTCCGGTCGCCTTCGAGCGAATAGACATCGCCATTTGGGCCGTTCGCCTGATCCAGCACGTTCTGGATGATGGCGTAATCTTCGGGCATCAGTTTGACATCAAACGTCTGAAGCGTTTGCGGCAAGTGCCTTGCATAGCGCGCGCCGACGATGGCAGCGGCGACTTGCGGCTGGTCGAGCACCCAGCGGGTGGCAACGGCAGAGAGCGAGACGCGGTACTTGTCGCCCACTGCTTTCAGCGCGCGCAGCAGGGTCTGGAACTGCTCCCAATCGCCGAATTCGTCGATGATCAGCCGGTACTTGATCAGGCTGCGGTTCTCGAACGTGAAACCGGGGTCAGGTGCGCCCAACCATTTCTCGGTCAGGAACCCGCCAGCCAGCGTACCGTAGCAGATCAGCTGCATATCGTGCTGCGCGGCCCAGTCGGTCAGGCCATTGGCGGGCCGTCGATCCAGAACAGAATACTGCACCTGCGCCGAGGCCAGATCAAACCCGGCATCAACGAAGGGCTGCATCTTCTGCCGGTCCCAGTTGGTTGTGCCCAGCGTCCTGATCTTGCCTTCAGCTTGCAGGTCTTTCAGCACCGCTAGGCTGTCCACCGCGTTGCCTTGGTTCAGGTCCCACCAGAAAAACTGGACGAGGTCGAGTTGGTCGACCTGCAAACGCTTAAGTGAACGATCCACAATGGCCGTCACCTCATCTGGCCTCAGGTCAGCAAGTCGCGTCAGGTCTGGCACCAGTTTCGTATGCACGCAGACTCGATCCACGACAGACGCCCCGCGCCGCGCGCGCAGGTCGGCAATGAACTCGCCGATCATCTCTTCGACGCCCGTGTAAATGTCGGCGCAGTCGAAGGTGAAGAGGCCCGCGTCGACGAACGCCTCCATATCCCGGATCGCCTGCGCGCGGTCCACCGGGCCATGGTCGCCCGCCAATTGCCAGCCACCGCGAATGACGCGGCTGATCCTATGGCCGGGCCGCAGGTCTGTAGTCTCGACGGTCATGTCGCGTCCTTCCAGTAGGGCGTGTCGCGCTGGTCGGGCAAGCCCGTGGTCTCGGAATGGCGAAAGGTGCGCTTGCCAGTGCGGGTCACGCGGAAGCGCCCGCCGCAATGCGGGTCGGGGCAGGCCACTTCGGCATCTGTGGACATCCAGTCCTGCTCTGCCGTCGGCCTTTGTTTGGCGGGCAACAACGGGAGCAACGCGGCCAAAGCATACATCGACACTTTCTGCTGTTCGTCAAAGACCAAAAGTTCGCCCTCAACCCGAAAGCTCTCGCCCTCGACATGACGACAGACCGAAGCGCGGTCGCCGACGACGGTTTCGACCTTCAGGTCATAGAGCCAGAATGTGTCGTCCCCCTGCGCCACCGCAATTCCTTGATTTGATTGCCCAAGATCCCCCGTGCATGGTTGCGGGGTTCTTTGCGGCTTGTCAAACGCCATCATCGCGGTAACACATGCGGCATGACACCTGATACAGTCCGCCTGACCAACAGCCTGACCATCCGCCGCGCCCTCGTGGGGCTTTGGCAGGTCGCAGATATTGAGAAAGACGGCGATCTGATTGATCCCGAGGTGGGCGCAGACCACCTTGCCGCCTATGCGCAGGCCGGGTTCGATACGTTCGATATGGCGGATCATTATGGCACGGCCGAGATCCTTACCGGGGCGCTTTTGAAGCGGGGTCAGCAGGCGACGGTCTGTACCAAATGGTGCCCGACGCCCGGCCCGATGACGGCAGACGTGGTGCGCGCGGGCGTGCAGGAACGGTTGGATCGGCTCGGCGTGGACCGGATGGATCTGCTGCAATTTCACTGGTGGAGTTTCGAGCATCCCGCCTGGCTCGACGCACTGCACGAGATGGCAAAGCTGCGCGAGGAAGGGCTGATCGGAGAGATCGGGCTGACCAATTTCGACGCCGCGCATTTGCATCTGGCCTTGGCCGAAGGCGTGCCGATTGTGAGCAATCAGGTGCCTTGCTCGCTTTTGGATCGTCGCGCCACCGGGCCACTGTCAGAGGTCTGCGCGCAATGGGGTGTGAAGCTGCTCTGCTACGGCACGTTGCAGGGCGGGTTCCTGTCAGAACGCTGGCTGGGCCAGCCGGAGCCGGACGAGATCACCGACTGGTCGAAGATGAAATACAAGCGCTTCATCGACACGGCTGGCGGGTGGGAGGCCTACCAGACGGTGTTGCACGCGGCGTCAGAAGTGGCTTTGAGGCACAGCGTGTCCATTGCCAATGTGGCAACACGCTGGGTGCTGGAGAACGAGGCGGTTGCCGGCGTCATCATCGGCGCGCGGTTGGGCGAGGCGCGGCATAGCGACGACAACCTCAAACTGTTCCAGTTCGCGTTGGATGCCGAGGATCACGCCCGCCTGAATGCGGCGTTCGAGGCAACCACGCCGCTGCTCGGCGATTGCGGCGACGAATATCGCAAGCCGCCGTTCCTGACCGCAAGTGGCGACCTCAGCCATCATCTTGATACGATGCCCAGCGCCGTGACGGTCGAGGACGTGCCGGGGCGGCCCGGTGAACGGCGGGTGCTGTCGGGGAGTGAATGGGAAGATATCGCGGGCTATTGCCGCGCGCATCGGATCGGGGATCGGGTGTTCGTGTCGGGAACAACGGCAACGCATGGTTTGGACCGCGCCGTGGCACCGGGCGATGCAGGCGCGCAGACGACCTATGTGCTCGACAAGATCAGCGCGGCTTTGACAGCGCTCGGGGCGTCTATGGAAGACGTGGTGCGCACGCGGGTGTATCTGAGCGATGCCGACGATGTGCTGGCCGTGTCAAAGGCGCACGGGCGGGTGTTCGGCGATATCAAACCGGCCAACACGCTGTTTCAGATCGGCCAGTTGATCGGGGACTACAAAGTCGAGATTGAGGCGGAGGCGGTGATCCGCCGCTGAAATCTCCGCTATACTGTGGCGGACTCAAGGACAAAGGCCGCCGCACATCGCCGCACCGCGGCCCGGCGTTGCACGGCTATGCGCTTACGTCTTCGAGGCGTCCATCGCATCGAGCCGCGCCTTGAGCGCTTCGTTCTCTTCACGGGCCTTCTGCGCCATGGCGCGCACCGCGTCGAATTCTTCGCGCGTGACGAAATCGCGGTCGGCGAGCCAGCGGTCCATCATGGACTTCATCGCGGTTTCAGCCTCGTCCTTGGCACCCTGTGCCACGCCCATTGCGTTGGTCATCAGCTGCGAAATGTCTTCAAATACCTTGTTACGGGTCTGCATTGCATTCTCCGGTTCTTGATTGACTTCTATATGGGCTGCACAGCCGCATCGCACAAGGTTGACTTCGCCGCAGAGCGATGAACATCTGCGCCCATGTCCACTGGTATTCCCTTTCCGAATATTTCGCCCGAGCTTTTTTCGATTTCGATTTTCGGAATGGAGTTTGCCCTGCGCTGGTATGCGCTCGCTTATATCGCGGGTATCCTGATCGGTTGGAGGATTGCGGTCGCTGCCGTGAAACGGCCTGCCTTGTGGCCGTCTGAGAGGCCGCCGATGACCCCACAACAGGTCGAGGATTTGCTGACCTGGGTGATTGTCGGGGTCATTCTTGGCGGGCGATTGGGGTTTGTTCTGTTCTACCAACCCGCCTATTACCTGGCCAATCCTGGTGAAATCCTTGCGATCTGGCAAGGCGGGATGTCGTTTCATGGCGGGTTTGTGGGCGTTGTGGTTGCCGCGTTGATCTATTGCCAGCGCGCCAGCATCCCGCTGCGTCCGGCGGCTGACATGATGGCGCTTGCCACACCCGTCGGACTGTTTCTTGGTCGGGTGTCCAATTTCATCAACGCAGAGCTTTGGGGCAGACCCACAACGTTGCCCTGGGGTGTCCAGTTTCCGGGCCAAGCCGCGCAAAGCTGCGGTCAGGCACTGGGCGAAATCTGCGCGCGCCATCCATCGCAGCTTTACGAAGCGGTGCTAGAGGGGCTGCTGTTGGGCGCGGTTTTGCTTTGGCTGGCCTTCCGGCGCGGTGCGCTCAAAGCGCCCGGCACAATTGTCGGTTTGTTCGTCGCTGGCTATGGGTTGGCGCGATTTCTTGTGGAATTTGTCCGCCAGCCTGACGCACAATTTGTCTCGGACGGAAATCCGTTGGGGCTGGCGCTGCACATTAACGGCCTTGGACTGACCATGGGTCAGGTGCTGTCCGTGCCCATGATCCTGATCGGGCTTTATCTTTGGAAAACCGCCAAACGCGCATGACGACACTCGACGACATATTGCGACAGCAAATCAGGACGACGGGTCCGCTGACGCTGGCTCAATATATGTCGGCCTGCCTGCTGCATCCAAAATTCGGCTATTACACCACGCAAGACGCGTTCGGGGCCGAAGGCGATTTCACCACCGCACCCGAGATCAGTCAGATGTTCGGAGAATTGGTGGGGGTGTGTCTTGCGCAAAGCTGGATGGATCAAGGCATGCCCGCGGCCTTTGCCCTGGCAGAGCTGGGTCCGGGGCGCGGTACACTGATGGCGGATATTCTGCGCGCGACGGCACATGTGCCGGGATTTCATGAGGCGATGGAACTGCATCTGGTAGAGGCGTCACCGCGCCTGAGGAATATTCAGGCCGATGCGCTTGATCCGCATGCACCTCAGTGGCACACAAGTGTCGAAACACTTCCTTCGGATCGCCCCTTGTTCTGCCTTGCGAACGAATTTTTCGATGCGCTGCCCATTCGGCAATTTCAGCGTGATCCAAAGGGCTGGCGCGAGGTGATGGTCGGTCTTGCCGGGGACACCACATTTCAGCGCGGTCTGAGCGACCCCGCCCCTATTGCGGCTTTGGATCACCGTCTGGACGACACAACCGACGGTGCCCTGGTGGAAACATGCGCGCAGGCCACAGCGGTGATGGACGAGATCGCACAACGGATTGCCGCCCAAGGCGGCATTGCCTTGGTTATTGATTACGGTGGCTGGCGGTCGATTGGCGACACGTTTCAGGCCGTAAAGGCCCATCAACCGGTTGATCCCTTTGCAGATCCCGGACAGGCGGACCTAACGGCGCATGTGGATTTTGAACCGCTCAGCCAGACGGCAACCGCCCATGGCTGCGCGGTAACAGCGCTGACAGCGCAGGGTGTGTTTCTGGAACGTTTGGGGATCACGGCACGCGCGCAGGCTTTGGCCCGAACGCTTGATGGCGCGGCGCTTGCATCGCATATTTCGGCACATCGGCGGTTGACCCATCCCGACGAAATGGGTTCCTTGTTCAAAGTGCTAGGGGTCTATCCCGGTACCGTGTCACCACCACCCGGATTGGATACATGACGCTTGAAATCATCACATCCGATAGCCTCGTGCCGTTTCGCCACGGCTTTTTTACACGGCGCGGCGGGGCGTCTTCCGGTGTCTTTGCCGGACTGAATTGTGGAACCGGATCGACAGACCAATCCGAAATCGTGGCCATCAACCGCGCGCGCGTCGCAGACGCGATGACCGTGCCGCTGGAGCATCTGATCACGGTTCACCAGACCCATTCCGCCAAGGTGCAAATCGTGCGCGGCCCGCTTGAGTCGCCGAAACCCGAAGCCGACGCAATGGTGTCGGATACGCCCGGAGTTGCTCTTGGTATTCTGACTGCGGATTGCCAGCCTGTCCTGTTTGCCGACGCGGATGCGGGTGTGGTTGGCGCGGCGCATGCCGGATGGCGTGGGGCGCTGGATGGCGTGCTGGATGCGACTGTTGAGGCGATGACTGATCTGGGGGCCACCCTGGAGGGAATTCATGCCGTGATTGGGCCCAGCATCAGTCAGAGGTGTTACGAAGTGGGTCCAGAGTTTCTGGACACCTTTCTTGCCGAAGACCCGCAGAACGCGCGTTTCTTTGTAAATGGCGCGAATGACCGATTTCATTTTGATCTGCCCGGCTTTGGCTTGCACCGGTTAAGATCTGCTGGCGTTGTCGCAGAATGGACGCGCCATTGCACCTATTCCGACGCAGAGCGGTTTTATTCATATCGTCGCGCCACACATGCGCGAGAGGCCGATTACGGGCGTTTGATGTCTGTTATCCGGCTTTAGCGCTGATCGGGGTAAGATTGCGTCGCTGCCCCAATCAATCACAGGAATACACCGGGATTGTCCACGTTCCGTCACAAACGCGCCCAATTGTGAGGGTTGTTTAGGCTTAACAAAACAACAACGCCAAAAGCCCGGAGCAGTCCAATGTCGCGCAGTTCAAAATTCATCGCTTCCGTCGTCGCCGCTTCCAAAGAGGAGGCACCCGCCCTTCCGTTTCAGCGGGGGGCCGCACGCAAAGCCATGTTCGCCCGCATCAAGGCAGAAAGCGCAAACCTGCCAGTGCGCAAACAGGCGTAAAGCGCCGGAATTGCGTCGCGCATCGCCACATTCCTTGCCGATTATGGCGTCAGTGTTGCGGCGCACCGTACAATTGAACGAGTTCGTTTTCATTGGCCGCAATTGCGCGGCCAATTGTTTTTGAAATTTGACGAATCAAGACGTTTCAGACCATTCATTATTCAAAGAAATCGCACCGTCATTCTGGTGTTGTTGGTGGGGGCCAGCACGGATGTGACCTAACCGAAAGGTGATCACATGGCCCAGTCCCCTCGCAGCCAGTCGTTATCGGACGATTTCAACGCCAATGCCGTTTCCAAAGACCAAGTTGCTACGTTTGACGGGCAGCCTCGACGCGATACTCCTCTCACCCGCACAATCGAGGCTGCAGCTTTTCTATCTGACCACACAATCGACGCCTCTACCTTTACCATTCCGGCCACGCCGATTTTCGAAGCCTGCGCTTCGGCCTTTGCCCGCGGGACACTCATCTCAACAGTCATGGGCCAGATCGCGGTGGAAGACCTGATCCCCGGTGATCTTGTGGAAACCCATCGCGGCCCCGAACCTGTGGTCTGGATCGGCAGCACCAGCTATCTGCCACATTTTGCCAGCGACACGACCTCTCTCTCCTATTTGCTCAGATTACCCGGCGACGGGATGGACCAAAGCGATCTTTTGCTTGGTCCGGCTGCACATATTGTTGTGCGACAGGACCGTTTTGCCGACCTTTTGAATTGCGACGCCGTGCTTGCGCCCGCGTCAGATTACATCGATGGAGATCGTATCTTGCGGATTACGCCGCCCGGTTCGGTCCAGCTTTATCATTTTGCCTTGCGTCGGCATGGAATTGTCCGCGCAAACGGTCACGAGCTTGAAAGCTATCATCCGGGGCGCGTGTCGGCGGCTGAAATCGGCACAAATGTCCGGGCAATGATGCAGTCCATGTTCAAACATCTCGACGATCTGGACGGCTTTGGAGATCTTGCCTTCCCGCGCACCACCCGCGACGTGATCGAGACGCTACGCGTCGCGTGACCGGTTATTCCGGTTGCGTCAACCGCGCTTCCAGAATGTCAAAGGGCACGCCGGGCTCATCCTTCGCGCCCCGAATAACCAAAGATGTCTTGACGCTCCCAACATTCGGCGACGTCAAAAGATCGCTGGTCAGGAAGCTTTGAAAAGTGCTCAAATCCGGGGCCACACATTTGAGAATGAAATCCACCTCCCCATTTAGCATATGGCATTCGCGCACCAGCGGCCAACCGCGACACAATTCTTCAAAAACCCGCAGGTCAGCCTCGGCCTGGCTTTGCAGACCGACCATTGCAAAAACCTGCACTTCAAAACCAAGTTCGCGGGGGTCCACTTCGGCATGATAGCCACGAATGAAGCCCTGCTCTTCCAATGTGCGCACCCGCCGCAGACACGGCGGCGCGGAAATTCCGACACGTCGCGCCAATTCGACATTGGTCATACGACCATCCGCCTGAAGCTCGGCCAGAATTTTGCGATCAATTGGATCGAGACGATGTGATGGCATTCGAACGCATTCCCGCAGTTACATCTTTGTTATATACGCTATGCAGTTGCGCGCAATATTGTTTCAAGATCGCGCAACAATATTAACGCATCCCTCGCTGCGGCAGGGTGACGCGCTGTCGACGCCCCGGCATTTGCGAAGCGCGCCTGGCAGGCTTATATGCAGTTTTCAATACATTGAAATCTGCGCGATGCGAGGCTGCCCCATGTCAAATACACGCCACACCAAGGTTCTTATCATCGGCTCTGGCCCGGCAGGATACACTGCCGGCGTCTATGCCAGCCGCGCCATGCTAGAGCCCATCCTTGTGCAAGGCATGGAGCCGGGTGGCCAGTTGACCACGACCACCGAGGTCGAAAACTGGCCGGGCGATACCGAGGTACAGGGACCGGATCTGATGGTGCGGATGGAGGCCCATGCACGCGCCGTCGGCTGCGAGATTATCGGAGACCTCGTCACGTCGCTTGACCTTGATAACCGTCCGTTCACGGCGCACAGCGACAGCGGCACGGTCTACACGGCAGATGCCATCATCCTTGCCACAGGGGCGCGGGCGAAATGGCTGGGCCTGCCCTCGGAAGAGGCGTTCAAGGGGTTTGGCGTGTCGGCCTGCGCGACCTGCGACGGGTTCTTTTACCGTGGACAAGAGATCGTCGTGGTGGGTGGCGGCAACACGGCCGTGGAAGAGGCGCTGTTCCTGACGAATTTTGCATCGAAGGTCACGCTGATTCATCGGCGCGATGAATTGCGGGCCGAGAAGATCTTGCAGGACCGGCTGTTCAAGAATCCGAAGATCGAAACGCTGTGGTTCCACCAGCTTGAAGAGGTGTATGGCACGGACATGCCCAAAGGTGTCGAAGGCGTGAAGGCCAAGAATGTGCAGACCGGCGAGATTACGGACATCCCGTGCAAAGGTGTGTTCATCGCCATCGGCCACGCCCCGGCGAACGAATTGGTCAAGGACAAGCTTGAGACGCATATGGGCGGTTATGTCGTGACAAAGCCGGACAGCACAGCGACCTCGATTCCCGGCGTTTTCGCGGCGGGCGATTTGACGGATCACATTTACCGTCAGGCCGTGACCAGCGCCGGTATGGGCTGCATGGCGGCCCTGGAGGCCGAGAAGTTCCTCGCCGAACAGGGCGATGATGATGGCAAGGATGTCTCGGAACCGCTTGGCTATGGCGCGGAAGTGCCTGCAGCGGAGTGATGATAAAAAAGGTCGGGCACATCTGCCCGACCTGATCCATAAATGCGGATAGGATGTGCGTTACTTCACCTCTCCTGTCGGGCGTGGTGTCTCCGCAGTCTCGGCAGGCAACACCGGATAGGTGACATCCGGCATCTCACCGGTCAGCGAGCCAAGGAAGGCGGTGATCGCGGTGATGTCCTCATCGTCAAGGTCGGCACCCAACTGCGATTCGGCCATGACAGCCACGGCGGTTTCTAGATCCCAAACAACTCCGGAATGGAAATAGGGGGCCGTGACCGCAATGTTACGAAGCGGCGAGGCACGGAAAACATATTCGTCGTCAACTGTCTCAGTCACGGTAAACCGGCCCTTGTCGCCCTCGGGCAGAATGTCGGCACCCGGTCTTTCGACAAGACCAAACGGATAATACCCCTCACCCCCAAGGTTAATGCCGCCGTGACAGCTTGCGCATCCGGAATCGACAAACAGTTCCAGCCCGGCAAGCTCAATATCGCTGAGCGCCGCGTCGTCGCCGTTCAACCATGCGTCAAAAGGCGACGGGGTGATCAGCGTTGCCTCGTATGCCTCGATCGCCTTGGCGAAATTGTCGAAAGTGACGGGATCTTCCTCGTCCGGAAAAGAAGCGCGGAACCAGTCAACATATTGCGGCATCGAGTTGAGTGTCGCAATGACGTTTTCCGGGGTGTTCGCCATCTCCACGCCCGCCTGCACCGGGCCTTTGGCCTGCTCGGCAAGGTCCGCCGCGCGCCCGTCCCAGAACTGCGCGTCGTTGAAGACCGAATTCAGCACCGTCGGCGAATTGCGCGGGCCTTTCTGCCAGCCGTGGCCAATGGACACCGGCATGTTGTCATCCCCGCCTGTCGCCAAGTTATGGCACGAGTTGCAGGAAAAGACACCCGACGCCGACATACGTGGGTCAAAGAAAAGCGCTTTTCCAAGGTCGATTTTCTCGGGCGTGATCGGATTGTCCTTTACCGCAGGAATGGTGGATGGAAGCGGCGAGAAGATATCCAGCGCCAACTCTCTGAGTTCAGCCGATGCAGAAGCTCCGCTGGCCATCGCAACAAGCGACACGGCCAAAGCGGCGGTTTGGTTAAATTTGGGCATGGACTTGGTCAGACCTCCGTAAGATTAGTTTTGCCTACACATTCAGATCATAACATGTGTTTCCCGAGCGCACTTTGACCAAGGTCAAATCCCGACCGGCACATCAAAGGCGAAGGCCGATTTCGTCATAAAACGCGCAGTTCCTGGCGATTTCCGTGTTAGTTTTCTCCTGACACTGGACAGCAGTAGAACCCGGGCGTAACCAGCGCCGAAAATATGAGTGAGCAGACACATGTATCCCCAGAACCTTGCCCCGATCACCGAGCTGTATGTCTCGTATGACAGCGCTCAAAAGCTAAAACAGGACGCAGCTGATCTTGTCAGTCATGATCTGACACCGCGCCAGATTTGCGATCTGGAACTGCTGATGAATGGTGGGTTCAACCCGCTTAAGGGATTTCTAAGCGAAGCTGATTACACCAGCGTCGTCGACACCATGCGCCTTGCCGATGGCACACTTTGGCCGATGCCGATCACGCTGGACGTGTCAGAGGATTTCGCGGCCAGCCTTGAAATCGGGCAGGACATCGCCCTGCGCGATCAGGAAGGTGTGATCCTTGGCACCATGACGGTGACTGACCGCTGGACGCCTGACAAATCGCACGAAGCCAAAATGGTGTTCGGGGCGGATGATGATGCGCATCCAGCGGTCAATTATCTGCACAACACAGCAGGCAAAGTGTATCTGGGTGGCCCGGTGACGGGCATTCAGCAGCCAGTGCATTATGATTTCCGCGCCCGTCGCGATACACCGAACGAATTGCGCGCCTATTTCCGCAAGCTGGGCTGGCGCAAGGTGGTGGCCTTTCAAACCCGCAACCCGCTGCACCGGGCGCATCAGGAACTGACCTTCCGCGCCGCCAAGGAATCGCAGGCGAACCTCTTGATCCATCCGATTGTCGGCATGACCAAGCCTGGGGATGTGGATCACTTCACCCGCGTGCGCTGTTACGAGGCGGTGCTGGACAAATACCCGCAATCGACGACCACGATGAGCCTTTTGAACCTGGCCATGCGCATGGCCGGCCCGCGCGAGGCGGTCTGGCATGGGCTGATCCGCAAAAACCATGGTTGCACGCATTTTATCGTTGGGCGCGACCATGCCGGGCCCGGCAAGAACTCCAAAGGCGAGGATTTTTATGGGCCCTACGATGCGCAGGATCTGTTCCGCAAACACGAGGCGGAAATCGGCATCGAGATGGTCGATTTCAAACACGTGGTCTACGTGCAGGAACGCGCGCAATACGAGCCGATGGACGAAATTGTCGACAAGGACGATGTCACGATCCTGAATATATCGGGCACCGAACTGCGCCGCCGTCTGTCCGAAGGTCTGGATATTCCGGAATGGTTCTCGTTCCCCGAGGTTGTCACCGAACTGCGCAAAACGCGCCCGCCTCGGTCACAACAGGGATTTACCGTGTTTTTCACCGGTTATTCCGGGTCTGGCAAATCAACGATTGCCAATGCGCTTATGGTCAAGCTGATGGAGATGGGCGGCCGTCCGGTCACATTGTTGGATGGCGATATCGTGCGGAAAAACCTGTCCTCCGAGCTGGGCTTTTCCAAAGAACACCGCGATCTGAACATCCGGCGTATCGGCTATGTCGCCTCTGAAATCACCAAAAACGGCGGCATTGCCATTTGTGCGCCCATTGCGCCCTATGCCACGACCCGCCGCGCCGTTCGCGAAGAGATCGAGCAATTCGGAGCCTTCATCGAAGTGCATGTTTCGACGAGCATCGAAGAATGCGAGCGCCGCGATCGTAAGGGGCTGTATAAGCTGGCGCGCGAAGGCAAAATCAAGGAGTTCACGGGCATATCGGACCCCTATGATATCCCCGAAGATCCTGAACTGCGCGTTGAGACGGAAAACGTCGAAGTCGACAATTGCGCGCATCAAGTCATCCTCAAACTGGAAAGCCTTGGACTGATTGCGGCGCAGTAACTGTCTGTGATCATCGTCGCGAAAACCCGCGTCGCTGTCAAAGTGGCGCGGGTTTTGTGTGAGGCATAGGCCTATTCCATCCTGTGGTTCAGGCCTGAACGCCAAAGCGTCATTGGTTAGTGGTCAACCGTTTAGTGGACAGTGACCGGTGCCAGATCATTCTGGCGCGCAAGCATAAAGGCCAGCTTGCGGTCCTTGACCAAGGCCAAACGCTCTCCATCGGCGCGGTGCACCGCGTAGATGGTTTTCTGGTTTCCGACCTCGTCCTGGACATCTTCTGGCAGGTCCGCAACCTCTACGGAACGGACATAGACCACCTTCGAGGTGTCCGCGTCTTTGAAATCATACGGCGTGTTCATGTCTTACCCTTTCCTGATCTGGATTGTCTGAACCACGGTTTCAGGGCGAGACAATGTCAGATCGACATGTAAAAGCCCGTTCTCCATGATCGCTTCTCCCACTTCGACACCGTCTGCCAATACAAAGCTCCGCTGGAACTGACGGGCGGCAATCCCGCGATGCAGGAAAACGCGCTCGGCGCTGTCGTCTTGCTGTCGGCCACGAATGACCAGCTGCCTATCCTCAACGGTTATACTGAGATCTTGTTCCCGAAAGCCCGCAACAGCCAGCGTGATGCGATAAGATGCATCCGACGTCTGTTCGATATTGAAGGGTGGATATCCTTCGTTGCCGGATTTTGCGGTCCGTTCCAGAAGGCGTTCCAATTGCTCAAACCCGAGCAGATGGGGATACGATCCCAACGTCAATTTCGTCATCGACACGTCCTTTTGCGTAAAGCGACTGTGTTGTTCTGGCCCCGTTATGGCGACCTGTGATTAAGAATATGGGGATGCCACGCCAGCGACGCAAGGGCTTTGCGGAATCGGAGTTTGCGGCTATCTTTTGAGTCTACGTAACATTAAGGACTGCGCGCGCTATGAATGCCCCAACGGATCTGGCGATGAAAACCGATGAAGTGCTCAAGGTTGAACTTGAGGTGTTTCGGCGTGAGCACCGCGATCTGGACGACTCGATTCGCGCGCTTCAAGAGACTGGCACAGCCGATCAATTGACGTTGCAACGTCTCAAAAAGAAAAAGCTGCTTTTGAAAGACAAGATCGCCTTGATCGAAGACCGATTGCTGCCCGACATCATTGCCTGAGTTGCCCCTCTTTCCGTTCTGGCTATAGTGCGCGTTCTGAATACCTGAAGGGACGCGACACATGCCCGAGACGATCAAAGTTGGCATCATCATGGGCAGCCAGTCCGATTGGCCCACCATGAAAGAAGCGGCCGCGCTTCTTAATGCGCTGGAGATCCCGTTTGAGGCCAAAATCGTGTCTGCGCATCGCACGCCGGACCGGCTTTGGGAATATGGCACATCCGCAGTGTCGCGCGGATTGCAGGTGATCATTGCCGGGGCTGGCGGTGCTGCGCATCTGCCGGGCATGATGGCGTCCAAAACCCGCGTGCCCGTAATCGGCGTGCCGGTGCAAACCCGCGCATTGTCGGGCGTCGACAGCCTCTATTCAATCCTGCAGATGCCCCGAGGCTTTCCCGTAGCCACGATGGCCATCGGCGCGACAGGTGCGGCAAATGCGGGGTTGATGGCTGCCGGCATTCTTGCCTTGCAGGATAAAGCGCTTGCAACGCGGCTTGATCAATGGCGTGACGACCTATCAGCGTCGATCCCCGACGCCCCTTCTGATGACGGATAAACTATGACACACCCGCTTGCTCTTGGATCAACGATTGGCATCATCGGCGGTGGCCAATTGGGCCGTATGTTGTCGGTTGCCGCCAGTCGGCTAGGCTTTCGTTGCCATGTTTTTGAACCCGGCGCACAGCCCCCTGCGGGCCATGTGGCAGATGCCGTGACAACCGCATCCTATGACGACAAAGCCGCCCTGCGCATGTTTGGCGATGCCGTCGATGTGATCACCTATGAGTTCGAGAACATCCCAACCGCCGCTTTGGATGTGCTGCAGGATGCCGCCCCTATCCGGCCCGGCCGCGATGCCCTTCGGGTCAGTCAGGACCGGTTGACGGAAAAGACGTTTCTGCGGGATCTTGGTCTGAACACGGCCCCGTTTGCAGACATACCCGATGCCGCAAGCCTGGCCACTGCGTTAAAAACAATCGGCGCACCGGCCATCCTCAAGACGCGCCGATTTGGGTATGATGGCAAAGGGCAGTCGCGGATCAAAACGGAGGATGACGCGGATCGGGCCTTTGCAGACATGGCAGGTGCCCCGGCCATTCTTGAAGGTTTCGTCGATTTCTCGCACGAGGTCTCGGTCATTGCTGCGCGTGGGCAGGACGGCTCCATTGCCGCTTTTGATCCGGGCGAAAATGTTCATTCTGACGGTATCCTGCGGACAACAACGGTTCCGGCACGGTTAACCCCGACACAGCGCACGGATGCCGTTTTGTTGGCGGCAAAAGTGCTGAATGCATTGGACTATGTCGGAGTGCTTGGTGTTGAGTTGTTTGTCACTGACGCCGGTTTGATCGTGAACGAGATCGCCCCCCGGGTGCACAATTCCGGACATTGGACACAAAACGGATGTGTCGTCGATCAGTTCGAACAACATATCCGAGCGGTGGCCGGATGGCCATTGGGCGATGGACAACGGTTTGCAGATGTCGTGATGGAAAACCTGATTGGCAGCGATATGGACCGTGTTCCGGAACTTGCGTCAACGGCTGACGCGGCATTGCATCTTTATGGCAAGGCGGAAACCAAACCCGGTCGCAAAATGGGGCATGTGAACCACATCAAGCGCGGCTGAACCGAATGAAGACGCAGGTTTATCCCAGAAACCGCTCTGCAACAGCGCCGGTCATATGGGCAACACGGCCGGCTGCGATGGTTGCCATGATCCTGCGATTGCTTGGATCAAGCACGATCAGATCAGCCCGCTGCCCCGGTGCCAGGTTTCCGCGATCCTGAAACCCCAAAAGCCGTGCTGGCCCCAACGATATCATCGACCACGCCTTGGCCAGATCACAAAGCCCTAACTCCTCCAGCCGAAACGCCGCCCGCAATGGTGACGGATAGTGATAGTCCGAAGCAAGCGCGTCGCACAATCCGGCCCCAACCAGATCTGCGGCCGCAATATTTCCCGCATGGCTTGCCCCGCGCACAACATTGGGGGCACCCAAGACAATATGCGCACCGTCCCGCCGGGCCGCTTGTGCTGCTTCGTATGTTTCGGGAAATTCACTGACCATCGCGCCACGTTGTGTCCAAACCGCGCGATCCTTGGCTGTTGTGTCGTCGTGACTGCCCAGAACCACCCCTTTGGCCCGCAGCCGCTGCGAGAGTGCGTCGACGCACGCCTCAACTTCGTCCGAGCGACTATGAAGGTCTTGCATCAAGGCAAGATGGCTTTCCGGACTGCGCCCGCTTTTCAACGCCTGCCCCGTCAGACGCGGTGGTTTGCGCCCTTCGGACAAGCGTTTATGTGGCAAGTGATCATTGAAAACCAGATATCTGATGCCGTACCGGTCGATGGCAGTTTCCGCACGCCCGAACTCGTCCATCAGGTGCGTCTCAAGCCGAAGCTGAAGCTGCAGATCGACCGGCACGGACCCGCGCACCGCGCAGACGCTTTCAAACACATGTTCGGCAAAATCCGGGCCCCGCATCCCGCCTTCCCAGCTAAAGAACTGCGCAAGCACGGCCGTTGTGATGCCATTTGCAGCAAGTTCCGAGGCCACAGCGAGCACACCGAATTCGGCTTCCCGCAAGGCCCCCCGGCGCGGGGCCATGTGACGCTCGAATCCGTCACCATGCACATCGACAAGTCCAGGGAGCACCCAGAACCCGGAAAGATCGATGTCTTTGCCTGCCCTTTCATCTTGGAAAACGCCCTGCGCCATCGAAAGCGATGCCCCAGTCCAACCCTCTGGCCCCAGAACACGCGCGCCTGTCAAAGTGCACTCAATCGTCATCAAGAGGCTCCGGGCAGATACCCAGAAGGCACGCCAATTCGTTTGTATTGATCGCTTCTGTCCAATCCAGTTCAGGATTGAAACGGCCGGTTCTTAAGAACAATTCGCTTTGTGCAATCACCGAAGGCGCTTGCATGATGAATGTGTGCGTGACCGGAAGCGTCAAATGCGCCGCCATTCCGTCAACTTTGGTCGATGCAACAGAAACCTTGCCATCGTCGTCGCCTGGTATGAGGCTCGAAAAAAAGGGGTTCAGAGATCGACTGCCAGCGATCACACCAAGGTCAAAATCAACAGGCGGCAGTGTCTTTGGCAAATCCTTTGGGTCAGTGCCCAATTGCTGTCCGGCCGGGCCATTCAGCCACTCGAAAAACTCCAGCCCGCCCAATTGATCCACCAGCTCACTGCCTTGATTTGGCGGTGCCAACATAACGACACGGCCAAGATTGGGTGGCCGATTGTCTTGCAACCAAACCCGCAAAAGAATGCCCCCCATCGAATGCGTGATAAAATGAACCCGATCATCACCACAGCGCGCCATCGCGTCGGGCAGGGTTTCATCGACCAAAGACCGAATCCGCGCCGTGGTTGACGGGTATCCCGGTGCTTTGACACGATAGCCTTTGGCTTCGAGGACCGATTGCATCAGGACAAACGACGTTTCGGTGCGTGCCAGACCATGCAAAAGAACAACACAATCCGCCCGGACCGGAGCGGCGATCAAACAGCTGAAAGCTGTTGCCAGGGAAAGGAGCAATGCGCGGCACATATTCGGGAGATACGCCTTACGGCACGGTTTAGAAAGAGGCGAGGCCGCAACGTTACGGGCGAAAGCACGCCCGTCAAACCTAGAAGGGCGACAACCATAAGACGCCTAGAGACGCGTTCCAACAGACGGGCTATACCCGCCATGCTCATCAGAGATGGAGCCCCGACATCAAAAAAATTACGGGACCGGCCTTTCGGATTATATTTGCGCCGGCAAGTGCGATGCGGGCCGTTCTCTTTTTTGTCGCAAGAGGATGATCGCCAGCCACATGTGCTGGATCAATCGAGTATGTTAGAAAAGACGGTGAGAGCGCCTGCAGCACTCGCAATCGAGGACTGAAGTCTTACAAAAATTAATTGCTGTCCCGCAGAATCTTCTTACGAAGATTCTGTACAGTCGTTATTATTTTCTAAAATTAGCTTTCTTTAGCGACAAAAAAGCAAAAGCGCCCGAAGGCGCTTTTGCAGATGATAAAAGAAAAGGCAGACTTACATCATGCCGCCCATACCGCCCATGTCAGGCATACCGCCACCAGCTGGTGCGCCTTCTTTCGACGGCTTGTCAGCCACCATTGCTTCGGTTGTGATCAGCAGACCAGCGACGGACGCTGCATCTTGCAATGCTGTGCGGACAACTTTCGCCGGATCGATCACGCCAAACTTGAACATGTCGCCATATTCTTCGGTCTGGGCATTGAAGCCGAAAGATACATCGTCGCTTTCACGGATTTTACCAGCAACAACCGATCCGTCGACACCCGAGTTCTCGGCGATCTGACGCAGCGGCGCTTCCAACGCTTTCCGTACGATGGTAATTCCGACATTCTGGTCGCTGTTCGCACCGTCGAGACCTTCAAGCGTCTTGCCAGCCTGCACCAGAGCAACACCGCCACCAACGACGATCCCTTCCTGAACGGCAGCACGTGTCGCGTTCAGTGCATCATCGACACGATCTTTACGCTCTTTGACCTCAACTTCGGTCATGCCGCCGACGCGGATCACAGCCACACCACCGGCAAGCTTCGCAACGCGCTCCTGCAGCTTTTCGCGATCGTAGTCAGATGTGGTTTCTTCAATCTGGTTGCGAATCTGGGCAACACGTGCCTCGATCTCGGACTTCTCGCCTGCGCCATCTACGATGGTGGTTTCGTCCTTGGTGATCTGGATTTTCTTGGCCGAGCCGAGCATATCCATTGTGACATTCTCAAGCTTCATGCCAAGGTCTTCGGAGATCACCTGACCGCCTGTCAGGATCGCGATGTCCTGCAGCATAGCCTTACGACGGTCGCCAAAGCCCGGTGCTTTGACCGCTGCGATCTTCAGGCCACCACGCAATTTGTTCACCACCAAAGTTGCCAAAGCTTCGCCTTCGACGTCTTCTGCAATGATCAAAAGTGGCTTCTGGGACTGGATCACCTGCTCAAGCAGCGGAACCATCGGCTGAAGCGAGGACAGCTTTTTCTCGTGCAGAAGCACGATGCAGTCTTCCAGCTCGGCTGTCATTTTGTCGGCGTTTGTGACAAAATAGGGGCTCAGATAGCCGCGGTCGAACTGCATGCCTTCGACAACATCGGTCTCTGTCTCGAGGCCCTTGTTCTCTTCGACGGTGATGACGCCTTCGTTGCCAACCTTCTGCATCGCGTCTGCGATCTGGCGTCCAATCTCGGCTTCGCCGTTTGCCGAAATAGTACCCACCTGCGCAACTTCGTCACTGTCTTTGACTTCACGCGCCGCAGATTTGATCGCATCGACAACTTTATTCGTCGCAAGATCAATTCCGCGCTTAAGGTCCATCGGGTTCATGCCAGCGGCAACCGACTTGAGGCCTTCTTTCACGATGGCTTGTGCCAAAACAGTCGCGGTTGTGGTGCCGTCACCCGCTTCGTCATTGGTGCGGCTGGCCACTTCTTTGACCATCTGCGCGCCCATGTTTTCGAACTTGTCTTCCAGCTCGATCTCTTTGGCGACAGAAACACCGTCTTTGGTGATACGCGGTGCGCCAAACGATTTGTCGATAACGACGTTACGGCCTTTTGGGCCAAGGGTCACCTTCACCGCGTCGGCAAGGATGTTGACACCCTTGAGCATGCGATTGCGGGCGTCTGTATCAAATTTTACGTCTTTTGCAGACATCTCATATTCTCCACTGATTTAGTCAGAGTGTGTATTCGCGATCACGCGGGGCATTCAGGCGGCTTTCGCTGCTGCGCCATCCGTGATGATGCCAAGGATGTCCGACTCCTTCATGATAAGGAGTTCTTCACCGTCAACTGTGACTTCTGTACCGGACCATTTCCCGAACAGGATGGAATCGCCTTCGGCAACGTCCATCTTGATCCGATCACCATCCTCATCGCGTGCGCCTGCGCCACACGCAACAACCACGCCTTCTGCAGGCTTTTCCTTGGCGCTATCAGGAATGATCAGGCCACCAGCAGTTTTTTCGTCACTTTCCGTACGACGGACAAGCACGCGGTCATGAAGTGGTTTGAATGCCATCTTCGAGTCTCCTTGCTCAAAGTTTCACTAAGAGTCCCTCGCTCCCCGAAGGACTGTTGTCACTCTCTTAGCTTGAGTGCTAACGACGCTTAGCTAGGCATGGGAACACTCTGAGTCAACATGCTGATACAAGATTTTTTCCGTCACTGACCGCCCCGAAACATCAGCCGTCTTTGCAGCGCATAGCGGGCACGTTTTCCAGATTTTTCGGAAGACAGACCGCGCGTTGTCAAACCACCGATCCATCGCCTGCACCGACCCACCCGACTTGCGAAGATCCCAAACCGGTGCGCCCTATGATCAGATTTCTTACCCGGACAGACGACAAGGGGCTGTGCAGAACGGATGGTTCATGCTTTCCTGCTCTACATTACATCCGGCGCTTTAAGGACATTCATATGAGACTGCCTCTCGCATTATCGTTCACCGCATTTGCAACTATCGCCATGGCGCAGGACCAGCCCAACACCGTGCTCGTGATGGACGGGTCCGGCTCCATGTGGGGGCAAGTTGACGGCGTTGCGAAAATCACCATAGCCCAAGATGTCGTGGGCACGTTGTTGTCTGACTTTCCGGTCGAGCAAGGTCTGGGCCTGACGGTCTATGGCCATCGCGAACGGGGCGAATGCACCGATATCGAAACGGTTGTGGCCCCTGCCCCGGGAACGGCGACGCAAATTGCACAGGCGGTGAACGGGATCAAGCCTTTGGGCAAAACCCCCATGACAGACGCGGTGATCGCGGCTGCGCAGGCGTTGCGCTATACCGAAGAAAAAGCGACCGTTATTCTTGTCAGCGATGGCGTTGAAACCTGCAATCCCGATCCTTGTGCGGCTGCCCGGTTGCTAGAGGAGGCGGGTATTGATTTCACAGCACATGTCATTGGTTTTGATGTCGGTTCGGACGCCGAAGCGCTGGCACAGATGCAGTGCATCGCCGACGAGACAGGCGGCACGTTCCTGACGGCGGACACTGCGGATCAGTTGATTGACGCGTTGACCGAAGTTGCCGTCGCCACGCCCGAGCCGGAACCAGAACCTATTCTTGTTCCGACAACATTAACTGCAACACTGGAAGGAAGCGACACGCTGGTGTCCGGCCCTGTTCTTTGGGAATTGACTGATAGGTCCGGTGTTGTTCTGGATGAAACCGACGCCAACCCTCTGACCCTGGACCTTGCCGAAGGGTCGTACACCGCCACTGCCTACAGCGTGGCCCTTGAAACCGAGCTGAGCCGCCAGTTTGTGGCGATTGGAGAGACAGCCGCAGTTCAGATTGCCTTTCCAGAACCCAAGGAAACCGCCCGTCTTGTGGCCCCTGCGGCCGCGGTGGCCGGCAGCACTATTCAGGTCGGCTGGGTCGGTCCGGATGACAAAGGCGATTATATCGGCATTGGAGCCGCTGGCGCGGACGGGGCCGATATGTGGCAGAATTCCGCCCTGACGAGTTCCGGCAATCCGGTCGAGCTTCTTGTGCCGACGGTTACAGGCCCGCATGTGATTCAGTATTTCAAGCGCGCCGAGCGTGAGAGCCTTGGCGGAAGCGAGATTCAGGTCACACCTGTCGACGTCACACTCAGTGCACCTGCTTCGGCACCGGCCGGATCGGACATCATTGTCGAATGGACCGGGCCGGATTACACAGAGGACTATATCGGCATCGGCCGGGTTGGGGCAAATGGCTCTGACCAATGGGAGAATTGGACATATACGTCTGCCGGGACACCTGCCAAACTGGTCGTACCTGGAACACCGGGCGATTATGAAATCACATATTTTTTGCGGCAAGACCGTACGCCCGCCCAAACCATCGCGTTTACGGCAACCGAAATCAGCGCGACCTTGGTCGCTCCGACCGAAGCCGCGGCTGGCTCTATGATCGAGGTTGGCTGGACGGGCCCAAACTATCCAGATGATTATATCGGCATCGGACGCGTGGATGCGACGGGCAGCGCAAAATGGGAAAATTGGGTGCAGATACGCGACGGAAACCCAATCGACCTTTTGATGCCGGCAACGCCGGGGGAGTATCTCATCACCTATTTCCAGCGACAGGATCGCACGCCTTTGGCCTCAATCCCGATCACACTCAAACCTCTAGACGCGACCGTCACCGCCCCGGCAACCGCCATGGCAGGTGAGGTCATCGAGGTAAACTGGACAGGCCCGGATTACCAAAAGGATTACATCGGCATTGGTCGGGTCGGTGCCAAGGGTGCCAGCCGATGGGAAAACTGGACCCGCACATCAGAAGGCAGCCCGCTGAAATTGACCATGCCGGCCACTGCGGGCGATTACGTCATCACCTATTTCCAACAGCAGGACAGGACACCGGTTGCCACTGTTCCAATTACGCTGCAGACCCCCGAAGCCAGCCTGACCGCCCCATCAGAGGCCATTGCAGGATCGACGATTGACGTGGGTTGGACAGGGCCGGACTATAAGGACGACTTTATTGGCATCGGGCGGGTTGATGCGTCGGGTGCCGAGCAATGGGAGACCTACCGTTATACGCGCGACGGGTCTCCTGCTCGGGTCACCGTGCCTTCTTCGCCGGGTAACTATGAGATTACCTATTTTCTGCGACAGGATCACGTCAAACTGGCGAAGTCACCCCTGACCGTAACTGCGCCAGAGGCAAAGCTCATTGCACCGGACCGCGCACAGGCGGGATCGACGATAGAAATCGGATGGGTCGGGCCGGACTACAAAGACGACTATATCGGCATTGGTCTGGCAAGTGCCTCTGGCGGCAAACAATGGGAAGCATGGCGCTATGTCCGCGATGGCAATCCGGTTGAAATCGACCTGCCCGAAATACCCGGAGAGTACCGCATCCGCTATTTCATGCGACTGGACCGAACCGTTCTGGCAGAACACACCCTGACGCTTGAATAAGCGGCAGGTCGGACATACAGATCCGGCCTAAGACAGGCTGTTCCCCCAATCGACCAATCCCTGATGCCCTTGCGGCGTCAGGGCATATACGCCTTTTTCGACCTTCTGAAACCATCCGTAGTGATTGTCGCGCATCAGGGTTGTCGCATTTTCAACACCGGTCGCCCGTGCGACAATCGCGCCTTTTTCGGCACCGGTTTCGGCAAGATACATTGCACAGCGCAGCGCGTCTTGTCGGTAGGCCGTCACAATACCATGGCGCGTGGCCCCACCTGAATTGGGATCGCCTTCGAGGCGGGAAAACTCGCGCAAAAGTTTGGCGCGTTTTTCCTTGTTCCTGCGTGGCGCGTAGGGCCCGGGATCGCACTGCGCCTCGACCGTGCCATCTTTGCGCACCGTCAGGAACCCAAGCCCAAGTCGGCGACACAGGTTTGTGTTGTCACGCAGAGCGCGCCGTGCGGTGCGACCGGTTGGTTTGGACACCGCAATATACACCGCATCTGTCACGCTAAGCCGCGCAATGGCCTGGTGGTACAGCGTCAGATTGGGCCGCAGTTTCAATTCGACAATCACCGGATCTTCGTCGCCGCGGGTCGCGACCATATCGGCTGCCCCGACTTCACCCTTTACGGTATAGCCCTGCGCTTGCAGGTAGCTTTTGACATAGGGGTAGAGATCGGCCTCGCGCTTCATGTGACATGAATGCGCGACCGTCTTGCGGCTGACAAGCCCAGCGCCTAGCTTTGCATCCAATATCCTGAAAGGACGTGTCTGATGTTTGTGCGCCTGTTGTCATTTCTTTTCGTAATCGGGCTGTCCCAACCCGCTCTTGCCGCCTGTGACGGAGCCGATTTGCGCGGCACGCTGACACAAGATGAACAAAGCCGCCTGGCCAATGCTTTGGATGACGTGCCTTTTGCCCAAGGCAACCATTGGCGCGCATCGCGGGGCGACAGCGTTATTCACCTGATCGGAACGATGCACCTGCCGGACCCCCGGCTTGATCCCCCCCTGGACCGCTTGCGCGAGACCATCGCCACGGCCGATATTCTGTTGCTTGAAATGACCGACGAAGACGAGGCCGCCTTGCAGACCCGTCTGGCATCCGACCCCAGCCTGTTGATGCTTCCCGACACCACATTGCCGGAATTGTTGTCTGAAGAAGACTGGGCCCAGATGGCAAATGCGCTGGAGGCGCGCGGCATGCCGCCATTTATGGCATCGCGGTTTCAGCCCTGGTATGTGTCGATGATCCTGGCAATTCCCCCCTGTGCGGCACTAACCGAAATGGCCGAAGGCGGCATGGACGCGCAGATTCAGGACATCGCCAAAAGCGCAGGCGTTCCCAGAGCCGCATTGGAAGACGTGGAAACCATCTTTGCCACCTTCGCCAACCAGCCCCGCGCGACCCAAGTGGACATGATGCTGTCTGCATTGGTCGATCCGCAAATCAGCGAAGACCTGTTTGCAACCTTGCTGGCCAGCTATTTTGACGAAGCGCCCGCAGAAGGCTGGGCCGTATCGGTGATTTTGGCAGAACGCTATAGTCCGATCGACCCGGATCAGGCGGCCGACATTATGGCAACCATAGAAGAAGAGCTGCTGATCAAACGCAATCGGGCATGGATACCCGTTTTGCTAGACGCCGTTGACGATCACCAAAAGGTTGTGGCCGCCTTTGGGGCTGCCCATTTGCCGGGCAGCGACGGCGTGCTGGCCTTGCTTCAGGACGAGGGTTTCACGCTCGAACGGCTACCCTTCTGACACGACGCGCCCGCGCACCTGACTGTCGTCCTTTAGCAAAAGCCCCAGCGCGACAATCGTCAGCACCACACCGATCAGGATAAGCGCCGGCGGCAAAGGCCTCCCCAGGGCGACCTCCCAAAGGATAACCCAGCTGGGTGTCAGGTAGGTGTAGGCCATCACCTTGGCCGAAGGAATGCGCAGGCTGGCGTACTGCAAAAGCAGAAATGTCGCAGCACTGGCGAATATCGCCGTATAGGCGATAGCGATCCAGACAATACCCGGCAGCGACGTCCATTCTGTGCGCAAAATAGCCGGCAGACCAACAAGGCAGAGCAGGATTGCACCGGCGACAAGAGTGCCGAGCGTGAACACAGCCGCGCGTTCGCCACGGTTCAGCTTTGCCACCAAGGGTGTGTAAATCGCGTGACCGATACATCCGACAAAGAAAATAAGCTCTCCGCGCCCGAGATTGAACGCAAGCAGCGCGTCCAGGTCTGCCCGAAAAATCACCCATAACGCGCCGCTTGCTCCAATCGTCAGGGCAAGCGCCATGCGCGGCGTCAGCACCTGCCGCAAAAGCAGCCATCCAAACCCCGCCGCCATCACCGGCGTCAGGGTAAAGACCGCTGCCATCGACACCGGTGCCCCGGTCTTGAGACCCTCAAACATCAGGACAAAGTAAGCCCCAAAGAACAACGCTAGAACAAAATACCGCCACGGCGCTTTGTAGGCACCCGGACTGATCCCTCCGGTCGCCATGACAAGCGCAAACATCAGCACCGCCGCCAGACTGAACCGCACCGCATTCAACGCCTCGGGCGCAATGTGGGGGGCTGCCATCGACCCAAGTGAAAAAGAGCCCGCCACCAGCGCCGAAAACGCCAGCATCGCAAGGTGACCGCGCCGTGCCTCTGTCATATCAGGCCTGCGCGCTTTCGCGGGATTTCACCGCTGCTTTCAGATGGCTGACCAAGGCCTGAACCTTGGCTGTCCGATGCAGATCGACATGCGTCACCAGCCAAAGCTGCGGCGACCAATCATCTCTGGCCGGGATTACCTCGACAAGATCAGGATCAGATGCGGCATGCTCAGACGGCATAAACCCGATCCCGGCCCCGTTTTGCACAGCCCGCATCATGCTTGCGGTTTCAGTTGTGCGAAACACCACTCGGTCGTAAGGCACCTTTGACCGAAGCCACTTTTGAAACGGCGCCCGCGCATCGGGGTTGTCATTGCCGACAAAGATATGGTTGATCAGGTCGTCTTCGCCATGCGGCCGCCCATGCTTGTCGATGTAGCGTTGCGATGCATAAAGCCCGACGCGCAGCTTCATCAGCGGCTGAACCACATTGTCCGGCTCGTCCGGAGCCGACCCGGCCCGGATCGCCACATGCGCTTCACCGTATTCAAGCCGGAACACGCGCGCGTCGGTCAGATAACGCACCACAACATCTGGATAGATCTCCTTGAATTCCGTCAGCACGGGCACCAGAAAATCTGACAGCTCGACAATCGAGGTGACCATCAATTCGCCACTGACATCCGAACCACGCCCGCGGATGCGTCCAACCAGCTGTTGCAACTGGTCTTCGGTCGTTTGCGCCACGCGTGCCAGATCTTCTCCGGACTCGGTTGCGGTATAGCCCCGCGCATGACGTTGAAACAGTTTGACGCCCAGACGCGCTTCCAATGCGTCGATATGGCGGATCACGGTCGCATGGTGAACTCCAAGAACCTCTGCCGCGCCGCTTACGGTTCCCTGTCGTGCAACCTGATAGGCTGTCCGGACTTCATCCCAATGCTCCATGCTGCGCCTTTGTGCAAATTTTCACGCTTCCTCGCATGTCTTATCATTTCGTGCGCAAACGCAAGTCATATATTGGCGTAAATGTCCGGATGCCGACCCGGCCAAGCGCTGCATTGCCGACAGACAGGCCGCCGAAACCGAATGGATGCCGAAGGCGATCATGATCCGCACGAAGACGACGCGACCAAGGCAAAACCGCGCTCTCTTGACTCCTGCGCCTTCAAGCGTCTAAACGCTGCACAACTACGGGAAGGTTTGCTTTCCGGTCCCATGGGCTATGCCCGGGATCGCCCCCCACCAGCGTGTTACGCCCGTGGGGGCACTCGACGTTTGTGGATTGCGCCGTTGGCCCTTACATCAGGACCACACCCAGCGGCAAAGGAGGCGAGAGCCCATGTTTGAAAATCTGTCCGACCGCCTGTCAGGCGTCTTTGATCGGCTCACCAAACAAGGCGCGTTATCCGAAGATGACGTCAAAACCGCCCTGCGTGAAGTGCGGGTCGCGCTGCTTGAAGCAGACGTATCCTTGCCGGTCGCGCGCGATTTCATCAAGGCGGTTCAGGCCAAAGCCACAGGCCAGGCCGTGACCAAATCGGTCACGCCAGGCCAGCAGGTCGTCAAAATCGTCCATGACGAATTGAAACATGTCCTGACCGGCGATGAAGACCCCGGCGCACTCAAGATCGACAATCCGCCGGCCCCGATTTTGATGGTGGGCCTGCAGGGTTCAGGCAAAACCACCACCACCGCCAAGCTTGCCAAGCGCCTGAAAGAGCGGGATGGCAAACGGGTGCTCATGGCCTCGCTTGATGTCAACCGCCCTGCTGCGATGGAGCAATTGCAGATCCTTGGCACCCAGATCGGCGTCGACACGTTGCCCATCGTCAAGGGCGAAGACCCGGTCGCCATCGCGAAACGCGCAAAAACACAGGCAAGCCTGGGCGGCTATGATGTTTACATGCTCGACACGGCTGGCCGCCTTCACATCGACGAAGAGCTGATCGCCCAGGCCGCTGCCGTGCGCGACGTTGCCAATCCGCGCGAAACGCTATTGGTTGTGGACGGTCTGACAGGTCAGGACGCTGTGAATGTCGCCACCGAATTCGACGACAAGATCGGCGTGTCGGGCGTTGTCCTGACGCGGATGGACGGTGACGGGCGCGGCGGTGCGGCGCTGTCGATGCGCGCGGTGACCGGCAAGCCGATCCGCTTTGTCGGTCTTGGCGAAAAGATGGACGCGCTTGAGACCTTCGAGCCTGATCGCATCGCGGGCCGTATCCTTGGCATGGGCGATATTGTTGCGCTCGTTGAAAAGGCGCAGCAGACGCTGGAGGTCGAACAGGCCGAGCGCATGATGAAGCGCTTTCAGAAGGGTCAGTTCAATATGAATGACCTGAAGATGCAGCTGGAACAGATGATGAAGATGGGCGGCATGGAAGGCATGTTGGCGATGATGCCAGGTGCCGCCAAAATGCAAAAACAGATGGACGGTGCCGGCATCGACGACAAAATGCTGCGCCAGCAGATCGCATTGATCCAGTCCATGACGAAACGCGAACGCGCCAATCCGCAAATCCTGCAGGCCAGCCGCAAAAAACGCATCGCCAAAGGTGCCGGCATGGAGGTCAGCGACCTCAACAAGCTTCTCAAGATGCAGCGCCAGATGGGCGACATGATGAAAAAGATGGGCAAGATGGGCAAAGGCGGCATGCTGAAACAGGCCATGAAAGGCATGCTTGGCAAAGGCGAGTCTCCGGAAGAAATGATGGGCAACATGGACCCAAAGGCGCTGGAACAGGCGGCCAAGCAAATGGGTATGGGCGGCATGCCCGGAATGGGCGGAGGCGGGCTACCGCCCGGCCTGAGCGGTTTTGGGAAAAAGAAATAGTGGCTTCTCTTTTTCAAAAATATGCAAACACCAACTGCGGGATCAGGACCGTCCTCTGATCCATGGTGGCAGAAACGCTCATAACTCCGCGGCTGATCCTGCGTCAGCCCAAGGCCGCTGATCTTGCCGCCTTCACAGCCTATTGTGGCAGTGAGCGTGCGATCCATGTCGGTGGCCCGTTCGATCAAGTCGCCGCCTTCCAACGGTTTGCAGCAATGATCGGTCACTGGGCATTGCGCGGATTTGGACGCTATGTGATCGAACGCGGAGGTGTTGCAATAGGACACGTGGGTCCATTGGCCTTGACGGATGACACACCGGATCTGACCTGGACCTTGTGGAGCAACACTGCCGAAGGTCAGGGCTATGCGACCGAGGCAGCACAGGCCTGCGCCCGTCATCTGGTAGTGGATTGCGCCTGGGCGGGTTTGCAAATCAGCATTCAGAAAGACAATTCCGCCTCGCACGCGGTGGCACACAGGCTTGGGGCAAAACCTTCGGAACGCGCAGCTCCAGACTGGTATCCCGGCGCAGTGATTTACGACATAGATGCAGGGTGTCTGACATGACAGCACCTGTGATCGAAACACCCCGCCTGCGCTTGCGGCCCCATATTGCCAGTGACCTTGACGCACTTTGCGACCTGTTTGAGACAGACCGGTCGCGTTACATGGGCGGCCCCCTGCCGCGTAAACTGGTTTGGCGCTGGATTGCGTCAGAGGTCGCAATGTGGGATCTGATGGGGCACGGCTCCTGGGGGATCACGGCACAGGATGGCACATTTCTGGGCCAGGTCGGCATCATGCGCCCACCCCACTTCCCAGAATGTGAAATCGGCTGGACGCTGCTGGACCATGCCGAAGGCAAAGGATACGCCAGTGAAGCGGCGCGCGCTGCACTGGACTGGGCATGGGCGCACGGGTTTGACACGCTGGTCAGCTATATCCATCCAGCCAACGCCCGGTCTGTTGCATTGGCCGAGCGTCTTGGTGCCGTGCATGACCCTCATGCCGCTTTGCCCGAAGGCGATACAGCCGAAGACACCCATGTCTACCGTCACCGTCCGGAGGCCAACAGATGACACGTCGCGCGGTCCATAAACCGTCTTTGAAGACGGTTGAAACGTGGTTTGCAAACCACGTGGAACGCCTTTTCGAAAAGGCGTCCCGCACATGACCCTTACACACGCTCCTACTCTCGAAACGGACCGCCTGATCCTGCGGTCGCCGGTCAAGGCAGATGCCGAGGCAGTGATTGCCTTCCTGATGGACACATCCCGCGCCAAAGGCTTTGGCGGCTACACCAACCGCGCCGACAGCTGGCGCTGGTTCACGTTGAATGTGGGCCATTGGCACTGGCACGGGTATGGGTACTTTACCATCGAGGACAAAGCGTCGGGCAAACCTGCGGGCATTTGTGGCATCTGGAACCCCGAAGGATGGCCGGAACCCGAAGTTGGTTGGGTCGTCTTTGCCGGGTTCGAAGGCAAGGGATACGCATTTGAAGCCGCTCAGCGCGTCCGCCGATGGGCCTATGAGGATCTTGGGCTCACCACTCTGACCTCGAACATCGTACCGGGCAACACCCGCTCCATCCGCCTCGCGGAACGGTTGGGGGCCAAGTATGAGCGCACCTATGACAACCCGAACATGGGCGAAGACATGCTCTACCGCCACCCCGGTCCGGAGGCGCTCTGATGGGACACCGTGACATTCCCGTTCTTGACACAAAGCGCCTGCAATTGCGCAGTCCGGAGCCCGAGGATTACCCAGATTTCAAGGCGACATTTGCAAGCTACCGCAGCCGCTTCATGGGCGGTCCGCTGAACCCCTATGAGACGTGGATGCTCTATGCCGCCGAGATCGGGCATTGGGAAATCCGGGGGTTCGGAATGTGGATGGTCCACCTAAAGGACACGGACAAGACCGTTGGCATGGCAGGTGGGTGGTATCCAGCCAAATGGCCAGAGCGCGAGATTGCCTGGATCATCTGGCCCGATGATGCCGGTCACGGCTATGCGCTGGAAGCAACGAACCGCGTGCGCCGCTACTTCTATGATGATCAGGGCTGGGACAGCGCGGTCAGTTACCTTGATCCCAAGAACCTCGACAGCATCCGGCTTGCCGAACGGCTGGGTGCAACCAAGGATCACGAGGCCGCTACCGTGGATGGTCGTGATGTGGTTTACCGCCACCCCTCACCGGACGCGCTGCGGGGCACGCAGCTGGCCCATGGGATCGACATGGAAATCGCGCATTACCAAGACCCTTTGTTCAAACCGAAAGGCTGGGCCATTGACTGATATGACCGACACCATCGCCCGCGCTGCCGAGGTGCTTAAAGGACATCGCGACAGTATTGACCGGCTCGATGCGATCCTTGTGTTCACTCTGGCCGAACGGTTCAAACACACGCAGGCTGTTGGGGTTCTCAAAGCCCAGCACGACCTCCCGCCCTCAGACCCCGCACGCGAATCCAACCAGATCGCGCGGCTCGAAGAGCTTGCGGCTCAGGCTGATCTCGATCCTGAGTTTGCCAAGAAATTCCTGAATTTCATCATTCAGGAAGTCATCCAACACCACAAAAAACATCAATCCTGACGGGATATCCCGTCACTTAAAAACGTCTAGGAGACTATATCATGGCTATCAAAATTCGTCTTGCCCGCGGCGGTTCCAAAAAGCGCCCCTTTTACCGGATCGTAGCAGCCGACAGCCGCATGCCGCGCGACGGCCGCTTTATCGAAAAGCTGGGCACCTATAACCCACTGCTGCCAAAAGACAGCGAAGACCGGGTGAAAATGGATGTGGAGCGTATCCAGTACTGGATGAGCCAGGGTGCCCAGACAACGGATCGTGTGTCACGCTTTCTTGAGGCGGCTGGCGTTGTTGACAAGAAGACCCGCAACAACCCGAAGAAAGCTGTTCCGGGTAAGGCGGCTCAGGAACGTGCCGAAGCCAAAGCCGCAAAAACCGCCGAGGCAGACGCGGCTCCCGCAGCAGAAGACGCAGCGGCGGAATAAGACCTGCCTTCTGATCAAGCAGATGGCCGGCCCGCCCGGCCATCTGCGCTTTGTGCCGACGACACGCCGCTGTCGTGCTGTGTCTGATTATTATCACAGCGTCATCGTTGTTTGATCCAAGGCCAACCAACACCCGTATCCAGGACACACCAAAGGTTGACCAAACGCCCGGTCTGACCCATGACGGTGGCGTGCCCGGATTGAAAAGGATGTGCCTGCCATGATTTTGCGCTTTGTCACCGCTTCTGTATTGAGTGCGGCATTGTCCACTCCGGCCCTGGCGGCGGGACCGTCTGACACGAACATACCCACGGTTGCCCCTGCGATGCCGGAAGCGGCCTCGCCCAGACTTGTGTTTACCCTGCGCGGGGGCGTTTCGTCTTCGCCCGAATATTTTGGCAGCGAAGACCAGAAGCTGGGTCCGGATTTCAGCTTTCGGCTGAACTACCTCCAGCTTGGACAGCGTGGGATCGGCAATCCGGATGTGACCGCCGCCCCGCGCGTGCTGAGCTTTGGTCCGTCCTTCCGTTTCATTTCCGAACGCGACGCGGATGATTATGAAGAACTGGAAGGTCTTGATACGGTTGACGCGGCGCTCGAAGTGGGTGTTTCGGTCGGTTACGCGCGGGAACATTTCCTTGCGTTTGCCCAGGTGCGGCGCGGGTTTGGCGGGCATGAAGGCTGGGTTGCCGAAGCCGGTGCCGACATCCTCTATCGCCCGAGTGACCGCTGGCTCTTGTCCGCAGGACCGCGCGTGCTGTTTGGCGATGACACGTTTACCGACACATATTTCGGCGTCACCAGTGATGAAGCAAACGCCACCTTTTCCGCATATGATCCGGATGGTGGACTGATCTCTGCCGGGATTGAGCTTGGTGCGCGTTACAAGATCAATGATCTTTGGGGCATCGAGGGGGCAATCACCTATGATGTGTTTCAGAATGATGCAGCCGACAGCCCGATTGTCGAACAAGGCACTGACGAGCAATGGGGCGTGCGCGTTGGCATCACGCGCGTGTTCAGCATTGGTGGCTAAGGTCCGCGACCTGCAATTGCCTCTACCCGCCCGTCTGGTCTATTGGATCGCTTGAAGCGACAAAACATGAACCTTTGGGTGACACATGAGTGAAAAAGTCTGCGTCGGAGCGATTGCCGGGGCCTTTGGAGTGCGCGGTGACGTGCGCCTGAAAAGCTTTACCGCGAACCCGAAAGACATCGCCGAATATGCGCCGTTGGAAACCGAAGACGGCGGGCAGAGCTTCTCGGTCAAGATCACACGACAGATTAAAAACGGTCTGGCCGCGCGCCTTTCGGGGATCACCACCAAAGAGGCCGCCGATGCGTTGCGCGGCACACAGCTTTATGTGCCGCGCGATCGACTGCCCTCTTTGCCGGATGACGAATTTTATCACGCCGACCTGATCGGATTGACAGTTACCGATACGGGTGGTGCCACGTTGGGAAAGGTCGTGTCCGTGATCAACAATGGCGCTGACGATCTGCTGGAACTTTCGGCCCCTGGACAAAAGCAATCCGTGCTGCTGCCCTTTACGAAGGCCGCTGTGCCAACCGTCGACCTCTCGCAGGGGCGCATCGTCGCTGATCCGCCAGAGGGTTTGTTTTCGTGACGGCAAAGATCGTCATTCATGCAGGCTTTCACAAGACGGGGACCACAAGCGTCCAGGCCATGCTGCGCGAAAACGCCCAACATCTTGCCCCGCATCTGCGCGTATATCTGAAAGAAGACTTTGAAGACCTGACCAACAAAGCCCGCGCTTTCTCGATTGATCCACGGGAAAAGACACTCAGACATGTGGTGCGCGCCGCGATGGCGTTTTTTGAAACGATGGATCGGAACGATCCACGGCCGATCCTGATCGCGTCCGAGGATCTGTCCGGGCATATGCCCGGTCGGCATGGCCTGCAATGTTATGATGGCGCTGGTTTGGTGATGAAATGCCTGGCCGAAACCGCCTATGCGCATTTCGGATCAGACGTTGAACTTACGTTCTATTTCTCGACACGGGACCCTGACACATGGTTGCGCAGCACTTGGTGGCAAAACCTGCGCAGCACCCGTTTGACGCAGGATTTTGAAACATATCGGGCGACATTCGAGGACGCACGAAGCTTTGACGACATTCTGAATGAGGTGAAAGAGGATGTGGCACCGGCACATGTAACCTCGCAAAGCCTTGATATGTCCAAGGACGTGCCGCTTGGGCCGCTTCAACCGGTGTTGGACCTGATCCCGCTTGCCGATTTTGACCCGTCTTGTCTGACGGTGCTGCCGCCGGAAAATGTGCAACCGGATGTCGGAATTGACGCGGTGTTTCTGGCGCTCAACCAAAGTGGTCTGCCGGACAAGGATATTCAGGATGCCAAACGCACTATCCGAAAAATGGCGCGGCGCGTCTCTCCGTAACCGGCACATCACAGCTTTGCCAGAATAAGGCCTTTTCTACGCCTGTTTCACGGCGGGATATCGCCACCACTTAGAAATATAAGCGGATCACTGCTCGATGGAGCGTAGTGTGGTGAATGGTCTGATACGTCGTATACTCCTTAGCTTTGCCGCGCTTTCGCCCGGCGTTGTTGCTGTTTTCTTTCAGGAACTGGCACTGTCGTTGGCGTTTGCCTTGTTGGGGGTCGCAGGTGCCATCAGCGTTGCCGCTGTCGCAATCGCGACATCACCAAAGATCAGCGACGCATTGACGGCCCCTGCCACAGCAAAGCGCGATTATGCGTCACTGCTCCGGCCATACGCATTTGCAGAGCTTCACGAATCCTGTCCCGATCCGATCCTGATCCGGGCACATTTGAAGGACATGACGTCACCCGCCGATGCGTCGCCGGGCTTTGTGGACAAAGACCAACAGATCGCAATGATCACGGCGCAGATCATGGCGCGTTGGGACGTGATTGATGTTTTTTCCCTGAGTGATGATCAGGCTCGTGAACTGTGGCTTGTGGAAACCCTGTTGCGTGCCTCTCCCGCCGAAGCGGGTGCCCTTGCCGAGCGGTTCGTCACTCCGGAGGTGATGTTAACCATGCGAGACCGCATTTCCATCACGCCCGTGGTCTAGAACTGGCCTTTACGACAATCATTGACTACTGCGTTCGGTGTCAACAAAGGCAAGCCAGATGGATGATCCGAAGTCACCTCCGCAGAAATCCCATGGTCGCAAGACCATTCGCCCAACCCTGAAACCGCGCGAATTGATGGACCACACACCCGACCTTGCGCATGTGTGGAAAGCGCAGGTCATTACCCTGCTGCCAGACGCATTCCCGGGCATTCTGGGCCAATCGCTGACCGGGCGCGCATTGAAAGACGGGCTGTGGCAACTGGAACCCATTGCATTGCGCGAGTTTGGCGAGGGCAAGCATCGCAATGTGGATGACACACCGGCAGGTGGGGGCGCGGGCATGGTGTTGCGCCCAGACGTGATGTCCTTGGCCATTGACCACGCCCGGGCGCGGATCGCGCCGGGCACACCGCTGATCTATCTGAGCCCGCGCGGCAAACCGTTTACACAAAAGTTGGCGCAAGGCCTTGCCTCAGGCCCCGGTGCCACGTTGATTTGCGGGCGCTTTGAAGGGCTCGATCAGCGTGTGATCGACCACTACCAAATTCTTGAGGTCAGCCTCGGTGACTTTGTTCTGACCGGCGGCGAAATTGCCGCGCAGGCATTGATCGACGCCACGGTCAGGTTGCTGCCAGGGGTCTTGGGCAATGCCGCATCAACCGAAGACGAGAGCTTTGCGGACGGTCTGCTGGAACATCCGCAATATACCCGCCCATCCGACTGGCGCGGAATGACCATTCCGGATGTCTTGATGTCTGGTCATCATGGCGAAATCAACAAATGGCGTCAGGCGCAATCGCACGCGTTGACCAAAGACAGGCGGCCAGACCTGTGGGCCGCATGGCAGGCGCGCAAAGGCAAACCGTAACACGGTGCGCTCTGAGCAGCTTTATGCGCCCATACACACGGCACAAAGGGCAAACACTGTCTGATGCGGCCGACATTTCCGTCAGGCGGGATGCACGGAAACAAGGCACTTGATTCCCGACCCCGGCTCTGGTCTATGGCGCGTGTTCCGGGTGTTAGCCCGGTGCGGTGATTCCGTGTTGTCTTCGAACACGGCCAAACCGCACCCGTCCCGGACGATTAAAAGACAAAGTCGACCTGATCTCTGGCGGGCGCATCTGCGGACCCGGACGAAGACCAAGAGCTCTGAGGCGCGCACATCTTTGCGGAGCAACCGCAAGCAGTTTTAGGAGAGAAGCGATGAACCTGATCGCTCAGTTGGAGGCGGAACAAATCGCCGCCCTCGGGAAAGACATTCCCGATTTCAAAGCCGGTGACACCATCCGTGTCGGCTATAAAGTGACCGAAGGCACCCGCACCCGTGTGCAGAACTACGAAGGCGTCTGCATCAGCCGTCGTCAGGGCTCTGGCATCGCCGGATCGTTCACTGTTCGCAAGATTTCGTTCGGTGAAGGTGTGGAACGTGTGTTCCCGCTCTATTCCACCAACATCGACAGCATCGAGGTTGTCCGCCGTGGCCGCGTTCGCCGCGCCAAGCTGTACTACCTCCGCTCGCGTCGCGGCAAATCGGCCCGTATCGCGGAAGATACCACATACAAGCCGCTGAAAAGCAAAGACGCGTAAGGAATTCCGAGATGAAAAAAGACATTCACCCCGAATACCATGTCGTCAACGTCAAGATGACAGACGGCACAATGCTTGAAATGCGCACCACTTGGGGCAAAGAAGGCGACACCCTGTCGCTCGATATCGACCCAACGGTTCACCCCGCATGGACAGGCGGCAACTCGCGCCTGCTCGACACCGGTGGCCGTGTGTCCAAGTTCAAGAAAAAGTACGAAGGTCTGGGCTTCTAAGCCGGTCTTCAGTTACGCTTTTGAAAGCCGTCCCTGTTCGGGGCGGCTTTTTTCGTGTTCGCACATCAGTGCCGCATGCTGCATCGTGCAACACCACTTCCCGCGCCGGATGGGTTTGTCTAAAACAGGACCCAAGCGTGCACATGCTTTCGGAAGGACCAGCACCTTGGACATCGCGCCTCTCATTGCCGGGATGGTCTTGTTTGCCATCTCAACCGCGATCGGGATGTCTCAAATGGTCAAAATCATCACGATCATTGAGGCCAAACACGAACTCAAACAGGGATCAGCGGGCTGGATCAGAGCGTTGTCTGGCTGGACATTGGTGGTGTTCTGGCTGCTGATCACATGGTTTCTGGCGACAATCATCGGCGATTGGTATGTCAGCGGCGATCTTGAGGCGGCAATTGACCGATCCTGGCTACGCCTTCGGATCATGCTCGAAATTATGGCAGCACTTGGATCGGACTGATGGATCAGATCGCAGTCGACCAATCCGAAATTCAATGCCAAAGCTGCGGCGGTCAATGCGCCTTTGATCCCGCGCAGCAGGACCTTTTATGCGGAAGCTGTAGCTCTCTCTGGCCGCTTGCCACAGATGGCGACGACGATGCCGCCACCGAATTCCCGTTCCACCCTGACGCCCCGATGGCCGAACCGCCCTCCTTGCGGGGGGACCAGATACACCAATGCAAAACCTGCGGCGGCGAGGTCATTTTCACGGGCCCCGCGATGTCCGAAACCTGTCCCTATTGCAACGGTCCCGTGGTCCTGGGGATCGAGGACAAAGCCTACGAGACCATGGCCTTGGTGCCGTTTCGGATCGACCGGGACTATGCCGCCCGCTGTATCACAGACTGGGTCCATAAGCGCATCGCCGCCCCCTCTGACCTGACAAGGTTTGCAGCAGAGGGTCGGATTGCCAGCATTTATGCGCCGTTCTGGACATTCGATTCACGCGAAGCGATCCAGTACTGGGCGTTCTACACCTACCGCTCTGGCAAGAACAGCCGCACCCGCAATGTGTCCGGCACGATGAACGTGCATTTCGACGATCTTCTGGTTCCCGCCTCTCCGCATGTGACGCCGCTGATCCGCGATGGCATCCTGCATGACTTCCAACCCCGCCAATTGCGCCCTTACCACGCAGGGTATCTTGCCGGGTTCGCTGCCGAGCGACATCACATGACAGTCGCAGACGGCCTGAACCTGAACGCCAAAGACAAAGACCTTCTGATCCGTAACAAGATCAAACAGCATGTTGGACGGCGGAACACAAAAGTGGACAGGTATCGCACCGACACGACAGGCATCTATTACCGCCGCATCCTGCTGCCTGTCTGGATTCTGCACTACACTTATCGCGGCACGTCAAAGAAAGTTGTCGTTTCGGGCATCGATGGGCGCACCTATGGCGAACGTCCGTTTTCGCCATGGAAACTGGCAGGGTATTCCGCGCTGATCACGGCGCTGACGATGCTCCTTGGGCTGATATGGGGCGCGACCGGCATCCTCTGAAAGTGAGTCGCCGCTGCACCGTTCCGCAACGGATTTGGCGCAACACCGCATCTTGGATTGCAACCCGGCCCATCTATGCGCATAGCTGACGCAAAGCACGTAAGAGCAGGCGCATGGCACATATTATTGTTGTCGGAAATGAAAAAGGGGGCGCGGGCAAGTCGACTGTGTCCATGCATGTGGCCACCGCACTTGTGCGGATGGGGCACAAGGTTGGAACGTTGGACCTTGATCTACGTCAGCGCACGATGGGCCGCTATGTGACCAATCGGGCAAATATGCTTGAACGCGAAGGTCTTGACCTTCCGACGCCGCGTTACATGGAATTGCCCGACATTTCACCGGACAGTCTGCAACCGGGTGAAAATATCTACGATCATCGCCTGTCGGCTGCCGTGGCTGAACTTGAACCTGGCAGCGACTTTATTCTGATAGATTGCCCTGGTTCTCATACCCGGCTTAGCCAGGTGGCGCATTCGCTGGCGGATACCCTGATCACACCATTGAACGACAGCTTTGTCGATTTCGATCTGTTGGCTCATACAGATGCCACTGGCGAAAAGATCGAAGGTCCATCGGTCTATTCGGAGATGGTCTGGAACGCACGGCAATTGCGCGCACAGGCGGGCCTGCCGCCGATTGATTGGGTTGTTCTGCGCAATCGACTGGGCGCGCAGCAAATGGTCAACAAGGCCAAGATGGAAAAAGCGCTGGATCGACTGTCCAAACGCATCGGGTTCCGCATCGCGCCCGGTTTCAACGAGCGCGTGATCTTTCGCGAGTTGTTCCCGCGCGGGCTGACATTGCTGGATTTGAAAGATGTCGGTGTCAAACAGCTCAATATCTCGAACATTGCGGCCCGTCAGGAATTGCGCGATTTGATCAAGACACTGAACTTGCCCAACGTCACGGTCACGTTCTGATCCACTGGCCCAGTTTCGCACGACCCCTATCTTTGTGTCATATAAAGGAGGCGCAATGACCGGACCGACACGTGGTGAACTGTGGTTTCGATTGGCATTTAGCCTGTTCGGCTTGGGCTTGCTGGCCGCCACCGTTGCGATCCGGGGCATTGCCAATTTTGCCGCGCTGATCGAAGTTGTCGGCATCGCGGGGGCATTTTTCGGCGGAACGGCGATTTGGTCTGCGATCCGGCTTTGGCGTGCCAGGGAGTGACACGCGCGCCCGGGTCGGCGTCGGTGTCAAGGTGTACCCACACCGCGAAACCAAAGACGGCCCGAACCATGTGATCCGGGCCATCAGACAGCACCTGTAGCGGAGTTACTCTGCAGGCACTGTGTTCGGCATGGCAGGTCGCTTGACGAAATGCTGGCGGTTCAGGCGAAGAACCAGGACGATTGCCACCACCTGCGCCAAAATCGCAAAGGCGGTCACGCCCCAATAGGCGGTTCCGAATTTCTCAATCACGCCAGCAGAGACAAGCCCTTTGTTGGCAAAGAAGTGAATCATCACAGACATCGCCACGGCAGGGCACACCAGGGCATAAGATCCCGGAGAGGTCTTGGAGCCCAGCACGAAATCCTTGAAATACCCCTGACGGTGCATCACGACCGCGCCAAGCAGAAGGAAAACCACCTGGATCGACAACAACCGTGCGAGAAAGATCATCGTGTCCCCCGCCTGGGCAGGCACCTCGAAGGCCACGTGAAGACCATGGTCCTGACGCAGGAACATGATACCCAACACCGTCACCAGTGGCACGATGATCATCAGCGTTGGTCCGGCCTCTCGGGCGGTGCCGTGCTGTAACATCGAGGAAAACGCGGTGGTTGCGGCAACCGCAGTGTAAAGGATTGAAGCGACACCAAAGAACGTCGACAGGATCAGGGCAATCGCCACCGTGGCGGCTGTTTCGCTCATCGCGGCGGGTGCTGCAAACCCAACCGCAACCATGGCCAGACTGAACGCAGGAAGAAGCTGTGCAAAGGAATTATGCGCCGTCACATCGAAAACGCCGCCTTTTGAAAGGACCCGCCCCAGAAAGGTGCCGATCATGCGCAATGCCATGACCCCGATTATCGCAAAGGCAACAAGTGCAATCGGAAATAGGTATTCAACGACGCCCCAAAGACCCGGAACAAAGACCAGCCCCACGATAAACAGCGCATTCACTGTCATCGCCAGCGCCAGCGGCATGGCAAGTAACGTGGCTTCGGCATTGGTTTTACACAAATTGCTGTAAGCAGTGGTCCGTTTGAAAGCCGACAAGGCAGACATGTTCCAAAGGATTGATTTAATGTTGAGCGTCGCAAAGACTGCGATGCCCACGAGCGCAAGGCCAATGGCAACCTGAAGCAGCACTCCGCCAGACGCAAACGCGCGGGCGATGTCTTCGAACACCGGCACAGACTGTTCGGGATGCGGCACCCAGAACATCAGGAACATGAAGAAACTCACCGTAATTCCCCCGGCCCCCAATGCCGCAAGGAAGTAGATCGGCGAATAGGTATCAGCCGGTCTGGTTAAGGCCTGTGCCATGTTGAAACTCCTTACATTCTGATTTTCGAATATAAATACATTCAAAATATAGAATGTAAAGACGGGATAGTGTTCACATTTGAAGCGGCTCCCGCCAATGCAGTGTTCGGCTTCTCTTACAGGCCGAAATTTGCCCAATATCTTGTGGATAAATTTTGGCTGGCAACCACATGCGGCAGCCGCGCATTGACTCGCACATAGTCGCCGCGACACACTGCCCACCAACCAGAGAATCAGGCAGGCAATTCGAGTGCGCTTTTCCAAACTGCGATTGACGGGCTTCAAAAGCTTTGTAGATCCGACCGATCTGGTGATCGCTGACGGTCTGACCGGTGTGGTCGGACCTAATGGATGTGGCAAGTCGAACCTTTTGGAAGCCTTGCGGTGGGTCATGGGCGAAAATCGCCCGACCGCCATGCGCGGCGGCGGAATGGAAGACGTGATTTTTGCCGGTGCTGCAACCCGCCCTGCCCGGAATTTTGCCGAAGTCTCGATCCAGATCGACAATACAGAGCGGCTGGCACCGGCAGGATTCAACGACCTGGATCAGCTGGATATCGTCCGCCGCATAACTCGGGATGTCGGCAGCGCCTACAAAGCCAATGGCAAAGACGTCAGAGCCCGCGACGTTCAAATGTTGTTCGCGGATGCATCCACCGGGGCCCATTCACCTGCCCTTGTCCGACAGGGACAGATTTCCGAACTGATCAACGCCAAGCCAAAAAACCGGCGTCGTATCCTTGAAGAGGCCGCCGGTATTTCCGGACTATACCAAAGACGACACGAAGCAGAACTCAAGCTGAAAAGCACCGAAGCCAATCTGTTGCGCGTTGATGACGTGATCGAACAATTGGCCGCACAGCTGTCGCAACTGGCGCGTCAGGCACGGCAGGCAGCGCGCTATCGCGCGATTGGCGAAGAACTGCGCCACGCAGAAGGTTTGTTGCTGTATCGACGGTGGAAAGACGCGGATCACGCCCGGGCCGAAGCCGACGCACATCTGAAAGAGCGGACGACCCAAGCTGCCCAGGCCGAAACGCACGCCCGGGCCGCCACAAAGGCGCGCGAACAGGCCGACGCCGCCCTTCCGCCTTTGCGCGAAGAATCCGCAATTGCGGCTGCAATCGTGCAGCGCCTGACACTTCAACGAGACACGCTGTCCGAACAGGAACGCCGCGCCGCAGATACCATCCAAACCCTGACACGCCGCATTGAGCAGATGAACAAGGATATGGAGCGGGAAAACGGGCTTAACCGCGACGCTGGCGAAACCATCCAGCAACTGGAATGGGAAGCCCGCGAACTCGAAAAAGCCGCGGACGGTCACGCAGAGAAACTGGCAGAAGCCGCCGAAGCCGCGCGCGAAGCCGGAGCGGTGTTGCAGACGCGCGAAGCGGATTTAAGCCAAAAGACAGAAGACGTGGCCCGCCTTGCCGCACGTCACCAATCCGCGCATCGCCTGTTAAGCGACAGTCAAAAGACGCTTGATAGAAACGAGGCCGATGCCGCGCGGGCGCGCGACGCCGTCACAACCGCACAAGATGCATTGAGCACCGCCAAAGACACAGCCGCTCAAGCCCGTCAGGAACAAACCGCGGCACGCGATCTGGCTGATCGGGCAGAGCAGGTTCTTGCAGAAGCCGAAACCGCCCGCGCCGAAACCCAATCGCGCGAAGCGGACGCACGCGCCGAAAGGTCCGAAGCCGAAGGCGAATTGAATGCGCTGAGCGCCGAAACAACGGCTCTTGCGCGGCTATTGGACCGGGACACTGCAGAAGGTGGGCAAATCCTTGACCGCTTGCAGGTCGAACAAGGCTTTGAAAAGGCCCTTGGCGCGGCATTGGCCGACGACCTGCGTGCGCCCGAGGTTGAGGGCGACGGACCAACGGGATGGACCGTGTTGCCAGCCTATGACGAAACGCTCCCCTTGCCGTCAGGAGTCAGCGCGCTGACCCGGCACGTCTCTGTACCCGAGGTTCTGGAACGGCGCATGGCGCAAATCGGGCTGGTGGACGCCGAAGATGCCGCGCGCCTGCAACCGCTCTTGAAACCCGGACAGCGGTTGGTCAGCCTCGAAGGGGACCTATGGCGCTGGGACGGGTATCGCGCATGGGCGGAAGATGCCCCATCTGCTGCGGCGCTGCGCCTTGAACAGTTAAACCGCCTCGAAACGCTCAAACAGGAAACCGCCCGTGCTTCGGCCCGAGTGGATGGCGCACGCGCCGCGCATGAAAGCCTGACACAGCGGTTGTCCGATTTGAGCCAAGCGGAAAAAACCGCACGTCAGGCCCGGCGCGATGCCGATGCCGCCGTCACAGAGGCCGCCCGCAAACTCAGCCGCGCCGAAGCCGACAGCGACATGGCCGAAGGCAAGCTGGAAAGCCTGTCCCTGTCGGTGTCACGGTATGAAGATGAAGCCACGACAGCCCGTGCACAACTCTTGGACGCCCAGCGCGCGGTCGGCGAACTTGAAGATCTCGACACAGCGCGCGGCGAGGTTGAAGATCTGAAAATGACCGTCGAAGCGGCCCGCATGACCATGATGGCCCGCCGATCAGAACATGACGAATTGCGCCGCGAAGGGGATGCCCGGACCGCCCGTGCCCAGCAGGTCACCAAAGAGCTGAGCGGCTGGCTGCACCGGTTGGACACCGCGGAAAAGCGTAGCGCCGAATTGGCCGAACGCCGGGACGCGGCGCAAGAGGAACTGGATGCCGCCGCGGATACACCCGCCCAACTGGCCGCCCAGCGCGCAGACCTCGGGCAAGCAATCTCAGACGCCGAAGCGCGCAATGCGGCGGCCAATGACACGCTGTCATCCGCCGAGAAAGCCCTGCGCGCCGCGGATCAGGCAGAACGGGATGCCGAACGGCAGGCCTCAGAAGCACGCGAAGCCCGCGCCAGATCAGAAGCCCACGCAGAAGCCGCCCGAGACGCCGTCAACGCAGCCGCTGAACGGATTGCGGAGGAACAGGAAACCAGCCCCACAGCGCTGTTGCAAAAGCTGGACGCAGACCCCGACACCCTGCCCAAGGCAGAGGCGATTGATGCAGATGTGTCCCGGCTCAAACGTCAGCGCGATGCGCTTGGGGCGGTCAACCTCAGAGCAGAAGACGACGCGCGCGAGGTCCAAGAAGAGCATGACACACTGCTGGGCGAAAAACAGGATCTGGAAGAGGCCGTAAAAACGCTGCGCTCTGGCATCGCAAGCCTGAACCGGGAAGGCCGCGAGCGGCTTTTGACAGCCTTTGAACAGGTAAACAGCAACTTTTCTTTGCTGTTCACGCACCTGTTTGGCGGCGGTGAAGCCAACCTTGTCATGGTTGAAAGCGATGATCCGCTTGAAGCCGGGCTAGAGATCATGTGTCAGCCGCCCGGCAAGAAGCTCTCGACACTGTCTTTGCTTTCGGGCGGCGAACAGACCTTGACAGCCCTGGCTTTGATCTTTGCGGTTTTTCTGGCCAACCCTGCTCCGATCTGTGTGCTTGATGAGGTGGACGCCCCTCTTGACGATGCCAATGTTACACGGTTCTGCGATCTGCTTGACGAGATGTGCCGCCGCACCGAGACCCGGTTTCTCATCATCACACACCATGCGGTCACAATGTCCAGAATGGACCGCCTTTTCGGTGTGACCATGGCGGAACAGGGTGTGAGCCAGCTGGTTTCTGTCGATCTGAAAAAGGCAGAACGCATGGTCGCGTGACCCTTCGCACCGGTTTGGACCGGCATCGTTCAGGCGGGGTTTCTACGCAGAAATGATGTCTGCATTAAGCGCCATCGACCCGGTCGCCCCGATGTGCCGGATCAGAACGCATAACAGCATGCGCTCGGCAAGGAACCGCTCATAGAATTTTGTACGCTTCATCATATCTACAAAGACGGCCCGAGTGAGATATGGCTCCGATGATGGACAGCGCGACCCGACATTCGATGGCATTCATGCCCCCATTGGCCAAACTGCCAATGGCAAAGCAGGATTTCTCAACCTCACCTGCCCATCAGACAAAACCGGAAACCGCATCGCGCGCGGATCTGCTTTGGCGTTTGGCAGCTTTCGCGCCAGCTGTGCTCATCACCATTTTTTTCAGCACCGCACTTGCTGTGTGGCTGGGCAACAGCGGCGTATCCGGCCTTGAAGCAGGTGTGGTTGGCCTAGTTGCGCTCACGTTTGTTTGGGTCTCGCTGTCGGTCACAACTGTTTCTTTGGGTTTGATCCGAAGAGTGACCAACCCATGCCGCACAAAGCTCAGCCCTGTGCGCGGCTCGGCCCAAAAAGTCGCGCTGCTTGTTCCGATCTATAACGAGGTGACGTCAGAGGTTTTCGGCAATGCCTCGGCGATGCTCAAAGATCTTAGCCATGGTCCGCAGAAAGATGAGTTCACACTTTTCATCCTGAGCGACACGCGCGACGCCGATATCGCCGACCAGGAATTGCAAGCTTATTTCGCGCTGCGCAACGACGCCCCAGACGGGATCTCGGTGTATTACAGGCGGCGCCCAGAAAACACCGACAAAAAGGTTGGCAATCTGGCAGATTGGATTGAAAACTGGGGGGCGGCCTATGAAGCGATGGTGGTTCTTGACGCCGACAGCCTGATGAGCGGAGCCGCGATCCGGCAGCTGGCGCATGAACTTGCCGCAGATCCGCGCGCGGGCTTAATCCAAAGCTTTCCATCCCTGATCGGGGCAAAAACCCTTTTCGGGCGCATGCAGCAGTTTTCAAATGCGGTCTACGGGTGGCTTTTGGCAGAAGGTCTTGCCGTTTGGTCCCAGCGCGAAAGCAATTATTGGGGTCACAACGCCATCATCCGCACCCGTGCCTTCGCGGACAGCGCGCGTCTACCATATCTGCCCGGCTTGCGTGGCGGCGAAACCCTGATCCTAAGCCACGATTTTGTCGAAGCAGGCATGTTGCGCCGCGCGGGCTGGAGCGTTCGCTTCCTGCCCAGATCAGGAGGTAGCTACGAAGAAGCCCCGCAAACATTGATAGATTATGCGTTGCGAGATCGTCGTTGGTGCCAGGGAAATTTGCAGCACCTGCGTTTGCTGACCGCACGCGGCTTTCATCCGGTGTCGCGATTTCACATGCTGCAGGGGGCTGTCGGTTTCCTGTTATCCCCAGCCTGGTTTGCGCTGATCGTGATTTGGGCGCTGCTTGGTACTTACCCCAATGACGCAGCCCCGTCCCGCGGCGCGGTCAATCCCTTACAGCCGATCTGGCCATCGTCTGAACCTGTCAACGGCCTGGTCTGCCTGGCGGTGATCTACACAATGCTCTTGATGCCGAAACTCATGGCCGCCTGTGCCCTTGGCCTGCGCCGCCGCACGCGAGACGACTATGGCGGATGGATGCCATTCATCGGCAGCGCCCTGTTCGAGGTTCTCTGCTCAGTCTTGTATGCCCCGGTGCTGATGGTTCAGCAAACGATCGCGGTGGTCCATGCCTGTGGCGGAAAATCCGGCACATGGGTTCCGCAAAATCGCGGGGCAAGAGCCTATAGCTGGCCACAGATCCTGCGGTTTCACTGGATCGAAACCATGTGCGGAACCGCCATGTGCCTTGGCATCGCCATCGGACCTGTATCGTTGTGGCTTTTGCCAATCGCAATCAGCCTAAGCCTGGCGGCACCTCTTTCCAAACTCAGCGCTGTGCGGATCAGCGCGCGCGTCCCAAAGCCATTCCGCCTGGATACACCCCAAACCCTTCGCGAACCGCGCGTTGTCCTGTCTGCGCGCAAAGAAAAAGCATGGATGGAAGAGCTGTTGACACGACCGACCTACGCGCCCTCGGCAATCGCTGCCGAGTGATCCATCCCATGATCCGAAACGCCTGTCTTCGTTTCAAAAATATCTTGGGGGAGCGCGAGAGGGCAAAGCCCCTTCGCATATGTCGGATTGGCACAGCCAATTCGATACCGCAGACACAGCTTCGGCAAAAACCGGCATCCGGGTCAGTTCAAAGCCTTTGTAACAAACCGGCGGTCGGCCACGCATCGACAGGCAGACCCATTTCCTTTTGCACCGATCGCACCGCGGCGCGGGTTCCAGCCCCTAAAATGCCGTCAATTTTGCCAACATCATATCCACGCGCTGTCAGCTTTTGCTGCAAGAGTTTCATATCATCACCACTTAGCCCCGGCCGCGGCGATCCTGCGTCAAACACCGGCGCGCCGTTCAGACGGTTGGCGAAATAAGCGGCTGTCAAAACGTAGGTGAAGCTTTGGTTCCATTCAAAGAAAACGCGAAAATTCGGATATGCGAAAAACGCGGGCCCGTCTTTTCCTTCCGGCAAAAGGACAGACCCCGTCAGACCTTGCCAAAGCGTTGATGTCCGCCCCTTAACCCCAAGCGCTTGCCATTCCATCACCGAAAGCTGCGTCGGCAACCCGGTAAGCGCAAGGTCAAGCGTGTCGGGCAACGTCACCTCTTGCAACCACGGCTCTCCTGCGCGCCACCCCAGACTTTGCAACATCTTCGCACCCGACAAAAGCGCGTCAGGTACGGATGTTTTTAGCGTCACACGCCCATCACCATCGCCATCGACACCGTTTTCAAGGATATCCGCCGGTAACATCTGCACCATTCCAATTTCGCCTGCCCAGGCTCCGGTGGTTCTTTGCGGATCAAAATCACCATTGGCAAACAATTGCATCGCAGCAAAAATCTGCGGTCGGAACAGGTTGGGCCTGCGGCAATCATGCGCCAACGTCACCAGCGCATCACGGGTATTGAAATCACCCTGAAACGTCCCGTAATCCGTCTCGAACGCCCAAAAGGCCAACAACACTCCGCGCGAAATCCCATAATCGCGTTCAATCTGTTCAAACACGCTGTCCCATTTCGCCGCATTGGCGCGCCCGCGTTCAATGCGATTTGCACTGATCAGCCGCCGCGCAAACTCTGTGAACCGCAATTGGAACACGCCTTGTCGACGGTCCGCTTTCAATACGGCTTGGTCTGACCGAACACCTTGAAAGAACGCCTCGGCCTGTTGTTCGGAAAACCCGCGTGTCTGTGCGTCACGCATCAATTCGTTAACAAACGAGTCAAATGAACCGCCACATTTCGCCCAGACCGGGCTGGCCAAGCCCGCGCAAATCATCAGTGAGCACAGAAATTTGCGCATATTATTCCCTTCTAAAACTGAATTTTTAACAACCTATCAGGGTGTTGAGCCAAACAACCACCCAAATCGGCTATGTTCCGCTCATTTTTTCGCTCTGCAAGCAAAGCTTACCGAAACGTTAACCTTTTATTATGATATCAGGGACGAGTCTGGGTCAGATACGCGACGCCATTGGAAAACTGTAAAACGTTCATGAATGTATTGATTGTCCAAACCAAACCGTCCCTCGGGCACCTGTGGCAACGTCACTTGCAGCGGCATGGCCATGCTGCGGAAATTGCTGTCGACCAGGATGGTGCCATCGCGCGCCTGTCCGAGCAGTTTTACCCGATCATCATTCTGGATGTCGTTCTGAATGACGGCAGCGCGCTTGCCGTGGCGGATTATGCCAGCTACCGTCATCCGAATGCCAAGGTCATTTTTGTGACCAACAGCAGTTTCTTTTCGGATGGGTCAATCTTTCAGCTGTGTTCGAATGCGTGCGCCTTTGTGCCCACGGCAACCGAACCCGAAGATCTGGCTGCCATGGTCGAACATTATGCCCAAACCGTCTAAGCGACCCGCTACAGCCTTTTAGGCCGCGTTCAACGCTGCTCGCCGATGAGGCGCATCAAAATCCAGATCCGGGTTGATCGGAATGATGCGATACGGATTTATGCTTTGGTGACTGTAGTGATAGTGGCGCACGATATGGTCAAAGTTCACCGTGTCTGCCACGCCCGGCCATTGATACAGTTCGCGCGTATACGCCCAAAGATTAGGGTAATCGACGATCCGCTTGCGGTTACACTTGAAGTGCAAATGATAGACCGGATCAAATCGCACAAGCGTTGTAAACAGTCGCCAATCCGCTTCGGTGATCCGATCCCCCATCAGGTATCTGTTGGTCGACAGACGATCCTCCAACCAATCCAAGCTTTCAAAAAGCGGGCCGACGGCGGCGTCATACGCCTTTTGCGAGGTCGCGAAGCCGGATTTATACACGCCATTGTTCACGGTATCATAAATACGTGCATTCACCTCTTCGATGGCATCGCGCATCGGCTCGGGCCAATAATCATCTGTATTGCCGGTAAGGCCGTTGAACGCTGAATTGAACATCCGAATGATCTCAGAGCTTTCGTTCGACACAATCGTCTCCCGCTCTTTGTCCCACAAGATCGGCACGGTGACCCGGCCGGTCATAGTAGGCTTCGCCTTGAGGTAAATATCGCGCGCGAATGGCAGATTATACAGGGTGTCACCGGTGGCAGCCGGATAATCATCCGCAAAGGTCCACCCCTCGCCCAGCATGTCAGGATGTACCACTGACACCGAAATATGCTCTGTCAGTCCTTTCAAAGCGCGGAAGATTAGCGCGCGATGTGCCCAGGGGCAGGCCAGGCTGACATAAAGATGATAACGCCCGCTTTGCGCCTCGAACCCGCTGCTCCCGCTTGGTCCCGCACTGCCATCGGCAGTGATCCAGTTGCGGAATTGTGCCTCTTCGCGCTTGAACGCGCCCCCGGTTTTTTCGGTGTCATACCATTGATCGCGCCAGTGTCCGTCTATCAGAAGTCCCATTGTGTCACTCCAAAAAGTTATCCCGGACAAGTTAGCGTATAGCACATTTGCACAAAACATCCGCGATCGCGCATATAATTACATATTTTCGCACAGAACCTTTGCCGCCATCGCATGCGCTCTCAGGTCAAGATCGAAGCTTTTGGACCACCCAAATCACGATCATCGCACCAAGCACCGCCCCTACGAGGCCGGCCACGGCTCCGGTCGCTGCCAGCAAGAGCCGGATGACCATCGCCCCGATCAATGCCCCGGCGACACCAACCATGACCGTTGCAAGAGTTCCCATTTCCACCCGCATCACACGCGTCGCCAAAAACCCGGCAGCCGCGCCCACAACCAATAAAAGCAGGATCGACATCGCTATCTCCGTCGACGGTTTCGCACCGTGCCGCGCCAGTGGGTAGGAACGATAATCAACGCGCCCAGCGAGGACGCGATGGCATTCATGCCGGGCGAATTAAAGCCGATCCCAAACATGATCCGGACAAAATACGCAAGAAACGCGCCGCCGATGCATATTATGATACTTTGCAGGATGCCATTATTGGTAAAGCCGCTTCGCTCGGAGACGTAACCCACGATGCCCGCAATGATAACAGTGCCCATCAAAACCATGAACATAGCGCTTTAGCCTCCGAACCGTGTTCCCGCCGGGATCGCAATACCTCTCAGGAAGGTTTCCGCATCCTGAGCCGCTTTGCCCGCGCGCTGTGCCCGCGTGATGGTAACGGCACCTGTTCCGCAAGCAATGGTGAAGTGATCATCAAGAGCCGTCCCGGCATCACCCTGTGCGTCGGACAAACGGCTTTGCAAGAGCTTGACCCGCTCTCCGTTCAAAGTTGTCCACGCTCCGGGAAAAGGCGACAGCCCGCGGATTTGGCGATCAATGTCAATCGCATCGCGGGACCAGTCAATCCGGGCCTCGGCCTTGTCGATCTTGTCGGCATATGTGATCCCGTCCTCCGGTTGCGCCTGCGGCTCTAAACTGTCCAGCTGCTGGATCGCCTCCACGATCAGCCGCGCACCCATGGTGCTTAGGCGGTCGTGCAAGCTGCCTGTTGTGTCCATCGCCCTGATAGGCGTTGTGTCCCTCAACAGAACAGGCCCCGTATCCAGCCCTGCATCCATCTGCATGATGCAGATGCCGGTCTCAGCATCTCCGGCCAGGATGGCCCGATGGATCGGGGCGGCCCCCCGCCATCTGGGCAGCAAAGATGCGTGGATATTCAGGCACCCATACGTCGGCGCATCAAGAATAGCCTGTGGCAGGATCAGACCATAGGCCACAACCACCGCAACATCGGCATCCAAAGCCGCAAACGCGGACACGGCTTCCTTGCTGCGCAAAGACGCAGGATGACGGACCTCAAGGCCCAGCGCGACCGCGCGGGTATGAACAGGTGTTAGACGTTCTTTTTTGCCCCGACCCGCCGGTCTTGGTGGCTGACAATAGACTGCGGCAATGTCGTGCCCGGCCTCGACCAGCGCATCCAGCACAGGAACCGAAAAGTCCGGAGTGCCCATAAAAATGATACGCATGGATCAGCCTTTCAGCTTTTTCGCGCGCCGCAGAAGCATATCGCGTTTTGTCTTGCTCAGATGGTCAAAATACATCTTGCCGTTCAAATGATCGATCTGATGTTGAACCGAGGTTGCCCAAAGCCCGACGAAATCTTGCTCGTGGATCTGAGAATCGTCACCCAGAAATCGCACCGTGACAGCGCGGGGGCGCTCTATCTTGGCGAACACACCCGGAAGATTGGGGCTTGCCTCTTCATGTGCGTGCAACTGGACAGAAGCGTGCAGGATCTCTGGGTTGGCCATCTTGATCGCGCGCCCTCGCTCCTCGGATGCGTCGACAACGGCAAGCCGCTGCAAAACCCCGATCTGATTGGCCGCCAACCCCACGCCGGGCATTGCTTCCATCGTGTCGATCATATCATGCCAGATCGTGCGCACATCATCGGTGATCGTATCAACCAGCAGAGCCGCAGTGCGCAGGCACTTGTTGGGCCATGGCACACAGGGTCGCACCGTCATGACTGCGCCCTACAGACATCGACCGTCAAAACCGGTACGCCACTCATGCGCGCGCCAATTCGCGCTTCATTTTCACCATTTTGCGCGTGATCATCTGCCGTTTGAGCGGCTTGAGGTGATCAATGAACAATGTCCCGTTAAGATGGTCAATCTCGTGCTGCAGGCAGGTCGCCCATAAGCCGTCAAATTCCGCCTCCCGTGGGTTTCCGTCACGATCCAGCCAAGAGACTTTCACCGCTTCGGGGCGGGTCACATCGGCGAATTGATCCGGCAGGGACAGACAGCCCTCTTCGTACACGTTCAGATCGTCTGATACGGAAATGATCTCAGGGTTGAACATTACCATTGGATTGGGTGTTGCGTCTTCGCCCGTTTCGCAATCCATAACGATCAGACGCGACAGCACACCGACCTGCGGCGCCGCCAAGCCGATGCCGGGGGCGTCATACATCGTCTCTAGCATGTTATCCGCCAATTCGCGCAATTGATCATTGATATCCGGCACGGATGCACAGGATTTCTTGAGACGCGGGTCTGGATGCAGAACAATCGGTAATTTCATGTGATTGATCTAGGCAATCCTGTCCTCAAGAGCAATAGACAGGGCCTTGCGCCCGCCGAACAGATCGCTAGCGTCATGCGAAAACCAGACCTGTTTTCGGAGCTTCCAATGCATGATCTTTTCAATCAGCCCACCGACCGACGTGGACGACACAGTGCCAAATGGGATCTTCTTGAAAGCAAATTCGATGTGCCAATGGAAGATGGTCTTTCCATGTGGACCGCAGACAGCGACTATCCAACCGCACCTTGCGTTCTGAAAGCGCTGCAAGACGAAATTGATCACGGCGTATTCGGCTATTTCACCGATTATTCCGATTACAATGCAGCAATCCACTGGTGGATGAAGGAACGCCATGGCTGGACCATCGACACCGATTGGATTTTGACGTCTCAAGGTCTGGGGAACGCAATTGCATTGTGCATCGACGTCTGGACCAATCCCGGCGACCGTGTGGTCACGTTCAATCCCGTCTACCACGAATTCGAACACAAGATCCGCAGAGCCGGTCGTGCGCCGGTGCAATGCCCTTTGGTGCGGGACGGCGACCGGTACAGTCTTGATCTCGACGCGGCACAACACATGCTGGATGGGTCGGAAAAGATGCTGATCTTTTGCTCGCCGCAAAACCCGTCTGGCCGCATTTGGTCGGCTGACGAATTGCGCGCGGTTGCAGATTTTGCAGCCCGCAACGATCTGATTTTGATTTCAGATGAAATTCACAATGACTTCATCTATCCCGGCAACAGCTTTGTTCCCTTCGACGTGGCCTCACCTGAATCCCGCGACCGGGCGATCATTCTGACCGCGTCGTCAAAAACGTTCAACATTGCGGGTCAAAAAACCGGCAATATGATCATCCCGGACCCCACCCTGCGCAGCGCGATGGAAAAACGCCTGCAATCGTTGGATTATTCCCCGAACGCGTTGGGCCTGAAGATGGTCACGGCGGCATACACCCCCGAAGGGGCAGCATGGGTCGACGCCCAGATCGCACATTTGGCTGAGAACAAAACGACCTTTGACGCCGGTGTAAGCGCAATTCCCGGAGTGTATTCGATGCCGTTGGCATCCACCTATCTGGCTTGGGTTGATTTCTCGGGCACCGGCATGACGTTTGAAGAGGTCAGTCGACGCATCCGGCAAGACGCCCGCATCGCACCCAGCCCCGGACCGGAATTCGGGCCCGGCGGCGAAACCTTCATGCGCTTTAACCTTGCAACGCAAAAACAACGGGTAGAGGAAGCTGTCCGCCGATTGCAGGACGCGTTTTCTGACTTGCAGTAGATCAGACCAACGGCGCAAAACGGCCGTCCGGAATGGGGGCGGCCATTATTTCGTGGAGGGTTTGAACGGCTTCATTCCCTCGCGCGCCAATTCATCAGCGCGTTCATTTTCGGGATGCCCCGCATGACCTTTGACCCATTCCCATGTCACATCATGGCGCGCCTGCGCCTCGTCCAGCCGCTGCCACAGCTCGACATTTTTGACCGGCTTTTTGTTGGCAGTTTTCCAACCATTGCGTTTCCAGCCATGAATCCACCCGGTCACACCGTTTTTGACATAGGCACTGTCAGTGATGATGGTCAGGGTTGAGGGGCGTTCCAGCGTTTCCAGCGCCATGATCGCAGCGAGCAATTCCATGCGGTTATTGGTGGTGTTTGCTTCACCGCCAGACAAGCTGCGTTCTTTAACGACGGTGTCGCCGTCTTTGGCTTGCAGCAGAACACCCCAGCCACCAGGGCCGGGATTTCCGGAACATGCTCCGTCAGTGTAGGCGAATAAGTCAGGCATAAGAGAGGATGGAGAACCACGCCGCCATGCTGCCGTCAAGCCCGCGATCACGCCCCTGGCGCACATCACCGGTTCTAAACCCGTGAATATGCAGCAGGGCGGTCATCTCGGACACGGTGTAATACGCATAGCGTCGCCCCAACCGATCCCGTGCTTCCCCAGTGCCTTCTTTGACGGCGATATGAAAACGGCCATTCGGCTTTAACGCCGTGTGTATCGCGGCAAGATGCCGGGGCATGTCCGCCCGAGGCGCATGCAACAGACTGAAATTCGCCCATATCCCGTCATACCGCTGCACGGCATCGAGATCGTCAAAACTAGCGGTCCACGCCGCAACGCCCTCAATGCGCGCGGTCAGCGCTGTCATTTCGGGTGACGCGTCCATCGCATCGACAATCAGCCCGGCGCGCACCATGTGGCGACAGGATGTGCCCGGACCACATCCAAGATCCAGCACATGCCCGCGTTCGGGTAACCCCTCCATAAATGCTACAAGACTGTCACTTGGGCTGTCAGAGGCATCCAATTGGCCGTATTCCTCGGCGCGGGCATTATAGACGTCAATGGTCTGGCGATCCGTCACCAGAACACACCAACGCTCAGGGAAATCACCACAAGCGACGTCAGCAAAACGCGCAGCTGCATCCACCATTTCGGCGCAAGACCCCAGTGCCAGAATGCGTAATCCAAAACCAAAAGCCCCAGAAATCCGAAAATCAGGTTGGTGCCAGCCGACACCGGGCCACCGCCAGTCATGAAAAATGCCCACAGCGCCGGGATCACCGAAAGCGCATATCCCGTTGCAGCCTGCCCGCCCTGCGCTTTGGTGGAAAATCCCCACAACACACCGGACATGAAGCTTAGGATCACCATCCCATAGGACAATTGAACATATGGTCCGATGAAACGCGGGCCAAGTGTGTCCAACCCCCATTGCGCAAGAGGATCAGACAACAACGTAAAAGCACCCCAGACAAACGGGATGACACCAGCAAGGCCAAGGCTTAGGGCAGAACGAGGAATAGAGGTCATGGCTGGCTCCGATAAGATGCGGCTCGTTGCGCCAGATAGATCATGCACGTTCCAACGCCAAGCGACCAGCAAGCGCTGCAAAGATCCCCGCGAATGACCGATTAAGCCAAAGCATCACGCGCTCACTTCCCAACAACCATGTCCGCGCCGCAGCGGCAAACACACCGTAAAATACGAAAACCACAAAGGTCAGCGCCATAAAGACCGCACCCAACAGCGCCATTTCAAATGTCGCCGTCGCAGGATTGCCGCTTAGGAAGGGCGGCAACAGGGCAAGAAAAAAGATCGACAGTTTCGGATTGAAGGATATTGATCAGTGCGCCGCGTCGCGCAATACGCAGGCCACGTTCGGCGGTCTTGTCAGCCGAAACCGCCAATGCACCACCCGATTTCAACGCTTGCCACGCAAGATAAAGAAGGTACGCCACGCCCGCGAACTTTACGATGTTGAACAAAAGAGCAGAGGTATGCAGCAAAGCCGCAAGACCAAGCGTCGCCGCGAGAAGATGCGGCACAATCCCAAAAGTGCACCCCAGGGCGGCCCAGATCGCGGGCCAGCGCTCCTGGCCCAGCCCAATGGCCAAAGTGTAAATCACACCTGTACCGGGCGCGATGACGACAACAAACGCTGTCAGCAGGAATTGCAGGGAGAGCATATCAGGTCCTTTCCGGGTGCGATGCCGTGACGCTATACATTTCACCTCGAATGATCTAGACGACCCCCTTTGGCGCTGCCGCCTTTTCGTTCGATGAAAGACCTCCCCCGTGAAAACTGCCCTGCAAGCCGCGCTTGATGCGCGTGGATATGACAAACTGACACCCGTGCAAGACGCTGTTCTTGCGCCTGAACTGGACGGCAAGGATTTGCTTGTCTCGGCACAAACCGGGTCGGGCAAGACGCTTGGGTTTGGTCTTGCCATTGCGCCCACGATTCTGGGCGACGCAGAGGCGTTCGGCGCGGCGGATGCGCCTTTGGCGCTGATCATCGCGCCCACGCGGGAACTGGCGCTACAGGTAAAGCGTGAATTGGCCTGGCTTTACGCTCAGGCCGGTGTCGTGATGGCATCGACTGTGGGCGGCATGGACATGCGCGATGAACGTCGGGCGTTGGCCCGTGGCGCGCATATCGTCGTCGCCACGCCGGGTCGTCTGCGCGACCATATCATGCGGGGGTCGATCGACCTGTCGCACTGCCGCGCGGTGGTGCTGGACGAAGCGGACGAGATGCTGGATCTTGGCTTCCGCGAAGACCTTGAGTTTATCCTTGGCGAAGCGCCCGAAGATCGCCAGACCCTGCTGTTTTCGGCCACCGTGCCCAAGATGATCGTCAATCTTGCCAAAAGCTATCAGCGCGATGCCGTGCGCGTGGTCACTAAATCCGAAACCAGCCAGCACGCCGATATCACCTACCGCGCGATGCAGGTTGCGGATCGCGATACCGACAACGCCGTGATCAACACGCTGCGCTATTACGAAGCGCCCAACGCCATCGTTTTTGCCAACACCCGCGCGATGGTGAACCGCCTGACGACACGTCTGTCGAACCGCGGGTTTCAAGTGGTGGCGTTGTCGGGGGAATTGTCCCAGTCTGAGCGCACCCACGCGCTGCAAGCGATGCGCGACGGGCGTGCGCAGGTCTGTGTGGCAACGGATGTGGCGGCACGGGGAATCGACCTTCCCAATCTTGATTTGGTGGTTCATGCCGAACTGCCGTCGAACCACGAAACCCTGCTGCACCGCTCTGGCCGAACGGGTCGCGCCGGGCGCAAAGGCGTTTCGGCTCTGATCGTCACACCCAAGGTGCGCAAGAAAGCTGAGCGTATTCTGGGCATGGCCAAGCTCAAATCCGAATGGGGCCCAGCCCCGTCAGCGGACGAAGTCCTTGCCCGCGACGAAGATCGAATGTTTGCCGATCCCGACTGGAACACACCGGTCAGTGCTTCCGAGGCTAGCGTCGTTGCGCGTCTGGTCGCTGAGAAGACCCCGGAACAGTTGGCCGCTGCCTATGTTCGGATGTTCCGCGAACAACATACGGCCCCGGAAGAATTGTCCGATCCCAAGGCCAAACCTGCCAAGCGCGAAGAGTTTGGCGCAAGCGTCTGGTTTGCCGTGTCAGGCGGCCGCGCCGCCGATGCGGAACCACGCCGCATTCTGCCCATGGTGTGTGGAGCCGGGGATCTGGACAAGGACGACATTGGCGCGATCCGCATTCAGCAGGATCATTCACTGGTGCAGATCAAGGAATCTTCTGTCGCGCGGTTCCTGAACGCCGTTGGTCCGGGCATGGAGTTGGAAAAAGGCGTCAACCTGACCAAGCTCGACAAAGCGCCGGAGTTCGAGCGCGGTGGTCCGCGCCCCGGTGGCAACCGGGGGCCAAAGTCGGATCGGAAGCCACACCGCGATGGCCCAAAGCCAGAACGCGCACCGCGTTCTGAAGACAAACGGCCAGACCAATCCGCACCCGTCTCCACGGACACCCCGACCAAAGCCAAGGCGAACGATGCCGCGCCGATTGACTGGAACGATGCACCCGCGCCCCGGGTCAGAAAGCCGAAACCGGCGGACCGCAAACCGACGGGGAAACCCGGCGGGAAGTCAGGTGCCCCAACGCGCGATCGCAAACCGTATGAGAGTAAACCCGGCGGAGAGCGCCCGCCCCGCAGAGACCGCGACGGGTCTGTCACGACTTACAAAGGCAAAGGCGGCAAGCCCAAAGGCCCGCCCCCGCCCGAAGGCAAACCTGACAGCAAGAAGAACATCGCGCGCCGCGCGGCTGCGACCGACCCATCACAAAGCATGCGCAAGCCGCGGGCCGGGGCATCGAAACCCGGTGGCAAGTTCAAAGGCAAATCGTCAGGGAAACCGGGCGGCAAGTTTGGCGGGAAACCAGGCGGGAAGCGATAACAGGTCGGGTGTACGTTTTGCACGCTTCCGACACACAGATCATCAGGCTGTTTGGCGCAGCACGCGGGGCACTTTGAATTCGACGTTCTCGACAGCGGTCTCGACCACCTCCATCGTCACGTCGAACTTGTCCCGGAACGCGTCAATCACCTCGTTGATCAGCTCTTCGGGCGCGCTGGCCCCTGCGGTGATGCCGATGGACGAAATCCCGTCCAACGCCCGCCAGTCGATATCAGCAGCCCGTTGAACAAGCTGCGAATAGGAACACCCTGCCTTGCTGCCCACTTCGACCAACCGTTTGGAATTGGATGAATTGGGTGCCCCCACAACCAGCATCGCATCGCATTTCGGGGCCATCGCCTTGACCGCTTCCTGACGATTTGTGGTCGCGTAGCAAATGTCTTCCTTGTGTGGGCCGACAATGTTCGGAAACCGCGTCTTCAGGGCCGCGACGATGTCGATGGTGTCATCCACCGACAGCGTTGTTTGCGTGACAAAGGCCAGCTTTTCGGGGTCGCGGACTTCAACCGTCGCAACATCCTCAACGGTTTCGACCAAAAGCACTTCGCCGTCCGGCAATTGGCCCATGGTCCCAACGGTTTCGGGATGACCTTCATGGCCGATCATGACCATCTGCAAGCCGTTGTCGTGGTGCCGCGCCGCTTCGATATGCACCTTGCTGACCAGTGGGCAGGTGGCATCCACATAGATCATTTTGCGCTTGGCCGCTGCTGCGGGCACCGCTTTGGGCACGCCATGCGCCGAGAAAATCACCGGGCGGTCATCAGGGCATTGATCAAGCTCTTCAACAAAAACTGCGCCCTTGTCACGCAGACCATCGACCACGAATTTATTGTGAACAATCTCGTGGCGCACATAAACGGGCGCACCCCATTTATCCAAGGCCATCTCAACGATCTTGATCGCACGGTCGACCCCGGCGCAGAAACCGCGCGGAGCAGCAAGGTAGACAGTAAGAGGTTGCTTTGTCATGGCGGTCTCCGGTGTTGAACCTAGAGGTAAAACGTCTGTGTCCCAGAATCCAGTGCGTTCCACTGTGCACGATCACGTGACTTGACCTTCCAGCGCAGGAACCGCGTTCATCGGGCAAAAACGAAGGACATTCAGAAATGCGAAACGCAATATTGATCGGCAGCGCAACATGTCTTGCTGTCGCCGGGGGGCTGGCGCTCTTTTTGGGATCTGGTGCCAATGGCCAGGAATCGGGTCTTCCTTATACCGACACGGCGCGCGTTGCAGCCGGTGCCGTGGTGTACCAGGATTATTGCGCGAGTTGCCACGGTGCCAACCTTGAGGGCGAGCCGAACTGGAAAACCCCGGATGCCGACGGGTATCTTCCCGCCCCTCCTCATGACCCGACAGGGCATACATGGCACCATGATGACGCCCTATTGATCCAGATCGTGACCCACGGCACAGAAGCCATCGTTGGCGGCACATACAAATCGCGGATGGAAGGCTACGGTGACATTTTGACCGCGGACGAGATCCTGAATGTTCTGGCCTATATCAAAAGCACATGGCCGGACGAGGTGCGCGATATACACAACGAAATCAATGCGAGGTCTGCCGGGAACGGTTAAATACGCTGTTGGCAGAATGGAGAACCGTTGGGCCAGCACCTTGCCTGGATGGCGGCGCATCGCGCGCGCCGCCTGCAATCCGATTAAAACGCCTGTGCGGTTAACCACGCAACCGCCATGTAGCGCACGGTTTTGGCGATGGTGACCAGCAAAAAGAACAACCACACGTTTGTGCGCATTACACCGGCCACGATGGTTAACGCATCACCCAGCGGCATCCAGCTGACCAAAAGGCTCCAAACCCCGTATTTCAGATACCAGTCGCGCGCGCGATCCAGTTGCGCTTGCGTGACGGGAAACCATCTACGGCCCCGGAACCGTTCAATGTAAAGACCAAGCGCAAAGTTCAGCCCGGAGCCAAGAATATTGCCGATACTCGCCACGATTATGATCCACGCGATCGGAATTTCGCCTTTCACCTGAAGGGCGATAAACACGATTTCGGATTGGAACGGCAGAATTGTTGCCGCGCCGAACGCCGCAATGAAAAGCCCGCTTAACGCGAGAATGTCATTCCACATGGATCGTTCGGCGCAGGATCAAGCTTAGGATTCTTCCGCAGCCACCGGCTGGCGATCTGGCATCGGATCACGCGGGGGGCGCCCGACAACATCGCGCAGTTCATCCAATTCGATAAAGTTATCCGCCTGACGGCGCAATTCATCCGCAATCATTGGCGGCTGGCTACGGATGGTCGACACGACAGACACCCGCACACCTTTGCGTTGCAAGCTGTCCACCAGCGGTCGGAAATCGCCATCTCCGGAAAACAACACGATGTGATCGACGTGGTCTGCCAGTTCCATGGCATCAACGCAAAGTTCGATGTCCATATTGCCTTTCACCTTACGGCGGCCCTGGCTGTCAGTGTATTCTTTCGCGGGCTTCGTGCGCATGTTGAAGCCGTTGTAATGAAGCCAATCCACCAAGGGCCGGATCGGAGAATACTCGTCATTCTCAAGCAAGGCCGTGTAGTAGAACGCACGCAGCAATTTGCCCCGACGCAGAAACTCCTGCCGCAGAAGTTTGTAGTCAATGTCGAAACCGAGAGACTTGGCTGCGGCGTAAAGATTGGAGCCGTCAATAAACAGCGCCAACCGCTCATCTTTGTAGAACATGAATTTCGCCTTTCAAAAAATTTGCACCTGAAGCCGACATTCGGGAGTGGTTTGATCCGAAGCCTCATGGCCAAGCTGCGTGGCGTGATTTAATGACTCGATTGCATATGGCAAGGTGCCAATTCCGAACACACTGATTTATGTAAAGTAATTATGAACGATTTCTACATCGCTTTGGGTGCTAATTTACCGTCAAGCAAAGGTTCGCCGAGCAAGACGCTGAAATCAGCTGTGCAAATTCTGGAAAAACCAGGGGTTTCGGTTGTGGCCACAAGCCGGTTCTACCAGACACCGTGCTTTCCGCCCGGTGCCGGCCCCGATTACATTAACGCAGCGGTCCATCTTCGATCCGACCTGACACCAGAGGCCCTACTTGAAAACCTGCACGCCATCGAAGCCGATTTTGGCCGGGAACGGATCGAACGGTGGGGTATGCGGACACTCGATCTTGACCTTCTGGCCTGCGGGTCTCGAATTTTACCCGATCTAGAGACATATAATGCATGGCGCGCCTTGTCGCCGGAGGCGCAGAAAGCGTCTGCACCGGACAGGTTGATCCTCCCCCACCCGCGTTTGCAGGACCGTGCATTTGTGCTTGTGCCGTTGCGGGATATTGCGGCAGAGTGGCGACATCCGGTCCTGCACAAGACCGTGGATGACATGTACAATGCCCTCTCGCCAGACGATTTGGCAGAGATCATCCCCCTGTGACCTTTATTGACTTGAATTCATCCAGTCAGGCGGATATCTAACAGCCTCTTATAAGCTGCCCGATGAATTGGAGTGTTCCATGGCCCGCGTAACGGTTGAAGATTGCGTTGATAAAGTCCCAAATCGTTTTGAACTGGTGATGCTTGCTGCACACCGGGCGCGTGAAATATCCAGCGGCGCTGCGATTACTGTCGATCGTGACAACGACAAGAACCCTGTTGTTGCCCTTCGCGAGATTGCTGACGAAACGCAATCTGCGGACGAACTTCGCGAACGGCTGATCGAATCGAATCAGACGCAGATCGAAGTTGACGAACCCGAAGAGGACGCGATGGCGCTGCTTATGGGCGCGGAGCCGGACAAACCGGCAGAAGACGACCTTTCCGAAGAGAAACTGCTGCGCGCTTTGATGGAGGCGCAGGGCCAGGGCTAAGGCGCGCGGCGATGCGGGCCACATGAGAATGAGGCGCCGATGATCGCGGCAGACGACCTTATTGCGCTGGTGCGCAATTATAACCCCAAAACGAACGAAGCGCTGATCCGCGATGCCTATGAATACGGGCGCGCCATGCACGAGGGCCAGACGCGTCATTCCGGCGAGCCGTATTTTTCGCATCCCGTTGCTGTTGCCGCAATCCTGACCGAGCAGCAGCTGGATGACGCAACCATCGTCACGGCGATACTGCACGATACCATCGAAGATACGAAATCCACCTTTTCCGAGATTTCCAACCGCTTTGGTCCAGAGGTCGCGATGCTTGTCGATGGCGTGACCAAGCTGACCAACCTTCAACTCTCTAGCTCTGAAACCAAGCAGGCCGAGAATTTCCGCAAACTGTTCATGGCGATGTCCAAGGACCTGCGCGTTATACTGGTCAAACTTGCCGACCGTCTGCACAACATGCGCACCATCAAGGCCATGCGCCCGGAAAAGCAGGTTCAGAAAGCACGCGAGACGATGGATATCTATGCGCCGCTGGCAGGGCGCATGGGGATGCAATGGATGCGGGAAGAGCTGGAAGATCTGGCCTTTCGCGTTCTTAATCCCGAAGGCCGCGCCAGCATCATCCGTCGGTTCATCACGTTGCAGAAAGAAACCGGTGACGTCATTCACCGCATCACCAGCGACATGCGCACAGAGCTGGCGAAGGCTGGCGTCGATGCCGAAGTGTTCGGGCGTGCGAAAAAGCCCTATTCGATCTGGCGCAAGATGCAGGAGAAAGAGATCGGGTTTTCACGCCTGTCCGACATCTATGGCTTTCGCATCATCACCGCGTCCAAGGCAGAGTGTTACGTTGTGCTTGGCGTTATTCACCAACGCTGGCGCGCGATCCCGGGTCGGTTCAAGGATTATATCAGCGAACCGAAATCAAACGGCTACCGGTCGATCCACACTACGGTGTCCGGGCGCGACGGCAAGCGGGTCGAAGTGCAGATCCGCACCCGCCAGATGCACGATGTCGCCGAAACCGGTGTCGCCGCGCATTGGTCATACCGTGACGGCGTGCGCGGTGAAAACCCCTTTGCGGTTGATCCGGCAAAATGGGTCGCCTCCCTGACCGAACAATTTGACGAGGAAGACGATCACGAAGACTTCCTTGAAGCGGTCAAATTGGAAATGTACCCCGACAAGGTGTTTTGCTTCACACCCAAGGGCGATGTCGTCAAACTGCCCCGAGGTGCGACACCGCTTGATTTTGCATATGCTATTCACACGCGTATTGGCTCTGGCTGTGTCGGCGCAAAGGTCGACGGGATTCGCGTTCCGCTTTGGACCCGGCTGAAAAACGGCCAATCGGTCGACATCATTACCGCCGAGGGGCAATCCCCGCAGGCGACCTGGCTGGATATTGTCACAACCGGGAAAGCGAAATCTGCAATCCGCCGCACCCTCAGAGAAGCCGGGCGCGAGCGGTTTGCCCAGCTGGGTCGTGAACTTGCACGTTCCGCCTTTGAAAATGTTGGCAAAAAAGCCAGCGACAAAGTGCTTGAGATGGCTGCTCGCAATCTCCGGATCGACACGGCACAGGAGCTGCTGGCGCGTTTGGGCAGCGCCGAGATGTCAGCGCGCGAGGCGGTCGAGGCAGTATATCCCGATCTTGCACCGCAACCGGTGGAATTTGTTGAAATGCAAAGCGCTGTGATCGGCCTGAACGCCGGTCAGGCATTCGATCGCGCCCCGTGTTGTCAACCGCTTCCGGGGGAACGCATTGTCGGCATCACCGAACGGGGCCGCGGCGTCACCGTTCACAGTATTGATTGCGGCGCATTGGCGACATACGAGGATCAACCCACACGATGGCTTGACCTGCATTGGGCCACCGGCCACCATCCTCCGGTTTATGTCGTTTCCCTGGAGCTGACCATCGGCAATGACGCTGGTGTCCTGGGACGGATTTGCACATTGATCGGAGAACAGAAGGCCAATATCTCGGATCTGAACTTTGTGGATCGCAAACCAGATTTTTACAGACTGCTGCTAGATGTCGATCTGAGTGATGCAAACCATTTGCATTCGGTCATGTCGGCCTTGGAAGCGGAAAGCGATGTAGCATCTGTTGTGCGAAGACGGGATCCCGCTTTGTCGGTGCAAACGGCTGCGGCCGAATAGAAAGATCGAAGGAACAAGGATTGGTATTCAAACGGCGGGACCGGCGGTCAATGTGGACCACGCTCCGCGAGGCCCTGTGGCCGCGTGGCGGCTGGACCCGTGCCGCCCGCTATGTCCAGCATCGTTTGAACCGACTGCCTGACCCACCTGAACGCATTGCGCGGGGCATTTTTGCCGGTGTTCTGACCACATTCACGCCGTTTTACGGACTGCATTTTGTGACGGCTGCGGTCATCGCCTGGGTGATGCGGGGCAATATTCTGGCCGCACTACTGTCTACGTTTTTCGGAAACCCGCTGACCTATGTTCCGATCACCGTTGTATCCTTGCAAACCGGGTATTGGTTGCTTGGCCTTGGAGAGGTGATTCACGAACACGGCACGGTAGGCTATAAATTCGCCAAAGCGGGCGAAGATCTTTGGCAAAACTTTCGGGCACTGTTCACCCAGACTGAACCGGAATGGTCCGGCCTGACCATCTTTTTTGACGAAGTGTTTTTTCCCTGGCTTGTCGGTGGCATCATTCCGGGCATTATCAGCGGTTTAATCTGCTATTATCTGTCCGTTCCCTTGATCCGGGCCTACCAGAACCGGCGCAAGGGCGTTTTGAAGGCGAAACTTGCCGCTTTGAAGAAAAAGAAGAAACAGGCTGACGACGGGCAAGCAGCAGACTAGGTTCTGCCCCAACACAGGAGGCGAGAATGACTAAGTATGCAGGCCCTTTGCGGTTAGGTGTGAACATTGACCACGTCGCAACCGTGCGCAACGCACGCGGGGGCGACACCCCCGACCCGACCCGCGCTGCAAAAATCGCGCAAGACGCCGGTGCCGATGGCATCACCGCTCATCTGCGCGAAGATCGCCGCCACATCCGCGACGAAGACATCGAACACCTGATGGATGTTCTGACCGTACCACTGAACTTTGAGATGGCCGCGACACAGGAAATGCAGGACATCGCCCTGCGCCACAAGCCGCATGCCGTATGCATTGTCCCGGAAAAACGCGAAGAGCGGACCACTGAAGGCGGGTTGGAAGTGGCGCGCGAAGAAAACAAATTGGCCGGCTATATCGCACCACTGCGCGAGGCCGGGTGCCGCGTGTCGATCTTTATTGCAGCCGACGAACGTCAGATCACCGCAGCGCACCGGATCGGGGCACAGGTCATCGAATTGCACACCGGTGCCTATTGCGATGCCCATGCCGAAGGTCGGTTTGACGAACGGGATCGTGAATTGGAGGCGATGCGCGAAATGGCGCAATACGCGCACTCCCTTGGGCTAGAGGTGCATGCCGGGCATGGTCTGACCTATGATTGTGTGCAGCCCATCGCAGCGCTGCCCGAGGTGGTTGAACTCAATATCGGGCACTTCCTGATCGGCGAAGCGGTTTTCCTGGGTCTGGCACCTGCCATTCACAAGATGCGCGCCGTCATGGACGAAGCCCGCGCCTGAGTTCGCAACCATGGCGCGCAGGGTCATTGCGGTTATTGCGTTGCTGGGTGCAATCGTGTCGATTTTCATCCTTGAATCGGCGCGGTTCGGGCTGGATGATTCTGACCACATGGTCGGTGACACACCGGTCACGACACTGTCTCGCAACGGCGCGGACGGCCCGCATGTTGTGGTGGCCCACGGTTTTGCCGGGTCCCGAGAGATGATGCAGGGATATGCGCATGTTCTGGCCCAGGCCGGATATCGCGTCCATATGTTCGATTTCGAAGGCCACGGTGCGCACCCGCGGCCCATGTCGGGGGATGTGACGCGCATTGATGGCACCACACAGCGCCTCATGGCCCAGACCCGCGCGGTCATTGACGACATCGACAGCAACACACCGGTTGCCCTTCTTGGTCACTCGATGGCAACAGACGTGCTGGTCCGCGTGTCAGCAGAGGTCGATCAGCCCGGACCATTGGTTCTGTTATCTGCATTCTCGCAGGCCGTGACTGCCGATATGCCGCAAGACATGCTGCTGATCTCGGGCCAATGGGAGCCGCCTCTGCGGGACTTTGCCCTGAGGGCCGCCCGCATGGTACAGCCCGACGCGTCCGAAGGAGAGATTGTGCAGAACGGAGATGTCATCCGGTCTGCGCAGGTGGCCCCCTTCACCGAACACGTCGCAATCTTGCAATCTCGCGCCGGTCGCGCCGACGCGGTGGCGTGGTTGAACCGGGCATATGGGCGCGACGAAACGGTCTCTGTGCCGCCCACGGGCTGGGCGTTTCTTTCTCTTATGGCAGCAATCACAATTCTTGCTGCCCCGGTTGCACGGCTGATTGTGCCACCCACGAACCTCCCCTGCAAACCAGACCTGCCAATGTGGAAATTTGCGGCGGTTCTGGGTGTGCCCATGATCCTCGCCCCGGGCATTGCGGGTATCTTTGATATCAATGTTCTGCCAGTTCTGGTCGCGGATTATCTGGCGGTTCATCTGGGACTCTACGGCCTTATCACGCTGTTGATGCTGCATCTTGTCACCAGAGGCCACGGCTATGGGCGCTTTCAGACTGCGGCGTTTCTGGGTCTCCTTGTGTGGGGCATCGGTGTCTTTGGTCTTGCACTGGATCGCTATGGCGCGAACTTCTTTCCTGTGGCCGAACGATTGCCGATCATCGCGGCTCTCGCCATGGGTGCGGTCCCGTTCATGATGGCCGATGCACTGGTGGCCTGGAAAGCCTCTGTCTGGCGGCGCATTGCGTCTCGCGTCGCGATTATCGTGTCTTTGGGCATCGCGGTCGCGCTGGATTTTGAAGGCTTGTTCTTTCTCATCATGATTGCGCCGGTCATTGTGCTGTTTTTCCTTGTCCACGGGGCCATGGGCCGGGCATTTGCCAAACGCGCGGGGCCTTTGACGGGCGGTCTAGCCCTGGGTCTGATTTTGGCATGGGCGCTTGGCGTCAGTTTCCCGATGTTTGCCGCAAGAGGAGCCTGAGATGATCATCGGCATCGGAACTGATCTTGCCAATATCGACCGCATCGCAGGCACGCTTGAGCGGTTTGGCGACAGGTTCCGCAACCGCGTCTTTACCCAGATCGAACAGCACAAGGCAGAACGCCGCCATGATACGGTTGGAACCTATGCCAAACGATGGGCCGCAAAAGAAGCCTGCTCAAAAGCGCTGGGAACCGGTTTGCGCATGGGTATCGCCTGGAAAGACATGTCCGTGCGCAACCTTCACACCGGCCAACCCATTATGGAGGTGACAGGATGGGCCAAACAACGTCTTGACGATCTTACCCCACCCGATCACGAGGCCATCATTCATGTGACGCTGACAGATGACCACCCCTGGGCGCAGGCAATGGTCCTGATCGAAGCGCGCCCCAAGTAACCCCACGTCGCTTGACACCTGCGCCGCCCCCGCTCATGTAGCGCCAGACAGTCGAGCAAAAGGCAGGACAATGGCGTCAGATACCAAAAAAGGCGGCGGGATCGTCGAAACGATCAAAACCGTGGTCTACGCGCTCTTGATCGCGGGCATCTTCCGGACGCTGTTCTTTCAGCCGTTCTGGATTCCTTCGGGGTCCATGAAGGACACTCTTCTGATCGGTGACTTTCTGTTCGTCAACAAAATGGCATATGGCTATTCCTATGCGTCGTGCCCGACATTGTTCTTGCCACAGATCGGCATTGATATCGACGCGACGGATATCTGCGGCTGGGCTGATGGCGACAACAGCCGTTTGTTCGGGTCTGAACCTGATCGCGGTGATGTGGCGGTGTTCCGCCATCCGGTCACGGGACGCGATTTCATCAAACGCGTTGTTGGTCTGCCCGGCGATGACATCCAAATGATCCGCGGCGTGTTGCACATCAACGGCACCGCGGTCGAGCTGGAACCCCAGCCCGCCTTTGAAGAAACCGCTGCACCGCAAGGCCCGCAAGGCCTGCGACCCCGCTGCGCCAACGGACCGGTGGGCACAGGTGGAACCTGTATCAAAGAGCGATTCCTGGAAACCCTGCCCAACGGCACCACCCATTCCATCCTGAATATCGGCAATCAGGGTTCTGACAACACGCCGGTGTATTCCGTGCCCGAGGGTCATTACTTTATGATGGGTGACAACCGCGACAATTCTTCTGACAGCCGCGTGCCAAGCATGGCCGGGGGCGTTGGCTTTGTGCCGTTCGAAAACCTTGTTGGCAAAGCCAATCGAGTGGTGTTTTCCTCTGCCGGGTCGTCCATGTTGTATTTCTGGACATGGCGCCGCGACCGCTTTTTCGAAAAGATCGAATAATGAAACTGTCGGCTGATCTGCAGGCGCTGTCAAAGCGTTTGGGGCATCGGTTCGAAAGCCCGTCCCTGCTGGTGCGCGCGGTGACACATGCGTCTCGCGCCGGACCGAACCGCGACGACAACCAGCGATTGGAATTTCTGGGGGACCGTGTGCTGGGTCTTGTGATGGCCGAGGCTCTTCTTGCCGAAGACCCATCTGCATCCGAAGGACAACTTGCCCCAAGGTTCAACGCACTGGTCCGCAAAGAAACCTGCGCCGATGTTGCGCGTGAAATAAATCTTGGCGACGCTCTCAAACTTGGCAGGTCTGAAATGCTGTCCGGCGGGCGGCGTAAACAGGCCCTGCTGGGCGATGCCATGGAGGCCGTGATTGCCGCCGTCTATCAGGATGCTGGATTCGACGCCGCCAAGGCAATGACACTTCGATTGTGGGGCAACCGCATCGGATCAGTCAAAGAAGACGCCCGCGACGCCAAAACCGCCTTGCAGGAATGGGCACAGGCCCGTGGCATGTCTCCGCCAGACTATCTTGAAGTCTCGCGTGACGGCCCCGACCATGCCCCTGTCTTCGTCATCTCTGCACGGCTTTCGAATGGCAAAACAGCCGAGGCCACAGCCGGATCAAAGCGCCTCGCAGAACAGGCAGCTGCCAGAGCATTACTGGCAAAAGTGGAAAAGAGCGGATCGTGAGCGACAATCTCAGGGGCAGCCTTTTCATGATGCTGGCCATGCTGGGATTCGCCATCGAAGACGCGTTTTTCAAAAGCGCAACCGGCTCTGGCGGTGTTTCTCCGGGCGTCGGCACGATGATTTTCGGCTTTTTCGGAACCGTCAGCTTTGCGCTGTTGGCGCATTGGAAACGGGAAGCTGTCTTTCGGCGCGCATATATCGAACGGCCCCTGCTGATCAGATCGGGTTTTGAGATCCTCGGACGCCTGTTCTTTGCACTCAGCCTTGCGTTTGTTCCTTTGTCGACAACATCGGCCATCCTTCAAGCCGCGCCCTTGATGGTGACGTTGGGCGCGGTTGTTGTTCTCAAAGAACCGGTCGGCATGCGCCGCTGGATCGCAATGATTGTTGGCTTTCTGGGGGTCTTGCTGATCCTGCGCCCCACGCCGTCCGGCTTTGATTCAACGGTAATCTTTGCGGTTCTGGGCATGATCGGCTTCGCCGGGCGTGACCTGATGACCCGCGCCAGCCCACCCGAAGTGTCATCGACCCAATTGGGCATTCTGGGATTTTTGATGGTGTTCATCGCGGGATGTGTCATCACAATCTTTGAAACCCCGACACTCGCCGCACCGACACCAACGGCGTTTGCGCTGATCATGGGAACCGCCGTGTCGGGGGTGTTTGCCTATAGCGCCCTGACCAAAGCGATGCGCACCGGAGAGGTGTCGGTGGTGGCACCGTTCCGCTATTCGCGTCTTCTGATTGCCCTTGCCATCGCATTCATTATCTTCGGAGAACGCCCTGACGCCCTGACACTGGTGGGAGCATCGCTTATTGTGGGAAGCGGAACCTACACGCTGATCCGCGGCGCACGCAAAGACGGGGCTGGTTCTGTCAGACAAACTGGCGTATGACGCCGGACTTCCAATAACGGGATGATATCATGACCAAACGCGCCGGTTTCGTCGCCCTGATCGGAGAGCCCAACGCGGGCAAATCGACGCTCACCAACCAGATGGTTGGTGCCAAGGTGTCGATTGTCACGCACAAGGTTCAAACCACACGCGCGCGTATTCGTGGCGTGGCAATTGAAGGCGATGCGCAGATTGTGTTGGTGGACACACCGGGCCTGTTCAAACCGCGCCGCCGACTTGACCGCGCGATGGTCGCTGCTGCCTGGAGCGGCGCGTCAGACGCTGATATCGTTGTGCTTCTGATCGAGGCCCATCGCGGGATCACCGAAGGCGTTGAGGCAATCCTTGAGAATTTGGCAGAAGTGGCAGGCGACCGCCCTGTTGCGCTGGCCATCAACAAAATCGACCGCGTCGAGGCACAGCACCTGTTAAAGCTGACGCAAGAGATGAACGAGAAGTTCGCTTTCACGCAAATCTTCATGATTTCTGCGGAAAAGGGCCATGGCGTCAAAGACCTGCGCAAATGGCTGGCCAAAGAGCTGCCCGAAGGCCCGTGGCTGTACCCCGAGGACCAGATCGCCGATTTACCGCTACGCATGATCGCATCTGAAATGACCCGCGAGAAACTGACGCTTCGGCTGCATCAGGAATTGCCTTATCAACTGACCGTCGAAACCGAAAGCTGGGAAGAACGCGAAGATGGGTCAGCCCGCATTGACCAGATCATCTATGTGGTTCGCGACGGGCACAAAGGCATCGTGCTTGGCAACAAGGGCGAAACAATCAAAGCCATCTCAAAAGCCGCACGAGAGGAATTGGAAGAATTCCTTGGCCGTCGCATTCATCTGTTCATGCAGGTGAAGGTCCGCGAAAAATGGCTGGACGAGGCAGAGCGCTATTCCGAAATGGGGCTGAATTTCAAGGATGGGAATGGCTAAGGCGTTTCTTAGGGCGCATTCATGACACGCCTTACCTCTTCTTTTTGGGTCCAGGCCTATCTGCGTCGCCTGTCGCTTTACAACATCCCGGCCTTTGTCACCGCACATGGCGATGACACCGCGGGCGCGGTTCTGGTCAAACTGAACACCCTGGACGGGCAGGCCAAAGTCTTTGTGCGGCAGTTCGACCTGTTGACCGGGGAACGCGACTGGCAGGTTCTGGCCGATGGTCCTGAACAGGATGTGGATACCAGCATCGCCAAGCAGCGCAGCTTTGACAGCGACCTTTGGGTGATCGAAGTCGAGGACCGCGACGGTCGTCACCTTCTGGATGAAGACGGCCTTTCGGGCTAACAACATCTCATGGATTGGCGCGATACCGGTATCCTTCTCAGCAGTCGCCGCCACGGCGAAAGCTCTATGATCCTGGACGTGTTCACACCGCAGCGTGGACGCCATGCGGGTGTTGTGCGCGGTGGCGCGTCTCGTAAGATCGCTCCGATTCTGCAACCCGGCGCTCAGCTGGATCTTGTCTGGCAGGCACGTCTGGAAAACCACATCGGTCGGTTTACCGTTGAGCTTCAACGCTCCCGTGCGGCCATCGCGATGGGAGATCGGCTTGCGCTTGCCGGAATGAACGCCGTGCTGGCGCTACTGGCTTTTTCGCTGCCGGAACGGGAACCTCACCAAGCGCTCTACCACCAAAGCCAGACCCTGTTGGATCTGCTGGATCAGCCCGATCTCTGGCCACTGGCCTATCTACGTTGGGAAACTGCGCTGCTTGATGATCTTGGATATGGGCTGGACCTGTCCTGCTGCGCGGTTACCGGATCAACCGATGATCTGATTTATATTTCGCCCAAAACCGGACGTGCAGTGTCGGCCAAAGGTGCCGGTGACTGGGCAGACAAGCTTCTGCCCCTGCCTGACGCGCTAAAAGGCACAGGCGACGGGGCCGATCAGGACATTCTAAAATCACTTGGCACCACGGGTTATTTTTTGGAACAGAAGCTTGGGATTCAACAAAACGACAAACCGCTTCCGCCGGCACGCGACCGATTTGTCGCCGCACTGGCCCGGCGCAGTTCCGCGCATGATCCCGGCAACAGCAGTCCCGTTCAGGGGTGACGACACGCCTCAGCGGCTGGCCGTCCGGCCTGCCAAACAGGGCAATATATCGCCATCCAACAGCATCATTCAGGCTGCCAACGCCCGTCGCTGGAAAACAACGCAACCTGTGCCTTTCAAGTGGCCTGCAGGCGCGTTAGATACAAGGTATGAACATGACCGTGCCAAATATCCTGACAGTCCTGCGCCTGATGGCAGCACCAGGGGTTGCGCTGATGTTCTTGTATTTCTCGCGCCCGGCGGCAGATTGGTTCGCGCTGATCCTGTTCATCACCGCCGCGATCACAGATTGGTTCGACGGCTATCTCGCGCGCGCATGGAAGCAGGAAAGCAAGCTTGGCGCGATGCTCGACCCAATTGCCGACAAGGCAATGGTGGTCATCGCCCTGATGGTGATCGTCGGGTATTCGTCCATGTCGCCTTGGCTGGTCCTGCCCGCGACCTTCATTCTATTTCGTGAAGTCTTCGTATCGGGCTTGCGCGAATTTCTGGGCGACACAGCCGGGACACTCAAGGTCACCCCGTTGGCAAAATGGAAAACGACCTTGCAGATGGTCGCAATAGCCATTCTTTTTGCGCAAGGCGTGTTCGAACACTATCTCGGCATGTCCGCGATGGGGATGGGCCCCGAGATTTTCGAGGGCGTCATGCGCGGCGATGTCGAGGACCTGCACGGCCTTTGGTGGAAACACGCGGGCATGGTCTGGACCGGGAATATCGGGCTGGCCCTGCTTTGGATTGCTGCCTTTCTCACTCTCATCACCGGCTGGGATTATTTCCGCAAAGCGGTGCCGTTTCTAAAGGATTGATCAGATGGATGTTCTTTATTTTGCATGGGTCCGTGAACGGATCGGCCTGCCCAAGGAAACCGTCACAACCGACGCCGCCACAGTCGCCGATCTGGTGGCCGAACTGCGCGCCAAAGAAGACCGTTACGACATGGCCTTTTCTGACCTGACCGCGTTGCGCGTCGCCGTGGATCAGGAACTGACCGATTTCGACGCTCCGCTCGCAGGCGCGCGCGAAGTGGCGTTCTTTCCACCGATGACCGGGGGCTGACCATGCACGTCATCGTTCAGGAATCCGCGTTCGATTTCGGGGCCGAGGCAGACCGTTTTGCCAGCGGACGGCATGACATGGGGGCCGTGGTCACCTTTACCGGCATCGTGCGCGATTTTGGCGGCGGGGGGCTGGATGCGATGGAGATCGAGCATTATCCCGGCATGACGCAAAAGGCGTTGGAAAAAATCGCCTCGGACGCAATTGGGCGCTGGTCGCTGGGTGATGCCTTGGTCATTCACCGCTACGGACGGATGGAACCGGGCGAGAAGATTATGATGGTCGCGACCGCAGCCCCGCACCGCAAAGACGCGTTTGAGGCGGCAGAGTACCTGATGGACTACCTCAAATCACGCGCGCCGTTTTGGAAGAAGGAACATGCGTCCTCTGGCAAGACCGATTGGGTCGCCGCCAAAGACGAAGACGAGGACGCGCTGACGCGCTGGTAGGTTGTGCAATGGCAGATTTGGTCATATCATTTGACCAGTTTGCGCGAGTTTGCTTCCTATGCCCTTTCAACCGGTCGTTCCTGAAAAGCTCTCGGCAGCCGTCACACGCCAGATCGAACAGCTGATCCTGCGCGGCATTCTGCGGCCCGGCGAACGCCTGCCATCCGAACGGGAATTGTCGGAGCGGCTGGAGGTGTCCCGCCCGTCCCTGCGCGAAGCGATTTCCGACCTGTCGGAGCGCGGGCTGCTGACGAGCCGCAAGGGCGCGGGGGTCTATGTGGCGGATGTGCTTGGGTCCGCCTTTTCGCCAGCCTTGGTGCGGCTCTTTGCGTCGCATGATGAGGCGGTGTTCGACTACCTGTCCTTCCGTCGCGACATGGAAGGCCTGGCCGCCGAACGCGCCGCTAGGTTGGGGTCGGACACGGACTTGGCCGTGATCGCGGCGGTGTTCGCCCGCATGGAAGCGGCGCACCAGAAACGCGACCCGTCCGACGAGGCGGCGCTGGACGCGGAATTCCACCTGTCGATCATCGAGGCCAGCCACAACGTGGTGATGCTCCACATGATGCGGTCAATGTACGAATTGCTGCGCGAGGGCGTGTTCTACAACCGGCAGATCATGTTCCGGCAGAAGACCACGCGGGCGACGTTGTTGGACCAGCACCGGGCGATCAATTCCGCGTTGCAGGCCCGGGACCCCGCTGGCGCGCGGCAGGCGGTGGTGGATCATTTGTCGTATGTGGAGGCGTGTCTGGCGGACAACAGGAAGGCCGAGGCGCACGAAGCGGTGGCCCGGCAGAGGTTGGAGCATGTTGGGGGGAAGGGGTGAGCGCCGACTTTGGAAAAGAGGGACAGCAGATTACTTCTCTATCGGGGTGAATAATGTCAGAATTGGATTTCAGAGAATATAATGACGCTCTCAGGCGCGTTCCACAGAAGCTTTATATTTCCAAGAGCTTCACGCACCCACGACAGGATAATGCTCGTAGATTTGCACGTAAACGCTTTGAGGTTGGTCCATTGAAAGAAGTTCTAATGAAAGGCGATGAGTTCGTCCTCCACGAGACTGATACAGGTATTCAGCAGATTAGAGCGACGTTTCTCGAAGATGGACGGGGGATAACGCATCTTCACATTCAAAGGTGGAGCACAAAAACCGGTAATCCAATGGGTGAGCAAGTAGTGCTCTATGGAGAACAAATCGGACGATTGATAGAGTTTATACAGAATATAAGACAGATCGAAATTCCTACACCGAATACCTTCAATGTAGACGAAGCTAATCTACGCTTAGTTCATAAACCCGACGCTGATGCGCTCAATGTCCTTAAGGACCATCCAGAGCTGGTTGCCGAGTTCGCACGTAGCCAGATCACAACCGAAGATGTCGTCGCCATCGCCTACCGCCAACGACAACTGCAATTGTTTTCAGATATGCTCGACAGGGGAAATGACATATCTGAAGATGAATGGCAGGATTACTTTGAGCGAAATCAGTGGATATTCGGTTATGGTTTAAGCTACATATTCACAACAGGCCTAGACGGCAAAAAACTGCAACAAACAATCAGGGGATCAAACCTGATTGCACCCGGTAAGATACCTGATGGCATAATGAAAACTCGCGCAGCGGTTAGCGCGCTATGCTTAGTTGAAATAAAGAAGAGTTCGACCGAACTCCTCAAAAATAACCCCTATCGTGCCGGAACTTGGGCACCATCAAACGAGCTAAGTGGCGCGGTTGCACAATGCCAAGAGTCTTTGCGAGCAGCTTCTGAAGCTTTTAATACTCACCATTGTTTCACTGATGAGCGCGGCAATCCGACTGGTGAAGAATTGCTGTCAGTTGAACCAAGAGCTTTTCTTGTTGTCGGAAACTTGGGTGAGTTTCGCTCCGAGCATGGAATTAATTCCAAACGCTATCAAGCATTCGAAGGCTTCCGTCGAAATTTGCGTCAGCCTGAGATACTTACTTTTGACGAACTCTACGAACGAGCCAAGTTTATCGTGGCCAGCCAACCGAGTTCTGATGGAATCAATGAATAGTCGATATTATTTGGCCAGGTGAATTAATGCGGGACGTGACGCAAGCCGCGCATCGCCAGACCGCGGGATGGCGAACAGACGGGTGTTCTGTACCGCTTTATGGTTGCCACGTCCGTCCGTCATTCGAGCGATGCGCCAACACCAACCAAATCGCCAGCCCGGGGGGCGGTCTGGCGATGCGCGGCGGCTTCGCCTTGATTCCGCGCGGGTGCGTTGAAGGATGGTTAGCTTTCGACGCGCGCTTTCATCAGGCCGTCTTCTTTCAGGCGGGCGTGGCATTCGTCCAGCGACTTCCAGGCGCGGGCGATGAGGACGTCGATTTCCTCCTTCGAGATCACCAGCGGGGGCGAGATGATCATGCGGTCTCCGACGTGGCGCATGACCAGGTTGTTGGCGAAGCAGCGTTCGCGGCAGATGAGGCCGACGGTGCCTTCGTCAGCCTCGAACTTGGCGCGGGACGCTTTGTCGGGGGTGAGGGCGATGCTGCCCATCATGCCGACGATTTTTGCTTCACCCACCAGCGGGTGGTCGGCCAGGGATTCGAACTTTTCCTTCAGATAAGGCCCAGTTTCCTCGCGCACGCGGGTGACGATGCCTTCCTCGTCTAGGATACGCAGGTTCTCCAATGCGACGGCACAGGCAACCGGGTGGCCGGAATAGGTGTAGCCGTGGTTGAACTCGACGCTGTTGATGACCTCGGCCACCTCGTCACAGATGATCGAGCCGCCGATGGGTTGGTAGCCAGAGCTAAGCCCCTTGGCGATGGTCATGATGTGCGGGCGGATGCCGATGGTTTCCGAGCCGAACCAATTGCCGGTGCGCCCGAAGCCGCAGATCACCTCGTCGGCGATCAAAAGGATGCCGTATTGGTCCACGATGCGCTGGATCTCGGGCCAATAGGTCTCCGGCGGGACGATCACGCCGCCTGCGCCCTGCACGGGTTCGGCGATGAAAGCGGCGACGCGGTCGGGGCCGATGTCGAGGATCGCCTGTTCCAGTTGCCGGGCGCGTTCCAGGCCGAACTCCTCGGGCGTCATGTCACCGCCTTCGGCCCACCAGTTGGGCTGGTCGATGTGGTGAATGTCGGGGATCGGCAGGCCGCCCTGCATGTGCATGCCCTTCATCCCGCCCAGAGAGCCAGAGCCGACAGACGAGCCGTGATAGGCGTTCCAGCGCGAGATGATGACGCTCTTTTGCGGCTGGCCTTTTGCGGCCCAATAAGTGCGGACAAGGCGAAGGTTGGTGTCGTTCGCCTCGGACCCGGAGCTTGCAAAGAAAGTTTGGTTGAACCCGTCAGGGGCCAGTTCTGCCAGTTTCTGCGACAGCGCAATCGCAGGCACATGGGTGGTTTGAAAGAACGTGTTGTAATACGGAAGCTCTTCCATCTGACGCGCGGCGGCCTGGGCCAGCTCGGTGCGCCCGTAACCGATATTCACACACCACAGCCCCGCCATAGCATCCAGAATGCGGTTGCCTTCGCTGTCATTCAACCAAACGCCATCCGCCCGCGTGATCACCCGCGCGCCCTTTTCAGCGAGTTCACCACCATGGGTAAACGGGTGCATGTGATGGGCGGCGTCTAGCGCCTGCAATTCAGCGGTGGGCATGTGGTTGGTGATCATGGCCATGGGATGCGTCCTCTCAAACGGTTCCGCACAGAATATGATCAAATTATTCCAAGTCAATCGAATCAGGACAAACCTTGGCGAATTTGATCCATACCCTGCACCACATCGGCGTCCATCGCCGCAGCGGCTGCCGCGGCATCGGCCTGCGCCAAGGCCTCCAGAACGTCTTTGTGACGGTCCGGCAGGTTACGTGTTCCGACCTGTCCACAGACAACCCGCAGCGACGGGCCAAACCGAAGCCAAAGCCGCTCGACCATACCCGTCAGGATCGGAGCCTGCGCCAGAGCGTTCAATCCATGGTGAAACTGGTGGTTCTCGACAAGGTACTGTCGTACATTGCCGCCACGGATCGCGCTGTCCAGGCGCGCATCGGTTTCGGCCAATGCGGCGATATCAGCTTCTGTCACATGCCGGGCAGCGCGGCGCACCAGTTCCGGCTCAAGCGCGCGTCGGGCGACGCAAAGCTCGTCAATTGCTTGCAAATCCAACTCTGGCACCACAATGCGTCGATTGCCCATAAAGGCCAGCGCCCCTTCGGCGATCAACCGCCGCAACGCTTCGCGCACAGGCGTCATGCCCACGCCCAGCGTGTCAGTCAGACCCTGGATCGTGACGGGTTGTCCCGGCTCGAATTCGCCAAACAACACCCGATCCCGCAATTGACGATACACCACCTCATGCCGGGGCAGGCCGGCACGTCCTTTGTCAGAGTCGGGTAATAATTGGACCGTCATGCGCACCTCACGCCCCCTCGCCTCTTTTGAAATATGACGGGATTGCCCGCCAAAACAAGTCAGCTTGCACGAACAAACATTGCGTGAAAGCATGTCAGCTATTGCCAGAGCTAGAAAGATTTGATCAAATTCAAGTCAAAGGGGTCGCAAGCACCCCAAGATCAACGGGAGACTCACATGAAAATCCAATTTCTGACAGTGACCGCAGGTGCTGCACTTGCCGCGTCTACGGTCTTTGCCGACGAAGTCCGCGTTTATAACTGGTCAGACTATATCGACGAGGATCTTCTGACCAAGTTCACAGAAGAAACCGGACTCGAGCTGATCTATGACGTGTTCGACAGCAACGAATTGCTGGAAACCAAAATGCTTGCCGGCGGCTCGGGCTACGATGTGGTGGTTCCCACAGGCACCTTCCTACAACGCCAGATCACTGCCGGTGCCTTTCAACCGCTGGACAAATCCAAACTGCCCAATCTCGACAACATGTGGGACGTGATCCAGGATCGTACAGCACAATACGATCCCGACAACGGATACTCGATCAATTACATGTGGGGCACCACAGGGTTGGGCGTGAATGTTGGCAAAGTGACAGAGCTGTTGGGTGAGGACGCGCCGATTTCATCGCTGGATCTTATCTTCAATCCAGAGCACATGGAAAAGCTGCAAAGCTGCGGCGTGCATTTTCTGGATGCCCCGACAGAGCTGATCCCGGCGGCGTTGGCGTATCGTGGGCTGGACCCGGATCGTAAAGACGAAGAAGCCCTCGCGGCAGCCGAGGAAGTCCTGACCGCCGTGCGCCCTTATGTTCAAAAATTCCACAGCTCTGAATACATCAATGCGCTGGCAAATGGCGACATCTGCGTGGCCATCGGCTGGTCCGGTGACATCCTTCAGGCACGTGACCGCGCGGCAGAAGCCGCCAACGGCGTGGAAATCGCCTATAACGCGCCGGTCGAGGGCGGCTTGATGTGGTTTGACCAAATGGCGATCCCGGTGGATGCTCCCAACCCGGATGGCGCACATGCGTTTTTGAACTTCATCATGGATGCGCAGAACATGGCACAGGCATCGAATTACGTTTATTACGCCAATGGCAACGAAGCATCGAAAGAGTTTCTGGTAGAGGACGTGATCGGCGACACCGCAATCTATCCGGATGATGCCACATTGGAAAAGCTCTACACTGTCACCCCATTTCCGCCACGCGAGCAGCGCAACCTGACGCGGATGTGGACGCGCGTGAAGTCGGGCACCTGATCGGTGTCGGAAGCCCTGGCCCTGGCACAGGTTCAGGGCCATCGCCGGAGCGACCCCGCGCTCCGGCCTTCTCGGCGAGAGACATATAATGGTTAACGATGCCACATTTGCCCCCTGGACCGCCCCCGGCGCAACGCCGTTGATCGAATTCAGGAACGTCACCAAACGGTTTGGCGACTTCACCGCGATTGATGATCTGACGCAGGGAATATTCGAGAAAGAATTTTTCGCGCTCCTTGGTCCATCAGGATGCGGCAAAACAACGATGATGCGAATGCTTGCCGGGTTTGAAACGCCAACCGAAGGCCAGATCCTGATCGACGGACAGGATGTGGCCCATGTGCCGCCCAACCGGCGTGCGGTCAACATGATGTTCCAGTCCTACGCGCTGTTTCCACATCTGTCCGTGTGGGAAAACATCGCCTTTGGATTGAAACGCGAAAGCAAGAATAAAGAGGCGATCGCGGCGCGAGTGGAAGAAATGCTGCGCCTGACGCGCTTGTCCAAATTCGCCCAGCGCAAGCCGCACCAGATCTCGGGCGGCCAAAGACAGCGCGTCGCACTGGCACGGTCGCTGGCGAAGGCACCCAAGCTGTTGCTTCTGGACGAACCGCTTGGCGCGCTTGACAAAAAACTGCGGCAGGACACCCAGTTCGAATTGATGGATATCCAGGAAAAGACCGGAACAACCTTTGTCATCGTGACCCACGATCAGGAAGAGGCGATGACCGTGGCCTCCCGCGTGGCGGTGATGAATGAAGGCAGGATCATTCAGGTCGCCACGCCCGACGAAATCTACGAAGCCCCTAATAGTGTCTATGTGGCAGACTTTATCGGCGACGTGAACCTGATCGAAGGCAAGGCACAGGCACGCCCTACCAAAGCTCCGGCCGCCCCGGCCAAGCAAGAACAGCAAACGGTCGCTGCCCCACCGGCCACCAAAACAGCTGCAGACGGACCACAACCGAACGCGTACGGCGAATGGCTGCAAAACAAAGTTCTGTTCCCGTTTCTCGGCAAACGAGACCCTCAGCCCAAACAACTGCCCGCCCCCGCTGCATCACCCCCCGACACACCCACCCAGCCTGTTGCCACAACGCCGGTCCAAGAGGGTGGATTTGCATTGCACTGGGCCGACGGACAACCGTCGATCATTGTGGCGAACGGGGATGCGGGGCTTGTCGGCGAACAGATCACCTTGGCCATGCGCCCCGAAAAACTCAGCATCGCAAAAAACAAACCGGACGCGCCCAATGTATTGCCAGGCAAGGTGATCGACATCGCCTATCTCGGTAACCTTTCGACCTATCATGTCGAACTGGAAAACGGCGTGATGATCAGGGTTCAAATGACCAATATCCGCCGCATCGCCCGACGCGACATCACCTGGGAAGATAACGTCTGGGTCAGCTTTACCGAGACCGCCGGCGTCGTGTTGAGGGGCTAGAGATGCGCCGTCTCATCCTCATCGCAGTGCCCTATCTGTGGCTGGTCGCACTGTTCCTGGTGCCCTTTGCGATTGTGCTCAAGATCGCGCTGTCCGACGTGGCCCTGGCGCGCCCCCCCTACATGCCACAGCTCGATCTCACGGGCGGGTGGGCCGCAATCCGCAGTTTTTTTGCCGGACTGGATTTTGAGAATTTTGTCTTCCTGACCACCGACGATCTTTACTGGAAAGCCTATCTCAGCTCGCTTCAGATCGCTTTCATTTCAACCCTGCTTACCCTGTTGGTCGGATACCCAATCGCCTATGCCATGGCCCGGTCTGCCCCGGAATGGCGGCCCACATTGTTGATGCTGGTGATCCTGCCCTTCTGGACCAGCTTTCTGATCCGCGTCTACGCGTGGATGGGTATTCTGTCGAACGAAGGCGTGCTGAACCAGTTTCTGCTTTGGATCGGTCTCATCAACGAACCGCTGACCATCCTGAACACCAACACCGCAGTCTATATCGGCATCGTCTACACCTATTTGCCGTTCATGATCCTGCCGATCTATTCGGCCCTGGAACGCCTCGACGACAGCCTGCTCGAAGCCGCCGAAGATCTTGGCTGTTCGCGCTTCACCGCCTTTTGGCTCGTGACGATCCCGCTTTCGAAAAACGGCATCATCGCAGGCTGTTTTCTGGTCTTCATTCCGGTGATCGGTGAATTCGTGATCCCATCGCTGCTGGGCGGGTCAGGCACGTTGATGATCGGCAAAGTGCTTTGGGAAGAATTCTTCTCCAACCGCGACTGGCCCGTCGCCTCGGCGGTTGCTGTCATTCTGCTGCTGATCCTCGTAATCCCCATCATCCTGTTCCAACGCAACGAACAAAAACAGCGCGAGGCCGAGGGATGACAGATCTGTGCTTCTTTGGGCCCCGAATACCTCGGGGGAGGCCGCAGGCCGGGGGCAGAGCCCCAAAGGGAGCGATCACATGAGACGCTTCTCCTGGTTCAACGCCACCAGCCTTACGTTGGGTTTTGCATTTCTCTACATGCCGATGATCATTCTCGTGATCTACAGCTTCAACGCCTCCAAACTGGTCACCGTTTGGGCCGGGTTTTCGACCCAGTGGTACGGCGAGCTGTTCCGCAACGAGGAATTTCTGAATGCCGCCTGGGTCACGCTCAAGGTCGCTTTCATGAGTTCCAGCATCGCGACGGTGCTCGGCACGATGGCCGCCTATGTCCTGGTCCGCGCCGGTCGGTTTACCGGACGGACGCTGTTCAGTGGTATGATATACGCACCTCTTGTCATGCCCGAGGTGATCACGGGCCTGTCGCTTTTGTTGCTGTTCATCGGCATCGGGCTTGACCGCGGTGTGCTGACCATTGTGCTGGCGCATACCACGTTTTCCATGTGCTACGTCTCTGTCGTCGTGTCGTCGCGCCTGATCAGCTTTGACCGTTCGCTCGAAGAAGCAGCACTTGACCTGGGGTGCACCCCTCTCGAAGCCTTCCGACTGGTCACTCTGCCCATTATTGCCCCTGCGGTGATTTCCGGCTGGCTATTGGCCTTCACCCTGTCGCTGGATGATCTGGTAATTGCCAGCTTCACCACCGGCCCCTCCGCCACGACGCTGCCGATCAAGATCTTCTCGGCCGTCCGCCTTGGCGTCAGCCCCGAAATCAACGCGCTCAGCACGATTATGATTGCCATTGTCACACTTGGCGTGATCACCGCCTCTTTGGTCACAAAACAAGCGGCTGTCAGACAGGCACGCGATGCGCGGATGGCCGAACGCCCCGCATGAGGCGGATCTACGAAACATCCGCCTATCAGACACCGCAAAGCTGCTGGTGGTGGTCTACGACATCGCCTCAAGCGTTGCGGCCGCTTCAAGGCCCACAGCGCACCGAAGTTGCGATCATCGGCGGTGGGTTCACGGGAATGAACGCCGCCTTGGCACTGGCAAAGGCCGGTGTGCAAACCTGCGTGCTGGACGCGCAACACCCCGGATGGGGTGCCTCAGGGCGCAATGGTGGATTTTGCTGTCTCGGCGGTGCCAAAGCCACGGATGCCAGCCTCACCAAACGGTTCGGCACAGACCAGTGCGCGCAATGGCATCAGGCTGAACGCGCTGCAGTCGATCATGTTGCCGGGCTGCTGGCAGATTACAAGATAGACGCGGACACCCATTCAGATGGCGAGACGCTGCTTGCACATTCGCCCCGGGCGATGGCCCAGATCCGCGCGACGGCAAAGGGTTTGGGACAAGCATATCAAACCGATCTGCATGTCTTTGGCCAGGATGCGCTGCGTCAGCTGGGGCTGAACGGTCGTTTTCACGGCGGGATGACACTTCCCGTCGGCTTTGCGCTCAACCCTGCAAAATACCATGCAGGGGTGTTGGCCGCCGCGCAAACCAAAGGCGTGATCGTTTATGAGCAAACACCCGCAACGGCAATCACTCGGGATGGCGCGAAATGGCGTGTGAGCACTCCAAGCGGCACAGTGCATGCCGATAAGGTGATCCTTGCAACCAATGGGTATTCCTCCGAGGATCTTCCCGACTGGCTGCGTGCGCGATACTTGCCGGTGCAATCATCCATCATCGTCACGCGCCCTCTGTCGGAACAGGATCAGGCGCGCCAAGGCTGGACCAGTTTGCAGATGTGCTATGACACCCGCATTCTGTTGCATTACTTTCGATTGATGCCGGATGGCCGCTTCCTGTTCGGCATGCGCGGCGGGTTGCGGGCGACACCCCGTTCAGAGACCGCGCTGGCAAGTAAAATCCGCGCGCATTTCCATCACATGTTCCCGGCCTGGCGCGATGTAAAGATCACCCATCACTGGTCTGGTTTGTTGTGCCTGATGCGCAGTTTGACGCCTTTCTGCGGGGCTGTGCCGGATCATCCGGGGCTCTATGCCGCGATGGGCTATCATGGCAATGGCGTTGCCATGGGCAGTTACCTGGGCGCATGTGTTGCGGACCATGTGCTGGGCCGGGTGCCACAAGGCCCCTTTCCGGCATTCCTGCGCCAGCCACCAAAACGGTTTCCTTTGGGATCGCTACGGCGCGCTTTGCTGGCACCGGCCTATGCGGCGGCCGCGGTGAAGGATCGCTGAAATAGACCTGTTCATTCTTGTGAACTTGCAGACCCTTCGTTATTCCGGGAACCAACAGGAATTCAGGGAGACCCGTCATGCTCAAGCGTCCATTCGACAAGTCGACACTGCCGAGCCGTCATGTGACCGAAGGTCCGGAGCGTGCGCCGCATCGGTCGTATTACTATGCGATGGGCATGACCGAAGAAGAAATCCACCAGCCACTGGTTGGCGTCGCAACCTGCTGGAACGAAGCGGCCCCCTGTAACATCGCGCTGAACCGGCAGGCTCAAGCGGTAAAAATGGGTGTCAAGCAAGCCTTCGGTACCCCGCGTGAATTTACCACAATCACCGTCACCGACGGCATTGCCATGGGTCACGAAGGCATGCGGTCGTCGCTGGCATCTCGCGAGGCGATTGCCGACACCGTCGAGCTGACCATGCGCGGCCATTCCTATGATGCGGTTGTGGGCCTTGCGGGTTGTGACAAATCCCTGCCTGGCATGATGATGGCAATGGTGCGTCTGAACGTGGCATCGGTGTTCATCTATGGCGGGTCGATCCTGCCGGGCCGTGCGCCGCAGGTCGAAGAAATCCCCGAAGATTTCCGCAGCCGCGACCTGACGGTACAAGACATGTTCGAAGCGGTCGGTCGTCACCAGAATGACCAGATGTCGGACAAGGCGCTCGACATGCTCGAACGGGTGGCCTGTCCATCTGCGGGGGCCTGCGGCGGTCAGTTCACCGCCAACACCATGGCCTGTGTGTCCGAGGCCATCGGCCTGGCGCTGTTCAACTCCTCCGGCATGCCCGCACCCTACGAATCCCGCGATGCCTATGGCGAAGCGTCGGGGCGCGCGGTGATGGACCTGATCGAACAGAACATCAAAGCCCGCGATGTGGTCACGCGCAAAGCGCTTGAAAACGCTGCACGCGTTGTCGCCTGCACCGGTGGGTCAACCAATGCCGGTCTGCACCTGCCGGCGATTGCCAATGAGGCAGGCATCGAATTCTATCTTGAAGACGTCTGCGATATCTTCAAAGACACGCCCTATTTCGTTGATCTGAAACCGGGCGGAACCTATGTCGCCAAAGACCTGTATGATGCAGGCGGCATCCCGGTTGTGATGAAAGAACTGCGCAAGGCGGGTCTCATTCACGAAGACTGCATCACCGCCTCCACCCGCACCATCGGCGAAGAGCTTGATCTCATTGAGCGCGAGGCGGATGGCAAAGTGATTTATGCCATCGACACGCCGATCACCAAAACCGGCGGCGTTGTGGGCCTCAAGGGCAACCTTGCCCCGGAAGGCGCAATTGTCAAAGTCGCGGGCATCGCAGCCGAAGATCAGGTGTTCACCGGCCCCGCGCGTGTGTTCGAATGTGAAGAAGACGCGTTCGAGGCGGTCAAGGGGCGCGCTTATGAAGAAGGCGAAGTCATCGTCATCCGCAACGAAGGCCCCGCAGGCGGCCCCGGCATGCGCGAGATGCTGTCAACCACCGCCGCTTTGTCGGGTCAGGGCATGGGCAAAAAGGTTGCGCTCATCACCGATGGCCGGTTTTCGGGCGCAACACGTGGGTTCTGCGTCGGCCACGTTGGCCCCGAAGCCGCATATGGAGGCCCGATTGCCTTGCTCAAGAATGGGGACATTGTCACCATCGACGCTGTGAACGGTGCATTGACCGTTGATCTGTCCGACGAAGAGCTTGCCCAGCGCAAAGCAGACTGGTCCGGACCCAGAGAGACAATCTACACATCGGGCGCGGTCTGGAAATTCGCCAAGATGGTGGGGCCAACCTATAAAGGCGCCGTTACACATCCCGGTGCTGCCGGTGAAAAGCACCAGTATTGCGATCTGTGACACGGCGTGCCCAAACCCTTGGTGTTGCGCTTCTTGGCGCAACACTGTTGGCCGGTTGTGATGCGACCGGGTCAACGGGCGGATTGTCCTTTCTCGAAAGCGCCGCGTCCCCTCCGGTAAAAGCGGCAGAAACGGCACGCCTTGCACGGGGACAAGTGGTTGTATCCGGACCAGATGGATACTGCATCGACACCACAACCCTGCGTCAATCTTCTCGCGGTGGTTTTGCGGCGATCGCCAGTTGCAACATTCTGTCCGGCGGCCAGACCGGACCAATCGTGGAACCCGTGCTTGTCACCGTCACGGTGGATCGAACCTCTGTCGAGGCCCCCACCCTCGTCGATTTGGCCAGCGCTTTGGGCACAGAATTATCGCACTCCCGCGAACTCAGCGCAGTGACGGCAGGCCAGATGGCCAGTGGCGGTGAAACCGCGTTTCAGGGCAGCGACCCCCGCCATTGGCGCGGCATGTTTGTCCTTGGAGACAGGATCATCGGCCTTGCCCTTTACGCCCCACAAGACAGCCCGTTTGTCGGCAATCAGGGGGCCGCGTTCTTGAACACGGTTTCTTCACGCATTCGCGCTAATTCCCAAAACTCGGGGCGCAGTGCACAACAGTCGCAACCATCAACCGATCCGCTGGCGGCACGACTTGGGCGTTTATTTGGCAACCGCGATCTGCAATAGTCGCGCCACAACCGACCACTCAGAGTGTCGGAAAAAAACATAAGCAGGAGCGAGCAGCTCATGTCGGAAATGAAACCCGGTCTGTTCGACCGCGTTATTCAGCAATCTGCGCTCAGACGGTTTCGTCAATGGGCCGAAACCGCGCGTGACGCAGATCTCAAGGATTTGCGCACCACCCGCGCAACCGCCCGCCGCATGAAATACTTCCTCGACGAGGTACTTCACGTGGCCGACAATCGACTGGCCCTGCCGGTCATCGGCAATCAGGCAGTGCCTGTTCCGTATGATGCAGACTGGTCATGGCGCCCCGAGGTGTGGTGCGGTCCGCTGCCCACGCAAGGGATATCCTCTGTTGCCAATAAATCCACCTTGGGTCGTGAAGTAACCCTGTTTCACGACTGCGCCAATTCCGAACTGACCTTGCGCCAACTGCGCAACACAAGCGCGGATGATCTGGCCGCATTCGGCCTGCGCTTGGATGTCTTTCGTTTTGACGGCTCATACCTGTCACTGGTCATCGACCTGCCCCCCGACGCCGCGCATCAATTGAAACGAAAGCACCTTATCCGGCTGGATGCGATCCTGGAGCTTGAACGCCCCTTGGAAATCTTTGCGCGACTGAACGTACAGCACGGGCCGAACACCGAACAGATCGTTCGTGAACTGCCCTTGATTGACCGGGATCTGTCTGTCGAATTCGATCTTGCCTATACCAAACTCAACGAAAAACGGGTGGAAAAAATCTGGATCGACCTGATCTTTGAAAACCCGGAAATGAGTCAGGTCGTTCTGCGTGACCTGTTCTTCAGCCGCCGCCCAAGGGCAGAGTTGTGAGGGGCCCAAAATGACTGCGTATTCCTTGTCCAAATCCCGGTTTTTTGAAGGTGTCTGGGAAGGCGTGATCGCCGGAGACAGTGACACCGCGCCAGAGCCGAATGTCGATGTACGGGTCCATGACCTGCCCATACCGGATGTCACGATCGAGCCATTGCAAGACCCCGCCTCCTGGCTGCTCAAGGTGCCGGTTCCGGCGCATATGATTGCAGATGGCGTACATACCTTTGTCATTACAGAAGCCACGCTGGGGCAGGCGCTTGGCGATTTCTCGATCATTGCAGGCGATGCTGCCGGAGAAGACATCCGCGCCGAGATGTCCCTTTTGCGCGCCGAGCTGGACATGCTCAAACGCTCCTTCCGCCGCCATTGTCGGGAAACCGCCTGAACCCTGAAAAGCCAGATCAGTCCCGCCTTTTTGCGTGTCAGATCCTAGTTTTTCATTTCGTCGACAGACATGTCGCGCACATCGACCTTATAGCGTCGCCCATGTTCGTCCAGGATCAACAGGTGACCGGAATCCACGGCACGCATCTCTTCGATAAAGATGTCCTGCTTGTCCTGTTCCATGTCGTCATCATAGACGATGTCATAAATCTTGAGCACCCAAAGAGACTCCCCGGTCGAAACCTTGAACGCCTCGATATATCCGCCGTTCTGACCAAGATCGCGGGCCTTGCCCCACATCAGCGCCTCATAACGGATATCGCCCAAAACAACAGGCTCCGGTTCGGGGGGCTCCAGCCGTTCCTTGGCTATGTCGTCATTCATCGTGTGACCTCCAAAAAAGCTCAAAGCGCCAAATTTCCGTTCGGGACTTCACGAATTCCCGTACATGCTTTGACGGCGTTCTGCTTGCCCGGACCGGTCAGCAAACCATTCACATCAATTGCAAAATACGCCCAGCTGTCCGCATTGTGCAGCGCATATGCACCGGTAAGAGTTCCGTTGGGTTTCAAACCTCGCGGTCCGTAAACCACATCCTCGGTGCTCAGCTCCTTATGCGACATTTCATGAATGATCGTGCGGGCGCATCTGTGCAGCGGACCCGAATTGTCGGCTGTGGCTTCGTCGGCTTTTTGAAGCCACGCGTTTTGAAGGTAAATGACCTTCATCTGTTCCGCAGTGTAAATAAAGGCCCAGTCTTTCCACCCCCCACTCAGCCGGTCTCCGGGTTCATCCGAAATAACCAGGCTGGAACTGCCAAGCCCCGCTGCAATCTTTTTATAGCCTTTTGTCAGCGTCTTGATGATGTCATCGGTGTCATAAGTGCTGCCGGAATCGGTGAAGTACTGATTGACCAGATCAACAGTCTCTTCGCTCTTTGTATCAAGCTTGACGACCGCATTGCTTGCGACGCGCTTGGCCTCGGATATGGCATCGACCATGATCTTGCGATGATGTGCGCTATAAACCTCGTCTTTGCGCTTTTTGAGGGTCTTCTTGATGTCATCGTCACTGTCAGACGAAAACATATCGAAAATCCATTTGTCATAGGCAACCGGCGGCGAATAGACCCAGATCGAGGCACCACCAATTTTGGAGCCGTGATAAAGATGGCGAAACATCTTGAGCGTCGCGGCTTTCTTGCGTTTGCCATGGGCATCTTTGGCACCGGCGGCATTCGTTATCACAGATGCCTCTCCCACTTTGCCGAAGACAAAGGACGATTTCTTGGCTTTTTGGGAAATCTCTGTGCGCACCTTGTCGAGAACCTCTTTCTTGGTATCACTGGGTCCACCGTCGACCAACAACGCGCTCATGTCGCTGCGCAATTGTTCGACATCGCCGATCAGCGGTGTTTTCAAGGCGTCTTTTGCCGCTTTGTACGCTTGTTCAAACTTATTCATTTGACACAATTCCTTTCGATATATTGACGAAACACCCTGACGCCGGGTCTGCGCGCCAGACAAGAAAAGCACTGACAATCAAATCATTCAGGTTCTCGTGCTGGCCAATTCCAGCACAGTCAAACCAACTAACCCTACGTCAAGATGACCACGGATCAGAGAGTCGGGCAAATCAATTCGCGACCAGACAGCACAGAACACGACCGGAATTGACGTTCCATCGTCATCGGGGCAGGTTGTCTGCGTATTCTTACCTCGGAGAAGATATGTCCCCGCTGCGCGGTATGGCGTTGAAACTCAGCGCTGTTTTGCTGTTTGTCTTCATGGCCGCACTGATCAAAGCCAGTTCTGATGTCGTGCCCCCCGGACAGGCTGTTTTTTTTCGCTCGTTCTTTGCCTTGCCGATCATTCTGGGCTGGGTTGCCATGAACCGACAGTTGCACACCGGTTTGAAAACCAAAAACCCGCTTGGTCATTTGTGGCGGGGTATGTTTGGCGTCAGTGCGATGGCCTGCGGATTTGCGGCACTTGGCCTGTTGCCTTTGCCCGAGGTCACCGTGCTGGGCTATGCAGCCCCGATCATGACGGTTCTGTTTGCCGCCCTGTTGCTGGGTGAAAAAATCAGACTGATACGCATGTCTGCCGTGGTTCTGGGCCTGATTGGCGTGGTCATCGTGATGCTGCCGCAACTCGGCAATGACGAGATGGGCACTGCCGCCCGATGGGGTGTCGCACTTGTTCTTGCCTCTGCCACGTTGCGCGCTTTGGCACATGTGCATATCCGCAAGCTTGTTCAGGATGAAACCACATCCGCGGTGGTATTTTATTTCGCGGTCACCTCGTCTTGCTTTGCGCTTTTGACGTCGCCGTTCGGATGGGTCGTTCCAGACACGCTCACCGCGGCACAGCTTGTCGGGGCCGGGCTGTTCGGAGGTGTGGCGCAGATCCTTCTCACGTCGTCATACCGCCACGCAGAAGCCGCCGTTCTGGCACCGTTTGATTATGCCTCCATTCTGTTTGCGCTGATCATCGGATACACAGTCTTCGACGAAATCCCCACATGGCAAACCGTCATTGGGTCGGTTGTCATCATCGCGGCTGGCGTGTTGATCATCTGGCGCGAACGGCAACTGGGCGTCAAACGCGGGTCCGCGCGGTCAAATCTTACACCGCAGGGCTGATTGCATTTACTCTGGCTCGGGATTAGATCAACCGCAACTAAGACAGGGTGACGGGAGCCGCACTGCATGAACTGGATTACCAACTACGTCCGTCCCCGGATCAATTCGATCTTTTCGCGGCGCGAAATCCCCGAAAACCTTTGGGTGAAATGCGACGATTGCGGCACAATGCTGTTCCACCGCGAAATGTCGGACAACCTCAATGTGTGCGACACCTGCGGACATCACATGCAGATCACCCCACGGGAACGCTTTCATTTCTTGTTTGACGGCGGCATCTTTAACGAAGTCGATGTTCCCGAACCGGTCGCCGATCCGTTGCAGTTTCGGGATCAGAAAAAATACCCAGACCGGATGAAAGCCGCCCAAAAGGCAAGCGCCGAAAAAGAAGCCATGCTGGTGGCCACGGGTGATATCGGTCGCACACCTGTCGTGGTGGCCGCGCAGGACTTTAGCTTTATGGCCGGGTCGATGGGGATGTATGTGGGCAACGCCATCATTGCCGCCGCCGAAAAAGCGGTCGAACTCAAGCGCCCGCTGATCCTGTTTTCGGCGGCGGGTGGTGCACGTATGCAAGAGGGCATTCTCAGCCTGATGCAAATGCCGCGCACCACCGTTGCGGTGCAACTGCTCAAGGAAGCGGGTCTGCCCTATATTGTGGTGCTGACCCATCCCACGACAGGCGGCGTGACCGCGTCTTATGCGATGTTGGGCGATGTGCAGATCGCGGAACCCGGTGCATTGATCTGTTTTGCCGGACCGCGTGTGATCGAACAAACCATCCGCGAAAAGCTACCCGAAGGCTTCCAGCGCGCGGAATATCTGTTGGAACACGGCATGCTTGACCGGGTCACGGATCGTCGCAAACTGCGCGAGGAACTGGTTCAGATTGTCCGGATGCTGATGCATCTGCCACCGCCCATCGCCGGGGATCTGCCTCCTCCCGGCCCGTCTGATATGGCACCGCAGCCTGCCAAGACGGAAGAAACATCGTGACACAACCGATCGGGTCGGATGTCATCCTCGATCGGATGATGGCGCTTCATCCCAAAATCATCGACCTCACACTGGACCGGGTCTGGGACTTGCTGGCGGCGCTGGACAATCCGCAGAAAAAGCTTCCGCCGGTGATCCACATCGCAGGCACCAATGGCAAAGGGTCAACACAAGCGATGATCCGCGCCGGGCTTGAAGCGGCGGGAAAATCCGTCCACGCCTACACGTCGCCCCATCTGGCCCGGTTTCACGAACGTATCCGACTGGCCGGCGATCTGATCACGGAACAGCATCTGACGCAGGTTCTGGATGACTGTTACACCGCCAATGACGGTGCCAATATTACGTATTTCGAAATCACCACCTGCGCCGCGCTGTTGGCCTTCGCGCGCACCCCGGCAGATTTCACCTTGCTCGAAGTCGGGCTTGGCGGGCGTTTGGATGCAACCAATGTGATTGACCAACCGGCGCTGACAATCATCACACCGGTGTCGATGGACCATGAACAGTTTCTTGGTGACACGCTTGCCAAAATCGCGGGCGAAAAGGCCGGGATCATCAAGCGCGGCGTGCCCTGTATTGTCGGGCCTCAGCACCCCGACGCGCTGGACGTGATCGAGGACAAGGCCGCACGGCTTGGCGCGCCGCTTTTGGCGTTTGGCCAACACTGGCACATCGGCGAGGATCGCGGACGTCTTGTGTATCAGGACGACACCGGGCTTCTGGATCTGGATCTGCCCAACCTTCCCGGAGCCCACCAGATTGAAAACGCCGGTATGGCGCTGGCGGCGTTGCGGCACCTTGGCATGCCCGAACGTGCGTTTGACGGGGCGGTACAGAACGCAGACTGGCCCGCGCGCATGCAGCGGCTCAGCGAAACACGGCTGAATGATCTTGCCCCGCAAATCGACCTTTGGCTTGATGGGGGGCATAACCCGGCAGCGGGAGCTGCTCTTGCCGCGCATCTGAAATCCCTGCCCAAGCGCGACACGCATTTGATTTGCGGCATGCTGAACACCAAGGATGTTGGCGGGTATCTGGCCCCCCTTTCCAATGTCTCAGACAGCCTGACCGCCGTTTCGATTCCCGGCGAAACCAACACGCTTAGCGCCGACGACACGGCCACCGCCGCGCGGGCCATGGGTCTGACCGCCAAGACCGCCGCCAACGTGGAAACCGCCCTTGCCGACATCGCCGTCGATGCCCCCAAGGCGCGCGTCCTGATCTGCGGATCTTTGTATCTCGCGGGTCACGTCTTGCGCAGCCTCAGCTGATCTATTGGCGAAAATACGCTTTATATTGACGAATTCGCGGATTTCCGCCTATATATCGTGAAAAAGAGCGGTGTCCGCGCAGGCGTGACCAATAGGTGAACAGATGGTACCAGTATTTCGCGCAGTCGCGTTGACTGTGGCTTTCATGGCGAGTCCGGTTGCGGCGCAATCATCAGCCATCACCGAAACGACAACCACTTTTACTTTCAATCTGAATGGCACCGAAATGACGGTGTCCCGCACAGGCCTGTCTTGCCCGTCCTCCTGTATCCAGCCGATGCAAGCGGCGCTGGGTGTGACCACGCTGGCAGAACTTGAAGTCATCGCCTTCTTGCAGGAGGCCGTGGGCAGTGGCACCGGCCTGCTTGTCGATGTCCGGATGCCAGACAGGTTTTCATCCGGATCATTGCCCGGGTCGGTCAACGTGCCTGTTGCAACCTTTCAACCGTCAAACCCCTATCGCGACGACCTGTTGTCGGCTTTGGGTGTCACCAACCTGGCCACAACGCCGGATTTCAGCAACGCCTTTTCGCTTGTGATTTTCGCCAACGGTCCCGACGACACAGGCGCGGTGGACGCGATCAACAGCTTGTTGGACGCCGGATATCCTGCCGGCAAAATCAACTACTACAGAGGCGGCGCATCCAGCTGGACCACGCTTGGCCTGAACCTTTCGGTGGGACAATGACAACAGCACCCAAACAAAACGGTCTGATCCGCATGGTTCTGATGGCAATCGCCTTTATCGGGCTGACGATCGTGCTTGTTGTCTTCCAGCCGGGCTCGCCCCGACATGCCGACACTGACGCCCCACCCCCTGAAGCCACCGTCACCCGAGTGGCTCCATCGCTGGAAACCATAAACGCGGCGGCAGAGCAGAGTGCACCGCCAGAGCAGACCAGTGTCGCCCTACCGCAAGCCCCCAAGCGCGCGGTCTCTGAGACGGCACAGCCCGGCTCGCTACGCGATATGACCTTTGTCGCGATCTCGAACCTGAAATCCGCAACCACCGGCGAAGCCCCCGCCCCGGGGGAACCCGGCAGCCTGTTGCACAGCGTTGTTCAGCGCAGCATCGCAGCACCGGTTTCAACCACCCCAGCGCCGCTGTCACCCACGCCTGAACCTATGCAAACAACAGCCGCCGAAACAGGGCTTGCCGACACCTATCTGGTGCAACCCGGCGACACGCTGGTCAGCATCGCACGAACAATCTATGGCGACGTGAACATGGCCTCGGCACTGTTTACCGCGAACACAGACGTGATGGCACGGCCCGACGGGCTTCGCCCTGGAATGGTGCTGAACCTTCCAGCCCCCTAATACCCACCAGATTTAGACATCACGTCCATTTGTGGGAAATATTGCTCAAATCTCAGCTAAATGTTGACCGGTACGAATCAGTATGTCAAAACGAATCAATACTTCGCGATATCCGATTACAGGACGCGAAACGGGGGATACAAAAGGCGCATAAGCGGCCACGCAGGCATCCGGATCAAGCTGAAAAACAGCAATTCGGAAGATGGTCAAAAGCAACGCTCGATCAAGACCTCCAAGACGACCCAACCTCCGGCGCACCCTCGCGCCACAGACGTAAGGCATAGCAAGGACCTGAACACAGGCGAAATGTATCGAGCAGTCCTAGAGGTCCCTAAGGGGCCTCTTTTTTTTGTTTAACTGTCGCCCCAGCCTTCGGCTTGCATTTCGCGTAACCGACTTGCCGTGCGTTCAAATTCAAACGTGCCTGCGCCCTCGACATAAAGCATTTCCGGCTGCGCGGCCGCTGATGCAATCACCCGAACGCGCGCTTCGTATAGCGCGTCAATCAACGTCACAAAGCGCCGGGCTTCGTTAAAGTTTGAACGGCTCAGGCGTGGTATGTCCTCGATGATCAAAACACGCACCGCATCCGCCAAAGCAAGGTAATCCGCAGGGCCAAGCATCTTGCCGCACAGGTCATAGAATTTGGCCCGCGCCACACCGTTGTGAAACCGGGGCAATTCAAGCTCCCGACCTTGCACAAACAACGTCAGGCTTTCCTGATGCCCATCGGTCAGCTCTTGCCAGATACGGTCAATTTCGGCTTTCGCGGCGGCATCGCTTGGCGTGAAATAAACCTGCGCGCCCGTCAGCTGACCCTGGCGGTAATCGGTGGGCGACGCCAGCTCGAACATAACCATATTGTCTTTGAGCATGTCGATAAACGGCAGAAATATCTGGCGGTTCAGACCATCTTTATAAAGGTCATCCGGTACCCGATTGGATGTGGTGACAACAACGACACCGGCGGCGAACAATTGCTCGAACAGCCGACCGACAATCATCGCATCCGTGATATCGGTGATCTGCATCTCGTCAAAGGCCAGCACGCGCACGGCGTCCGATACGGATTTGGCCACGGGTTTGATCGGGTCTTCCACCCCCCGCTGCCGGGCGGCATGGATCAAGGCGTGGCTCTCTTGCATGAAAGCATGAAAATGAACCCGGCGCGCCGGAACGCTCAGGCTTTCGACGAAAAGATCCATCAGCATCGACTTACCACGTCCGACACCACCCCAGATATACAGACCCTTCGGAGGCTCGGGCGCTTTGCGGAAAAGTGATTTTTTGACCGGCTCTGCCAGTGCCGCGCGAATGCGCTCGAACTCGGGCAAGGCTGCTTCTTGCGCCGGATCGCGGGTCAATGTGCCCTCCGCGACACGCGTCTCGTAAATCTCGGGTAACGCGGTCATGCCTGCCGGTTGCTATATGTTCTGAACATCGAAGGTGGCCTTACTCGACCGCGCGGATCAACTTGCGCTCCAGCACGCGCAGAACCGTCTTCAGATCATGCCCCCGCTTCAACACGTGCCCATCAATATTGATCACCGCGTATTGACCCTGTCGATTGCGCAGCTTGGGGCGTTTTTCGATCCGGTAAAGCGGGTTTTCCGCGGTCCGGCGAAACACCGAAAAGACCGCAACATCACGCAATGTCGAAATTCCGTAATCGCGCCACTCTCCGGCGGCCACCATACGCCCGTAAAGCGACAGGATAACGCTCAATTCAGTCCGGTGAAACGCCACTTGCTCGGGCGCGCGGGAGGATGTCGGAAACGGGGTCAAACTATTCATGTCTCATGATGTGTATAGCGTTGGCGGTAAATCAAGCGTTTTAGCACGGCGCGGGAACGGGTGTGGGAAATCGGTTCGCTTCGTCCCTGTCCTTTTGCTCATCAAACCGTGCCGCAACAGCCCTGCCTTTGTGGCACGGCTCTGTGCCAAATGGGCCTGCTACGCGAACTCGCCCTGACAGAACCAACCAGACGACATCGCCGCACCATGCGCATAAAAAAGCCAAAGACGCTGCCCCGTCTTGGTGATCACCTGCCAATAATCCCGTTGTCCACTGCGCCAGTTGGGATCATCCAGCCACCATTCCGGCGCAATCCGCTCTGGCCCCGAAAGGCCGGCAATTTCGTGGATGCGGCCCCGCCAGCGAAACCTGTCCGGAAGTCGTGGCGCATCAGGCGCTGTCACAGGCTCGGGCCGCCAGATCAGCACGGGCCGGCGCCGCCCACGATCCGGCCAGTCATCACCCGGCTTTGACCATGCCGCCGCCAGCGTCACAAAGGTCTTTTCCGGGATGTGGCTGTCTGCCGGATGCACACGGGTGATCGCCTCCATACCCAGACGCGCGCCCAACCGGCCGACAAGGTCTTCCAGGGCATTGCCCGCCTCCAGACGCGCACGAACGGCGGCCGCAGCTTCAAGATGCCCTGCCTTGGTGCGCAAATGCAGCGGCTCATGCACCACCGCCTCAAGCCGCAGCATGTCGATCCCGAACCCGGCATCCAGATCTTCGACCTTCATCCTCAGAAGCGGACGAATGCGATCCACCTCGTCAGATGGTTTGGCCAGAGTCACGTTCATCCATTGCATCGTGCTGTCACTGCGATACGCCTCAAGCCTGAGCGTCCTGGCCCCCCGGCCCTTGGTGCGCAGCGACGCGCACAATCGCGGCAACATCCGATCCAATGCCGCCATCACATCATCTTCCAGCCCAATCGGGTCAGGCAGGCTGAGACGGGTCGCAAACCGACCCGGTGGCACCGCAGGGCTGACAGGTTCCGGCAAAGCCCCTATCGCCTGATCCAGACGCGCCACCAAACCGCGCCCAAAGCGCCGCACCAAACCCGCCCGAGGCTGACGCATCACATCCTGCACCCGCCGCAGGCCAAGGCGGGACAACTCGGCGCTGGTGTGCGCCTCCAGCCGCAGCGCCGCAATCGGCAGCGGTGCCAAAGCATCATAGGTCTGTCCCGGTGCCGCAATACGCAACCTGCCCTGCGCCGCAGGCAGAAACACCGCCGGAGCCGCGCCACCGCGTTCCCAATGCCGCCGCTTGCCTGCCCGAGACCGCGTCGCGCGGGCCTCTTGGTCAATCGCATCTCCGGTCCGGTTGTGATCGTCCGCACCCTGCTGACCACCGAACCGGGCCAACGCCCACGCGCCTCCCAGCGTATCCGCAATGCCCAGTTGCACCGACACTCCAAGCTGTGCGCACTCGTCCTCGATCAGCTGCGCCAACGATGCCTCGCCGCCGAACAGATGGCTGCAACCGGTCAGGTCCAGCACCAAAGCATCTGTGCCTTCCCGCGCCACCCAGGGGGAAAATTTACCAGCCCAGCGGTGCAGCCCGCCCAGAAAGGCCGCTTCGGCATGGGGGTTGGACAACCGCGTCAAAAGATCCGCGCACATTGCATGGGCATCGCGCAACGGTTGCCCTTCATAAAGTCCCGCCGCTTGCGCCAGACCCGACAAAGACGCCAACACCTGCGCCTGGCCCACATCCTTGACCACGGCAAAAGGCACTTCTGCCAGATTGGGGTCCCGGCGCATATGCCGTTCGGCGGCCAGCCGGGGAAACCAGATGGACAGGATACGTCTGTTGGGCATGACACTCGGCAGCAAATGTTCTATTTTTGTTCTTTATATTTCAGAACCGCGCCGAGTCGAGTCACTCTGCCTTGGATCGCCCGGATAAAACAGGGTTTGGATCATCCACACCAGATGCGGACAACCTCATCATTTTCATCCAGAGTGAAATTCACCCGTGCCGCATTGTAATCCATCGTCATGACTGAACCCTCTGGAAGAATCCGATGCGGTTGTGAAAACGCAATGTTTTCAAGTTGTGACCGCTGGATACCCCTCAAATGGGACATGTCTTCACTGCCACAGGATTCAGGTTGTTTCTCGGCAACAATCGTTTCCTGACAGGCAACCAGCCCCAGACAAGCACAAAAAAATAAAATAAAGCGCATGATGACCCCTCAATTGAATGGGCCAATGCTTGCAAAGCTGATGCTTTCCCGCAAGAGTCTTTCCAACATGACGATCAGGAGACATGACATGAGAACACGCGCTGCAGTTGCCGTACAAGCCGGAAAACCCCTTGAAATCATGGAGGTTAACCTTGACGGCCCCCGTGCCGGAGAGGTCCTGGTTGAAATTAAGGCAACAGGCATTTGTCACACCGATGAATTCACGTTGTCCGGCGCAGATCCCGAAGGCATGTTTCCTGCCATTCTTGGCCACGAAGGCGCGGGCGTGGTGCTTGAAGTCGGCGAAGGTGTCACCAGCCTCAAACCGGGCGACCACGTCATCCCGCTTTACACGCCGGAATGCCGCGAATGTGAATATTGCCTGCATCCCAAGACCAATCTGTGTCAGTCGATCCGCGAAACACAAGGCAAGGGTGTGATGCCGGACGGCACATCCCGGTTCAGCACGCTCGATGGAGATCCGATCCTTCACTACATGGGCTGTTCGACCTTTTCCAACCACACGGTTCTGCCCGAAATCGCTTTGGCCAAGATCCGCAAAGATGCGCCGTTCGACAAGGTCTGCTATATCGGTTGCGGTGTGACGACCGGCGTGGGCGCGGTGATCAACACCGCCAAAGTCGAGATTGGCTCTCGGGCGATTGTGTTCGGTCTTGGCGGCATCGGTCTGAACGTGATCCAGGGATTGCGTCTGGCGGGGGCCGATCAAATCGTGGGCGTCGATCTGAATCCGGACAAGGTTGAAATGGCAACCCGGTTTGGCATGACGGATTTTGTGAACCCCAAAGAGGTCGAGGGCGATCTGGTCCCGTATCTCGTGAACCTCACCAAAGGCGGCGCGGATTACACCTTTGACGCAACAGGCAACGTTCAGGTCATGCGCGACGCTCTGGAATCCGCCCATAAGGGATGGGGCGAAAGCATCGTGATCGGTGTGGCCCCTGCCGGTGCAGAAATCAGCACACGTCCGTTCCAACTGGTCACAGGCCGGTCCTGGCGCGGAACCGCGTTCGGCGGCGCGCGCGGGCGCACGGATGTTCCGAAAATCGTCGATTGGTACATGGATGGGAAAATCGAAATCGACCCGATGATCACCCACACCATGCCACTCGAAGACATTAATAAAGGCTTTGACCTAATGCATGCTGGGGAAAGCATTCGGTCTGTGGTACTATATTAAGGCGAACTAAGCACAGGCCGTCGGCGAGGGCGGCCTGCAAAAATTGGGTGATTGTGTGTTTGATCGTAATCGGTGTTATGGCGCTGCCCTTTGGGCGGGGCCTAGCTGTGCCTTGAAAACCAAGGACAAAAGACCGGTTTCGGGGCTGGCATTCCCATGATGTCATTCGACTTACCCCACCCGGTCCGGGCCACAGACGACGCGGGACACGGTCAGGATCACCATCCGAGAAACGGCGATCTGCTGGTGCTTGCCGAAGACGTGATCGACCGCCTGTCACATATCGCCGAGCACAGTTCGCTTGTCCCGCACGGTCTGGAGGTCGAAGGCTTCTGTATCGCCTTGCTCGAACCTTCGGCAGAAGAAGCAAAACTGATCCTTCTGCGCGCCCGTGAAAACGGGGCCACATATCACGATCTGTGCATCAACCACATCGGCACAGCCGCCCGTCTGCTTGGTGATTGGTGGGACCACGACATCGTCACCTTTCAGGAATTGACGGTTGCAGCCGGGCGCTTGCTTCATTTCCTGCGGGATCTGCGCGATATTCTTCCCGAAAGCCCTTATCGCAATGAACGTCATATCCTGATCGCAACCGCACCGAACGAGCAGCACACCATCGGGGCTACGATTGCAACGGACCTGCTTCGACAGAAGGGATGGGAGGTTGATTTACAGATCGGCCGCAGCGAAGAAGACATCTGCCGCATGGCCCATCGCGGGGCCTATCCCATTGTTGCGATATCAGCCTCGGGGCCCAGACGGCTTTCTGATCTGACGCGCACAGTGGTCGGCTTGCGGATTGCGGCACCTCGGGCGCGGATTTTCGTCAGCGGCCATATCGTTGAAACAAATCCCGATATTGCGCAAAAGGTCGGTGCCGATATCTCTGCCACGGATTACGATAGCGGATACAAGGCCTTGGAACAGTTGGCGAAAAGCCTTCAGGTCGTGGTGCCGTTTCGCGCCTGACAGGTCCGCTTAATCCGGGTACCAATAAGCGATTGTATACCGTCGCAAACAGACAGGGTTGTTTAAAATAGTCAGCCGTGCATACTCAGCCCTGCGAGGGGTTCAGACCATAGCGTCAGGAGCCCATTATGTTTCCGGTGAATATACCCAAAGCACCCCGGTCGATCGACGATGATGGCCACGGCCAGGATCGAAGCCTGACGGACGACAATTTATTGGAACTGGCTCAGGAAGTGATCCAGCGCCTGTCGGCGCTATCACGTCAGGATGCATCGTATGTTCCCGTCGACGTCGAGGGGTTCTGCATCGCTTTGATGGAGCCGATGTCGCAAGAAGCCAAGCTCATGCTTTTGCGCGCTCATGACGCCGGAATGAGCCATCAAGACCTGTGTGTCAGCTATATCGCAGCCGCCGCACGTCAGCTGGGCGAATGGTGGAACGATGATGTCGTCTCGTTTGGCGAAATGTCCATTGCCGCGGGACGCATGCTGAACTTTCTGCGCGATCTGCGCGATCTGTCACCCCCCGTCAAACAACGCGGCAGCCGCGAAGCCATGTTTACAACGGTGCCGGGCGAACAGCACATTCTGGGCGTGACCATGGCCACGGATCTGATGCGGGGCCAAGGGTGGAAAATCGATCTGAAAATCGGCGAAACCATAGAGTCTTTGTGCAAGGCGGCGCGCGACCAGAATTACATGATCATCGGTATCTCTGCCACAAACGCAGAACGCCTCCGTACGCTGACCGCAACAATCCTGGAACTGCGCCTTGCCGCCCCGCAGGCGCGCATTTTCATCGGCGGCCATGTTGTCGATGTTGAACCGGACATCGCCGCACATACAGGGGCTGATGCCGCAGCCAGCGGCATGGACCACTGTATCGAGACATTGGAACAGCTATATCTTGGCCTGCAAGCCGAACCAGACTGACCTACACAGCCCTTGTGAAAATTCAACTGTGGGAATTCAAATAGACGGCGCGACGCTCTGGTGCATCGCCACCTAACACCCATAACGTGCAAGAAACGTCTCGACCGCGCCGGTGATGACGCGCTCTTTCTCCTCGGGTGCGACAGATTGGATAATCCCGAACACCAGCTTCGGCCATAAATCCGCCTTGCACAATTCGGCGAACTGGTCTGCCGCAAGGTCAAAATCCACGATGTTCAGTTCTTTGCGATCAACCGCACCCTGCAAGTAATCAACCATCGCCGCGCGCATGATCATTGGTCCTGAATGGTAAAACTCCTGCCCCAGTTGCGGAAACCGGTCGGATTCAGCCACACAGATCCGAAAGATACGCTGCCCCATATCCGAATAGATGAACCCCAGAAATTGATGCGCCACCAGCGTCAGCACCTCGCGCGGGGGTTTGGTCGGGTCGATCTGGTCAATCGACGTTTTCGCCTGCCGTTCGCATTGCGCGGTAGCAACCTCCATGAAAAGCAGGCGTTTGTCGGGGAAATAACTATATAACGTGGCTTTGGACACGCCGGCGGCCCGGGCAATATCATCCACGCTGGCACCTTCAAACCCATCGCGCAAAAACACCTCGCGTGCGCCTTCGACCACTTGGTCAAATTTCCGGCCCCGCGTGATTTGCGCATCTGTTGTTGTCACCCAATCCTCCCCGCGACACTGATCTTAAAGCTAAACCGCTCGGTTCACTTAATCAACGCATTCCGGTCATGGCATAGGAAAAACCCGGGCGCACACGCCCGGGCCATTGATCACATCAGATCACTCAAACAGCCGTCAGCCCTTTGAGAATTCAGGGTAGGCCTCCATGCCCAACTCGGCCAGGTCCAGACCGTTGATCTCTTCTTCCTCGCTCACCCGGATGCCAAAGGTCGATTTGAGGATGGTCCACAGGATCATCGCCCCGACAAAGGTAAACGCGCCATAGGCCGCAATACCAACCAACTGGGTCGTAAGGCTGGCCTCGCCATAAAAGATCACCGCAATCGTGCCCCAGATACCCGCGAACAGGTGAACCGGGATTGCGCCGACAACATCGTCGATCCTGAGCTTATCCAGAAACGGAACCGCAAAGACCACGATCAGCCCGCCCACGGCACCAATCCAAAGCGCGCCGAACAATGTCGGGGCAAGGGGTTCGGCGGTGATGGACACCAGACCCGCCAACGCACCGTTCAGCACAAAGGTCAGATCGACTTTCTTGTAAAGCACTTGCGTCATGATCAATGCGGCACTTGCACCGGCGGCGGCCGCCATGTTGGTGTTGGCAAAGATCCGGCTCACATCAGACACATCCCCAACGGTGCCCATGGCAAGCTGCGATCCGCCGTTAAAGCCAAACCACCCCAGCCACAGGATAAATGTGCCCAAAGTCGCAAGCGCAAGGTTGGACCCCGGGATCGGAGTGACCTTGCCGTCTTTATACTTGCCAATGCGCGGCCCAAGCACGATCACCCCAGCCAAAGCCGCCCAGCCGCCAACAGAATGAACAACGGTCGATCCTGCAAAGTCGGAAAAGCCCATCTCTGACAACCATCCGCCGCCCCACTGCCAGGACCCGGAAATCGGGTACAGTACCCCCGTCAGCAGCACCACAAACGCAAGAAACGGCCACAGCTTAATGCGCTCTGCCACCGCGCCGGACACGATCGAGGCCGTAGCCGCGACAAACACCAACTGGAAAAAGAAATCAGAACCGACAGAGGCATAGCCCAGATCGGCATCGGCCGCAGCAACCCCAACCGGGTCAAGCACGGTTTGGCTGAAGAACGGACCAACCCAACCGCCAATGATCCAGCTGTCGCCGGGATACATCAGGTTAAAGCCGATCAACCAATACATAATCGCGGCAAAGGAAAACAGCGCGATGTTCTTGGTCAATTGCATGGCCACGTTTTTCGATCGCACCAGTCCCGCCTCAAGCATGGCAAAACCGGCAGCCATGAAGAAAACCAGAAATCCGGCCATCAGGAACAGCAACGTGGTCAGGATATAGGGCCCGACCTCGTCCATCGTCGGCGCGGCGGTCTCTTGCGCCATGCCCATCATCGGAAATGCGCACAACGCCGCAGCGGGCAAAAGTGTCTTGTGTAGTGTCATTGGTTTGTTTCCCCTAATCTTTGTCACCGCGCCGATGTCAAAGCGCGTCCCCATTGGTTTCGCCGGTGCGCACGCGAATGGCCTGCTGCGCCTCAAGCACGAAAATCTTGCCGTCTCCGATTTTGCCGGTCCGGGCTGTTTTGGTGATGGTCTCGACAACCTGGTCGGCCATCTCAGTGGCAACCGCGAGTTCGAGCTTTACTTTCGGAACAAAATTCACCGCGTATTCCGCGCCGCGATAGATCTCTGTATGGCCCGATTGCGCCCCGAAGCCTTTGATTTCGGTAACCATCATGCCGCGCACACCAATGTCGGTAAGCGCCTCGCGGACCTCTTCAAGCTTGAATGGCTTGATCGTTGCTATGATGAACTTCACACTGGTTCCTTTCTCATGCAGATCGATCTTCTTGCATCTGCAGAAAACGGCGCGGAACCGGGTCAATGAAAGGCAAGAGCCTGTGCGCAACGCGAGACAGCATAGAAAATTGCACAAATTTTGCACAATTCTTGATGTTTGGTTACTTTTTGCGCAGATAAAAAACGGGTATGGCGCTCAGACACTGGTGCACATCTGCGGGGAAACCCACTAAATTAACCCAAAAGAGCAGCAACACAGGCGGTCGGTATGGCTGATTCACGACGCGGCAAAGGCCGACTGGTAGCGGATCGTCGTTATCCCAAGAAACCTGCGAAAAAGCCAAAGCCCCGCAAGGCGGCTCCGGTCAAACGCAAGGCGACCCGGGCCAAAGCACCGCGGCGCGGCGTGGTGGGCTTTTTGGGGCGCATTGTCGGCTGGATCTTCCGCTTTTTCTTTCGGCTCTTTGTCAGAGCGGGCATTGTCGTTGCGCTGATCCTCGGCTTGTTTGTCGGATACACCTACACAACCCTGCCCGACGTCTCTGCCGCCTCTGACGGGCGCGCCCGCGGATCGGTGCAGCTGCGCGATCGCGATGGCGTGGCCTTTGCCTGGCGCGGTGACCAGTTTGGTGGAATTGTCAGCGCCGATACCGTGTCGCCCCACCTGAAAAACGCGGTGGTCGCGACAGAAGACAAACGCTTTTATCGGCACTTTGGCATCTCGCCGCGTGGCGTTGCCTCGGCGGTTCGCATCAACCTCTCCGAAGGCCGTGGCCCCCTGTCCGGGCACGGCGGATCAACAATCACCCAGCAAACAGCAAAGCTACTGTGTCTGGGTGTCGCGTATGATCCGAACAAATGGAAAAGCGAATCCGAATATGTGGCTGATTGCCGGCGCGGGTCGCTGTCTCGCAAAATCAAAGAGGCCGTGTACGCGCTGGCGATGGAGGTGAAATACACCAAGGATGAAATCCTCTCGATCTATCTGAACCGCGCCTATATGGGCGGCGGTGCCTATGGGGCGGCAGCGGCGTCAGAGCGGTATTTCTCAAAACCGGCTGCGGCCTTGACCCCACAGGAAGGCGCCATGATAGCCGGGTTGCTGACCGCACCGTCCAGCCTTGCGCCGACATCCAACCTTGAACGATCCCAGGCGCGCGCGGCAACCGTGCTGCGGCTGATGAACGAACAGGGCTACCTGAGCGATGAACAGACCCGCGCAGCACAGGCCAATCCCGCCACCTTGTCCCAAAAGGCACAATCCCAGACGGGCGGGTATTTCGCGGATTGGGTGATGCAATCCGGCCCCGACTTTTTCACCCGGGACACAACCGAAGATGTGATCATTTCAACAACACTCGACCAGCGCATTCAGAAATCCATCGAGGATGCGGTCAAAGCGATTTTCACAACCAAAGTGCGCGAAGGCTCCAAGGCGCAAACCGCCGTGGTTGTGATGTCCGCCGACGGCGCGGTGCGCGGCATGGTGGGCGGGCGAAAAACCAATGTCGCCGGTGTCTTCAATCGCGCGACACAGGCCAAGCGCCAAACCGGTTCGGCGTTCAAACCGTTTGTCTACGCCACGGCGCTTGAACTGGGGTATAGCCCATATGATACGGTGCTGGACGAAAAATTCTGCATGTCTATCCCCGGATCGGGGCAATGGTGCCCGGAAAACTATTCACGCAGCTTTTCCGGCTCTGTGACGCTTGTCGATGCACTGGCGCGCAGTCTGAACGTGCCTGCGGTCAAAGTGTCAGAATCCGTTGGCCGTGATCTCGTGCGGAAGGTGTCCGAGGATTTCGGCATCGACAGCAACCTGACAGACACGCCCGCGCTGGCGCTTGGTGCGTCCGAAGCGTCATTGCTGGAAATGACCGGCGCGTTTGCAGGTATTCTAAACGGCGGATCATCGGTCACCCCATACGGTCTGCGCGAATTGCGTTTGAAAGGCGACGATCAACCCACCATGGGCGCAGGCGGCGGCATTGGCGAGCGGGTGATCAACGAACAGGCCGCGCGGCAACTGATCTGGATGATGGAAAAGGTCGTCTCGCAAGGAACGGGCAGCCGCGCCCAATTGCCAGACCGCGAGGCGGCGGGCAAAACCGGCACGACACAAGCCGCGCGCGATGCATGGTTCATCGGCTTTACCGCCGATTACGTGGCCGGTGTCTGGATGGGTTACGATGACAACACACCCTTGACCGGTGTGACCGGCGGCGGGCTTCCTGCGGAAATTTGGCGCGAAACCATGGTCCGCGTGCATCAGGGCCTGCCGGTGCGCCCTTTGCCGATGATTGTACCAGAGCCACCGCGTCAGGTGGTCCAACCGCAACAACCCCGGCAACAACAGACGCCCCAGCCCGGCACCGGCAACGCGCTTGAAAATGCGCTGAACCAATTGCTGCGCGATATTCTTGGCGGGAACTAGGACAGCCCTTCCCATTTCCGTCACCGCGCAATAGCGTCCGGCCCAGAATACAGGGGAGACATCCATGACAAATGCAATCGACACCCGCCTTGCCGATCTGGGACTGAACCTGCCGGATGCGCCTGCACCGGCTGCCAATTATGTGCCTTTCGTGCGAACCGGCAACCAGATCTACATTTCCGGGCAATTGCCGACCGGGCCAGACGGTCTGATCACCGGAAAGCTGGGGCAGGATCTGGATGTAGAGGCCGGTGCAGAGGCCGCGAAATTCTGTGCGCTGGCCTTGCTCGCACAGGCCCGCAAAGCGGCTGATGGCGATCTGGGTCGGGTGCGTTTGGTGAAACTCGTGGGGTTCGTGAACTCGACCGCCGATTTTGCCGATCAGCCCAAAGTCATCAACGGCGCATCGGATCTCATGGTTGCGGTATTGGGCGATAACGGACGCCACGCGCGCTCGGCGGTGTCTGCGGCCTCGTTGCCCTTTGGTGTCGCGGTTGAAATCGAAGGCATCTTTGAAATCTCATGACCAGATTGGGCCCGGCCTTTTTTGATCGGCCAATCGCACACCGCGGCTACCATGACAAAGCCGAAGGGTGCATCGAAAACAGCCCCTCGGCGTTCGCAGCGGCAATCAAGGCCGGGTACGGGATCGAGCTTGATGTGCAACTGTCCCGCGACGGCGTGCCGATGGTGTTTCACGACACACTTTTGAACCGGCTGACAGATCAAACCGGGCCGGTGCGGGATCGCGATGCACAGACGCTGCAAGGTATCACGCTCAGGGATGCCACAGACACCATTCCGACGCTGACAGAGGTTCTGGCCCAGATTGATGGGGCGGTGCCGGTGTTGATCGAATTGAAAGACCAGCATGGCGAGATGGGGATCACCGATGGCGTTCTGGAAGCCGCCACAGCGCAGGCATTGGACGGCTATACCGGTGATGTTGCGCTGATGTCTTTCAATCCCAATATGATTGCGCCGCTGCAACAGCTTTGCCCGCAGATTCCACGCGGTTTGATCAGTTCGGCCTGGCGCAAGATAGACGAGCCGGATGTCCCGGTCGCAACACGCGCGCGGCTGGCGGCGATTCCGGATTTTGACACGGTCGGCGCGGAATTCCTCAGCCATGACGTGACCAACCTCGATGCGCCGCGTGTCGAACAGCTTAAATCGCAAGGAATACCAATCTTTTGCTGGACCGTCCGCAGCCGCCAACAGGAACATCAGGCCCGCAAGGTGGCTGACAATATCACCTTTGAAGGCTACGCTGCTTGATCCGGGCAGAACGCGACCCAAGTACCAAGGCGTAACCAAGGAACGGCCATGTCGGACCCAGCGGAAAACGCAGCAACACTCGCCATCACCATGCACAGCTCTGTCGCACAGATCGCGGCAGAAGACTGGGATGCGTGCGCCTGTCCCGAGGTCGCCGATGGCGGGCGGGCCTATGATCCGTTCACCACACATCGCTTTCTCAAAGCGTTCGAAGACAGCGGATCTGTCGGGCCGGGCACAGGGTGGGACCCGCGCTATCTGACCGCGGAACTGAACGGTCAGGTGATCGCCTGCGCCCCGCTTTACGCCAAAAGCCATAGCCAGGGTGAATATATCTTTGACCACAACTGGGCACATGCCTGGGAACGCGCGGGCGGACGGTATTACCCGAAACTTCAGATCGCGGTGCCGTTCACGCCCGCCACGGGCCGCCGTTTTTTAACCCGTCCCGGCTACGAAACCGAAGGCCTAAGTGCCTTGATTCAGGGCGCAATCCAAGTTGCGGCTGACAATGATCTGTCGTCACTACACATCACATTCTGCACCGAGGCCGAGGCGATTGCCGGACAACAGGTCGGCCTTTTGCGCCGCCGCACCCAACAATACCACTGGGAAAATCGCGACTATGATAGCTTTGACGCCTTCCTGAACGCGCTAAGTTCGCGCAAACGCAAAACCATCCGCAAGGAACGCCAGCGGGCACATGACTTTGGCGGCCACATTCATCAATTCACCGGCGATCAAATCACCGCCGCGCATTGGGATGCGTTCTGGGATTTTTATCAGGACACCGGGGCCCGAAAATGGGGAACGCCCTATCTCACACGCAAGTTTTTTGACATCGCGCACGAGCGGCTGCGCGATGACATTCTGTTGGTGATGGCCGAACGCGATGGCCGCTGGGTTGCAGGAGCGTTGAACGTGATCGGGCGCGACACGCTTTTCGGGCGCTATTGGGGATGCACCGAGGATCACCCCTGCCTGCATTTTGAACTGTGCTACTATCAGGCCATGGACTATGCCATCGCCAATGGGCAATCGCGGGTCGAGGCCGGCGCGCAGGGCGAACACAAACTGTCGCGCGGATATCTGCCGGTTGTAACTCATTCCTTGCATTGGATCGGCGATCCCGGTTTCTCTGAAGCCGTGGCGCGGTATCTGGAGGCCGAGGCAGACGCGGTTGGACAGGATATCGAAGTGCTGACCCAATACGGACCATTCCGCAAAGGCGATATCGAGGATCACGAATGACTGAATTACTTTCCGACACCGCGCGCAAAACCGTTCTGGACCCGCTGCTTGAAACCGGGTGGGTTCTTGACGAGGAGCGCGACGCGATTTCCAAAACCTTCAAGTTTAAGGACTTTACCGAAGCCTTTGGATGGATGACACGCGCCGCCATGTGGGCGGAAAAGTGGAATCACCATCCCGAATGGTTCAATGTCTACAACCGCGTCGACGTGGTTCTAACCACACATGATGTTGACGGCCTGTCTGCGCTGGATGCCAAGCTGGCGCGCAAGCTCGACAGCCTGTAGGCGCGCATCACAAGGCCGGTCTTTTTGACTTGCTTTGCCGTTCCCATCGCTGCCGGGTTCGCCTAACGTCCGCACAATGCTGCGATATGTTTTCAAACGACTGATCTCTCTTGCGCTGAGCCTTCTGGTGGCGTCGATTGTGATTTTTGTCGTGGTCGAAGTGGCACCCGGCGATCCGGCAAGCTTTATGCTGGGGATCAACGCCCAGCCTGATACCGTTGCCGCCTTGCGCACCGAGCTGGGGCTGGATCAATCCAAAATCGACCGATATCTAAGCTGGGTCGGCGGCATGCTTCGCGGTGATTTTGGTACGTCCTACACCTATCGCACGCCGATCAGCCAAATGATCGCAGACCGTCTTTGGGTGTCGCTCCCGCTTGCGCTTTATGCGCTGACATTGTCCACGCTCATTGCTTTTCCCGCCGGTATTTTCGCCGCCGCGCGCCGTGGCGGGATCGGGGATCTGAGCGTCACAGGTGCTACCCAATTGGGCGTTGCCATCCCGAATTTCTGGTTCGCGATGATGCTGGTGCTGATCTTTGCCATCAACCTGCGCTGGTTCAGTGCCGGCGGGTTTCCCGGCTGGGACACAGGCTTCTGGGCTGGGATAAAGGCGCTGACACTTCCGGCCATCGCGCTGGCCTTGCCGCAAGCCGCGATTCTGACGCGGGTGATGCGGTCCTCTTTGCTGGACATTCTGAGCGAAGACTTCATTCGCACGGCACGCGCCAAAGGTCTGTCGGCGCGTAAGGCCTTGTGGCGGCACGGCGTGCGCAATGCGCTGATCCCGGTGCTGACCATCATCGGCCTGCAATTCGCGTTCCTGCTGGCCGGAGCCATCATCATCGAACAAGTGTTTTTCCTGCCAGGTCTGGGGCGTTTGATTTTTCAGGCCATCACCCAGCGCGATCTGATCGTTGTGGAATCGGTGGTCATGCTTTTGGTCTTTGCCGTGATCATGGTGAATTTTCTGGTCGATCTGGCCTATGCTGCGGCCGATCCACGGCTGAGGTCCAGATCATGAGCCGCAATCTGATCATCGGTGGACTGCTTAGCGCATTGTTTGTCTGTGCGGCCCTTCTGTCGTTTGTCTGGACGCCGGACAGCGTAGAAACGATGGATATCACAAACCGTCTCAAACTGCCCGGTGCAGACCATCTTCTGGGCACGGATCACTTTGGCCGGGACATCCTGTCGATGCTGATGGTGGGCGCGCGCACGTCTATTGCCGTCGCTTTGGTGGCGGTCGGTATCGGAATGGGGCTTGGGGTGCCCTTGGGGCTTGCCGCAGCCGCGCGCAGTGGAGGATTGCTTGACGAAACGATCATGCGCATGAATGATCTCATCTTTGCCTTTCCATCCTTGGTGATTGCCATCCTGATCACCGCGATTTTCGGGCCCAGCGCCACCAATGCGATCATTGCCATCGGTATTTTCAACATCCCGGTCTTTGCGCGCATCACGCGAGGGGCGGCGCTCAGCCTGTGGAAACGGGAATTCATCATGGCCGCCCGCGTTGCGGGCAAAACGCGCACCCGGATCAGCGCAGAGCATATCCTGCCAAACGTGGCCAACCTGCTGATTGTGCAGGGCACGATCCAGTTCAGCCTTGGCATCCTTGCCGAAGCCGGTCTGAGCTATGTGGGCCTTGGCGCGCAGCCGCCGATCCCCAGCTGGGGCCGCATGTTGGCAGACGCGCAAACCATGGTGTCACTGGCCCCGCATGTGGCCCTGATCCCCGGCCTGACCATCATCGCGATGGTGCTTGGGCTGAACCTGCTGGGAGACGGGCTCAGAGACGTGCTGGACCCCCGGCTTAGAGTGGTGCGCGCATGAGCTTGCTGGATATTCGGAACCTGTCGCTGTCGATCCACAACAAACCCATCCTGCAAAACCTGTCATTGTCGATCAAGCCCGGCCAAATCGCCGCGCTGACCGGCGAAAGTGGGTCAGGCAAATCCATGACCGCCTTCGCAACCATCGGTTTGTTGCCCAAAGGCACAAACACGCAGGGCGCAATTGTTTTTGACGGGATCGACCTGACGCAGCAACCAGAGGCAAAGCTCTGCGATCTGCGCGGACGCGAGATTGGCATGGTGTTTCAGGAACCGATGACCGCCCTTAATCCGGTGCAGACCATTGGCGCACAGGTGATGGAAACCATCCTGATCCACCGGGCCATGCCGCGCCGGATGGCACAGGACCGCACGCGCGAGGTTCTTGCCCGTGTGGGCTTGCCGCCAGAAGATGTCCCGCTTGGCAGGTATCCCCACGAACTCAGCGGCGGGCAGCGCCAGCGTGTGGTGATCGCCATGGCCATCGCCCTGCGCCCGCGCCTGCTGATCGCGGATGAACCGACCACGGCGCTGGATGTCACCACGCAGGCGCAAATCCTTGATCTGTTGAAAGGTCTTGTTGTTGAACAAAACATGGCGATGATGATGATCACACATGATCTGGCCGTCGTCAGTGATATGGCCGACACGCTGCATGTCATGCGCTCTGGCCAGATCGTGGAAAGCGGTCCGACCGCGCGTGTCCTGCACGAGATGCGCCATCCCTATACGCGCCACCTGTTCGAAGCGTCCCGCCATCGCGCCAACCTTGGCCAGAGCACCGCGACAGGCGGTCTGTTGTCCGTCAAAAACGTGAGCCGCGACTATCCTCTTCCGCGCTCATCCCTTTTTGGCCCACGTCCGATGTTCCGCGCGGTGAATGATGTGAGCTTTGACATCCAGCGCGGGGAACGCGTTGGTCTGGTTGGCGAATCCGGATGCGGGAAGTCAACACTGACCCGCGCCATCCTGGGTCTTGAGCCGGTTCAACAGGGCAAGATTACGCTGGAGGATGATCCCGTCTGGCAGGATGGACGGCCTGACCTGACCGTGCGCCGCAAAATGCAGGTCGTCTTTCAGGACCCCTATGGCAGCTTCAATCCCCGCCATCGCGTGTCCCGATTGATCACAGAGCCGTTCCATCTTTTGGACACGCCCCCCAAAGGCGCAGACCGCGATGCCGCAATCGCAGATGCGCTGACCGCTGTCGGTTTGAACCCGGGCGATGCCGATAAACACATCCACGCCTTTTCGGGTGGTCAGCGTCAACGCATCGCCATCGCGCGCGCCTTGATCATCCGGCCCGAATTGATCGTGTTTGACGAAGCGGTCTCGGCCCTTGATGTCCGTGTGCGGGCCCAAATCCTCGATCTCATGGCCGATCTAAGCCGGGACTATGGCCTGACCTACCTGTTCATAAGCCACGATCTGAGCGTCGTGCGATCCATCACAGACCGCGTTATGGTCATGCGCGCCGGTCAAATTGTCGAAGATCGTCCAACCGAAGCCCTGTTCAATGCTCCCAACCATCCCTACACCCGCACCTTGATAGATGCCGCCCCTAAGTTACCAACAGTTTCAGAGGCCCAATATGCTGCCCACCCTGCCCTTTGACCCCAGCCATGTCCTGATAAATGGCACCTGGCGTGCCACCGCGGCCACGCTTCCGCTCATCAATCCGTCCGATGGCACAACCCTCTGCCAGATTGCCAACAGCACAGCAGACGATGTCGATGCCGCCGTGACCGCAGCGCACCGCGCGCGCGAGGGCGATTGGGGCAGGATGACCGCGCTTGATCGCGGGCGCTGTCTGACCCGTCTTGGGCAACATGTGCTTGACCACGTCGACCTGCTTGCAAAGCTAGAGGCGCTGGATGTCGGCAAACCGCTGGCGCAGGCGCGGGCGGATGCCATTGCGCTGGCCCGGTATTGCGAATTTTACGGGGGTGCGGCGGATAAGGTGCATGGCGAAACCATCCCCTATCTTGACGGCTATACCGTTTACACGCTGCGCGAACCGCACGGTGTCACCGGCCATATCGTGCCCTGGAACTACCCGATGCAAATCATTGGCCGGTCGGTGGGGGCAGCTCTTGCCATGGGCAATGCCTGCGTGCTGAAACCGGCCGAGGATGCCTGCCTCACGGCATTGATGTTTGCGCATCTGGCACAGAAAGCAGGGTTTCCCGATGGCGCTCTGAACGTGGTGCCGGGCCTGGGTGCGCAAGCCGGAGACGCGCTAGCGCGTCATCCCGGCATTCACCACCTGAGCTTTACCGGTTCGGTGCAAACCGGTCAGGCCGTACAACAGGCCGCCGGGGAAAATGTCGTGCCAGTGACGCTCGAACTGGGCGGAAAATCCCCGCAAATCGTGTTTGACGATGCCGATCTGGATCAGGCGCTGCCGTTTTTGGTGAATGCGGGCTTGCAAAATGCCGGCCAAACTTGCTCAGCCGCGTCACGTATTCTGGTCCAGAGCGCAGTCTTTGATGATGTTGCGTCGCGCATGGCAGAGGCCTATCGCGCCAAGGTCATTGGCCCGGCCACCGAAAACCCCGATATCGGCCCGCTTATTTCCCGCAAACAAAAAGACCGCGTCACGGCATTTCTGGAGGCGGCGGGCACAACACCACTTTTGGCGGAAACACCGCTTCCGGATACGCTGCCGGAACAAGGCGCATATGTGCAGCCAAAGCTGTTTGGCCCGATCGCCCCGGATCACAGCCTGGCCCAGGATGAAATATTCGGACCGGTGCAGGTGCTCATCCCTTTTGACACCGAAGCCGATGCCGTCAGGATCGCCAATGGCACCGCCTACGGGTTGGTTGCCGGTGTGTGGACACAAAACGGAGCCCGCCAGATGCGTTTGGCCAAAGCGTTGCGCTGCGGGCAGGTCTTTATCAACAATTACGGAGCTGGAGGCGGTGTCGAACTTCCGTTTGGCGGGATCGGAAAATCCGGACATGGCCGCGAAAAAGGGTTCGAGGCGCTTTATGGTTTCTCGACGCTCAAAACCGTGGCCGCACGACACGGGTAGCTCCAGGCACACACACTGCACAATTTGACTGCGAAAACAGGAGGCCGCAGATATGAGGCTCAAAGACAAAACCGCCATCGTGACCGGTGCCGCATCCGGTTTCGGCGAAGGCATCGCCCGCAAATTCGCTAACGAGGGCGCAACGGTGATGGTGGTCGATCTGAACATATCGGCGGCCGAGGCGATTGCGACCGAAATCGGCGGCCACGCCGTAATGGCGGATGTCTCGAAGGCAGATCAGGTGGCAAGCATGATCGAAACGGCGATCAAGACGCTGGGGCATGTTGATATTCTGGTCAACAACGCCGGCATCACACATTTGCCAACACCGCTTGAAGATGTCAGCGAAGACGAATTTGACCGGGTCTTTGCCGTGAATTGCAAATCCGTCTACCTGACGGCCCGTGACATTGTTCCGCATTTCAAAACGCGCGGAACAGGGGCGATCCTGAATATTGCGTCAACCGCCGGTGTCTCGCCGCGCCCGAGGCTCAATTGGTATAATGCCTCAAAGGGCTGGATGATCACTGCAACCCGCGCCATGGCGGTGGAACTTGCCCCGGAAGGCATCCGCGTCAACGCATTGAACCCGGTGGCAGGTGAAACCCCTCTGCTCAAAAGTTTCATGGGCGAAGACACACCCGAAACCCGCGCCAAGTTTCTGTCGACAATTCCGCTTGGACGCTTTTCAACACCCGAGGATCTTGGCAATGCCGCCGCCTTCCTGTGCTCGCAAGAGGCCAGTATGCTGACCGGGGTATGTATGGAAGTCGATGGAGGCCGTTGCATTTGACCCTCTCTTCTTTTGAAAAATATGCCGGGGAGTTTGAGGGGCTGGCCCCTCAATGTTTCGGCCCGACAGCCTGCGCTTGGTCATGACGCCCGGACCCCGCAACCAGATCACCGATGTTGCCGGGATCAAGGTCGGCAATGCCCAGGACGAGGCCCTGAAATCCGGAACCACGGTGATACTGGCCGAAGATGGCCCCATGACCACCAGCTATGCCGTCATGGGTGGAGCGCCCGGCACGCGGGACACCGATCTGCTGGAGCCCGACAAAACCGTTCCCGGCGTAGACGCGCTTGTCTTGTCCGGCGGGTCTGCGTTTGGCCTGGCCGCGGCCCAAGGGGTGATGGATGTCCTGGCGCAGCAGGGGCGCGGATTTCAGATTCACAGCGCGCGGGTGCCCATCGTGCCTGCCGCGATTCTGTTCGATCTGCTCAATAACGGTGACAAAACATGGCAGGCCAACCCCTATCCCGCGCTGGGGCGGCAGGCGGTTCTGAACGCGGACCGGGAGTTCAAGATCGGCACGGCGGGTGCGGGAACCGGTGCCACCGATGCGCAACATAAAGGCGGGCTGGGATCGGCCTCTTTGGTGCTGCCAGACGGCACCACCATCGCAGCTTTGGTTGCGGTAAACGCGCTTGGCAGCGCCACGACACCTTCGGGAAAACATTTCTGGGCCGCACCTTTTGAAATCGGAAACGAATTTGGCGGTTTGGGACCGGACCCGCAGCACGGGCTGCAACCGCTTTTGCCAAGCCGGAAAGCCGCCGCAATGGCGCAGCACGGCAATACCACCATCGGCTGTGTGGCAACCGATGCAAAGCTGGACAAGGCCGCGTGCAAGCGATTGGCGACCGCCGCCCATGACGGCTTTGCCCGCGCCTTGGTTCCGGCGCACAGCCCTTATGACGGGGACCTCATTTTTGCCTGCAGCACCGCGCGGCGCGATCCGCCTTCGGATGAGGTGCTGCCGATTTTGGGGCATTTCGCGGCCGTCTGCATGGCCCGCGCCATTGCCCGTGCGATTTGGGAAGCCACCCCGCAAGAGAACGATGCGCTTCCGACATTCCGATCAGTGATAGGCAGGTAGACCGGGCAACGGGGGCACCGAACCATCCGGCCCTTACCGCAAGAGCGGCGGCTTGGCCGGGTCACTTCCCGGTGCAGCCCGTTCGACAGGTGTGACCTGCGCAGGTTCGGGCAAATCAAAGCGCAACCCGACGCGCGCCAGCTGTGCGGTGACAGGATCGCTGTCGCGCAGAAAGACCACGTCCAATGCGGCGGCTTCCAGCCCGGAAAACACCAGCGCCTCCTGAATGGCCTGCGCAAGCGCCGGTTCGGCACCGGGCAGGGTTCCGGTAAAGCCGATCAAATGCCCGCGCACACCGGTGTCGTACAGAACCTCGGCCAGATATCCCCTCCGAGCCAAGCCGGTTGTGACGCGCAATTTGACGTCAATCGCCTCAAGCAGCCCATCCGGCAGCCCCTTCGGCGCATTGAATTGTTCTGGCCGCGCTTCGGCCTCGGCCGGGCTTTGCGATACGGTGTTGGCCAGCCAATCCACCGCCTCGTCGGGCAACAGGATCGACGATGGCGCGACGTCTGCGTTGAGGGCGATGCCAATCCCCTGCCCCGCAAGCATTCCCACGACAGAGCGCCCCGACAGCGCCGCATAGGGCACCGCCCGTCCGGCAAACGCGCTGAGCCGGTCCTCGGTGTCGAACACCAGAACATATCGCGCATCGCCCACATCAAACAATTCAGGCTCTGCCTGATCGCCCTCTGCCTCGCGGGCCAATAACAGGAACAGTTCGGCCTCGACCAGACGGTCGAAAAAGCGCAAGCGCCCGGCACTGTTTTCCGGATCGGCCTCCATTGCGGCATGGGCCTGATCAATCGGCGTGGGTGCGGTCATGCAAGGACCTCCTGAACGCGGTTTCGAAGAACCGGCAACAGCTCCTCCTCAAACCAGGGGTGTTTCTTGAGCCAAGCGGTATTGCGCCAGCTGGGATGCGGCAAGGGAATAAGGTCTGGCCCATAGGTCCGCCACTGGCGCACCACGTCGGTCACGCTGGTTTTGGTGCCCAGATGATACTTTTGCGCATAACCCCCGATCACCAGTTTCAACGGGGCCGGCCCGACATGGGTCAACACCTCGTCATGCCAGGTCTGCCGACAGATCGCCGGTGGGGGCAGGTCAGATCCCGCTGCGTTGTATCCGGGGAAACAAAACCCCATTGGCACAATGGCCACCTTGGTCTGATCATAGAAGGCGGAGCGATCTAGCCCGAGCCACGCGCGCAGCCGGTCGCCGGACGGATCATCAAAGGGGATGCGGCTTTGATGCGCGCGCATGCCCGGAGCCTGGCTGCAAATCAGCAGACGCGCCCGGGGGCGGAACCAGACCACCGGTTTTGGTCGATGTCGCGTTGCGGTCGCGGCAAAGCGGTCGGCGCAGAGGGTACATTCCGAAAGGCGGCTATGCAGTGTCATAGTGGGCGATGTAGGCGCAAAGGCTTCAGTGCAAAGTGGCTGGTACAATCAGCCGCGTTTCATAGCGGATCAGGCGGACGATCTGGGCGAGGTGATCCGCCCGAAAGGCGACGCAGCCTGCGGTTGGAAAGCCGGGGCGACGCCAGCGGTGCAGAAAAATCGCCGAACCACGGCCTTTCCGGGCCTGTGGCCAGTTCCAATCGGTCAGCATGACCAGATCATACAGCGGATCGGCACGGCGCAGCGTTTCGTGACTGTGGTCATAGGGCGCGCGCACCATCAGGTTGTAATCCTCGTGTGTCGGATCATCCGACCACAGATCACCGGGACGGACCGGCACCGCCCAATCGGTGGGCCGCGCCATACGGTCCGGGCGGTACAGCAGCCCCACAATCCGGTGTATGCCCGCCGGCGTCGCGCCGTCGCCCTCGCGTTTATCCCGGCGCACGCCGCCTTTGCCGATGGTACAGGGCCAGTATCGCCCCATGAAACGCACTCCGCGCCGTGTCAGGACCATATCGGCCGGCGTCACAGCAGATGCCCCGATTTGCGTGCCTTGGTCGCCAGATAGGCGGTGTTATGCGGGTTTTCACCCACTTTCAGCGGCACTCGCGCAGCCACGTCAATGCCACAGCGCTGCATCATCTCGATCTTGGCCGGATTGTTCGTCATCAACCGCACCGATGAAAAGCCAAGCTCTCGGAGCAGTTCCGAGCCGATGCGAAAATCCCGTTCGTCATCTTCAAAACCCAGCCTGTGATTGGCCTCGACCGTGTCAAAACCCTGATCCTGCAAGGCATAGGCGCGCATCTTGTTAGCCAGCCCGATCCCGCGCCCTTCTTGGTTCAGGTACAACAGCACACCTTCGCCCTCGGCCCCCATCGCGTTCAGGGCCCCGTTCAATTGCGGGCCGCAGTCGCATTTCAAGCTGCCCAGCAAATCACCGGTGAAACACGCCGAATGCAGCCGCGCCAAAACCGGTTTGCCGCGGTCAGGCCGTCCAATTTCAATCGCGTAATGTTCTTCCGAGCCGTCTTCGGGCCGAAACACATGCAGCCTTGCGGATTGGGCGGCGCGCAGCGGCACACGGGCGGACACCACTTCCTCAAACACAAGCGATGCCCCAAGGCGCGGCTCTGCCGCCTCTGGGTCCAGACAGGTCAGGTTGTGGTCTTTTGCAAAAATCTCCGCGCGGGGCAGAGGCAGGGCAATCACGGCTGGCAAAAGCCGGGCCGATTTCGCCAAAGTCACACCCAAACGGTGCAAGGATGCGGTTCCGTCGCGTCGCGTGGTCAAAGGCCCCTTCATTGGATGGGACAAATCATCCGCAGGATCAGCCACAGCCTGAACCCAACGCACAGTGGCATCCGATGGCAACGCGACGCGCGCCACGTCTCCGTCATAGGCGCGGGCCTTAAGGGTCTCGGCGCGGCGGCCTGTCAAAACCAGATCGGCGTCACCGGGCATGGCCATCACATCGGCCAAACGCTCTGCGCTTAGTGTTTCGACCGCCAGAACAAGGATGCCGGTTCCCTGCCCCAGCACAATCGGAACGCCCATGCGCAAATCCGCGCGCGCGCGCGACAGAAGGTCGGTGATGTCTGGCGTGAGTGTCATGAAACCTTGAAATCCTGCTGGGGTGTTTTGCAATAAACGACCCCGATTTATGAAACAATTGCCCGCTGCATACACGAGACCGTGAGACACTTGCAGCAAATCTTGCCGCCGCGCAACGCCCCAACCATGTCAACGCAAAGCAACGGAGACATGCGACAATGGCACAGCTCAAGAACATTCTTCTTGTCGATGATGACGATGACCTGCGCGAAGCCTTGGCAGAGCAACTGGTCATGACCGAAGACTTCGAAGTGTTTGAGGCGGATTGCGGTACCGCTGCAATGACGCGGGCAAAAGAACAGCTGTTCGATCTGATCATTCTGGATGTTGGTCTGCCCGATACAGATGGGCGGGAATTGTGCCGGCTGATGCGCAAGCAGGGCGTCAAAGCACCGGTACTTATGCTGACGGGGCATGATTCCGATGCCGACACGATCCTGGGGCTGGATGCCGGGGCCAATGATTATGTCACCAAACCTTTCAAATTTCCCGTTCTGCTTGCTCGCATTCGCGCGCAGCTGCGTCAGCACGAACAATCCGAAGATGCGGTTTTTTCGCTTGGGCCGTATACGTTCAAACCGTCAATGAAGCTTCTTGTGACCGAAGATGACAGGAAAGTGCGGCTGACCGAGAAAGAAACAAACATCCTGAAGTTTTTGTACCGTTCCACCGATGGCGTTGTGGCGCGCGACACCTTGTTGCACGAGGTCTGGGGCTATAATGCGGGTGTGACGACGCACACGCTGGAAACCCATATTTATCGTCTGAGGCAAAAAATTGAACCAGATCCGTCCAACGCGCGTTTGCTGGTTACCGAATCAGGCGGCTATCGGTTGGTTTCGTAAAACCATTTACGATTATTGATGCAGATCAAAGCAACATTGCACTGTCATCTTTACACCCTACATAAGAGTTCCCGTTGCATATGCGGGTCATCATATGCACCTCCCTGTTGGACTTGGCCCCGGACATTGATCCGGGGTCTTTTTTTTGCAGCCGGGCTGATGGGTATGTCTGTCGGTTAATACAATGCGATCCGGTCAACCGACACATCCGCGTCGTAATCTGCACCATAGGCGACAATCGCGATGCTATTCACGCGCGATGCCGTGAACGATTGTGGCATGCTGTCATGGGATGGGCTGAACTCTGCAAAGGGCAAGTGCACGGTTTGCCATTGATCTAAAGCGGTGAAAGACGCGCGATACGAATGCCAGACCCGCGACAGACCCGGCGTTTTCAGAAAGACATAATATGTCTCGCCATTGCCTTTGACACGCAGTGATAGGCCTTGCGCGGTGTCAGGCCAGGGTTGGGAAAACCTTTGACGGACCTGAATAAAGCCACCGTTGTTATCGGTGCTGACACGGCCCTGCAACCGAAGGACCGCATCGGCGCCAGCGCCTCGGATATCCGCCCCACCGGACGACACACCGCCCATTACGCCATCGGCGACATAGTCCCAACGCGCGCCCACATCGCCGGAAAAATCGTCGAACACCACGTCGGCCATTGCTTGTCCTGCCACCATCATCATCACTGCTATGCTAAGTATTTTCATACCCGGTGATTTAGCCCAAATCCAAAACGAAAAAAGGTGCCCCCAAAAGGGACACCTTTTCCAGTTCGACCCAAAGCCTTTTACTCTGCGTCTTCTTTCTTGGCCTCTGGTGCCGTTTCTTCGCCGGTCTCTTGATCGACCATCTTCATCGCAAGGCGCACCTTGCCACGGTCGTCAAAGCCCAGAAGTTTGACATACACTTCCTGACCTTCCTTGAGCACATCCGACGGATGGTTCAGGCGGCGGTTTTCAATTTGGCTGACATGCACCAGACCATCGCGCTTGCCAAAGAAGTTCACAAAGGCGCCGAAATCGACGATCTTCACAACCTTGCCTTTATAGACCTGGCCCTCTTCCGGCTCTGCCACGATCGAATGGATCATGTCATAGGCCGTTTTGATGGCCTCGCCATTGGGCGACGCGATCTTGATGATGCCTTCGTCGTTGATGTCGACCTTGGCACCGGACACTTCCACGATCTCGCGGATGACCTTGCCGCCCGAACCAATCACTTCGCGGATCTTATCGGTCGGGATTTGCATCGTCTCGATACGCGGTGCGTGAACAGAGAATTCCGCAGCGCCGGTCAGCGCTTTGTTCATCTCACCCAGAATATGCATCCGGCCTTCTTTGGCCTGTGCGAGAGCCTTTTTCATGATCTCGGGCGTGATGCCCGCGACCTTGATGTCCATCTGAAGCGACGTGATGCCGTTTTCGGTGCCTGCGACTTTGAAGTCCATGTCACCCAGGTGGTCTTCATCACCCAGAATATCGGTCAGAACCGCGTAAGAGCCGTCCTCTTCAAGAATCAGACCCATCGCAACACCGGCCACAGCCGATTTCAGCGGAACGCCCGCGTCCATCATGGACAAGGAGCCACCACAGACCGACGCCATCGAAGACGAGCCGTTGGATTCCGTGATCTCGGATACGACGCGGATGGTGTACGGGAAGTCCGTTGCGGCCGGCAGAACCGCCTGAAGCGCGCGCCACGCGAGTTTACCGTGACCAATTTCACGACGTCCGGGAGGACCCACGCGACCTGCTTCGCCAACCGTATAGGGCGGGAAGTTATAGTGCAGCAGGAAGTTCGACCGGTAGTTTCCATGCAGCGCGTCGATGATCTGTTCATCATCGCCAGTGCCAAGCGTGGTCACAACCAGACCCTGCGTTTCACCACGGGTGAACAGCGCAGACCCGTGCGTCCGGGGCAGCAGACCGGTTTCACAGACGATATCGCGCACTTCGTCCAGCGCACGGCCGTCGATCCGCTTACCGGTTTTGACAACATCACCGCGCAGGATGCTGGCTTCGAGTTTCTTGAGAGCCGAACCAAGGTTCGGATCTTCAAGTTGCTCTTCGGTCATCGCTTCCATGATCGCCGCTTTCGCGTCGGCCACGGCTGTGGTGCGTTCTTGTTTGTCGCTGATCGCATAGGCGGCGCGGATCTTGTCCTCGCCAGCCGCTTTGACCGCTTCATATAGCTCGGTATAGTCTGGCGGCTGGAAATCAAACGGCTCTTTGGCGGACTCTTCGGCCAAATCAATGATCAGATCGATCACCGGCTGGATTTGCTCGTGCGCAAAGGTCACCGCGCCCAGCATTTCTTCTTCGGTCAGCTCATACGCCTCGGACTCGACCATCATCACGGCGTCTTTGGTGCCGGCGACAACCAGATCAAGACGTTGCTCTGGGTTGTTGCGCAGCTGATCCATATCCTCGACCTCGGGGTTCAGGATATAATCGCCATCGGCATAGCCTACGCGGCAAGCTGCAATTGGACCCATGAACGGCGCGCCAGAAATCGTCAACGCGGCAGAGGTTGCGATCATGGCAACCATGTCGGGATCATTGACCAGATCGTGGCTTAGCACGGTACACATCACGAGAACTTCGTGTTTGAAGCCGGGAACAAACAGCGGGCGGATCGGACGGTCGATCAGGCGCGCGGTCAGCGTCTCTTTCTCCGTGGGGCGCGCCTCGCGCTTGAAAAAGCCACCGGGGACTTTACCGGCGGCGTAGTATTTTTCCTGATAGTGGACGGTCAGCGGAAAGAAATCTTGACCGGGTTTCGGCTTTTTGGCGAACGTCACGTTGGCCATAACCGAGGTTTCGCCAAGGGTCGCGATTACGCTGCCATCGGCCTGACGGGCAACCTTGCCCGTTTCCAGTGTGAGCGTTTCCTCGCCCCACTGCATGGTTTTCGTCACTGTATTGAACATCATCGTTTCCTGTAGGGGAGCACTCCCGGCCCTCCGGGTCTCCCGTTTGAATGGCGGCCCCATTGCCGCCGACCCCTCTATCAATCTCATGCGCCGGGGTCAGGGCGTCACGTCTCAGATGCCTCCGCGCATATCTGATCCGCACTCATTTGAAAAGGGAAGATCGCGCGTGTTTACTGCGTCTTAACCGCCCTTGGGCGAGTGTTGTTCCATGCAGATGATTGAACGTGAAGATCCGGACTATTGGATTGAACAGGTTTTTGCCGCCAAGGCGGTTGCCGAAGGCGGCATTGTTCGACGCGCGGTCCCGTGGGTCGAACGCGAAATTGGACGTGATCGATTTTTGAATGAAGTGGCGCGACGTGGTTTTCACCTGTTGGAATGCGCGGGGCAGTTCATCATTATTTGCTCTGACTCGCCGATACGGCGCTGGTTGTGACAAGCAATATGCCCCATCAAAAAACACCCCGAATTTTCGCAGAAAATTCGGGGAAACTGATGAAATTAAAATGAATGAAAGCAATCAATTCACTATAGCATCAAACATCAAAAAGGCCGCAGATAAAGCTGCGGCCTTTCGTCAATTCGATCTACGCAGATAGCGGTGCCGAAATTAGCGGCGAATGCCCAGACGCTTGATCAGGTCCTGATAGCGCGCTTCGTCTTTGGCTTTGGTATAATCCAAAAGCTTACGACGCAGAGCAACCAGTTTGAGCAAGCCACGGCGCGAATGGTTGTCTTTCTTATGCGTCTTGAAGTGTTCGGTCAGGGTGGAAATCCGGCTGGTCAGGATGGCAACTTGCACCTCGGGCGAACCTGTATCGCCTTCTTTGGTGGCAAATTCTTTGATCAGTCGGTTTTTTTCTTCAACGGTGATCGACATCGGGGTCTCCTTTCAGAAGATTTGTGTGAATGGCGCAAGCCGGGATGTCGTCCAGCAGGGCCCATGGAGAATCTCTGCCGTCATGGCAGATGCGGGCGTATAGGCGATTAAAACTCGCTTGAAAAGCCCTGAACCAGATAATGGCGCATGTCACAGAGAGGTCGTCGTTTGTGCCGCATGATGAGCCAGTTCCTTTGTCGGGATGCGCGCGACCACGTCCCCATTCAGCATGACATCCGTCCAGGACGGACCTTCGTCATCGGACAAATGAAGTGCAATTTTCGGGGTCGCTTGGCCCAAAGGATCAACCAATCCCATCAAGAGATTTTGTGCCTCTTCAAAAGACCGCACGCGTTTGGGCGCGCGTGATTTCGGCCTTTGCGGCACCCGGCGGCGGGGCATCGGGGCATTGATACGGCCCTCACGCTGAAACAGCTGCAAAGTTGATACCGGTATATCGGGCCAATCCGCTGGCGGTGAAACATAGGCGGATCGAACCGATGTCGACCTATGACGCGTTCTGGCGAGAATAAAAAGAGAGACAGCCAACAGACACAAAAGGCAGATCGAAATAAGAACCATGACATCCTTCAACGCAAGCGATTGACCGTTAGCTTAGGGCAAAGGAGTAAACATGCTGTTGCCAGAAAACCGCCAAAACGGGGCGCGAAGAGAAAAACCTGGAGTTTAAGGCGTTTCAGTATAGCGGGCGTGTCTCGGCCATGCGTTTGGAGGCGTGTCGAACGAAACATAGAGCGGGTGTCGCGGATGGCCCTGTTTGGTCAGGCCAAGATGGTACAGTTGATCCGGCAACCGCAGCGCCATGCTACGCCCGCGTCCAAGATGGTCTCCATGCGCGCCCCAGGCGGCGATGGTCATCTGTGCCGTCTGCGCGCAATGGGCCAGAATATCATCATTCAACGGCCCATTCGGATCTTTGGCTGCTTTGAGATCAGTTGGCTTCGTGGCGCGGAAGGCAAAGATGTTTGCAATCATCATCGCCCCGTAACCCATCCGCCGGGCGCGTGTTTCACAGCGCGCGACTGTCGGGTCATTGCGGAATTCGTCCGCGGTGGACGGGTTCAACATAATGAACAACACCGACGGCAGGCCGGCATCCCAGATGCGCGACAGGCCATAGCGAAACGTGTCACACGGCGAATACCAGACGCGCGACGCGCAGCCGTCAGCCTCGTGTGACCGCTCCACCAAGCTTTTGTGAAGCCTGGACGGAAGCAACATCATGTCGGCACAAACACCCGCGTCGGGTGGAGTTCGCCAAATTTGTAGCGACCCACCGCGATCGGTTCGCCCTCAAACGACACCCAACATTCCGTTCCGTAGTCTATGGCCGAGGCGACCACCATCGCCGGGTTGCCGTTGCGCAACCGGGCTGCCGCATCTGGTGCACAGGTCAGTTCTGGCAAGTCGGCAAGCCCAACCGCGACGGGCTGCAAATATGTATCCAGCTCTGATGTCCGGGCAATATTTTCGATGTGATCCAGCTGCAATCCGTCTTCTGCATCGAAGGGCCCCGACCATGTGCGCCGGAGCTGCAGAACGTGACCGTAGCACCCCAAAGCTTCGCCCAAATCCCGCGCGATGGACCGGACATAGCCGCCCTTGCCGCAGACGAGTTCCAGAATGGCGTGGTCTTTGTCCGGGCGATCCAGCAACGTCAATTCTTCGACCCACAAGGGCCGGGCCGCCAGGTCCATGTCTTGCCCGTCGCGGGCCCGCTTGTAGGCCCGTTCTCCGTCGATTTTCACGGCGGAAAACTGTGGCGGCACCTGTTGGATGTCACCGACAAACTGGTGCAGGGCTTCTTTGATTTCGTCGTCGGATGGCCGGAGATCCGAGGTCGCAATCACGTCGCCTTCGGCATCGTCGGTGCGTGTCGCTTGTCCCAATCGTACGGTGAATTCGTACGCTTTCAACGCGTCCGTGATATAGGGAACGGTTTTTGTCGCCTCGCCCAACGCCACGGCCAGAACACCGGTTGCCTCGGGGTCAAGCGTGCCAGCGTGACCGGCCTTTTTGGCATCAAACGCCCAGCGCACTTTGTTCACAACGGCGGTTGAGGTCAGGCCCGCAGGTTTGTCGACAACCAGCCAACCCGAAATATCGCGCCCCTTACGTTTGCGTCCCATGATGTCCTCTTTGGCTGTGAAGACCGGCGAGGTATCTCAGGGGGCGGAGCCTGTCAATTCGGGCAAATGCGGATCAATCCAGATCGCGGGCCTCGTCGATGAGCATCACTGGAATACCGTCCCGGATCGGATAGGCCAAATGGGCTGCATGGCTGACCAGTTCCTGCCTTGCAGCGTCATATTCAAGCCGCGCCTGGGTCTGCGGGCAGACCAGAGCTTCGAGCATTTTGCGGTCGAATCCATGGTCGGTTGTCATTGCAGGATATCCTCGGCTTGCCCGCCGCGCAGCGCGTATTCGATCAAGGTGACCAGGGTCTCGCGACGGGTCGACAATGATGGCGCTTCAAGCAGGGCTTGTTTTTCTTCTGGCTCAAAATCCAGCAGCATCGACAGCGAATTGATCAATAATTCATCGTCGGCATCTTTCAGCGTGGCCCAATCCGCCGATAAATCACGAGCGGCAAAATACCGATCAAGAAGATCGAGGAACATGTCGCGGTCAAACCCCCGGTCATGTTCTGGCCCGCCCTGGTCCCGGTCAAACCCGTCCCAGTTTACCTCGAATTTGCGATACGGCGTGAAGCCTTCAACTTCTGTCTCGACGCGAAAACGCGATATTCCGGTCAGGGTGATCATGTAGCGACCATCCTCTGTTTCCGAAAACTGGGTGATCCGCCCGGCGCATCCGATGCGGTGGACAGCAGTCTGATCCCCGTTGGGTCGCACATTGGGTTGGATCATCCCAATCAATCGGGCGGGCGTTTTCATAGCATCTTCAAGCATTTGCAGATAGCGTGGCTCGAACAGGTGCAGCGGCAACCGAGCGCGAGGCAGCAACAGCGCCCCGGGCAACGGAAAGATGGGGATGGACCCCGGCAATTCAGTGACTCGTGTCATGTGAATGAAGGTAGCCCCAAGGTCTGATCAGGCAAATATCATCGAGCTAAGCCGACGACGGCCATTGAGCGCAACCGGATCATTTGGCTTGAGAGCGTCAAATATGGTCATCAATTGGGCCTTCGCAGCGCCATCGTTCCATTCGCGATCACGGCGGAACAATTCAAGCAATTGGTCAACCGCCTCTTGCCCGTTCCCGGCTGAATAAAGCGCCTGTGCAAGATCAAAACGGGCCTGGTGATTGTTCTCATCTGCCGCGACCGCGGCTTCCAGCTCGCTCACCGGACCCGAATTGCTGGCCTGTTTCGCCAATTCCAGCTGGGCATGGGCCGCCTCAAGCTCTGGGCTGGCGGAGATTTCCGCAGGGGCCCCATTCAGGATGGCTTCGGCCTGATCCAGTTCGTCCATTGCGATATGCGCCCGGACAAGACCGCCATAGGCCGCCGCGTGGTTCGGATCTTCCGCAAGCACCGCTGAAAAGGTCTGTGCCGCGTCCACTGCCGCCCCGTCTTCCAGCATCTCTTCGGCGGCGGTGACGGCATCATCAAGACCGCCGCTGGCATCGCCGCCAGCGGCTTTGACCGCGCGTTCTATAAAGCTGGTTATTTCGGATTGCGGAACCGCCCCCTGAAACATGTCGATCGGACGGCCCTGGTAAATGGCAACCACAGTCGGGATCGATTGCAGCGGCAAACCCTGTTGCGACAGGGCGGCAACGATCTGCTGGGCTTCGTCGACATTGACTTTGGCCATTTTCACCGCACCGCGCGCGGCTTTGACCGCGTCTTCGAGCATCGGCCCAAGGGTTTTGCAGGGGCCACACCATGGTGCCCAGAAATCCACGATGACCGGCACGTCATTGCTGGCCTCGATCACATCGACCATGAAACTCTGATCCGAAACGTCTTTGATCAGATCGGTGTCTGCGGGGCCTTGTCCGAGTTCGATCATACCTGTCTCCTGTCACGGGTGCCGTTACTTCACAGCGGTAGATGGCGCACCGATCCGCATGTTGCAAGGGGCTGGAGCCTAGACCCGATCCAGATGCGCTAGGATAGCCGAAGCAACCGGCTGAGGATGAGTGATCGGTGCCATGTGACCGGCCTTGGGGATAACCACGCTTTGTGCCCGGGGACACCGCCGCGCCAGAGTGTGATGAATGGCCGGGATGACCGGGTTTGTCGCCCCGCCCGAAATCAGCAGAGTTGGGCACGCGATGCGTTCCAACCGCCCCGGACGCAGCAGCCCGGCCAGATCGTGCAACAGCGTATCCTCGGTTTCCCGGATAAGGGGCATTTGGCTGGTGAACATCATACGTTCTTTTTCGGTCAAAGAGTCCCAGCTGGGGCCGGCCCCCCAGACCCGCGTGAACTCTTTTGCCGCTGTCTCCCAATCTCCGCGTTTGAGCGCCTGCCCCAGTACCGCCTGTTCCCGCGTGTATTCCTGAAAGACGAGTGGATCGCTTTGTTTTGCGGCGGCAAACAGCACCGGTTCGATCAAGATCAAACTGTACACAGCGTCGGGGTTTTCCATCGCAACACGCAACGCAACCGTGGCCCCAAAACTGTGCCCGATCAGGTGACCGCCGTTTTCAAGGCAATCTTTGGCAATGGCCGTGACCTGATCGTGGATATCACATCTGTGATCCCAGGCCGCACTGCGTCCGTGCCCGGGCATATCGGGGGCCAGCATTGTCAGCCGTTCGGACAAAAGCGCGGCCAATCGCGCCCATGATTTGGAATGCGCCAAAGCGCAATGCAGAAGAACCGCCCGTTCGTCGCCATGGCCAAAGCTTCGCTCATAGACGGGAAACCCGCCCCTTTGGCGGTGTGGCATCAAAATGCGCCGGACAGGTACATATCCAGGTCAGCGATCCTGTCCTGCCCCCAGAACCGTTGGTCGGTGTCGGTGATATAGAACGGCGCACCAAACACCCCGCGTGCGACAGCGTCTTCAAGATTGCGGGCATAGGTTTCAGCACCAGCCAACAACCCACTGTCGGCCAATGCCGGATCGAACCCGGCATCCGCCAATGTCGCGCGCACCACGTCGTCTTGGGCAATGTCCTTGTCTTGTGCCCAGACCGCGGCCAGAAAACCATGGACAAGCTTGCCCAGATCACCACCCCCGGCGGATTGCGCCGCGATGATCGCATAAGAAGACGGGGCCGCGTTGGTCGGCCAAAAGGCGGGCTTTAGATTTAACGGAAGCCCCAGCTTTTTGGATTGGCGGTCGAGCTCCTGCGCGCGCCATTCCTGTCGGCTTGGGTGGCGGTCATTGGGGGCGGTTCCACCGGTGCGGCCAAACAACGTCAGAATGTCCAGAGGTTTGTAGGTGATACTGGCCCCATGTTTCGCGGCCACGTCCTCCATACGGGTTCCGGCAAGATAGGCATATGGCGACAGTGTTGAGAAAAAGTAATCAATGTGGGCCATTTGGCACCCTCTCCGCGTGTTTGCTTTGCGGGACGGTAGGCCCATGCTAAGGCGAGCGCAACATCGCGAATCTGCCATATCTGACCAGCACGGAGCTGCCCTTATGCCGTCCATTGATGAACCCAAACTGATCTCTGGCAACGCGAACATGCCGCTTGCCAAGGGCATTGCCCGGCGGATGACCATGTATCGCGGCACCTCTGTGGGATTGGTGGATGCGCGTGTGGAGCGTTTCAACGATCAGGAAGTCTTTGTCGAGGTGTTCGAGAACGTCCGGGGCGAGGATATGTTCATCATTCAGCCCACCTCGAACCCAGCCAATGACAATCTGATGGAACTGCTGATCATGTCAGATGCGCTGCGCCGATCGTCAGCGGCGCGTATCACGGCCGTGATCCCCTATTTCGGATATGCCCGACAGGACCGCCGCACCAAGGCGCGTACACCGATCACGGCCAAGCTTGTGGCCAACATGATTGCAGAAGCGGGCATCGAACGCGTTCTGACGATGGATCTTCACGCGACGCAGATTCAGGGGTTTTTCGACATGCCCGTCGATAACCTATATGCCTCACCGATTTTTGCGCTGGATATCCTGAACCAATTCAAAGGCGACGCATCGGATATCATGGTTGTGTCCCCGGATGTCGGCGGTGTGGGCCGGGCCCGTGAATTGGCCAAACGGATCAATGCGCCACTGGCCATTGTGGACAAGCGCCGCGAGAAAGCGGGCGAAGTGGCCGAGATGACCGTAATTGGAGAGGTCAGCGGCAAGAAATGTATCATCGTGGATGACATCTGCGACACCGCCGGCACGCTATGCAAAGCCGCCGAAGTTCTGATGGAGCATGGCGCAACCGAGGTGCATTCCTATATCACACACGGCGTCCTGAGCGGCCCTGCGGTCGAACGGGTGACGAATTCTGTCATGAAGTCTTTGGTCATCACCGACAGCATCGAGGCCACAGAAGCAGTGGCAAATGCCAGAAACATTCGCATCGTACCCACGGCACCGATGTTCGCGCAGGCCATCCTGAACACGTGGAACGGCACATCGGTGTCGTCCCTGTTCGAAAGCGACACGCTTGGTCCAATTTACGAGGGCATCCTCTAAACCGGCCTCGGACCGGTAGCGTCGCGCGGGGCCATCCGTGCGGCCTGAAATGACAGAACCCGGCTATTCGACATCCCAATCATCGTCGGTCAAGGCCGCGCCAACAGCCAGCCAAGAGATCCGAACGCGCGCGACGCGAGTGTCTTTCCACGTTTGAAAGACCGCTTCGAACCCGGTTTCGGACACTTTCTCTGCTTTCAGGTCAGCCCGCACATTGTGGGCACTGTCCATATCCCACAGGGTCAAGGTGACATGCACCGCTGGCGGCACGGAAAAAGGCTGCTCGAACGCGACCCATTGACTGCGAGAACGCAAGCCTTCGCCCGTCCACATTTCTCCACCGATTTCATAGTCGGAAAACAGGTCAACTGATCCCTGAGCGATCCCAACCCGCGCACTGTTTACTATCTGCATTCTACCGCCTCGGACCTCGTGTGTTCGATATATGAATAGATCTGCGGAAGAAAACAAAAAAGCCCCGCATCGCTGCGAGGCTATTGTCTTTGACAACCCGGTTGCTGTTACAGCGACGGCTGTTTCGTGGACAGCCCGATATGCCCGCCAACTGCCACCATATCTGACAAAAGTTTCACCGCGTCATCCACGGGGCCCGGTTCATTCTTGAACGCTTCTTTCGTCTGCTGATAGGCGGCGTGGGCCTCGTCGACCATTGCTTCGTACATGGCCTGATCAACCTCGGCTTTTGGGACCGCGCGCTCTGCCAGAACGGACAGGGTTTCGCCCAGCTCGGCAAATCCGCCGGTAACGACGAATTCTTCCGTGCCGGTTTCGGTTTCCACCGTCAGCAGACCGGGACGCAGCGTCGTGATCAGCGGCGCGTGGTTTGGCATGGCGGTCATATCGCCATCCGCACCCGGGATCTGCACCGATTTGACCTGAGTGGACATCAGGCTGCGTTCGGGGCTGACCAGATCGAATTGCATGGTGTCTGCCATGTGTATCTCCGTTCACGATGGGTGCGGGACAGGCCCACACCCTTTTGCGATTTAAGCGGCTTCTGCGGCCATCTTTTCGGCTTTGGCTTTCACATCCTCGATGCCGCCAACCATGTAGAACGCGCCTTCGGGAAGGTGGTCATACTCACCGGCCACAACCGCCTTGAACGACGCGATGGTGTCTTCGAGCGGAACCTGAATGCCGTCAGAGCCGGTAAAGACCTTTGCCACGTCAAACGGCTGCGACAGGAAGCGTTCGATCTTGCGCGCGCGCGCCACGGCCAGTTTGTCGTCTTCCGACAATTCGTCCATGCCCAGAATGGCAATGATGTCCTGCAACGACTTGTAGCGCTGAAGGATCTGCTGCACGTCGGTGGCAACTTTGTAATGCTCTTCACCAATGATCAACGGATCAAGCAGACGCGAGGTCGAACCAAGCGGGTCAACCGCCGGGTAGATGCCCTTTTCCGAAATCGCACGATCCAGAACCGTCGTCGCATCGAGGTGCGCAAAGGATGTTGCAGGTGCCGGGTCAGTCAAGTCGTCCGCAGGCACGTAGACGGCCTGAACCGAGGTGATCGAGCCATTCTTGGTCGAGGAGATGCGTTCCTGCATCGCGCCCATGTCTGTGGCCAGCGTCGGTTGGTAGCCCACAGCAGACGGGATACGGCCCAGAAGGGCGGACACTTCGGAACCGGCCTGCGTAAAGCGGAAAATGTTGTCCACGAAGAACAGAACATCAGATCCAGATTCATCACGGAACTGTTCAGCCAATGTCAGACCGGACAGGGCAACGCGCATACGCGCTCCGGGAGGCTCATTCATCTGGCCGTAGACCAGTGCAATTTTCGAGTCCTGCATGTTCTCGGGAACGATAACGCCGGATTCGATCATCTCGTGATAGAGGTCATTGCCTTCACGCGTCCGTTCACCAACACCCGCAAACACGGACAGACCAGAGTGCACTTTGGCGATGTTGTTGATCAGCTCCATGATCAGAACCGTCTTGCCCACACCAGCACCGCCGAAGAGGCCAATCTTGCCGCCCTTGGTATACGGGGCGAGCAGGTCGATCACCTTGATGCCTGTGGTCAGAATCTCGGTCTCGGTCGACTGTGCCGCGAAATCAGGCGCGTCGCCGTGGATCGCGCGGGTTTCGTCCGTTTCAACCGGGCCCTTTTCATCAACCGGATCCCCGGTGACGTTCAGGATGCGGCCGAGCGTGGCTTTACCAACCGGCACCTGAATGGGCGCGCCAGTGTCGGTCACAGGGGCACCACGCACCAGACCTTCGGTCGCGTCCATCGCAATGGTTCGTACCGAGTTTTCGCCAAGGTGCTGGGCCACTTCCAACACCAGCGTCTTGCCGTTGTTGTCTGTGGTCAGCGAGTTCAAAATAGCGGGCAGGTCGCCGTCGAACTGAACGTCCACGACGGCACCGATCACCTGAGTGATTTTGCCTGTTGCGTTTGCCATGTTTCGTCTCCGGTTCTTAGGGTGCTTCCGCAACCCTGGTATTTGGTCCACGCCCCTCAAGCACTTCCACGAAGTCTAGGGCTTTTTGAGTAAGCGAGAAAGTTCTGCCGTCATCAGTGTGCAAAAATCCATACTGCAGCAACCTGTCACGAATTACCTGAGTGTCTTGCAATTTGTCGGTACTAAACCCTTTGAAACGGTCTTTTATATCGCGAGGAACGCGCTTGTCCCAGATGCCCTCAATCGAAAATGCTTCAGCGCTCTCTCTGTGATAGGCTAAGATATAAGCACAATCACGACCAGACAATTTCACCCCGCTCTTTTTGAAAGGCTCTTTGATTTCGTTTATTTTTTCCTGGATCATCTCTCTAGTCGGGTTCATAGCGCCTCCGCGCCCGAGATAATCTCGATCAGTTCGTTGGTAATCACGGCCTGACGTGAACGGTTGTATTGGATCGTCAGCTTTTCGATCATCTCGCCCGCGTTGCGCGTTGCGTTGTCCATCGCGCTCATCCGGGCCCCCTGTTCAGAGGCACCGTTCTCAAGCAGCGCGGCAAAGATTTGCGTTGCAACTCCGCGCGGCAGAAGATCGGCAAGAATGGCTTCTTCATCCGGTTCGTAATCGTAAAGCGTTGTGGCCCCGTCGCTGTCACCCTCGGGCGCATCAAACGCCGCCGGGATGATCTGCTGTTCGGTCGGGATCTGACTGACCACATTGACAAACTTCGAATAGAAGATCGTGGCAACGTCAAATTCACCACCGTCAAAGCGGGCCAAAATGTCCTTGGCAATGCCTTGCGCGTCAGCATAGCCCACGCGTTTGACTTCGCTCAGGTCAACGTGACCGACAAAGTAATCCCCGAATTCCCGCTTGATCGCGTCACGGCCTTTTTTGCCCACTGTCAGGATCTTGAGCGTTTTGCCCTGACCCAGCAGTTCGGTCGCCTTTTGCTTGGCCATCTTGGCGATGTTGGCGTTAAAGCCACCACACAAACCGCGTTCCGAGGTCATGACGACAAGAAGATGCACGTCGTCTTTGCCTGTTCCGCTCAGCAGCTTTGGCGCGCTGTCGCTGTTGCCCACACTTGCCGCCAGGGCACCCAGAACCGCGTTAAAGCGTTCGGTGTAGGGGCGCGACTGTTCGGCAGCATCCTGCGCCCGCCGCAGTTTTGCGGCGGCCACCATTTGCATGGCCTTGGTGATCTTGCGGGTCGATTTGACCGACTCGATCCTGTTTTTCAGGTCCTTAAGACTTGGCATTGCCCAGCCCCCTTACGAGAAGTCGGCTGCGTATTCGTCGAGCGCGGCCTTGATCTTGTCCGCCAGCTCGCCCTTCACCTTACGGTCGTTGTTGGTGATGTCGTCGAGCAGGTCTTGATGCTTGCCACGCAGATGGGCAAGCAGCCCCGCTTCAAACCGGCCAACATCGGACACGTCGACCTTGTCGAGATACCCGTTGGTGCCCGCAAAGATCACGCACACGATTTCAGCGTTGGTCAGCGGCGAATACTGCGGCTGTTTCATCAGCTCGGTCAGGCGCGCACCACGGGCCAGCAACTGCTGTGTGGAGGCATCAAGGTCGGACCCGAACTGCGCAAAGGCGGCCATTTCGCGGTACTGAGCCAGCGACAGTTTCACGGGCCCCGCCACGCTCGACATCGCTTTGGTTTGCGCAGACGACCCCACACGGGATACCGACAGACCGGTGTTCACCGCCGGGCGGATACCCTGGTAGAAGAGTTCCGTTTCGAGGAAAATCTGACCATCGGTGATCGAGATCACGTTTGTCGGAATAAAGGCAGACACGTCGCCACCCTGGGTTTCGATCACCGGCAGAGCGGTCAAGGAACCGGAACCATGATCTTCGCCCAGCTTTGCGGAGCGTTCCAGCAGGCGCGAGTGCAGGTAGAAAACGTCACCCGGATACGCCTCGCGGCCCGGCGGGCGACGCAGAAGCAGGGACATCTGGCGATACGCGACGGCCTGTTTGGACAGGTCATCATAGATAATCAGCGCGTGGCGACCATTGTCGCGGAAATGCTCGGCCATTGAAGTGGCGGCATAGGGTGCGAGGAACTGCAAAGGCGCGGGATCGGATGCTGTGGCCGCAACCACGATCGAATACTCGATCGCGCCGCTTTCTTCCAGCTTTTTCACCAGCTGCGCCACAGTGGACCGCTTTTGACCAATCGCAACATAGACGCAGTAAAGCTTCTTGCTTTCGTCGTCGCCTGCCGCTTCGTTATAGGATTTCTGGTTCAGCATCGCATCAAGCGCGACGGCTGTTTTACCTGTCTGGCGGTCACCAATGATCAGCTCTCGCTGACCACGGCCGATTGGGATCATGGAATCCACGGCCTTGAGGCCGGTCGCCATCGGCTCGTGAACCGATTTACGCGGGATAATGCCCGGTGCCTTGACCTCGGCCACGGCACGTTCGGTTGTTTCAATCGGACCCTTGCCGTCGATCGGGTTGCCCAGACCGTCAACAACGCGGCCCAGCAGAGCGTCGCCCACGGGCACGTCCACAATCGCGTTGGTGCGTTTGACGGTGTCGCCTTCCTTGATGTCCCGGTCAGAGCCGAAAATCACGATACCGACGTTGTCGGACTCAAGGTTGAGCGCCATGCCGCGAATTCCGCCCGGAAATTCGACCATTTCACCGGCCTGAACGTTGTCGAGGCCATAAACGCGCGCAATACCGTCACCCACGGAAAGGACGCGGCCCACCTCGGTGACTTCGGCGTCCTGCCCGAAGTTTTTGATCTGGTCCTTAAGGATCGCAGAAATTTCGGCTGCTTGGATACCCATTTATCCGACCTCTTTCATTGCATTCTGGAGGGAGTTGAGCTTGGAACGGATCGACGTGTCGATCATTTTCGAGCCCACTTTAACAACAAGACCGCCGATGAGGCTTTCATCCACGGTCGCATTAATCTTAACGTCTTTGCCAACCTGCGCCTTCAGCGTCGCTGCCAGCTCTTTGGCTTGCGCTGCAGACAGTTTGATCGCGGACGACACATCTGCTGTGACTTCGCCTTTTTCTTCGGCGATGAGCGCGCGAAGCCGCGTGATCATCTGCGGTAGAACAAACAGACGACGCTTAGACGCCATCAGCGCCAGAACGTTCTGCATTGTTTCGGTCAGCCCCATTTTCGCAGCAACAGCGGAAATTGCATTCGATTGCTCGTCCCGGCTGTAGATTGGCGAATGAATGAGCTTGGTCAAATCATCGCTGTTTTCCAGCGCTTCCGACAGATCGTCTAAATTCGCCTCAAGCTTGTCGAGCTCTTTACCCTCAGTGGCAAGGTCAAAGACCGCCATGGCATAACGGTCTGCAATGCCAGAGGAAATGGATGCTGGTTCGGACACGTCCATCCTTCCGCTAGTTTGCCCCCGAGCCCCGTATAATCATCGGAGGTCAGAGGTGTGTTCAGTTGGGCAAATGCCGCATGGCATAGAAATCAGCGCGGATGTAGCAGAGGCTTTCGAAGCCCGCAACGGGTTATGATGAATTAGGAATTTTGCCCATTTTCCTTATTTTCAGGGGTTTAAGGGCAAGTGCGACGGATTGCGCGAAATGAAATTGCGCTATCACGGCGCGATTTGTCGTCTTTCGCGATTCCTGATTGCTGCAATCTGATTGCCGATGGTCAGGATCTGCAACCCCTTTGGTTCCCGCCGTCGCGGCATGACGCCCGCTCCGAAGTCACCCGCGACACGTCAACCGGCAAGCGGGCGCGGGCAGGTTTGGCGTTGGGGGCCGGGACAAGATGACCCAGCGGGTTCAGAACCCGACTGGTGGCGCGTGTTCCGCTTGGTTTTGGCGATATCTTGGACACCTCGACCATAAAGATGCCGCCCGCCACCAAGGCCGATACACTGCGTCCGATTTTCTCCCACATCGGTCCGGTCTTCATCCAGAACCGCCGCGTTGATGGCGGCTGGTACAGCACGGCGGCGTGGCGCAGCGGCTCAAAATGATGCGCTTTGAGTTGCGCCTCAAGCTGGCCCATGGAATAGGGACGCCCATATCCGAAAGGCGTCTCGTCCGACCGCGCCCAAAGCCCGGAGCGGTTTGGCACAATAAAAAGCGCCTTCGCCCCCGGTGCCAGAACGCGCCAACATTCGTCCAGCAAGGCTGACTGTCGCTCTGACGTTTCCAAACCGTGCATCAGCACCAGTTTGTCAAAGCGCTCATTCTCGACAGGCCAAAGCGTTTCTTCGCACAGAACCGATACGTTCGGTTTCTCGGCAGGCCATGGCATCACACCTTGCTGGCCCGGCATAAGCCCGATCACCCGGCGTGCATCGGACAGATAAGGCCGCAACAATGGCACCGCGAAGCCAAAGCCGCCAAGCGTTTGGTTTTTGGCATTGGGCCAGAATGCGGTGACCTGATCGCGCACCACGCGCTGCGCAACGCGCCCGATTGCACTGCGGTAGTAGAAGTTGTGCAAAGTCTGCACATCAAGGTGCATTGCGGCCTCCGTTCTGTTCAGCCAAGGTCACCAACACCAGCCATCTGCAACTGTAACCGCGAAAGTGAAAAACGCCATGCCCCTCGAACTTGTCACGATTCCAGCACTTTCAGACAATTACACATATCTTTTGCACGACGCCGCCAGCGGTGACACCGCCTGTATCGACGTGCCAGAGGCCGCACCGATTTTGGCCGAACTGTCCAAACGGGGCTGGCCCCTGACCGAGATCTGGCTGACCCATCACCATCACGATCACGTCGGTGGCGTCGATGATCTTTTGGCCGAATTCGACGCAAAGGTCACCGGGGCCACCGCAGACATTCACCGTCTGCCACCGCTTAACCGAGAAGTGGGCGATGGAGATGCTTTTGAATTCGGGGGCGAGGTTGTTGATGTTCTGGACGTGCCTGGCCATACCACCGGACATATTGCTTTTGTGCTGCGCAAGTCGGGATATGCGTTCACTGCAGACAGCCTGATGGCGCTGGGATGCGGGCGTCTTTTCGAAGGCACGGCAGAACAGATGTGGACCAGCCTGCAAAAACTGGCCGCTCTGGACCCAGCGACACTGATTTGTTCCGGTCACGAATACACACAAGCCAACGCGAAATTCGCGATCACGGTCGATCCGGACAACCCAGACTTGAAAGACCGGATGGAACGCATAAATATGGCGCGGGACAGAAACGAACCCACTGTCCCCAGCACGTTGGCCGATGAACTGGCGACAAATCCGTTCCTGCGCCCTGCTGATTCCGCAATCCAAGCCCAACTCGACATGATCGGCGCAGAGCCGGTTGATGTGTTTGCAGAAATTCGCGCCCGGAAGGATCGCTTCTGAGGCAATTTGAGTCCCCGAAGACACCAATCCCGTGGTTGTGACCTGTCAAGATGAAGAAAAAACTTGAAGGTTCGCCGGTAACAGCCACACTTTAATAGTATGATGACAATTGTTTCGTACCCTGCGGAACAATAAAGATGGAAGGAGCACTCCGTGCCTTCATTTTCGAATACCCTTGAGCAGGCAATCCATTCGGCATTGGCCCTCGCCAACTCGCGGTCGCATGAGTTTGCGACGCTGGAACACCTGTTGCTTGCGCTGATCGACGAACCCGATGCTGTCCGCGTGATGAAGGCATGTTCGGTCGACACCGAAGAACTGCGCACAACGCTGGTGGATTACATAGACGACGATCTGTCCAATCTGGTCACCGATATCGAAGGGTCCGAAGCGGTGCCAACGGCGGCATTCCAACGGGTCATTCAGCGGGCGGCGATCCATGTGCAAAGCTCGGGCAGGTCCGAAGTCACCGGCGCAAACGTTCTGGTCGCAATCTTCGCCGAACGGGAATCGAATGCAGCCTATTTCCTGCAGGATCAGGACATGACGCGCTATGATGCGGTGAATTTTATTGCCCATGGCGTTGCCAAAAACCCGGCCTACGGTGAAAGCCGTCCGGTCTCTGGCGCGACCGACAACGAGGAAGACACCCAATCAGCCGAACCGCAGGGAGAGCAGAAAGAATCCGCTCTGGCCAAGTATTGCGTGGATTTGAACGCCAAATCCCGCGAAGGCGATATTGACCCGCTGATTGGCCGCGATTCCGAAGTGGAACGCTGCATTCAGGTGCTGTGTCGCCGCCGCAAGAACAACCCGCTTTTGGTGGGCGATCCCGGTGTCGGCAAAACCGCGATTGCCGAAGGTCTGGCGCGCAAGATCGTGTCGGGTGAAACACCCGCCGTGCTGTCAAACACCACGATCTATTCGCTTGATATGGGCGCGCTTTTGGCGGGCACACGCTATCGCGGCGACTTTGAAGAGCGTTTGAAAGCCGTTGTGACAGAGCTGGAAGAGCATGAAGACGCTGTCCTGTTTATTGACGAGATTCACACCGTCATCGGTGCCGGGGCAACCTCTGGCGGCGCGATGGATGCCTCCAACCTTTTGAAGCCCGCGCTTCAGGGTGGCAAATTGCGCACCATGGGGTCGACCACTTACAAGGAATTCCGTCAGCACTTCGAAAAAGACCGCGCGCTGAGCCGCCGGTTCCAGAAGATCGATGTGAACGAACCAACGGTAGATGATGCCATCAAAATCCTCAAAGGCCTCAAGCCCTATTTTGAAGAGCATCACGGCGTGAAATACACGGTAGATGCGATCAAAACCGCGGTAGAACTGTCCGCACGTTATATCAATGACCGCAAGTTGCCGGACAAGGCGATCGACGTGATCGACGAAGCCGGTGCCGCACAGCATCTGGTCGCAGAATCAAAGCGCCGCAAGACATTGGGTGCGAAAGAAATCGAAGCCGTGGTCGCCAAAATCGCACGCATTCCGCCAAAGAATGTCAGCAAGGACGATGCAGAGGTGCTCAAGGATCTCGAAGCGTCGCTCAAGCGGGTGGTCTTTGGTCAAAACGCGGCGATCGACGCCTTGTCATCGGCGATCAAACTGGCGCGCGCGGGTTTGCGCGAACCGGAAAAGCCGATTGGCAACTACCTGTTCGCCGGCCCCACCGGCGTCGGCAAAACCGAAGTAGCCAAGCAACTGGCAGATACGCTGGGTGTAGAACTGCTGCGCTTTGACATGTCCGAATACATGGAGAAACACGCGGTCAGTCGCCTGATCGGTGCGCCTCCGGGCTATGTTGGGTTCGACCAAGGCGGTCAGTTGACCGATGGTGTCGATCAGCACCCGCATTGTGTGCTGTTGCTTGACGAGATCGAAAAAGCGCACCCGGATGTGTACAACATTCTTTTGCAGGTGATGGATCACGGATCTTTGACAGATCACAACGGGCGCACCGTCAGCTTCCGCAACGTGATTCTGATCATGACCTCAAATGCCGGTGCGGCGGAACAGGCGAAAGCCGCAATCGGTTTTGGCCGGGATCGTCGCGAAGGCGAGGATACGGCAGCGATCGAACGCACATTCACGCCGGAATTCCGCAATCGTCTGGATGCGGTGATTTCTTTCGCGCCGCTGCCGAAAGAGGTCATTCTGCAAGTTGTCGAAAAGTTTGTGCTCCAACTCGAAGCGCAGCTCATGGACCGCAACGTGACAATCGAGCTGACCAAACCTGCCGCCGAATGGCTGGCCGAAAAAGGCTACGACGACAAAATGGGGGCCCGCCCGCTGGGTCGGGTCATCCAGGAAGAGATCAAGAAGCCGCTGGCGGAAGAACTGCTCTTTGGCAAGCTTGCAAAAGGTGGCGTGGTCAAGGTGTCGGTCAAGGATGGAAATCTTTTGCTGGAAACCGAAGGTCCGGACAGCCCGCGCCTGTCCAGCAAAAAACCACCTTTGCTGACGGCGGATTGATCCGACATCTGATCGCAATACTCATCGCGTCCGCCTCACCCGTTTTGGCGGACGCGCCCTTTTTGGGGATGCCGCTGGAGTGCGTTCTGGGGGAAACCTGCGTGATCAATGCCTACCCCGACGTTGATGCCAGCGATGCTGTGTCGGATTACCGCTGCGGCACGAAATCGGACAATGGCACCACCGGAACAGATTTCGCACTTCTTGATTTTGAGCAAATGGAACAAGGTGTCCGGGTTGTCGCCGCAGCAGACGGCCGGGTCGAGGTCACGCGCAATACGTTGCCCGATCAGCCATATGTCCCCGGCACGGACTTGCAAGGACAAGACTGTGGAAACGCCGTTCGGATCAACCATGCCAACGGGTATCAAACCATCTATTGCCACATGAAACTGGGATCGGTACGCGTCAGCCCCGGACAACGTGTCTTGGCCGGTCAGCTTTTGGGTGAGGTTGGGCTGAGCGGGCGGACGAATTATCCCCATTTGCAGCTTAAGATCACCCAAGGCAGCGACGTGATTGACCCGTTTGCGCCCACCCAAAACAACGCATGTGGGGAACCGTTTGAAAATCTTTGGATCGACGCGCCAGTTTACACTGATGCAGGCCTTTTTGCCGCCGCCGTTTCGGACAGTGTGCCTGACCTGGAAGAGGTTCAATCCGGGGCAGCCCGCCGCGCCATACTTGCACCAAGTGATTCAATGGTACTTTATGGGCATGCGTTTCACGCAAATGCCGGAGACAAGATTGACCTGATCATGACCGGACCGGACGGGCCGGTCTTTGAACATCAGGCGCAACTGACTGCGGATCAAACCGAATTGTTCCGCGCCTTCGGACGGCGTGCGCCCAGCACAGGATGGCCAAGTGGAGTGTACCGTGGCTACGTAACCTTGACTCGCGGAGACACCATCCTGGCCGTGCGCCATACGGATGTGACCGTCGATTAAGGTTACTGCTCTGTCAGTTTCAGCTCGATCCGCCGGTTCTGCGCCCGCGCTTGGGGGGTATCGTCTGTGTTCACCGGCTGATATTGACCAAATCCGTTGGCCGCCAAGCGATTGGGCGGAATATCCAGAAAATTGATCATATACCGCACAACCGACAACGCCCGCGCCTGGCTCAATTCCCAATTGTCAGCAAACTGGCCTTGGCCGGACAAGGGCACATCATCAGTGTGACCGTCCACACGGATCACCCAGTCGATTTCCTCGGGTATGTCGGCGGACACGTCCTGCAATATGCGCGCAACATTGGCGATCTGGGTCCGCCCCGCAACCGACAGACCCGCCTGCCCCGGTGCGAACAACACTTCTGACGAAAACACAAACCGGTCACCTTCGATACGAACACCCTCGCGATTGCCCAGAACCTCGCGCAACCGGCCAAAGAACTCGGATCGGTAGCGCTCCAGATTCTGGTTCTCCCCCGCCAGACGTTGACGCTCTGCCTCAAGCCGCTGGCGTTCCTCTTCCTCCAACTGCCGTCTGCGCCGCTCTTCCGCCGCCACGCGCGCCAGCGCTGTGTTCAATGCGCTGCCCAAGCTTTCCAATTGAATTTGTGCTTCGATATCCTTGGCCACAGCGTCGTCCAGAAGCCCTTGAAGCGATGCCAATTGGCGACGCAACGCGCCCACCTGTTGATTGAGCAATTCCGTTTGACGTTGCGCCTCGGTCGCGCGCTCTGTTTCGGCAGTCAATTCCGCGCGGGCCTGCTCCAGCAGGATTTGTCGCTGTTCGCTTTCCGTCAGCCGGTTTTCCGCCTCTACGTCCGCTGCTTCTTTTGCCGCCAGGGCCGCAACCAATTGCTCTCGAACGGTGTCGAGCGTTTGTGTTCTGTCGGACAACGCTGCTTCGGCCTCATTCAGTGACGCCATCAGATCCGATCTTTGCGTTTCGGCGGTTGTCTGCTGTTGTTCAAGATCTGCTTCCAGCGCATCAATCTGGGCCGCCTGAGCCTCTAGCCGTGATTGCAGGTCTGACGTGGTTTCGCGACCTTCCAACAAAGCTGCGGCCAAACGGGCGTTCAGATCTTCTTCTGCCAAGCGCGCGGCGGCCAGCAAGGTCAGGGTTTCTTCGGCCTCGGCCCGCTGCTGTTCCAGCGCCAGGGTCATCGCGGTCAATTCCGCATCCGCGTTTTCCAACCGATCCCGCAACGCGTCGGCGGCGGCAGCCTCGGCCAGCTTGGCGGCTTCCTCATCACTTAGCGCGCGGTCAAGCGTTTCGACTTGCGTTGTCAATGCCCCGATCTGGGCCGTGGCCTCTTGATTGCGGGCTTGAAGATCGGCCACCAGCGCATCCAGCGCCTCGCGCCGCGCAGCGGCCAATCTCGCGGCTTCTGCCTGGTCGTCGATCTCACTCCGGGCCGTCGCCAATGCCAGGTTCAGCGCCTCCTGTTCGCTCAACAGTTGGTCACGGGCCGTGGTCAGCGCATCCCGTTCTGCGGACAGATCCGTGATTTGCGAACGCGCGGCATCGCGGTCGGCCAACAATCCAGCAACCTGCGCCTCGAACGACGCAATCCGTGTCTCGGCCGCATCCAGCGCCGCCGCCTGCCGATCACGGGTTTCTGAAAGGGCCGCGATGATCGTGTCCTGTTCGGTCAGCCGGGTGCGGGTGTCATCCAGGGTCGCGGTCAGCGCGCCCAGCTCTGTGGTCAACTCGGTGGTGCGCCGCCGCTCCAAGCCCAGCGCAGCAGCCAGTTCCGCGATCTCCGAGGACAATGTATTGAGTTCGTTTTCCTGACCCGAAATCGTGTCACGCAGAACCGCCTGCACCACCATAAAGATCGTCAGAACAAACATCAGAACAAGCAAAAGCCCGGTCATCGCATCCACAAAACCCGGCCAGATAGAGGCCTGGAACCGGGCTCCGGTGCGCCGGGACAGGGCCATGGCCTAGCCCTCGCCCTTGTCTGCCGGGCGTCCGGCAGAGCGGGCCAGCCGATCAAGCGCACGGCTGATGGTCGAAAGATCGGTGCGCAATTCCGCCATTGTTTCCTGACGTCCTGCCGCAATCTCTTCGAGGATACGCAACATCTGCACGTCAATCGACCGCAGCCGCATCCGGCTTTCGGCGTCAAGACCCTCGTTTTCGGACTTCTGATCCAACACTTCGATCAGGCGCTCTTGTCCTTCGGCGATACGTGCAAAAGCCGTTGCTGTGGGCGCGGTCGCCTCCATGCGTTCGGTCATCCGTTCAAGAGCATCGCCAAGCTGACCCAGGCGATTTTCAACTTCACTGCGCCCTTCTTCGGATCGGGCAAAAAGTGTTTGCATGATTTCCATTTGCTCGATCATCTGATCCAGCACAACACCGGTCGCGCCCATGTCGCCGGCACCATCGCTTTCGCCGCTTGAGAACCCAAGCTTGGTGATCGAGCTGAGCCATTCTTCCAGTTCCCGATAGAACCGGTTTTGCCCGTGACCTGCAAAGAGCTCTAGCAGACCGACAACCAAAGACCCCGCCAATCCAAGCAGCGACGACGCAAAGGCGACGCCCATTCCCGACAATTGGCTGTCCAACCCGGTCATCAGCCGTGCAAAAACCTCGGCCCCGCTTTCTCCGTCTTCCGGGGCAAGCCCGCGGATGGTGTCAACAAGGGCCGGGACGGTTGTTGCCAATCCATAAAAGGTGCCCAACAAACCAAGAAAGATCAGCAGATTGACGATATACCGCGTGATCTCGCGCGCCTCGTCTATGCGGGTGGCAACAGAATCCAGGATCGAGCGTGTGGACGCCGTATTGATCTGCATCCGCCGCCCCCGAGACCGCAACAGCGTCGCCAAAGGGGCCAGCAGCAAGGGCGCTTTGGTCTGAAAGCTGGCCTCTCGTTCGCGGGCGAATGCTTCGATCCAGCGCACAGACTGAATCAGCTGCCACACCTGCCAAAAACAGGCGACCACGCCGATGCCGAACACAAACAGGATAAACCCATTAAGATACGGGTTTGCCTCGAACACGGGGCGCACACGCGGCAGCGCCAGAAACCCGCCAACGCCGGTCAGCCCCAGAACAAGGAGCATCATCAAAACCTGACGCACAGGTTGAGAGAAATGTGGCTCGGCCTCGATGTCCGGCTGATCCATTCGGACAGTTCCTGACGCGGTTTTCTTATTCTTCCCCGCCAACACTAGGCGCTTCGCGGCCAATCGCCAACCCGTTAAGCAAGAAGCGTCCGCACACGGTTTTGTAACCACTCAAGCTCGGGATCTGGGATACCGACATCGGCCAGATGGGCGGCTGTGTTGAAAAGATACTCGCTATTGGGCCCACGCCCTCCGACCGCCCGTGAGATGATCTGTGCCTGTTCTTCCAGATCAAGAGATCCACAATATTGAACATGGTCCGGATCAATCACATAGGTCACGGCCGTGACCTCGCGACCGTCCGCAAACTTCAAAGGAAGCGTTTTTTCCAAATACGCCGACGACACCAGTTCGCGTTCGCGCAGATAGGCCATCGTGACGTCGTATTCCGCTTCGTTCATCTGCATGGCAAGCCCGTCACAGGCGCGACCGGGGTGTTCGTCCAGCGCCAGAACAAGACCGGGATCGTCTTCTGTGCCGCGATGGTGAATGGATCGCATACAAAAGCTGCGCGCATAGTTTTCAAGCCGTGCATGCGCAGTTTCCACCGGCGCAAAACCGGGGTTCCACAAAAGCGATCCGTATCCAAACACCCAAAGAGTCATGTTGCTGGTCCTGCTGACATACGCGCGATAAACACCAAACGCGCGACAGGCAAAAGGGGAAGGCCGGGTGAAACGTCTTTTAAGTGTGATTGTTGTAGCTGCGCTTGGCTATTCGGGCTGGTGGGTCTATGCGGCGCAGAGCCTTGAAACCAGCGTCGAGCGCTGGTTCACCGAACAACAACAGGCCGGTTGGCAGGCCAGTTACACCGATATCGCTGTGCGCGGGTTTCCGAACCGCACCGACCTCACGATCACAAACCCCAGCCTGACCTCTCCGGATGGGCGCTATGCGTGGAGCGCACCGTTCTTTCAAATCCTTGGATTGAGTTACAAAAAAGGCCATCAGATTGTGGCATGGCCAGACACGCAAACCCTGACAACTCCAAACGGAGACAACTTCATCAGTTCAGACGGATTGCGGGCAAGCATCGTGCATCAAGAGAGCATACTGATCCGCACCAATATCGAAGCCGCGACGCTTAATGTGGATGGCCCGGATCAGGCAGTGGCCTTTGCCGGTGTGAATGCGGCCTTGGAAAAGGTCGAACCTGCTGACGCCAGCTATCGCATCGCGATATCGGTGGACGGCATCGCCGTGTCAAATCCGCGTGTCTCGGGGGAAATGGCCCCCGATGCTTTGGCCTCTTTGCGCAGCGACATTCGCCTGGACCTGACCAAACCGCTGACATTGGACGGGCCATCTTCGGACAGTCCGCAACCCACATATTTTGCAACATCCCGCTCTGCGATCAATTATGGGGCCGTGACCTTTAAGGTCAACGCCGATGCCGACATCGACGCACGGGGCCGCGCGTCCGGGGAGGTATCGCTAGAGGCCGACAACTGGCGCGACGCCCTGAACGCAGCGCGCGATAGCGGGGATCTTCCGCCCGCATTGACAGAGGCCGTCATTGAGCTTTTGTCGATGTTGTCCGGCTTTGGCGGCGCACGCGACGCGCTGGACATCACCTTGGGCCTGACCGACGGCACGGTGTTCCTTGGGCCGCTCCCAATTGGTGAGCTTCCGGCGATCCGCATTCCCTGAGCCTTGCAAAGACACCCTGTCGCCACAACACTGCAACCAAAACGAGGTATTCCATGAGCGACAGGCTTTTCCACCGCATCGAAAACACACGCGATGATCTGATCACGCTGACCCAGGATCTGATCGCAATTCCAACGCTCAATCCGCCGGGGCAGCATTATGCAACCATCTGCGATTATCTGGATACCCGGCTAAGCCGGTCCGGCTTTGACACCACATGGGTGCGTGCCGAGGGCGCGCCGGGGGACAGCGAAACCCATCCCCGCTGGAACCTGATTGCCCGCCATGAGGGCCGGCACAGCGGTGCTTGCGTTCATTTCAATTCGCACACCGATGTTGTCGAAGTCGGCCACGGCTGGACCCATGACCCGTTCGGCGGCGCGGTCCATGATGACAAGATCTATGGGCGCGGCGCATGTGACATGAAAGGCGGCCTGGCAACATCGATTGTCGCCGCAGAAGCGTTCATCGCGGAACATCCGGAGTATTCAGGCGCGATCGAAATCAGTGGCACGGCGGATGAAGAATCCGGCGGCTATGGTGGCGTGGCCTATCTTGCCGAACAGGGCTGGTTCGACCCAAAGCGCGTGCAACACGTGATCATACCGGAACCGCTGAACAAAGATCGCATTTGTCTGGGGCATCGTGGCGGGTGGTGGGCCGAGATCGAAACCAAAGGGGAAATCGCGCATGGATCAATGCCCTTTCTGGGCGATTGCGCTGTGCGTCACATGGGGGCCGTTTTGGCCGCATTCGAAGAGCAACTGTTCCCGGCGATGGCCTCGCGCGTTACAGAAATGCCGGTTGTGCCGACCGGTGCGCGGCAATCGACGATGAACATCAACTCTGTGCATGGCGGTCAGCCGGAACAGGCAGCCGACTATACCGGCCTTCCCGCCCATTGCGTGCCGGACAGCTGCCGCATCGTGATTGATCGCCGCTTTCTGATGGAAGAACCAATCGAGGCCGTACGCCAAGAGATTATTGACCTGCTGGACGAGATCAAATCCCGACGCGCTCATTTTGAATACGAGATTCGCGAACTGAACCACGTGATCCCGTCCATGACCGACAAGGACGCACCAATTGTCAGCACCGTACATTCGGCCATCTGCGATGTGTTGGGCCGTGATCCGTCTTATGTCGCGTCACCCGGCAGCTACGATCAAAAGCACATTGATCGAATCGGCAAGCTTGGAAACTGCATTGCCTATGGCCCCGGCATTCTTGAGTTGGCGCATAAGCCGGATGAGTGGATCGGGATCAGCGACATGCTGGACAGCGCAAAGGTCATGGCACGCAGCTTGGAACGTTTGCTTTTGCCCTAGGCAAAAACCGGCTCGCGGATAGGCAGGAACGCTGAGGCATGTCGTGGCATTACGGTGCCGTTTCATGCCGATCTGGCCCTGAATCCGCGGTCGTGATCCGCCATTTCCATAGGACCACGTGCAGCATCTGCTTGATCACAGCATGATTTGACGTGACACTCCGCAAAACATCTGGGCCAAGCCCATCAACCGGAGGGACCTATGACCGCCCGTTTTATCAGCTCTGTCGCAGGTGCAGTCCTGCTGTGTAGCCCAGCGATTGCACAGCAAACTGACCTGACCATTGCCCTGCAACTCGAACCGCCACATCTTGATCCGACAAGTGCAGCGGCCGGTGCGATTGACAGTGTGCTCTACGCAAACGTCTTTGAGGGCCTGACGCGCTTTATGGCGGATGGATCGGTTGTCGAAGGTCTCGCCGAAAGCTGGGAGATCAGCAGCGACGGGATGACCTATACGTTCCGCCTGCGTGAAGGTGTGACGTTCCATGACGGGACAAGCTTTGACGCCGATGACGTCAAGTTCTCCTTGGATCGGGCGCGGGCAGAAGACAGCGCCAACGCCCAAAAAGCCCTGTTCGACGGAATAGAAGAGGTCACCGTTATCGATCCGCGCACGGTGTCGGTGAAGCTGGCCGCCCCCAATGGCAATTTCCTGTTCAACATGGCATGGGGGGATGCGGTGATCGTGGCCCCAGAAAGCGTGGCTGACATCAAACAAATGCCGATCGGCACCGGAGCATTCAAGTTCGAGCAATGGGTCCAGGGAGACCGGATCGAACTCAGCCGAAATGCCGACTACTGGGGTGAGGCACCCGCGCTTGAATCGGCCACATTCAAATTCATCTCCGATCCGACAGCGGCCTTCGCCGCGATGATGGCGCAGGATATCGATGCATTCGCCGGCTTTCCCGCCCCCGAAAATCTGCCGCAGTTCGAAGCAGACCCGCGCTTTCAGGTTTTGGTGGGCTCGACCGAAGGCGAAACCATCCTTGGCATGAACAACAAGTTACCGCCCCTCGACGACATCCGTGTGCGTCAGGCCATCACACATGCCATTGACCGCCAAAGCCTCATCGACGGCGCGATGTTCGGACTGGGCACGCCCATCGGAACGCATTTTGCGCCGCACAATCCCGACTATGTCGATTTGACAGATCAATCAAATTACGACCCCGAGAAAGCCAAAGCGTTATTGGCCGAAGCTGGATTCGCCAATGGCTTTACGACAACGCTCAAATTGCCGCCGCCGTCTTATGCACGTCGCGGTGGCGAAATCATCGCCGCACAGCTGCGCGAAGTGGGAATCCAGACGGAAATCACCAATCTGGAATGGGCACAATGGCTTGAGGAAGTGTTCCGCGGCAAGGATTTCGGCTTGACCATCGTCAGTCACACCGAACCTTTCGACATCGGGATTTATGCCCGTCCCGACTATTATTTCCAATACGACAACCCGGATTTTCAGGCCTTGATGGAAACCCTCAGCGTGACCAGCGACCCGAGCACACGATCCGAGATGCTGGCGCAGGCGCAAAAGACCATCTCGGACGATTATGTGAACGGGTTCTTGTTTCAACTGGCCTTTCCAACAGTCGCCGATGCGCGCATTTCAGGGCTTTGGAAAAATGCACCGACGCAGGCCACGGATTTGACCGGGGTGTCTTGGGAAAACTGACCTGGCGGGACCGATATAAAAAGTAACGGCAGGAGGTGTCAGAGGTCTCCTGCGGTTTTGCGGACACGGAGCTTATCTGCGATCAAACACGCGCTTTATGTCTCTGCCCCGGTCTTTTTACAGTGCGCGAACCATTTTTTAGTACCCGGGTGCAAGAAACTTCGTACGAAGTTTCTTTGGCCGACGATAGAAAAAACTGGGGCGGACTGGATAACGCGCTGGGTGTTGAGCCGTCAGACCAGATTGCATTCGCCATAAGTCCAATTTAGCGTCATCCTTATGGCCATTCCTGTCGAAACGTTTTTTTTGAAACCGGACACCAAAGGAACGTTGCAAGCGCGTATCCAGCAAATGGTGGCCGAAGGTATCCTGTCAGGACGCTTCCGGCGCAAAGAAAAACTGCCCTCAAGCCGAAAACTGGCCCAGCATCTTGGCGTCAGCCGCATCACTGTAACGCTTGCCTACACCGAACTTCTGGCGAATGATTTTCTAACATCGAAAGGTCGGTCCGGCTATTTTGTGTCCGACAACGCCCCGGAACCCCCGGATTTCCAAAATCAGATCGAAAAGCGTGACGCGGTTGACTGGGGTGCCGCCCTGGCCCGCCGGTTTACCGGCGGTGTCACGCTTGAACGGCCACGGGACTGGCAAAACTACAGATACCCCTTTCTTTACGGGCAAACAGACCCTCACCTGTTTGACCACGCGAATTGGCGGCTGTGTGCGTTACAGGCGCTTGGCGCACGTGATTTTTCCGCCATGACGCAAGATTATTACGATCAGGATGATCCCCAACTGGTCGAATTCATCCTGCGGCACATTTTGCCCCGTCGGGGTATCACCGCGACAGCAGATGAGGTTCTGATCACACTTGGTGCGCAAAATGCCCTCTGGATGACAAAGCAGGCGCTTTTGACCGCTGGAAAACTGGCTGTGATCGAAGACCCCTGCTATCCGGCGTTGCGCGAAATTCTGCTGCGCGCGAAATGTGACACCCTGGCAGTGCCTGTTGATACCGATGGCCTGCCACCACACCTGATCCCCGATGCAACCAACGTCATCTTTACCACCCCCAGTCACCAGTGCCCGACATCCCATACAATGCCTTTGGCCCGAAGGCAGGATTTGCTTGCGCGTGCGAAGGATCTGAATGCACTCATTGTCGAGGATGATTACGAGTTTGAAATGGCCTATCTGAAATCGCCGATGCCCGCATTGAAAAGCCTCGATGCAGACGGGCGCGTGATTTATGTCGGCAGTTTTTCCAAATCGCTGTTCCCCGGTCTGCGCCTTGGGTATCTGGTGGGATCTGCCCCCTTTATCGAAGAGGTCCGCGCCTTGCGCGCCTCAATGCTACGCCACCCTCCGGGCCATGCACAGCGCACCACCGCCTATTTTCTGAGCCTCGGGCATTACGACAGCCTGATCCGCCGTACCGGCAAAGCGCTCGCGGATCGGCGCGCCATTATGGAACATGCCATCACCAAACACGGCCTGACGATCGCAGGCAAAGGCACCAATGGCGGATCGTCTTTTTGGATGCGCGCGCCGGATCATATCGACAGCGAAGTGTTGGCCGAACGCCTGCGCGACGCGAGCGTTCTGATCGAACCTGGCACAGCCTTTTTCGCAAAAGAGACCGCACCACGGCATTTCTACCGGCTTGCCTACAGTTCGATCCCACAAGCGCGCATTGATCCCGGTGTTGCTGAAATCGCCCGGGCCATTCAGGCAGTATCGTCTACATAGACGCCGCCACCCGAAACCCCTCGGGGATCGTGTCGGCCCCGTCCAACACCAGATCCGCCATCACATGCGCCACTTTCGGGGCCATGCCAAAGCCGATCTTAAAGCCTCCATTGGCGATAAAATGACCCGGGCGGCCGGGCCAGGGGCCCAGCATCGGCGCGCGCGATCTAGCACGCGGCCGCACCCCTGCCCACCGATCCACAACAGGCGCGTCCTTTAGCACCGGAAGAGCAGCAATCGCCCGAGAAATCAGCGCCTCGCACTGCGCATCAATCCCGGACGGATTGTCAAAATCACGTTCGCTGGTCGATCCAACCGCAACCGTTCCATTCGCATGTGGCACGATATGTAACCCGTCCACGAAAACCTGCGGGGCCTCTGTCGCGGCGAACGCAAAGGCAGCGGACTGGCCCTTGACGCCGCCCCCAACGGATGTGCCCATTTTCTCGGAAAGCTCTTGCAAGCCGCGCCAGCCTGTTGCCCAGATCACCGGGCCAACATGGGGCGCTTGAGCGACCACCTCGACACCCTGTGCCGATAACGCGGCCACAAGCGCCGCGCAGGCGTGTCTTGGATGCATACGTGCCGTCAGCGTGTCCCGTATCAGAAAGCCAGACAGTGTTTTCGGGGCAAAGGCCCCACCCTCCGCAGCAGGAATCACGTCCCAGACGGCGCGGCCCTGCCAGAGCGCGTGCGCCCCGTCTGTCCGGTCACGCGCCAGAGCCAGACCCCGATCATCCGTGATAGGTTGCAAGCGCCCTGTGCGGGCATATCCCGCATCTTTTCCACCGGCGGCGCGAACTTCTGTCCAGAAACGCTCGGCCATCAACAGGCTGTCCAGCTGAAACGCCTTTTTCTCGTTCCAGTTTTCGGGCACATGCGGGGCAAGCGCCCCCACAAGACCGCCGCTTGAGCCTGACCCGGCCCCAAAAGGATCAATCACCTGAACCCGCGCGCCGCGTTGCGTCAGAACCCACGCGATACTGAGCCCGAAAATCCCGGCCCCGCAAACAGTGATTTGTGGCATTGCCAATTCCCGGCCTCCTCGCCAATGTCGCCCTGTCGCTAAGGTAAGTCAGCATGAAACACCAGCCAGAACCCCTCGACTGGCGAGACGGGGACGTGCCCGTCTCGCAAAGGTTTGATGATCCGTATTTCTCGCTGGATGATGGTCTGGCAGAAACGCGTTATGTGTTTCTGCAAGGCAACGATCTGCCCGCGCGCTTTTGCGACGGATTCCATGTGGCAGAGCTTGGCTTTGGCACTGGATTGAACCTGTTGGCGACGCTCAAACTCTGGCGCGACACACATCAGGGCGGGGTGTTGCGCTTTACAAGTTTTGAAGCCTTCCCAATGTCAGCACGCGACATGATCCGCGCGCAACAGGCCTTTGCAGAACTGGCCCCCCTTGCCAAAGAGCTGGAGCCGTTCTGGGAAAACCAGGCGCGCCGGATTTCGCTTCCGGATCTGGACTTCACCCTGATCGAAGGCGATGCCCGCACCACAATGACCACGCTGTCGCAGGATGTGGACGCGTGGTTTCTGGATGGCTTTGCGCCCGCCAAAAACCCCGAACTTTGGGAACCCGACTTGCTGTCCCGGATCGGCGATCGCACCGCACCAGGCGGCACCGCTGCGACCTATACTGCGGCAGGTCACGTCAGACGCGCACTGGACCAGGCAGGGTTCACCACAAGGCGCATCCCCGGTTTTGGCCGCAAACGACATATGACAGTCGCACAGAAAGCACAGAGATGAGCGACACCAACAACAGACTTGGGATCTGGCTGATGGTGGCCACGACCATGGTTTTTGCCTTGCAGGACGGATTATCCCAACACCTTGCCGGGCAATATAATGTCCTGATGGTGGTGATGATCCGGTACTGGTTCTTTGCTGCGTTTGTGATGTTTGTCGCAAGCCGCCGGGCCGGTGGCTTGCGCGCCGCAGCGCAGACCACGCAACCTTTGCTTCAGGGTTTTCGTGGCCTTTTGCTAGCCACGGAAATTTGTGTGATGGTTCTGGCATTCACCTATCTGGGACTGGTGGAAAGCCATGCGGTCTTTGCCTGTTATCCGCTTTTGATTGCAGCATTGTCCGGACCCATTCTGGGAGAGCAGGTCGGATGGCGGCGCTGGAGTGCGATCGGGGTTGGCTTCATTGGAATTCTGATCATCCTGAAACCGGGTTTCGGCGTGTTTTCCCCTTTGGCCATCATTCCCGCGCTGGCTGCACTGATGTTCGCGCTCTATGGTCTTCTGACCCGATATGCCGCGCGCAAGGACAGGGCCGCGACCAGCTTTTTCTGGACAGGCATTGTGGGGGCCGTCTTTATGACCTTGATCGGCATATGGTTCTGGGAACCGATGTCGGGCCCCGATTGGGCCCTGATGAGCCTGCTTTGCGTGACCGGTGCCACCGGGCATTACTTGCTGATCAAATGCTATGACGTCGCCGAAGCCAGCGCGGTTCAGCCCTTTGCCTACCTGCAGCTTCCCTTTGCGGCCAGTTTGGGCATTGTGGCCTTTGGAGAAACCATGGACCCCAATGTCGCCTTTGGCGCGACCCTGATCGTCAGCGCGGGACTGTTCACCTTATGGCGTCAGCGGCAAAAGGGTTGAGCCGGTCAGCTCTTGGGAAAACGGCACCGGGTGCGGGTCTTTGCCCAAACGCGCGCGATAGATCGGCAGGCTTTCGGTGACCCGCATCACATAGTTCCGGGTTTCGGTGAACGGGATGTGTTCGATCCAGTCGATCACATCCATGTCGCCCTGACGGGGATCTCCCCTGTCCCGCATCCAGCGCAGCGGGCGACTGGGTCCGGCGTTATAGGCGGCCGCGATCATCACCGCGTTGCCATTAAACTGGCCTGCCAACCGTTCCAGATAGGTGCTGCCAAGCACAGCGTTATAGGTTGGATCGGTTAGCAGTTTCGCGTCTGAATACTCGACATCCAGCCAACCGGACACTTCGCGGCCTGTTGCGGGCATCACCTGCATCAAGCCAAGCGCCCCGACCGGAGACACAACACCCGGATCAAACTCTGACTCGCGCCGCGCGATGGCCAACACCAGTTCGGTGGGAACCGGGTGCTCCGCCTGCGCCAAAGGATGCAGCGCATAATAGGGCGCGTGAACCTCATATCCGGCCTGAGCTGCGCGTTTTCCAAGCATCACCTGAACATGCGGCAAGTCCAGATCGTTCAGCATCTGCCCCATCTGACCAATTTGCTGCCGGTCCAGGCTTTCCGCCAGATGCGTCAGGAATCGTTCTGCCAAAGCGGGATGCCCGGCATCCAGCAAAAGGATGGCGGCTTTGAACACGGTGGATTGTGTAAACGCCGCATCGCGCCACTCCGGAAACGACTCGGTTCCGCCCAGCCTTGGATCAGGGGCGATGCCGCCGCGCTCTGCTGCAAGCAGACCGTAGAACGATGTCTGATACCCGGCCCCAAACGCATAGGCATCTGCCGCCTCGGCATCATTGCCCAACGCCTCATGCGCGCGACCCAGCCAATAACCGGCCCGCCCCAAAGAGATCGGCGTTTCAACAGCCTCGCGGAAGGCCTCAAAATGCCCGACAGCCGCCGCGGGTTCGTTCAGAAACCGAAGCGACAGATAGCCCGACAACCATTCCAGATCCGCAAAACGCGACCCGCCACTCAGGTGGTGGTTTGCGGCAAGCCGATAGGCCGTCACATGGTCTTCGGCGCGCATCAATTGACGCACGAGATTTCTGCGATGCCCTGACCAGGCTTCGGGCCGCCCCAGACTGTCTTTCGACGATGACCGCGTCTGAAGCAGCTCGACCGCGTCCGCAGTGCGGCCTTTTCTGACCCGCCAGGCAAACCGCTCGAAGGCCAGTCCGGGATCTGCTTTCAATGCCGCAGGAACAGCGTCTATTAATGCGTCAACACCTGCCCTGTCAGCCCGCAATCCCATCCGCGCATCAGCAAGGGCATCCCATTGGTCATCGACCAAAGGCAACATCGCACGGGCATTGATCGCCCATCCCCGCCACAACATCGTATCAAGTCGCTGCGTATGCAGAGGCGCAAGAACATCCTTATAGGACGCCAGAAATGCCGCATGTTCCTGGGGGGTCAGGCGCAGGGTCAGCCAAGCCTCGGCAATCACGTCATGTGCCCGGTCCCGATCCTCTGCCGCCAGATGCGCCCGTGCCAGCGACAGCGCGCCCGCCCCGGTTTGCGGCGTGTGATCGGCATAAAACTGTCTGATCGCGTCCGCCGATGCCGACGTCATCGCGGCCTCGCTCTTTTCTTTCAGGAACGGCAGGCCCGGCCAATCCGGGTTGCGCGCAAGAAAATCCCGAACCTCGCGCACAGAGCCCTGTCCCGCCCGCAGGTAATGCCACAGGATAACGTCCAATCCCGCCTGACCATCGCCGCGCGCTTCGATCTGGGCGGCGGCCCAATTGCCCTCGCGCATCAAATCCATCGCGCGGTCCAGGGCCCTGTCTGCATTTTGCGCAGACAGCAGCGCGGGCAGAAGCATCAGAAGCGCCGCCAGGATCGTTTTGAGCCGAAACATGACTTGCATTTTCTCCACTGAGACAGGATAGACGGCTCGCTAAGGATAACCCGGCTTGCGCAGCCTTCAACTCACTTTCGCGGGACGGGTGCAATGGCGATGCCGCCAAAACGTGAAAAAGGAGCGTGACAATGTTCAAAGGGTCAATGCCTGCACTGATCACACCGTTCAAGAACGGTTCAGTGGATTTTGACGCGCTCAAACGGTTGGTGGACTGGCATGTCGATCAGGGCAGCCATGGGCTTGTGCCCGTCGGCACCACCGGCGAAAGCCCGACATTGAGCCATGAAGAACACGAACAGGTCGTCACTTGCGTGGTAGACGCCGCTGCGGGCCGTATTCCGGTTATCGCGGGGGCGGGGTCGAACAATACCGCGGAATCGATCCGCTTTCTTCAGCATGGCGAAAAAGCCGGTGCGCAGGCGGGTCTGGTTGTAACACCCTATTACAACAAGCCAACGCAGGATGGCCTGATCAAGCATTTCACGATGCTGCATGACGCCTGCACCTTGCCGATTGTGATCTACAATATCCCCGGACGGTCTGTCGTCGACATGTTGCCCGCAACGATGGCAAAACTTGCCAAGTTGCCCCGGATCGTCGGTGTCAAAGACGCCACGGGCGATCTGGCCCGCGTTTGCGCGCAGCGGATGACATGTGGGCCTGATTTCATCCAATTGTCCGGCGAGGACGCCACCGCACATGGGTTCAACGCCCATGGGGGTGTCGGCATGATTTCCGTCACCGCCAATGTGGCCCCGGCGCTGTGCGCACAAATGCAGAACGCCACTCTCGCCGGAGATTTTGGAGAGGCTTTGGCCCTGCAGGATCGTCTGATGCCGTTGCATCAGGCCATTTTCATTGAGCCCGGTTTGTGTGGTGTCAAATATGCCATGAGCCGACTGGATCTGTGCGCAGAAGAAATGCGGCCACCGCTGTTTCCTGTCTCGCAGCCGACCCGCGATCTGATCGATCACGGTTTGCGCCACGCCGGTTTGCTGAACTGACAGACACCCGGTCGCTGCAGTCAGAAACACAAAAGGCCGCACTCAACGGTGCGGCCTTTTATGTTTATTTCAGACTCTTACTGGCTGGGAGAGTCCACGCCATCCGGCTGTCCAACAACCACAAAATGCAATGCTTCTGGCTGTAGAACACGGGCCGCGGCGCGTTCGATATCCTCAAGCGTGATGGCCGCGACCTTGTCATTGCGGGTGTTCACATAGTCGACCGGCAATTCGTCCATCTGCATCCCCACAAGAATATTCGCGATGCGACCATTGCCGTCAAACCGCAACGGATAGGCCCCGGTCAGGTAGGTCTTTGCGCTTTCCAGCTCTTCGGCGGTGACCCCGTTTTCCGCCATTTTGCGCCATTCATCGCGGATCACATCCATCGCTTCTGCGATCCGGTCATTCGCGCTCGACACCCGGCCCAGATAGAGTGCCGCGTGATCTTTGGGCACCAGATAGCTGTAGACACCATAGGTCAGACCACGCTTTTCGCGCACCTCTTCCATCAACCGGGCCTCGAACCCGCCGCCGCCCAGAATTTCATTGAGGACAAACGCAGCAAAGAAATCGGGATCGTCCCGCGCCAGACCTTCGTGTCCGAAAATTGCCACCGATTGCGGAACGTCAAAGGGAATTACGGTTACCCCTGCATCGGTCTGAACCTCGACGTTAGGCGCTTGCGGCAGCCCGGTCTCTGGCAAATCGCCCAACAGATCATCAAGCATTGCTGCCAGCTCTTCGGGTGACACGGCCCCTGCAGCCCCCACATAGACCCGATCACGCGCCAATGCGCCCTCGTAAGCTGCCATCAAATCATCGCGTGTCAGCGCGGTGACGCTGTCTTCGGTGCCTTCGATGGGTGATCCATAGGGGTGGTCGCCGAACACCATGGCATCGAAGGCCTGCCCGACCAGAAAGTCAGGGTCTTGCTGATCGGACCGCACCATCGACACAACCTGCGCTCTCACACGATCAATCGCGTCCTGATCGAAACGGGGCTGCGTCAATGCCGCCCGCAAAAGCGCCAAGGCTTCATCCTTGTTCTCGGTCAGAAACTGCGCCGAGATCGACACAGCATCATCGCCAACATCAAAGCTGAAGCTCGCGGCCAGCGACTCGGCTTTTTCGGCAAAGGCGCGGGCGTCCATATCGGCGGCCCCTTCTTCAAGCAGGCCAACCATCAGATTGGTCGCCCCCCGCTTGCCCGGTAGATCAAGAGACGCGCCCCCCTTGAAGCGCAATTCAAGCGCCACAAACGGGATCGAGTGCTCTTCTACAAGCCATGCGTTGATGCCGCCGGGGGTTTCGACTTCGGCGATCTCGATCTCGGCGTGTAGCGGTGCCGCAAGAATGACAGCCGCAACAAGCGGGGCCACAAACCGTGTCATAAACGTCATTGCGTCACCTCCTCGGCGCTGCGCAGAAAGCCGGTAACGGCATTGTCGCGGTTGAACACATCATTGGCAGCGGCCATGATGTCGTCCGGCGTGATGGATTGTAAAATATCCGGCCAGGCATGCACGTCTTCAACCGTCAGACCCGAGGTCAAGGCCGCCCCGTAGCGGCGGGCAAGCGCGTTTGAGCTGTCGAGGGCATAGACCTGCGACGCGCGCAGCTGAAACTTGATGCGCTCCAGCTGGTCGGGGTCAACGCCCTCTTCCAGAAACTCTGCGATGACACGGTCCATGTCCGCTTCGGCCTCTTCCAGCGACACCCCGTCTGCCGGGACGTTGATCACGCCAAAGGTTGTGTCGTCCAATTGCAGCCCACTGTAAAACGCGGCCGCGTAAACAGAGGTCTGGTCTTCGAATTGCAGTGTCTGCGGCAAGACAGAGGTCTGCGATCCTCCCAGCAGTTCGGCCAGCAGGGTCAGCGCGGCCGCCTTGTGCTGATCACCGGGATCACGCTCGGGCGCGAGATAGGTGCGCATCACATAGGGCTGCGCGACGCGCGGATCGCTGAACGTGATCCGCCGCTCTGCCATTTGTGGTGGCTCTGACGGGCGCACACGCTCTGGCAGGTCATCATTGCGCGGTATCGGACCGTAATGTTCCTGCGCAAGTGCAAGCACCTCGTCGGGCAGCACGTCTCCAGCAACCACCAACACGGCATTGTTCGGCGAATAGAACTGATCGTAAAAGGCCAGCGCCGCATCCAGATCGAGGGTCACCATTTCATGCCGCCAACCGATGATCGGGCGGCCATAGGCGTGGTTCAGATATTGCGCCGCCATACGCTGTTCGCGAAACAGCGCTCCGGGGTCGTTCTCAACCCGCTGATTGCGCTCCTCAATGATCACGTCTCGCTCTGTCAGGATATCTTCGCCATCAAGCTGAATGTTCTTCATCCTGTCGGCTTCCATTTCCATCATCAGGCCAAGCCGGTCGGCGGCCACGCGTTGGAAATAGGCGGTGTAATCGAAGCTGGTGAACGCGTTGTCGGTGCCACCATTGGCTTTGACAATTTCACTGAATTCGCCAGGGGCCAGCTTTTCCGTGCCTTTGAACAGCAAATGTTCCAGAAAATGCGCAACACCGGACACCCCCGGTTTTTCGTCCGCAGATCCGGCACGATACCAAAGCATATGCACAACGGCCGGCGCGCGGTGATCCTCGATCACGACAATGTCCATGCCATTTTCAAGCTGAAAGGTGGAGACCTGGTCTTCGATGGATTGGGCGCGCAAAGGTGCGGCAGCAAGAAGGCATGCCCCAGTGAGGGCGATCAGTCGACGCATCGGCAAATTCTCCTTGGTTTCGCATGTAAGGTACGATGCCAGACGCCAACTTCAAGTTCGCCAACAGTTTCGTGAGCAGGTTACCCATGGGTAACCGTTAATACGCGTTAAGAGTTACCCATGGGTAACCCTGTTCTATTCCGGCGGCGCAGTTGGCGTCAGCGCACCCGCCCGTCGTGCCGTGGCCAGCGAACTGTACGGATCAAGGGTTTGGTTGCGATAAATCCGGTTGTAGGTATCGCTGGGCACCAGACGCCAGTTGAACATCGACCGGCGTTCGCGGAACGCCTGATCCTCGGCGGCCAATTCAGCACGGATACCCGGCTGACGCCCGAACCGCGAGGCCCGTGCGACAATTGCCTGATCTCCGGCACCGATCCCGGTTTGCGGATCAAGACGCGCAGGCGATCCCCCCAGAACAGCAACCGCGTCTTTCAGCGGGGTCTGGTCGGTGCGATTTGCTCCGCCCGGTGTCGGCGGCGGAAGCTCTGCAAAGGTTTCGGGGGTTTGCAGCGGTTTGGCAGGCACAATCGAGAATTCCTCGGGCGCGCCCGACGCATTGCGCAATTCCCGCAAACCAGTGTCACGGTCTTCCGTGTCTTGGCGCGACCCACATGCGGTCAGCGCCACAAGTGCCAGTATAATCAATGTGCGCGGCATTGTTTTGCCCGCCTCCGTATTCGCCTCACCCCTGCTTTACCCCATCCAACCGCATCCGTCACGAGGCGTTTTTGCTTCCTGAAAAAAGCGCAAGGCCAATTGCCCCGATAAAGACCGAGATATCCGCCACATTAAACGCATAAGGATTGTCGAAACCGCAACAGGACATGTTCAAAAAATCTGCAACCGCCCCATACATCACACGGTCCACTACATTGCCCAGCGCGCCACCGATCAAAAGCCCGGCAAACACCAACCCCAAACGTCCGGGCGGGTCGCGGCGCATCCAGACCAGCACAAAAAGCACAATTCCCAAAGCGACCGAGATCAGAATCCAGCGCGTCGAATCTGCATCACCGGACAACAAGCCGAAATTGATGCCGGTGTTCCATGCCATCCGAAAATTGAGATATGGCGGAAAGACATCAATCGCACCGAGCCGGGCAAGCTCCATGACATGCACGACCCACCACTTGGTCAATTGGTCGATCACAAAGATCGCCGCTGCGACGCTTGCCACCAGGCGCATTCTTGACCCCTTTTCCTCAATCTTCCGGTTTGTGACCGGACGGCTTTTGGTTAATGACGGAAATGGCGCATCCCGGTCAGCACCATCGCCAGCCCCGCCTCGTCAGCGGCGGCAATGACTTCATCATCGCGCATCGACCCGCCCGGTTGAATCACAGATGTGGCCCCGGCCGCCGCCGCTTCTCTCAGGCCGTCCGCAAACGGGAAGAACGCATCCGACGCCACCGCGCTGCCTTTGGTTAATGGCTCTGGCAGGCCCAGCGTGTCTGCCATGCGCTCTGCCTTTTTGGCGGCGATCAGCGCGCTGTCAAGGCGGCTCATCTGGCCTGCACCGACACCGACGGTCGCTCCGTTTTTGACATAAACGATGGCATTCGATTTGACGTGCTTTGCGATTTTCCACGCCAGCAGAAGATCACGCATCTGGTCATCCGTCGGAGCGATTTTGGTCACCACTTTGAGATCTTCCAGATCAATGCGCCCATTGTCGCGATCCTGAACAAGAAGCCCCCCCGACACCTGCTTCCATGCCGCTCCCGCTTCGGCGGTATTGGCAAGTCCGGGTGTTTTCAAAAGACGCAGGTTCTTTTTCTCGGCAAAGATGTCTTTGGCATCCTGATGAACGCCCGGCGCAATCACAACTTCGGTGAAAATCTCGGCAATGGCTTTGGCTGTTTCGCCGTCAAGCGTGGAGTTCAGGGCAACGATCCCGCCAAAGGCCGATGTGCGGTCGCAATCGAAGGCCTTTTGATAGGCCTCTTTCAAGGTGTTTCCTGTGGCCACGCCGCACGGGTTGGCATGTTTGATGATCGCACAGGCAAACCCGTCGCGCGGCAGAAATTCCGAGACCAGTTCGAACGCCGCATCAGTGTCGTTGATGTTGTTGTAGCTGAGTTCTTTGCCCTGCAGCTGTTCGGCAACCGCCACACCGGGCCGGGCCGATCCGTCATGATAGAACGACGCGGCTTGATGCGGGTTTTCGCCATAGCGCAGGGTTTGCGCCAAGGTGCCGGCAAACACCCGGCGACGCGGGGTGGCTTCGCCGATGGCATCTGCCATCCAGGTGCTGACCGCCGCGTCATACGCGCCGGTGCGGGCATAGGCGATTTGCGCCAGCTGTTTGCGAAAGGCCAGTGTTGTTTTGCCGTCATGGGCGTCCAGTTCATTCAGCAAGGCGCTGTAGTCTTCGACATCGACAACGGTGCTGACAAACGCATGATTCTTGGCCGCCGCGCGGATCATTGCGGGACCACCGATGTCGATATTCTCGATGCAGGTGTCATAATCCGCGCCTTTGGCGACGGTTTCTTCAAACGGGTACAGATTCACGACCAGCAGGTCGATGGCTTTGATATCGTGTTCGAACATCGCTGCGACGTGATCGTCATTGTCGCGCAGTGCCAGCAAGCCACCATGCACCATCGGATGCAGCGTTTTGACCCGCCCGTCCATCATTTCGGGAAAACCGGTGATGTCCGCGACATCCCGCACCGCCACACCGGCATCGCGCAACGCCTGTGCAGAGCCGCCTGTCGACAACAGCTCTACCCCGCGCGCCTCCAGTGCTTTGGCCAGATCAACGAGTCCGGTTTTGTCAGAAACAGACAGAAGCGCACGGCGGAGGGGGGCAAGGTTGGTCATGAAGCGAGATCCCAATGTTCAGTTCAGCAGCGCCGCATCGTCCTGAACAAGATCTCGCACCGCAACTGCGGTGTCCTGAGCCTTGGCCAGAGACCAGCGAACGCGGGTCGCATACTCCATTGCACGGGCAGTTAAAACGATCTGTTTCGTCGCGCGCGGCCGCAATCGGCCTTTTTCAAGGTAAACCGACGGTTCCAGCGTTAATTCACAGGCCGCGTCAAACCGGAAAACCCAGATTTCGCCACTGCGCAGCGCCATCGAGACGGCGGCACCATTCATGTCGATTTCAGCGTCGACTTCGGGGTGCAGGTGAAACCGGATATCAAACCGGATGCCGGACAGACGGGTGTCTTCCAGTTTGTGGTTGAACACCGCGCGGTCAGCCGGGCTGAGCGCGACCAAGAGATCCTCACCGACAATGCCACGTCCATCGAACGTCATTTCCAGGATACGGGCATGTGTCAGCCCGTGGGTTTTGAGATAGCCATCATGCCCGCCTTCGAAGCGGACACCATCGGACGCACGGGACAGTTCAATCGGAACGTTTTTGGGCACATCATCCAGCAATTCACGCTCGATCGGCCCCATTCGAGATGTCTCACCAAGGCGCGAGCTGGAAAAGCCATCCAAACACAAGGTGGAATGCGACGGTGTTGCCCGCCCCGCGCGCCGCCAATCTTCGCCAAAGGTTGATCCAGAGCCGCAATTCACGATCAGCGGACGCCGCCCTGACGTGAGTTCAAACGCCAGCGTCGAGGCGTGACTGTTAAAGCTTGCCCGCCCGCTTGGCGGGGATGCGGCGTCGATGATCATGGTTGTGCGCCCCCCGGCCAGACGCGCATAGCCCATGGTCAGATCCTGAGGTGCCTGTGCTTTGACACCTGCGGCGGCAAGCGCACTGTCCAGCCGCCCCTCGGCACCGCGCCCGCCGCCATGAAAGCGCGCCAGCCCGCCATCGGCGTGGCGCAGTGCGCGCAGGGTCGGCACGATCTTGGCAATCGCGGCGATATGGGCCGGTTCCGGCGAGCGGCCATACCCCTGCAAGGCATCCCGCGCCCAGATCAGCAAGGTACACACCTCCATCAATTCCTCGGGGTTGCGGGTCGGAAGACCGCCTGCGTTGTCAATCTGACGGGCACATTCCTGGCCCAGCGCCCTGATGGCAGGGTCGGCCTGACCCTCCATGCCCTGCAAGGAAAGCCCGGCTGAAATCAAACCTGTCAACGCCTCGAACCGGGGCAATCCCGGTGTGGAACTGTGCCAGCGCCGGTTCAGGAAAATGGTCTGTTGCGCAATCGAGCGAAAGAATGCGCGGGACTCGTCATGCGATGCCCCGCTCAGCACAAACAACGCGTGGTGCAGCCAGCGGATGACCCGCCGCCCCGCCAGTTCGGGGGTCCAGCCGGGGCCGGACCCATTGCCATAGCGTTTGATCCACTCGAACAGCCAGCTTTGGGCGATCAGCCGGGTTTTGGCATCACCGACACTGGCCATATCATCAAGCCAGTGAAATCCGTGGATTTCCTCCAGAAAAGCGTCGTCGGGTGGCGTGATATCCCAGATGATCGCGCCGGGGGCTTCGACAAGATGGCCTGCAAAAAGAAGGTTCCCTGCCGCCATTTGGCGACCACGCGCGAAAGACCCCACAGTGCGCGGTTCGGGTTGCCCGACAAAGGCCGCGGCGGGTTTGGTGCGCGCGCAAAGACGTGCTTGAACACGGTTCAAAAACCGGGTTTGCCCCCGTTTGATAGCGTCCAGTCGGAACATCAGCTCTGCCTCTGGCCTGCATTTGCGCAGGCATTCTTATGGGGAAAGCATACCGGTCAGAAACAGCTGAGTCACGAATCAATCTTCATTCGGGCGTCATCCGGGCAAGGACTCGCCCTTGCGCCGCAACAGAGCCATGTAAAACCCATCCATTCCGCCGATATCCTGCCAATAATCGGGACGCAGCCGCACACCGCCTTCGGGACTGACCCAGTCGGGGTCAAGACCGGGTGCATGCGGCGTTTGCAGTTGCACGTCATCGGTCTGAGACAGCAGCCACTTGACCTGATCTTCGCCTTCCTCGCGCAGCAGGCTACAGGTGCAATACACCAGCAGACCGTTCGGTTTGAGGTGTTGAACCGACGCCAAAAGCAACGCGCGTTGCAGTTTGACCAGATCGTCTATGCCGGTCTGGGTTTTCACATATGGCAGATCCGGATGCCGCCGGATCGTACCCGTGGCAGAACAGGGTGCATCAAGCAGGATTGCGTCGAACGGCGCGTCTTTATAGGTCAGCGCATCGGCCACCACGGGTGTGGCCGACAGTTTGGTCCGATCCAGGTTTTCCCGGAGCCGTTGCATGCGGGTCTCGGAAATATCGAGCGCCGTCACTTCGGCCCCTTTTGCCGCAAGCTGCATGGTTTTGCCGCCCGGGGCTGCGCAGATGTCAAGAACGCGCTGGCCGCTGACATCCCCAAGCAATTGAGCGGGCATCGCTGCTGCCGCATCCTGCACCCACCACGCACCATCCGCATAGCCCGCAAGCGCCGAAATCTGTCCGCGCGTGGCCAATCGTACCGATCCGGTGGGCAAGAGCTGTCCACCAAGTCTGTCCGCCCAGCTCTCGGGGTCGGATTTGACCGACACATCAACCGGTGGCGGGACCGCATGCGCGCGTTCTATCGCGGCGACGCCGGATTTGCCCCATGCTTTGGCAAGTTTGGGGCGCAGCCATTTTGGCAGCATCGTATTGGGTGCCGCCTCCCAATCCGCCTGATCCAGAGCGGTGATCTTGCGCAGGACCGCATTGACCAGACCTTTCATGGGGGCGGTTTTCTTGGTGCTGCCCGCGTATTTCACCGCCTCGTTCACCACGCCATGCGCCGCGCCGCCGGTCATCAATTCCACCGTGGCCATCCGCAACAGGTTCATCACCTTGAGCGGCGGTTGGCGCTGCAGGAATGGGGCAAGCACGTGATCCGCGCGCCCCAGATATCGCAGGGTTTCGGTGATCAGACGCTGCGCTGTAGCGCGTTCCGGTGGCGACAAGGCCATCCAGACATCATCGGATATGACATCCGACATCATCCGGCCTTCGCCAATAATCTGGCTAAGCCCATCAAGGGCAACACGTCTGGGCGATATCGGCGATGCCACGGGCGCTCCTGTCGTTGCTCGGGGTTGTCCCGGTCGGAACGGCGCGTATATCAAAGGGGGACAAGAGGAAAGACTACTATGCCGTCCGACACCACAAAAGACCTGCCTCCTGCGGCGCAGCGCGCGTTGGCCGAAGCCGAAGAACGCCGGAAAAAAGCCGCCAAGGAGGCCCCTCTTCCCAAAGAGCTGGGCGGGCGTGACGGGCCAGAGCCGGTGCGTTATGGTGATTGGGAAAAGGGCGGTCTTGCGATCGACTTCTAAGCTCAACGCAGCCGGAAATCGGCGGACTCTCCTGCGCCCTGATCTGCGGTAAAGCGCATCTCGCGGCCATTGGCACGAACTTCCTGACAATTGTAGCCAAGATCATCCCCACCCCAATTCAGGTCACGGCAAAAAAATCCGTTTTCCCAGGACCACGAGCCGGTGACATCCCACGTGACGCCGCGACCTGTGATCGAACCATCCGGGCGGACCTGTAGCCTGACCATGGGTCGGGACAGAGTTTTGCCCTGCACAAGTTTGACAAAGTCGGATTTGCTGTCGATCCGTTTCAGCTCGGCGGCGGCAACCTGAGGGAAGACCGCCAAGGTGGCGGCAGCGGTTAGCAATGTCAGGCTCTTGAGCATGTCGATCCTTCCGATTGACTTGAGTACCCCCTGATACGCAAGACACCCGTGATTGGATCACTTCTGGGTCCTGGTCTGGTGAGACCAAGCCTATTCGTCAGACAGGCCCAGAACGTCCAGCATGTCGTATTCACCCGGTGCCTTATCATGCCCCCATATCGCCGCTTTCAGTGCGCCGCGCGCGAACAGGGCCCTGTCGCTGGCGACATGGCGTAGGGTGATGCGTTCGCCTTCGGTGGCAAAAAGAACATCATGCTCGCCAACGATATCGCCCCCGCGGATCGCGGTAAAACCGATGTCGCCCGGCTTGCGCGCACCGGTGATCCCGTCCCGTCCACGATCAGCGACGTCCCGAAGATCAACGCCGCGCCCTTCGGCTGCGGCATCGCCCAGCATAAGAGCGGTGCCCGACGGCGCGTCGACCTTTTTGTTGTGGTGATATTCAATGATTTCAATATCGTAATCGGTATCCAGCGCAGCCGCGACCTTGCGTGTCAACACAGTCAGTAGGTTCACCCCAAGGCTCATATTGCCTGCGCGGACGACAACCGCATGACGCGCCGCCGCTTTGATCCGGACCAGATCGTCTTCTGTCAGACCTGTTGTCCCGATCACATGCACCACACGCGCCTGCGCGGCGAGTTCGGCAAAGGCGACGGTGGCGGCTGGTGCGGTAAAATCAATCACGGCATGCGCATGGGCAAAACTTTCGAGTGGATCGTCTTCGACCACAACGCCAATTTCAGCGCCCCCCATCGCGGTGCCCACATCCTGGCCCACCCAGTCGTGACCGGTGCGTTCGATCGCCCCGGACAGCGCCAGTTTCGGATGCTTGTTGATCTCGGAAACAAGCATTTGCCCCATGCGTCCCGATACACCGGTGACAACTACTCTGATTTCTTCGCTCATAGTCTTTTACTCATGGCCAAACTCCGCCAGTGGATTTCCGCCTCCATAGCGGTTGACCTGATGCTTGGCAAAGGTCGCCAGACGTCTTATGTGGCGAACATGGCAAAAAACCAATCTTATACCTCAGATGGACCCAGTCAGCGGCAGCTGCGTGTTGGCGAATTGATCCGCCGGACGCTGGCGGATATTCTGGCGCGCGGGGATATCCATGATCCCGACCTGAACCGTTATTCGATCACCGTAGGCGAGGTCAGGACATCGCCGGACCTGAAAGTCGCAACCGCCTATGTTGTGCCCTTGGGCGGCAAGGGTCAGGACGACATTCTGGAACTGCTGGATCGCAACAAAAGCGAGTTGCGACGGGCGGTGTCAAAGAATTTGACGCTCAAGTTTTCACCCGAGTTGCGGTTTCGGCTGGACGACACGTTCGACCGTATGGATGACACACGCCGGATGTTTGCACAGGACGATGTGCGCCGTGATGTCGAAGGCTAAAGCCGCCGGTCTGATCGGTCTGTTTTGCGTGGCAACACTGGCACAGGCCGCGACGGGCTGCGAGGAACGCATTTTTGACGGGCTACGCTATACGGCTTGCACCGCCGATGCGGGCACAGATGACATCCGTTTGTTTCTGGATAGTCCTTCCGGTGACAAGTTTGGTCAGTTTTCGGCTGTCGATGCAGCATTGAAAGACAAAGGCCAGCGTTTGGCCTTTGCGATGAATGGCGGCATGTATCACGATGATCGCGCCCCGGTCGGACATTATATCGAAAACGGTCAAGAGCGCATGAGGGTCATCCCCAATGCGGGCCCCGGCAATTTCGGGTTGCTGCCCAACGGGGTGTTCTGTGTTCAAGACACGCGGGCGGATGTGATTGAAACTCTGACTTATGATGACAACCGACCGGACTGCCGGTTTGCCACACAATCGGGTCCGATGCTGGTGATAGATGGCGAATTGCATCCCCGGTTCCTTCCGGACAGCTCGTCACGTTATGTGCGCAACGGGGTTGGAACGTCAGAAGACGGAACGCGGGTTGTGTTCGTCATCACGGATCAGGCGGTCACATTTCATGAGTTTGGCCGCATATTTCGTGATGACCTTGGAGTGCCGCAAGCTTTGTTTCTGGATGGCAGCGTGTCGCGCCTGCACGCGCCACAGCTGAACCGGTCCGATTTCGGGCGTTGGCTGGGCCCGATTATCGGTGTGGTTGAACCTCTGACCCAGTAGCGGGGTTGCGGTGGGGTACGCCGCGCTCTACCTCTCAACAGCAGAAATCTGGGATCGGAGACCGCATGACCGACACGCTTGAACAGCTGACACAAAGCCTTTTGCAGCACGCTAAGGATGCAGGCGCTGACGCCGCCGACGTTTTGGCGGTGCGCGGTGACGCGATTTCGATTGATGTGCGCAACGGGGCTTTGGAGCAGGCAGAGCGGTCCGAAGCCACGGATATCGGGTTGCGCGTCTTTGTCGGGCAGCGTGTCGCGAATGTATCGTCGTCCGACACACGCCCCGAGAACCTTGCCATGATGGCAGAGCGCGTGGTTGCCATGGCCAAAGAAGCACCGGAAGATCCCTATGTCGGTCTGGCCGATCCGGACCAATTGGCAGCGGGCGTAACCGCCGATGGGCTTGAGCTGTCGGACCCTACGGACGAACCGGACCCCGCTGTTCTGGAGGCAGACGCACGCACCGCAGAGGCGGCGGCACTGGCGATTGATGGCATCACCCAGGTGTCTGGCGCATCGGCGGGTTATGGTCGACAAGAGATCCATCTGGTCGCCAGCAACGGATTTTCCGGCGGGTATAATCGGACATCGCGGCATATATCATGTGTTGCTATTGCTGGCAGCGGCACCGCTATGGAGCGCGATTACGATGGCGATCAGCGTATTTTTCAAAGCGACCTGAGATCGGCCGAGGACATAGGCAAAACCGCAGCCCAGCGCGCGCTGGAACGCATGTCGCCGCGCAAACCGAAGACCGGCGCTTATCCTGTTTTGTTTGATGAACGCATTTCATCGTCCTTGATCGGACATCTTTTGATGGCCATCAACGGCGCGTCCATTGCGCGGCGCTCGTCTTGGGCGCTGGATTTGTTGGGCAAAGAAGTGTTTCCCGTGTCGCTGTCCCTGACCGAAGATCCGTATCGCCGTCGCGTGGGTGGATCGCGGCCGTTCGATGCCGAAGGTCTGCCGACGCAAAAACGCGACATTGTCAAAGACGGCGTTCTGACAGGGTGGACGCTTGACCTTGCGACTGCGCGAAAGCTTGAGATGGCCCCCACGGCCAATGCCGCGCGCAGCACCTCGGGCGGGCCATCGCCAAGCGTGTCGAACGTGGCGCTGACGCAAAGCGATTTGTCACGCGACGATCTGATTGCACAGATGGGCACGGGTCTGGTTGTCACGTCGATGATCGGATCGACGATCAATCCGAACACCGGCGACTATTCTCGTGGGGCTGCCGGGTTCTGGGTGGAAAACGGCGAACTGTCTTACCCGGTCAGCGGAGTGACCATCGCTGGCAATCTGCGTGACATGCTGAAACAGATGACACCTGCCAATGATGCACGCCCATGGTTGAGCCGCGTTGTTCCATCGCTTTTGGTTGAAGGGCTGACACTTGCCGGAGACTGACCTTGGCCTTTTGATCGACGCGGCCAAAGCTGCGGGCGATATTGCGTTGCGGGAAAAAGCGCGTGGTCTCGATGTGGAAGAAAAGCCCGGCGGGGCCGGCCCTGTGACCCAAGCCGATCTGGCCGTCGACAATGCCCTGCGCGAAGCGTTGACCGATCAGCGCCCGGGCTACGCATGGCTGAGCGAGGAAACCGAAGATGATCTGAACCGGTTGGATGCAGAAACCGTGTTTATCGTTGATCCCATCGACGGCACCCGCAGCTTTATCAAGGGCGATGCGACATGGGCCCATTCATTGGCCATCGTGCGCAATGGCGTGGTGACGCATGGCGTGGTGTATCTGCCAGAAATGGACCTGCTTTACGCAGCCGACCTTTCCGGCGGTGCGACCTGTAACGACGTGCCGATCAATGTGTCGCCTGATGTGCAGCTTGGCGAGTCCCATATCCTGGCAACAAAGCCCAATATGGAGCCACGTCACTGGCGCGGTCATGTGCCAGACTTCAAGCGGGCGCATCGGCCGTCTTTGGCTTTTCGGTTATCGCTTGTGGCGCAAGGGCGCTATGATGCGATGCTGACCCTGCGCCCAAGCTGGGAATGGGACATCGCGGCAGGCGCGCTGATTATGTCAGAAGCCGGGGCGAAAGTGACGGATCGGCACGGTCAGGCTTTGGTGTTCAACAACCCGGTTCCGCAAACCGCAGGGGTGTTGGGCGCGGCCCCTGATTTGCACCGTCAGATTGCAGGCGCGCTGGTTTATCCGGATTAAAGCACCTCGATGACGTCCTTGTCGATGGCCAGCATATACCCGCGGCGGGCAATATTCTTGATCAGCAATTCACTGACCAACTGATTGCCCAGACCGTCGCGCAAGCGTTTGATGCGTGTGGCACCGGCGGCTTCTTCGCAATCGCTTTCCGATTTGCCGGAAATGATGGATTCGATCTGGGCCCCAGACAACAGATCGTCATCCAGACGCGCCTCGGCCAGGATCGAGATGGTTTCCATCATGGCATCTGTCAGCTTGAACCCCATGGTGTTCAGGTAAACGGTGTTTTCCTCGCGGCTGACGATCAGCGAATTTACCTGAATGCCAGAGCGTTCGATCTGAGCCATGCGACGGTTCAGGATCACGAGCATGACCAAAAACACCAAGGCCGCGACCAGCATCGCCGTGGCAAAGACCAGAAGAACGAAAATCGTCGTGCGATATCCGGCCAGCGTGTCGGAAAAGGCGGTGCCGGATTGTGCAAGGATTTCGAGCAGCTTGACCTCGGCCTGTGACGTCAGATCGTTGTTTTCGACAAAAATCCGTTCAACACGGGCATTAAAGGCGTTGGCATCCGGCAGGGTCAGCACAAGCACCACACCCGCCACTGCCAAAAGCAGCACAATCGCCGCGATGCCCATCGCAACGATCCGTGTGCCCGAACGGCGTGCCTCAGTAGCGGAGGAAGTGGGGTCCGGCACTGTCTTTCCTTTCGGCAAGTCCTGTTTCATCGAAAACCGACAGCACATTCAGCAAGGTCCAGCCTGCGCGCGCCAGACGGGTTTGGAGTTGCTGCGTTGCTGCGTCAACCGTACAGGCCCCGCTGATTTCAGCGACACCGTAGTGCAGCCGCAGGGGTGAGTCCTGTTTGGCTTTGTAATCCGCGTAACATTTGGCCTGCGCGGTTGCAGGCAGGCTGACGAAAAAGAGCAGGATCAAGGCAAATACATGTTTCATGCAATCACCGTGCGAGGTTCTGCGGCGAAACTCAATAACAGCGCCGATGATATCCAATAACCGCCGCCCGTTATTGCGTGACCTGCCATCACAGCCCGAGATGTCTTGCATCAGCAGGTGCCCATTGTCGCCCTGCCCCACGACACCGCCATTCAAGGCGTCACAAAACCGGGAGAGGACGTTATCATGTCACGCAAATTCGTCGCCGCAGTGCTGGCCGTAAGCACCGCCATTGCAGGGTTTTCCGCAGCACCTGCGCGCGCCGCGTCACAAGAGGACATTGCCCGTCTTCTGGCGGGTGCCGCGACCGTTTTCATCATCGGCAAAGCGATTGAAAACGCGCGCAACGATGATCGCAAAGACAAAAAGAAAAAGGCGATCAACAGGCATTATTCAAATCCGAAGGTGATTGAACACCGGCCCATTCCAAAGGTTATTCCGCGCAATCCACACCGGTATGACCGGTTTGCGGCATTGCCCAGAAACTGCGTGCGCCGGATTGAAGGCGGGTCGGTAAGGCGGGTTGTGATGGGGCGTTGTCTGCAACGGAATTACCACAGCGCGCGCGAGCTTCCACGGGCGTGTCTTATGAAAGTGGCCACCCGTCGCGGGACACGTCCGGCCTATTCTCTGCCCTGTTTGCGGCAGCGGGGATATACGCTCGCGCGGAACTGAACCGCACCGAGCCTACGGGGCAAAGCTGGTCCTCGATTGCCCCGCACCTTGCGCCATGGTGTCCCCACGCCATGCGCGCTTTTTCGTTTTTTCGCATCATGAACGGTATTTGTAACCACCGTCTTGCGGAACTCATTTGCGCCGCGAATCGTTCGGCTGTTAAGGTGAGTCGAGGCAGAACAAAGAGGTACGGGACGAATGACAGGGCTAAACCGCACGATCCTATGTGCATTTCTTTCAGCACTGCCATTCACAAGCGCCGCCCAAGACCTTGATCTGAATGTGTCAGGAGGCGGAGACGAGCTGCGAAGCGCGCTCAAAAACGCGATGTCCATGCTCGCTTTGCTGGACGCGGAAGACCCGACACCTCAGGCGCTGGTGGCAGCGGCGCAGGCAGATTATGCGCGGATGCTGGGTGCCTTGTATGACACTGGCCGTTTTGGGCCGGTCATTTCGATCAAGATCGACGGCAATGAGGCGGCGAATATCTCGCCGTTTGAAGCACCGGCCGCGATTGATCAGATCTTGGTCGAGGTCGTGCCCGGCCCCAAATTCAGGTTTGGCCGCGCCGAGATTGCACCGCTTGCACAGGGAACAGAGCTGCCCGAAACCTTTGCGACAGGCGCACGCGCCGGAACACAGCCGGTGCAAGCCGCCACAAGGGCCGGGATCACGGCCTGGCGGCAAGACGGCTACGCAAAAGCGCGTTTGTCGGAACAAAAGATTGTCGCGGATCATCCCGAACGAGAGCTGGACGTGCAATTGGGGTTGTCGCCGGGTCCGCGCCTGCGGTTTGGGGATGTGGTGGTCACCGGGAGTGATAGCGTCCGCCGGACGCGCATCCGCGAGATTGCCGGCATTCCGCAAGGCGAGGTGTTCGACCCTGACGAAATTGCAGGTGCCGAGCGGCGCTTGCGCCAGACGGGTGTGTTCACCTCTGTCGCGATTTCCGAAGATAAGGCACCCAATCCGGACGGGACGCTGGATTTGGCCATTCAGGTCGCCGATCAGAAACCGCGCCGGTTTGGGTTTGGTGCCGAAGTGTCCACCCAGGAAGGTGGCAAAATCAGTGCGTTCTGGCTGCACCGCAATTTTTTCGGCGGCGCGGAGCGAATCCGCGTCGAGGGCGCGATTGGTGGTATCGGTACCAACGAGAACGACATCGACTACCGGCTGGCGCTGACCTATGGCCGCCCGTCCACATTTACGCGCGATACCGAATTTTATCTGACCGCAGAAATCGAACAGTTGGAGGAACCAGCGTTCAAAAGCACTCAGGCAGGTGTGGCAACCGGTCTGCTGCACCGGTTTTCCGATACACTGAGCGGCAGTTTTGAAATTGGTTATCGCTATGTCGATACCGAAGATGCGTTTGGCGACCGCGAATTCGAGCTTTTGACCGCATCCTTGGGCGCGATTTATGATACGCGCGAAGATTTGTTGAACCCGACCTCGGGTTATTATCTTGCAGCAACGGGGACACCATTTCTGGGTCTGGACGATTCAGAAAGCGGCTTTCGCCTGACCTCGGATGCGCGCGCTTATATCGGGTTTGGCGAAGACGACCGGTTTGTTCTGGCAGGTCGGGCGCAGATCGGGTCCGTTTGGGGGCCAAGCCTATCGGAAACGGTTCCCGATTACCTGTTTTATTCCGGTGGCGGCGGCACTGTGCGGGGGCAGCCATATCAATCACTGGGTGTGACAACCGCGTCCGGCGACCTGACCGGCGGCCAAAGCTTTGCAGGGCTGTCGGCCGAGTTCCGTGCGATGGTGCGGGACAATATCGGTATCGTCGGCTTTTACGATGCCGGTTGGGTGTCCGACGAAAGCGGCTTTGCCGGGGACAGCGATTGGCATGGCGGTGCGGGTCTCGGACTCAGATATATCACCGGCATCGGGGCCATTCGTGTGGATATTGCCACACCGACCACCGGTGACGACGCCGGTCAGGATTACGAAATCTATATTGGCATTGGGCAGGCGTTCTGAAATGCGGTTTTTGATCTCTCTGCTTTTGCTGCTGTGGTTGCCTGTCATGTCGTTTGCGCAGGACGGTGACGATGATGCAGGTTACCTGACCCGGCTTTTGCAGGATGCCTTGTCTGGCGACGGGCATGATGTGCGGATTGTTGGGTTCGAAGGGGCCTTATCAAGCGAGGCCTCGATCCGGCTTTTGACGATTTCAGATGAAGAGGGCGAATGGTTTCGGGCCGAGACGATCATCCTGAACTGGAGCCGCCTGTCGCTTTTGCGCGGGCGCGTTCAGGTGGATCGGTTCAGTGCCGACAGCGTTGTGTTCGCGCGCCCCCCCTCCGTTGCAGAAGAAGCTCCCAAAGCCGAAGCGACGCCGTTCACGATACCCGACCTTCCGGTATCGGTGAATATTGGTCAGATTGCGGTGCAATCCGCATTTATCGGCGCGCCGGTGCTGGGCCAAGATGCCGAGTTTTCGGTCAGCGGTTCCGCATCTTTGGCGGATGGCGGTGCAGATATCCAGTTCAGTCTGGACCGGATCGACGGCGAGGCGGCGCAGATTGAGTTGACCGCAGGGTTCGATCCGGCGTCGCGTCAATTGACCATCGACCTAACCGCCGAAGAAGAGGCAGGTGGAGTTGTCGCACAAGTTTTGAATGTTCCCCAACAGCCTGCGCTGTCGCTGTCTGTTCAAGGCGACGGCCAGGTCGATGATTTTTCCGCCGATATATCGCTGGAAACCGATGGCGCGCCTCGGATCACCGGCACCGTGGGTATCATGGTGCCACAAGACAGCGCGGCATGGGATGTTGCGGTCGACATCAACGGCGATCCAACGCCGCTTCTGACAGAAGAGATACAACCGTTTTTCGGATCAAGCGTCGGGCTGACGGCCCAGATTGTGCGCGCCCCCTCTGGCCGGATTGAATTGCCCGAATTTGAGGTGACGGCGGCAAAGCTGTCCTTGTCCGGTACGGCGGCCTTGACCGAAACCTTCTGGCTGGACTCCCTGGATGCCGAAGGGCGGATTGCCGATCCGGGTGGTGACCGTGTGACACTGCCCGTTGGCGGTGGCGCAACTTCGGTGCAAAGCGTTACCTTCGACGCCCGCGTGTCGGACGAGATCACCATTGATGCCACAGTCGACAGCTTTCAGAATCCGGCCGCAAGCTTGGACACGTTGACCCTGACCGGCCGGGGCACCCTGGATCAGAACGGAGTGACCGAGGATGGCCAGTTTGGGCTGGATCTTGGCTGGGACGTGACCAATCTGAACCTGACTGATCCGGCCTTGGCCGAAGCCGTGGGAACCGATTTGAGCGGGGCCGCGCGGGTTGATTATCAGCGTGGTCAGCCAGTGCGGATCACCGATCTGGACGCAAGCGGAGACGATTATCAACTGACCGGATCTGCAACCTGGCAGGCCGAGGATGCCATTCCGCTGGGTCTTGATCTGCGGCTGATTGCCCAGGACATCACCCGGTTTTCATCACTGGCCGGTCAAGACCTTGACGGGCGCGTGGAAGTGCAGATTGACGGGGCCGTCGGCCCTATTTCGGGGGCGTTTGACCTTGTCGTCGATGGGACGACGCTTGATCTTTCTGTGGGGCAAAACGTGGCCGACAGGATCTTGTCGGGTGTTGGATCGGCCCGACTTGATGCGCGGCGCGATGAAACTGGTACGACGCTTCGATCACTTAGCCTGTCGACTTCGGCCGCGACGATAAATGCCACCGGGCAGATCACGTCAGGGCGAACCGCATTGCGCTTTGACGGACGGCTGGCCAACCTTGATCGCGTCTTTCCCGGAGAGGGAGCGGGGTCTGCTGTGCTGAACGGATCGGTGGCTTTTGAAGAGACGCGCCTGCAATCCGCTGACATCACGGCGAACCTTTTCAATCCGTCCGGCGCAGTGCAATTGCCGTTTGGCGGTGGGGTGACATTGGATCAGGGCAGCGCCACGTTTACCGCAAGTGGCGGCGCAAATGGCGCATGGTCATCAAATATCCGCGCGCGGGCGTTGCAATCAGACGTGTTGACGGCAGAGGTGCTGGACCTTGTCGGTCAGGGCGATCTGGTACAATCCGAGGATGGCGCAGTCACCACTGTCAACGGCACATTTGATGCCGACGGATCGGGCCTGCGGGCAGCGCGCCCTGAAATTGCCCAAGCACTTGGGGCCGCGCCGTCATTTTCCGCAACATTCGATTGGCAACAGGCCCAAGATCAACTGAGTGTCAGCGCGCTTCGCATCGAAACGGGTGCCATTGATGTGACCGGGTCTGCTTTGGTCAGTGATGCGACAACGGCACCCGATATAGACGCGTCTGCATCTTTGGTGGCCGACAGTCTGACGCCTTTGTCCGGTCTGGTTGGCCAATCCTTGCGCGGTCAGGCCCGGATTGACGTGACAGGTACCTATCAAAACTCTGGTACATTCGCTGTAACAGCCAAAGGCCAAGCGTCCCGGCTGAGCATCGGCAATGCCATTCTGGATCAGCTTTTGGTGGGCGTGACCACATTCGATTTTTCCGCAGGCGGTCAAGATGGGCAATTGCAAGCACTGAACGCCGAGATCGCAAATCCCGAAATCCAAGTGACGGCTGGTGGCCCGCTGAACAATCTTGGTATTGATGCGACCCTGCGCGATATGGGGTTGATTGCGCCGGATTTTCCCGGCCGGCTGACTGTTGACGGCACGATTGGTCAGGTTGGCAACGGCTATCGTGTCGATGTCGATGCGACAGGCCCCGGCGGTGCAGAGTTGCAGGTCAATGGGACGGTTCAGGATGCGTCACGGGCCAATCTGACGATTGATGGTGTTGCGGCATTGGGTCTGGCCAACGCTTTCATCGAACCGCGTCGCCTGAACGGGCGTGCTGTTCTGGATCTTGCGCTGAACGGTCCGCTTGGTCTGACCGGACTGTCGGGAACCATCACACCGTCGCAGGCCGAACTCAGCGCGCCGACCCTGGGGATTATCCTGCAACCCATCACTGGACAGATCGTGGTGCAGAACGGCGCGGCACGGATTGGGCTGTCCGGGGCCGGCAACAACGGCGGATCAGTTGATGTGAACGGGCGGCTGGGCCTTGCCTCTTTTGAAACTGCTTTGACAGCGTCGTTCAATCAGTTTGGAATACGCGATCCCGAGCTTTACGACACAAGTGTCGATGGGACAGTCAATATCACGGGTCTGATTGGACGCGACCTTTTGTTGTCGGGCGATTTGCGCCTGAACGAGACAGAAATTCAGGTGCCGTCTTCCAGCGTTTCCGCGTTGAGTGATATCCCGAATATCGAGCATCTTGGGGCCACCAGACCCGTGATGCGAACCCTCACGCGCGCCGATTTAGGCACCGCCTCAGACGATACGATCGAGCCTGGCTCGCGGTCGTCGACCCGGCTGGATCTGACCCTGTCTGCGCCAAGCCGCGTGTTTGTCCGGGGTCGTGGTCTGGATGCGGAATTGGGCGGTCAACTTCGATTGACGGGGCCAATATCGGATATCATTCCCCAGGGCGGGTTTGAATTGGAACGCGGGCGGTTGGACATCCTTAACCAGCGGTTCATCCTGACCGAAGGCCGTATTCAGCTAAGCGGCAGCTTCGATCCGGTTTTGCGGTTCGTGGCCACCACCGAAGCCAACGGGATCGAGGTTCAGGTCATACTGGATGGTCCGGTTTCGGCACCGGATATTACCTTTTCATCATCGCCGGAATTGCCCGAGGACGAAGTTCTTGCGCAATTGCTTTTCGGGCGAAGCTTGTCTGACTTGTCGCCTCTGCAAGCCCTAGAGCTTGCCAATGCGCTTGCAACGCTGGCAGGCGGAGGGTCTGGCGGGTTGTTGTCAAATTTGCGGGACGGGTTCGGGCTTGATGACCTGGATCTGGCGCGCACCGAGGATGGGGGCACAGCAGTGCGCGCCGGAAAGTACATTGCCGAGAACGTTTATTCCGACGTCGTCGTCGAAAGTGGGGGCCGGACTGAGTTGAGCATCAACCTTGATATCACAAACAGCTTTACGGCCCGGGGAAGCGTCGACAATGAAGGCAATTCATCGTTGGGTGTATTTTTCGAACGGGACTATTGAAGGCACTCGGAAAACCGGTTGGCCATGTCTCGAATGAGATTGGGGTAGAAATCTGCGCCAAGGGCGATGTTGACCCCAAGCGGATCGAGTTCCTGCGTCCGTGCCTGCGTTCCGTCGATTACCGTCCTGACAAGGCCAGCACTGAATTGCGGTTCGGAAAACACGCAGACGACACCCTGTTCACGGATGTCTGTCTGGATGTCGGCAACACGCGATGGGCTTGGCGGCACGGCGTCGCTGAGCGAAAGAGCCCCTGACGCCTCTAGACCGAAACGGGCTTCGAAATAATGATAGGCATCGTGGAAAACGACGAAGGGTTGATCTTGCACGGGGGCCAGCAAGGTTTGAGCCGCTTCGATCTCTTGGGCGATTGCCGCATTGGCGGCCGTTGCGTTGGCGGCATAGGTTTCGGCGTTGTCGGGATCTAGTTGCGATAGGGTGTCAGAAATCTGGCTTAACCAGACCTGCGCATTGGCAGGATCAAGCCACGCATGGGGATCGGTCGCAGTATCTCCGTGGTCGTGATCGTGTGCATGCTCATGGTCATGCGCGCCGAAGGCATCGGTGTCACGGAAGGGCATTGTTTGCGTCTCTGGAAGGCCCAGCAAAGCGATCTGGGTGGCATCTTCGGCAAGCGTATTGAGCGGGCCTTGAAGCCAGGGGGACAGCGCGTCGCCAATCCAGAACACCACATCTGCATCCTGCAAAGCAGCGGCGGCAGAGGGGCGCATGGCGTTGGTGTGCGGGCTTGCCGCGGGTTCGATCAAAAGATCCGGTTGCGCCAAATCGCCCGTGACCATGGACACAAGTCCGTGGACCGGAGCTATATCCGTGACTATTTTCGGGATATCCGCCTGAACGATTTGTGCTGTAGAGGCAAATATCGCGGCTAGAAATGTCATACGGAGCATTGCGGGTCATCCTTATCGAATCATCGTGTTTCCTGTTGTGAACTGATATGTAATATCATAACACTCCCGTCAAATGGAGAATGACGTGTCACATTTTGGGTTTTCAGATCACGACCACAGCTCTTGCATCGTGCAGACGGTGCAAGAGGTCGAGGCACGGTGCGCTGCAGAACGGCTGCAATTGACACCGGTGCGGCGGCGGGTTTTGGAAATTCTTTTACAAAAGCATCAGGCACTTGGGGCCTACGACATTCTGGATGTCTTGCGGCAAGAAGGGCTGGGATCGCAGCCGCCTGTCGCCTATCGCGCGCTGGATTTTCTGGTGACGCATGGGTTTGCGCATAAAATCGAAAAGCTGAACGCATTTGTGGCCTGTACGCATCCGGGCGAGGACCACGCGCCAGCATTCCTGATCTGTCGCGATTGCCATGCTGTGGCCGAAGCACATGGCGCGCGCGTCGTGCTGGGGAAAAACGTACAAACGTCAGGATTTGCGGTCGAGACTATGGTGATTGAATGCGAAGGGCTTTGCCCGAACTGTCAGGACGCGGCATGAGTTTGATTTCAGCCAAGAATGTGACTGTGCGGTTGGGGGGATCGGTGATCCTTGCCAATGTCACCTTGTCACTTGACGCAGGCGAGATTGTGACCATCGTCGGCCCCAACGGATCGGGGAAATCGACACTCCTGAAGACGCTTCTGGGAGCCGTAGCACCGAGCACAGGCCAGATCACATCGGAACCCGGTTTGCGTATCGGTTATGTGCCGCAAAAGCTCTATATCGATCCGACGTTGCCGCTGCCGGTTCTACGGTTTCTGAGCTTGCCCAAACCGGTTGGAAAAGAGGTCGCCATGACCGCGTTGGACCGCACGGGTGTTGCCCCGTTGGCGGACCGGCAGGTGGCGGATCTGTCTGGTGGGCAAATGCAGCGCGTGTTGCTGGCCCGAGCGATCCTGAACGCACCGCAATTGCTGGTGCTGGATGAGGCGACACAGGGATTGGACCAAAGCGGCTCGGCGGCGTTTTACCGGCTGATCGAGGAAATCCGTGCGGATCTTGGATGTGGCGTGCTGATGGTCAGTCATGAATTGCACGTTGTGATGGCCGCATCCGACCGGGTGATTTGCCTGAACGGACATGTGTGCTGCGAAGGGGCACCCGAGCATGTGGCGACCGCTCCGGAGTATCGGGCTTTGTTTGGCACAGGCACACAAGGTGCGCTGGCTTTGTACCGACATGAACATAATCACAGCCATGACCATGCACATGAGGCCGCAGAATGATCCTGGACAGTTTTCTGTGGCGTGCGGGTTTGGCGGGCATTGGCGTGGCCCTGGCCGCAGCCCCTTTGGGGTGTTTCGTTGTGTGGCGACGGATGGCCTACTTTGGCGATGCGACAGCCCATGCTGCAATTCTGGGCGTCGCGCTGGCCTTGTCGTTTAACGTTCCGGTGTTTCTGGGCGCGTTGATCATCGCGCTGGCGATGGCGTCATTGGTGGCGTCTTTATCTGGGCGGGATGTGGCGGTTGATACCTTGTTGGGGGTTTTGGCCCATTCTGCACTGGCGATTGGCATTGTGGCCGTGTCGTTGTTGGACAGCGTTCGCATTGATCTGATGGCCTTTCTATTCGGCGACATTTTGGCGGTCAGTCGGATGGACCTGGCGATTATCTGGGGCGGTGCATTGGCTGTTGTCGGGTTGCTTGGCTGGCGGTGGTCTGCATTGCTGACCGCGACACTGAATGAGGATCTGGCCCGCGCATCCGGACTTGATCCGCGCCGAGAGAAGTTGATTTTGACGCTGACATTGGCCGTTGTGGTGGCGGTGTCAATCAAGGTGGTGGGTGTCCTGCTGATCGGGGCAATGTTGATTGTGCCCCCGGCTGCCGCGCGGGTGTTTGCCCGGACCCCGGAACAGATGGTGTTGATTGCCGGTCTGATCGGTGCGGCATCTGTATTGGGTGGTTTGGCGGCATCCTGGCAGTTTGACACTCCGACAGGACCAACGATTGTTTCGGTCGCGGCATTTGTGTTTTTGCTGTGTACCGTTTTCGGACTGGCACGACGGGTTGTGGCGCGCGAGTGACGAAACCCCTTGCAGAGTCGGGGAACGCTTCGTATATGCATCACAACAGCGGCGTGTCGGCCCCGGCCAGCACCCACCGAAATCTTCAACGGGCCGCGCGCCCGTTTTTTTGTGTTTGGAGCTAACGCAACAATGTCTGACCTGATCGCCAAAGCCGCGATGGACCGACGTCTGGCCGAAATCGTGACCCCTGTCATCGAAGATATGGGGTTTGAATTGGTCCGCATCCGGTTGATGGGCGGCAAAACCGCCACATTACAAATCATGGCAGAACGCCCCGAAGGCGGGATCGAAGTGGATGAATGTGCCGCGATCAGCACCGCGGTGAGCGCGACCCTGGACGTGGAAGACCCGATTCTGGATACCTACACTTTGGAAGTGTCGTCACCGGGAATTGACCGGCCTTTGACCCGTCTCAAGGATTTCGAGACGTTCGAAGGCTATGAGGTGAAAATAGAAACCTCGGACATGATCGACGGACGCAAGCGGTTCAAGGGCGTGTTGGCCGGTGTCGAGGGCGACGAAGTGCTTGTGAATATCGAAGAAGGGACTGTCGGTTTGAAATTTGACTGGCTGGCGGATGCCAAGCTGGTTCTGACGGATGATCTTATCAAGGAAATGCTGAAGGCCCGCAAAGCCCAAGGCTTGGACGACACACAATTTGATGATGTGATTGAGGCCGAAGGGCCCGAAGAGGAGTAAAAGCGCATGGCAATCACCTCCGCCAACCAGTTGGAACTGTTGCAGACCGCCGAAGCGGTGGCGCGTGAAAAGATGATCGACCCCGGTTTGGTCGTCGAAGCGATGGAAGAAAGCCTCGCCCGCGCCGCAAAGTCGCGTTACGGGTCCGAGATGGACATCCGCGTGTCGATTGACCGCAAAACCGGACGGGCAACGTTCACGCGGGTGCGCACTGTGGTCGAAGACGAGGAGCTTGAGAATTATCAAGCTGAAATGACCGTCGAACAGGCCAAACAATATCTTGAAAACCCTGCCGTCGGCGACACGTTTGTGGAAGAAGTGCCCCCTGTGGAAATGGGCCGGATCGCGGCACAATCAGCCAAGCAGGTGATTCTGCAGAAGGTGCGCGAAGCCGAACGTGACCGTCAGTTCGAGGAATTCCAGGATCGTGCAGGCACCATCATCAACGGCGTGGTCAAGCGCGAGGAATATGGCAATGTCATCGTTGATGTGGGCCGTGGCGAAGGCATGTTGCGTCGGAACGAAAAAATCGGGCGCGAAAGCTATCGCAATGGCGACAGAATTCGGTGCTACATCAAGGACGTGCGCCGCGAAACGCGCGGGCCGCAGATTTTCCTGAGCCGCACTGCGCCGGAATTCATGGCAGAGCTGTTCAAGATGGAAGTGCCCGAGATTTACGACGGCATCATCGAGATCAAGGCGGTGGCCCGTGATCCCGGTTCGCGCGCCAAGATTGCCGTGATTTCCTATGACGGGTCGATTGACCCTGTTGGTGCCTGCGTTGGTATGCGCGGCAGCCGTGTGCAAGCGGTTGTGAACGAATTGCAGGGCGAGAAGATCGACATCATTCCATGGAATGAAGACATCCCGACCTTCCTTGTGAACGCGCTGCAGCCTGCCGAAGTGTCCAAGGTTGTTCTGGACGAAGATGCCGAGCGCATTGAGGTGGTCGTCCCGGATGAACAGTTGAGCCTTGCGATTGGTCGTCGCGGCCAGAACGTGCGTCTGGCGTCGCAGCTGACAGGGCTGGATATCGACATCATGACCGAAGAAGAAGAATCAGCACGGCGGCAGAAAGAGTTTGAAGAGCGCACACAGCTGTTCATGGACACGCTGGATCTGGATGAATTCTTTGCCCAGCTTTTGGTGGCCGAAGGATTTACCAATCTTGAAGAGGTCGCCTATGTCGAAGTCGACGAGCTTTTGGTTATCGACGGAGTGGATGAAGATACAGCCGGCGAATTGCAGACCCGCGCGCGCGAACATCTTGAAGCGCAGGCCAAAAAGGCCCTTGAGAACGCACGTGAACTGGGGGCCGAAGACAGCCTGATCGAATTTGACGGCCTGACGCCACAGATGATCGAGGTATTGGCCAAAGACGGCGTCAAAACGCTGGAGGACTTTGCCACCTGCGCGGATTGGGAACTTGCCGGTGGCTGGACCACCATCGACGGTGAGCGTCACAAGGACGACGGTCTGCTGGAGCCTTTCGACATGTCGCTGGAAGAGGCGCAGCATCTTGTCATGACAGCGCGGGTTCTTCTGGGTTGGGTTGATCCAACCGAGCTTGAGGCCGAGGCCGGCGACGACGAAGAGCTTGAATCACCACAGGAAGAGCAGGCCTGATACGGGTCTGAGAGAGCAGGACAGCCATGGCACGCGGCGGCAAAAACAAGGACCGGGAGAGCGGACCCGAACGCAAGTGTATTGCGACCGGAGAGGTGCACCCAAAGACCGAGTTGATCCGCTTTGTGGTTGGGCCTGAGGGAACGCTTGTCCCTGACCTTGCTGAAAAACTGCCGGGTCGGGGAATTTGGGTCACCGCGACGCGTGCGGCTCTTGAAATGGCGATGAAAAAGAACCATTTCCTGCGTGCAGCCAAAGCACAGGTCAGCGTTTCCGACACTCTGGTCAGCGACATAGAGCAGCAGCTTGCACGCCGTGTTATCAATCTGATAAGTCTAAGCCGGAAATCTGGGATCGCGATCTCGGGCTATGAAAAGGTCAAGGACGCGCTCTCGAAAGAGACGGCAGAGGTTCTTTTACAGGCCGAAGACGGGTCAACCCGAGGCAAATCGAAACTGAGCACGCCGCATTTTGGCCATTACATCGGCTGGCTAAAGGCTGATGAGCTGGGCATGGCGTTTGGGCGACAAACTGTGATACACGCAGCGCTTGGTGCTGGTGGACTCACGCAACGTGTTGTAGACGAGGCCCAACGGTTGAAGGGCTTTCGTGTCAGAGTGTCTGATACAAAGACGGCGGCAGGGGCCGCCGGGAAGGAAATAAGAGCTAAATGAGCGATAACGACGGCAAAAAGACATTGGGTTTGCGCGGCGGTCCCCGGTCGGGGAACGTAAAGCAGAGTTTCAGCCATGGGCGGACGAAAAACGTCGTGGTGGAGACCAAGCGCAAGCGCGTTGTGGTGCCGAAACCAAACGCCGTGAAAAGCGGCACCGAAGGGTCTGCCAAGGCCGCTGTTGCCGCCTCTGGCAGCAAGCGTCCTGCCGGGATCTCTGATGCGGAAATGGAACGCCGTCTAAAGGCGTTGCAGGCCGCAAAGGCGCGTGAAGCGGAAGAAGCCGCAGCGCGCGAGGCTGCCGAGAAAGCACGCGCCGAAGAGCGCGAGCGTATGCGGGCCGAAAAAGAAGCCAAGGAACGCGAGCAACGCGAGGCCGAAGAGCGCGCGCGCCGCAAAGCCGAGGACGAGGAACGCAAAGCCCGCGAGGCCGCCGAGGCAGCAAAAGCAGCTGCCACTCCGGCGGATGTGGCACCCCCCGTATCGCGACAGCCTGCCGGTGGCCCGAAACCATCGCAAACGCCACCCCGCAAGACCGACCGCGAAGATCGCGGACGGCGCAAGACGGATGATGGCGGACGCCGGTCTGGCAAGCTGACGCTGAACCAGGCGCTTGGTGGCGGTGGCAACCGACAGAAATCCATGGCCGCGATGAAACGCAAGCAAGAGCGTGCGCGTCAGAAAGCTATGGGCACAAGCCAACCGCGCGAAAAGATCGTTCGTGAGGTGAAGCTGCCGGAAGCGATCACTGTGGCCGAGTTGGCCAACAGGATGGCGGAACGTGTGGCGGATGTTGTCAAGGCACTGATGAACAACGGCATCATGGCGACGCAGAATCAGGCGATTGACCAGGACACGGCAGAGCTCATCATTGAAGAGTTCGGCCACAAGGTCACGCGCGTGTCCGACGCCGACGTGGAAGATGTCATCAAGGAAGTCGAGGACGATGAGGCCGATCTCAAGCCGCGTCCCCCCGTCATCACGATCATGGGCCACGTGGACCACGGCAAGACATCGCTGCTGGATGCGATCCGCGATGCGAATGTCACCTCGGGCGAAGCGGGTGGAATTACGCAGCATATCGGGGCCTATCAGGTCAAATCCAAGGATGGCACGGTTTTGTCTTTCCTGGATACGCCCGGCCACGCTGCGTTTACGTCAATGCGGTCACGCGGTGCTCAGGTGACGGATATCGTTGTGCTTGTGGTTGCTGCAGATGATGCGGTGATGCCGCAAACGGTTGAGGCGATCAATCACGCGAAAGCGGCAGAAGTGCCGATGATCGTGGCGATCAACAAAATCGACAAACCCGCAGCAAACCCAACCAAAGTGCGGACCGATCTTTTGCAGCATGAAGTGGTTGTAGAAGAAATGTCCGGCGATGTGCAGGACGTAGAAGTCTCGGCCGTCACGGGCAAAGGCCTTCCGGAATTGCTTGAAGCCATTGCGCTGCAGGCGGAAATTCTGGAACTCAAAGCGAACCCGGATCGCGCCGCACAAGGCGCTGTGATCGAGGCACAATTGGATGTGGGCCGTGGACCTGTGGCAACTGTTCTGGTTCAGACCGGTACACTGCGCCAGGGCGATATATTTGTCGTGGGTGAACAGTACGGCAAGGTTCGCGCCTTGATCAACGACAAGGGCGAACGCGTCCAGGAGGCCGGTCCTTCGGTGCCTGTCGAGGTTCTGGGCCTGAACGGCACACCCGAAGCAGGCGACGTTCTGAACGTCACCGACACCGAAGCGCAGGCGCGTGAAATTGCGGCGTATCGTGCAAACGTCGCCAAGGAAAAGCGCGCCGCAGCGGGTGCCGCGACGACGCTGGAACAGTTGATGCAAAAGGCCAAGGACGACGAAGACGTGTCTGAATTGCCTGTGCTGGTCAAAGCCGACGTGCAGGGTTCTGCCGAAGCGATTGTTCAGGCGCTTGAAAAGGTCGGCAATGAAGAGGTGCGCGTGCGCGTGCTTCACTCGGGTGTGGGCGCGATCACGGAAAGTGATGTTGGTCTGGCCGAGGCGTCGGGATGTCCGGTGATTGGCTTTAACGTGCGCGCCAATGCAACAGCGCGGAACACCGCCAACCAGAAGGGCGTGGAAATCCGCTATTACAGCGTGATCTACGATCTTATGGACGACGTCAAAGCCGCCGCATCCGGCCTGTTGAGCGCTGAAATCAAGGAAACCTTTATCGGGTATGCCGAGATCAAAGACGTGTTCAAGGTGTCGAATGTGGGCAAAGTGGCTGGGTGTCTTGTGACCGAAGGCGTCGCGCGCCGCAGCGCAGGTGTACGTTTGCTGCGGGACAACGTCGTCATTCACGAGGGCACGCTCAAGACGCTTAAGCGTTTCAAAGACGAAGTGCCCGAAGTCCAGTCCGGTCAGGAATGTGGCATGGCGTTTGAGAACTATGAAGACATCCGCCAAGGCGACGTTATCGAGATCTTCGAGCGCGAGGAAGTCGAGCGGAATCTCGACTGATCGCGGTGAAAAAGACACAAAAAAGGGCAGCTGAAAAGCTGCCCTTTTTCATTTGAAATGTTCGAATTTACGCTGCTTTGAGTACCGGGCGCCCTGTGAACATACGGTCCCCCACGCGGACAATAATCCGCCCATCTGGCAAGGCTTTTTCGAAAATGCCCTGCACAGACATGCAACTTCCAACGATGATTGTCTTTAACATGCCAAATCTCCCCCAAGGCTTGACGGATCATTGGTAAATCGGTGCGCAGGATATTGCCAGCGAAAACGGCACTTTTTCGCCATCAAGGCAAGTCACCCCGACAGGTTTACAGCCAGTCGCGCAGAATTGGGATCAGCGGGATGTCGGCGGGCGGCATTGGAAAATCCCTGAGCCGATTTGCACGCACCCATTTAAGCGCCTGGCCTTCTTTGGATACCGGCGTGCCCTTCCATTTGCGGCACACATAAAGCGGCATCATCAAATGGAAGCTGTCATAATTGTGAGACGCAAAGGTCAACGGAGCCAGACAGCTTTCCCAGGTGTCGATCCCCAGCTCTTCCTGCAGTTCGCGGATCAAGGCGTGTTCGGGTGTTTCACCCTCTTCCACCTTACCACCGGGAAATTCCCACAGACCGGCCATTGATTTGCCCTCCGGCCTTTGCGCCAGAAGAATACGCCCTTCGACATCCACCAAGGCGACTGCAGAGACCAAGACAATCTTCACGGATCAGGACCTGTAATCAGCATTGATGGTGATGTACCCATGGGTCAGATCGCAGGTCCAGACCGTGGCTGCGCCCTCTCCCATGCCCAGATCAATGGTCATCTCGATCTCTTGGGCCTTCATAATCATCGCGCCGTCCTGTTCCTGATAGGCGGGATGAACCCAACCGTGTTTGGCCACCTGAACATCCCCAAACCTTATGCTGAGTGTGTCGCGATCAGCCGGAGCCCCGGATTTGCCGATGGCCATGACCACCCTGCCCCAGTTTGGATCTTCGCCCGCAATTGCGGTTTTCACCAAAGGCGAGTTGGCAACCGACATGGCGTGTGTCTTTGCGTCTGCGTCGTTCAAAGCGCCTGTCACGTTGATGGTAACGAATTTCGTGGCCCCTTCCCCATCACGGACAACCTGATGCGCAAGGTCTTTCATAACAGTGTGAAGCCCGGCCACAAATTCGGCATTCTGCCCCGAGACAGCCACGCCCGACGCCCCGGTGGCGGCGACCAGCAATGTGTCTGATGTGGACGTATCGCTATCGACTGTGATGCAGTTGAAGGTCGTGTCATTCAGGTCTGATACCATCGCCTGCAGGTCGGTCTGTGCGATGGCGGCATCTGTAAAGATATAGACCAGCATTGTTGCCATATCCGGCGCGATCATGCCGGAACCTTTGGCAATGCCTGCAATCTGGACCACCCCATCGGACAGCGTAACCGTTGATGACGCCGCTTTTGTAAACGTGTCGGTGGTCATGATCGCCTTGGCGGCGTCGGGCAAAGCCTTGTCATCCAACGCATTGTAAAGCTCGGTCACTTTGGCTTGAATACGATCATGCGGCAGGCGTTCACCGATGACTCCGGTTGCGCTTGTAAAAACCCGAGAGGCGGGCAGGCCAGTAACCTTTGCGACCTCATCACAGATGGCGGTGACCGATTCGTCACCGGCGCGGCCTGTGAACGCGTTCGAGTTACCCGAATTCACGATAATCGCCGCACCTGAATCATCGGTCAGCCTGATCTTGGACTGGCAATCCAGCACATTGGCAGAGCGCGTCGCCGATTTCGTGAACACACCGGCAACGCAGCTTCCTGGATCAAGAAGCGCCAGCATCACATCGTCCCGCCCGGTGTATTTCACACCGGCAGCCGCCGTGGCAAACCGCGCGCCTTTGATCACGGGCAGCTTTGGAAATACCTTTGGGGCCAGTGGCGAAACAGATATGATTTTGGCCATCTTTTACTCTGTCAACAGGTTGGGATTGCTAAGAACGGATGTATCCACAGATTCTTTGGGCGTGCGTGATACATCGGCAGCGTCGGTCGCTTCCTGAATATGCTGTGTGACGGCTTGCTGGCTCAGTTGGTTTTCAATCTCTGCGCGGACTGCGTCCAATTCCGGCGCTTCCTGAATACGCTTTTCATTCAGCGTGATCACGTGCCAGCCAAACTGCGTCTGGACGGGGTCTGAAATTGCGCCAACCTCCATGCCTTCGACAGCTGTCTGAAACTCTTCCACCATCATGCCGGGGCCGAACCACCCCAGAGACCCGCCGTTCGGCCCGGACGGTCCGGTGGATTTTTCGGCAGCAACGGCGGCAAAATCTGCGCCGCCCTTCAACTCTTCGACGATGGCCGCGGCCTCTTCCTCGGTTTCGACCAAAATATGTGACGCGTTGAATTCCTCGGTTGCGTCGCCCTCAAGATAGGCGTCTTCATAAAAACTCTGCACGGCCTCTTCGGTCACGGCAGACCCGACAACCCCTTCGATCACCTGTGCAGCCCGCAAAGCGCGACGTTCGTTTTCAAGCGCGAGGGTGACGCGACGGCCGTCTTCTTCTGCCGCTTGCTGGCTAAGAACCGTTTGCTGGACGATCTGGTCAAGAATGCCATCCCACAACACGTCATCCGGCAATTGCTGGTATTGATCCGGCAATGCGGCACGGATGATCAACATATGCCCAAGGGTAATTTCGGTGCCATTGATCGTCGCAACCACTGACTCTGCATCCAGCGTGTCTTGCGCCTGAGCGGGCAAAGCCAACAAAAGCGCGAATGCGCCTGCAGACAATTTAGTGATGAGTTTTGACATCTCTTATCCTTTCGGTGCCACCCGCGCCGATGGGTGGCGTTGACACTGTATTTCACGGACCTTACATCGCCGTATGGCTCTGCGAGGCCGGTCGTTCCCCTGTGTCATATGGGCTGTGTGCGAGGCGGGCAAGCAGATGCCGCACACGAAGATGTCAAACCTGAAAGAGAGTGCATGCTGGGATTAGGTAAAGTCGCGCGCAAGGTGTTCGGAACGCCGAACGACCGCAAAGTCAAGGCGACCCGCCCTCTGGTTCAAAAGATCAACGCTCTCGAACCTGAGTTTGAAAAACTAAGCGATGCCCAGATCATCGAGAAGACAGCCGAGTTCAAAGCCCGACACGCCAATGGTGAGTCGTTGGATGACCTGCTGCCCGAAGCCTTTGCCAATTGCCGCGAAGCCGCGAAACGCGCCTTGGGGCTGCGGGCCTTTGATGTGCAGCTGATGGGGGGCATCTTTCTGCACCAGGGCAACATTTCGGAAATGAAAACCGGCGAAGGCAAGACACTTGTTGCGACCTTCCCGGCCTATCTGAATGCGCTGACCGGACGCGGCGTGCATATCGTGACGGTCAACGACTACCTTGCCCGGCGTGACAGCGAATGGATGAGCAAGGTCTACGGCGCGCTTGGATTAACCACAGGGGTTGTCTATCCGCGTCAGGCGGACGACGAAAAGCGCGACGCCTATGCATGCGATATCACGTATGCCACCAACAACGAACTGGGCTTTGATTATCTGCGCGATAACATGAAGTCCGAGCTGAACCAGATGTATCAGCGCGATCACTTCTTCGCCATTGTCGACGAGGTGGATTCGATCCTGATTGATGAAGCCCGGACACCCTTGATCATTTCGGGGCCGGCACAGGACCGGAGCGAGCTTTACGTCGCCATCGACAAGCTTATTCCGCTGCTGACCGACGAACATTTCACCATCGACGAAAAGACACGGAATGTAACCTTTACCGATGAAGGGAACGAATATCTGGAGGAGACGCTTCACAAAGAAGGTATCCTGCCGGAAGAGCAATCTCTGTATGATCCAGAAAGCACCACCATTGTTCACCACGTCAATCAGGGATTGCGCGCGCACAAGCTGTTCCAGCGCGACAAGGACTACATTGTCCGGGACAACGAGGTCGTCCTGATTGACGAATTTACCGGGCGGATGATGCCTGGGCGACGTTTGTCCGAAGGTTTGCATCAGGCCATCGAGGCCAAGGAAGACTGTGACATCAAACCCGAGAACGTGACACTGGCCAGCGTGACGTTCCAGAACTACTTCCGCCTGTACGAAAAGCTGTCGGGAATGACCGGGACTGCGGCCACCGAAGCGGACGAGTTTTCCGAAATTTATGGCCTCGGCGTGGTCGAAGTGCCAACCAACCGCGAAATCGCGCGGATTGATGAGGACGACAAGGTCTACCGGACCGCGCAGGAGAAATTCGATGCGATTGTGGCCGAAATCAAGGCCGCGCACGAGAAACAGCAGCCGGTGCTGGTGGGCACCACCTCTATCGAGAAATCAGAGATGCTCAGCCAACTGCTTGAGAAAGCCGGTCTGAAACACAGCGTCCTGAACGCGCGTCAGCACGAACAAGAGGCCCAGATCGTCGCAGATGCCGGGAAGCTTGGCGCGATTACCATCGCGACAAATATGGCGGGGCGCGGAACAGACATCAAATTGGGCGGCAATGTCGAGCTTCAGGTGCTTGATGCCATTGCGGCCGATCCGGACGCTGACCCCGAAGATGTCCGCAAGCGGATTGAAGCAACGCACGACACCGAAGAGCAGGCGGTCAAGGACGCCGGCGGTTTGTTTGTTCTGGCCACCGAACGCCACGAAAGCCGCCGCATCGACAATCAGCTGCGCGGCCGCTCTGGCCGTCAGGGGGACCCGGGGCGATCCTCGTTCTTTCTGTCTCTGGACGACGATTTGATGCGGATTTTTGGGTCCGAGCGTCTGGAAAAAGTGCTGTCGACATTGGGCATGAAAGAAGGTGAAGCGATCATTCACCCTTGGGTGAACAAGTCGCTTGAGCGGGCACAGGCCAAAGTGGAAGGTCGCAACTTTGACATCCGAAAGCAGCTTTTGAAATTCGATGATGTCATGAATGACCAGCGGAAGGTGATCTTTAGCCAACGCCGCGAGATCATGGAAGCGCAGGATCTTGCCGAGGTAACACAGGACATGCGTCATCAGGTGATTGATGATCTTGTCGATACCCATATTCCACCGAAATCATATGCAGATCAGTGGGATACCGCCGGATTGCAGGCCGCTGTGAAAGAGATGATCGGCCTTGACGCACCCGTGGTCGAATGGGGCGAAGAGGAAGGCGTCGATGCCGAAGTTATGCGCGAGCGGCTTGAAGACGCCTCTGACGCCTATATGACGGAAAAGGCCGACGCCTTTGGTCAGGACACGATGCGCCAGATCGAAAAGCAGGTTCTGCTACAAACCATCGACAGCAAATGGCGCGAGCATCTTTTGACGCTTGAGCACCTTCGCTCTGTTGTCGGCTTCCGCGGATACGCGCAACGCGATCCGCTGAACGAATACAAATCCGAAGCGTTCCAACTGTTTGAATCCATGCTCGACAGCCTGCGCGAAGATGTGTCCAAACAGCTTGGACAAGTCCGTCCGATGTCCGAAGAAGAGCAGCGCGCCATGATGGAACAACTGGCCGCGCAGCAGGCTGCAATGGCGAAAGCGGCCCAGCAGGCATCAGATCAGGCAGAAGGGGGCGCTTTGGGCAATCCTGGCGCTGCCGCAGCCGGTTTTGATGAAACCAACCCAGCAACGTGGGGCAATCCCGGACGCAACGATCCCTGCCCCTGCGGATCTGGCAAGAAGTTCAAACATTGCCATGGGCGGTTGGTCTAAGACGATATTGCCACAAAGCGGTCGCAAATTAACCCAATCTGCGCCCTAGCCAGACCCAGTTTCAACAGCAGAACATCCAATGCAGCAAACGCATTGGGGGTCTGCCATGGAACGCAAATCATCCATTCTTGTCGCCGCTGGCACGGTCAGTTCGGCGCTTTGTATTGGCTTACTGATGCAATACTGGCCAGGAGCAGGCCACTCCACCAACGTCACCGACGCACAAGCTCCGTTTATGGTCTCTGACGTGCAGGAAGTGTCTTCGACACCCAAATCCATGGTCCCGCCTGACATCCCGATTGCGCCGTTGCCGGCGTCCGTGATTGGCACGGCGGCGATTACAGAAGATATTGAGCCAATCGAGACATCCGCGACAGAAGACACGATAAACCGACAATGCGATGTGAGCTTATCCGCAAATATCGCTGCAGGTGCCATGATTTCCGTTGATCTGAACGCGCCCTGTCACGACGGCGAACGCGTCACCTTTCACCACAATGGCATGATGTTCACCGATCTGGTTGATGCCGATGGCATGCTGTCGCTTCAAATTCCGGCCTTGGTGGAAAATGCCGTTGTGATTGCATCGTTCCTGGATGGGTCAGGCGCTGTCGCGCATGCGCAAATGCCCACCGTGCCGTTTTATGACCGCGTGGTGCTACAATGGCGCGGCGATGTCGGTCTGCAGCTTCATGCACGGGAATTCGACGCGCAGTATTTCTCGGAAGGGCATGTCTGGCACGGAACCGAGTCTGATCCGACACGGGCTGCCACCGGGGATGGCGGGTTCCTGACACGTCTGGGGTCACCTGATGCGCCGGATGCACTGCTGGCCGAGGTTTATACCTTCCCCACCGGAATGACACAGGCGTCCGGCACTGTCGCCTTGACCGTCGAGGCGGAAATTCTCGCCAGCAATTGTGGAACCAGCGTCGAAGCGCAAACGCTTGAAATTCGCAACGGTGCGGACCTGATGTCGAAAGAGCTAATCATAGATGTCCCCGGTTGTGACACTGTGGGCGATTTCTTGATGTTGAAAAATATCGTCGAAGACCTGACAATCGCTTCAAAATAAGCGGGCGGTTCAAAGGCGCGATCCATGAAAAATATATGTGCGGCGCTTTGGGTCGCACTTTTCCTTATGGTGTCATCTGCAGCGGCTGTTGCAGATGATGTCACATTAAAATCGCGGGACGGCGCGATCGAGCTGTCGGGAACCTTATTGGGGTTCGATGGTCAGTTCTATCGTGTCCAGACCGAATATGGCGAACTGACGGTCGATGGGTCTGGCGTCAGGTGCGAAGGACCGGGCTGCCCGTCGCTTATTGATTTTGTCGCAGACATTTCAATCTCGGGATCCTCCACAATCGGCGATGTGCTGATGCCCGCATTGGTGGAAGGTTTCGCGCTTCAGAATAACCTGAAATCGCAACGCATTCCACACGATGACACCCGCTTCACCTATGAAGTGACGTCGCATGAAACCGGAAAATTGGTGGCACGGTTTCAGTTTCGCGTCTCAAGCACGGATGAAGGGTTTGCAGATCTGCTGGCCAATGAAGCCGATCTGGTGATGGCCCTGCGCGAAATTCGCCCCGGAGAACTCGCCCTCGCAAAAGAGGCGGGTCTGGGCACCCTTGACGATGTCAATCGCAGCCGGGTTCTGGCACTGGATGCCATGACGGTGATCGTATCACCCACCAACCCGGTTTCGGCTTTATCTGTGTCCGATCTTGCGCGGATTTTATCCGGAGATATCGACAATTGGCGCAGCTTGGGCGGGCCTGACGCGCCGATATCGGTCCACATGCGCGATGCCCAATCCGGTATTGCCCAAGCGGTTGAGGATCGCATTTTGAGACGGGCAAACGTATCCCTGATCGACACCGTCCAGCGCCACACAACAAACCTTGCTCTGGCCCAAGCAGTTACCAAAGACCGGTTGAGCCTTGGCATCGCGAGTTTTTCCGAGGTCGGGAACAGCAAGGCGCTCGCACTGACCGGCACTTGCGAATTTTCTTTGCGGGCCAACCGCTTGACGATCAAAACAGAAGATTACCCGCTGACGGCCCCGATGTTTTTGTACATCCCCGCGCGACGATTGCCAAAACTCGCCCGAGATTTCCTGGCGTATACGCGCAGCGCTCCTGCGCAGATCATAACGCGACGCGCCGGGTTTGTGGATCAGGCTCCGGAAGAGATTTCACTAAATATTCAGGGGGATCGCCTTGCCAATGCCGTGCGCGTGGCAGAGGGGGACAGCGGAATCGCAAGCTTGAAACGCATGGTTGAGACCTTGTCACCGCTCAGGCGTCTGTCAACATCCTTCCGGTTCGAGCCGGGGCAAACGCGTCTTGACGCGCAATCCCGCTCTAACGTTCAGCAATTGGCCCAAGCGATGGAAGCGGGTGTCTATGACGGGCGTCAGCTTGTGTTTGTCGGTTTTTCGGATGGGGACGGCCCTGCTTTGGCCAACCTTCGAATTGCACGCGACCGCGCGCAGGCTGTAAAACTTGCCGTCGAAGGCGCGGTCGAGGCCTCGAACCTGTCTCAGGTCACACTATCCACTGACGCATTTGGAGAAGCGATGCCGATGGCCTGTGACGACACGAGTTGGGGACGACAGGTAAACCGCCGGGTCGAGGTTTGGGTGCGTTAATCAAGATAACCCTCGGATTTGAAGCTTGTTTCCTTGGATTTCCCGATGATCAGATGGTCGTGAACGGTAATGCCCAAGGCATCGCACGCAGCCACAATATCTTGGGTCATGGTGATATCAGCCGATGACGGCGTTGGATCACCCGATGGGTGGTTGTGAACAAGAATCAGTGCAGATGCGTTCAGCGCCAAGGCGCGTTTGATGATTTCACGGGGGTAGACCGGAACATGATCGACCGTGCCTGTGGCCTGCTTTTCATCGGCGATCAGAACATTTTTGCGATCAAGGAAAAAGATGCGGAACTGTTCGGTGTCGCAATAGGCCATTGACGCGCGGCAGTAATCAAGAAGCGCGGACCAGCTGGAAATCACCTCGCGTTTAAGCACCTTGGTTTGCGTCATGCGATGTGCGGAGGCTTCAATCAGTTTCAGATCAAACGCGGTTTTTTCGCCCACGCCTTGCACGTCTTGCAAACGGTCGATTGGGGCAGCAAGTACAGAATTGAAATCGCCAAACATATCCAACAGCAGGCGCGCGGTGGGTTTGACGTCGCCGTTCTTGAGTGACCGGAAAAGCAACAATTCTAACAGCTCGTAATCCGGCAGAGGGTCTGCCCCGCCGGTCAAAAATCGCGCGCGCAGACGCGCCCGGTGATCTTTGAGATAGGACGGGATCTTGGGTTTTGGCGGTTTTGGCGGTTTTGGAATATGCGTTTGGGCAGATACTGCAGGCACCTGTGTCGGCGGAGCCGAAGGTGCTTCGAAAAGCGAGAGTTGTGCAAAAGATGTTGAGCGGGGCATCCGGGTATCCTGGCCCATCCCGCTTAACAAAGCGCTAACGGCGCAGATGACTGCGCCGTTAAACCTAGCCTTTCATGGAATCCCAAAAACCTTTCACCGATTTAAAAAAGCTCTTGGATTCCGGGTTGTTGTCTTCGCTCATTTCTTCGAATTCGCGCAGAAGTTCTTTCTGACGCGACGTCAGATTGACTGGCGTTTCCACGGCAAGTTCAATGAACATATCCCCTTGCCCGGCCCCGCGCAGCGCAGGCATCCCTTTGCTGCGAAGCCGCATCTGGCGACCCGATTGGCTTCCTGATGGGATCGAAACGCGGCTGCGGCCGCCATCGATGGTCGGGACTTCAATATTGCCGCCAAGGGCCGCAACCGTCATCGACACAGGCACCCGACAATGCAAATGCGCGCCATCGCGTTCGAACAGATCGTGCTGTGTGACCTCGATAAAAATGTAAAGATCACCGGGAGGCCCGCCGCGCAGCCCGGCTTCGCCTTCCCCAGCAAGACGGATCCGCGTTCCGGTTTCCACTCCCTTGGGAATATTGACCGACAACGCGCGCTCTTTCTGAACGCGGCCGGCACCACCGCAGCCCTTACAGGGGTTTTTGATCGTCTGGCCCAGGCCCGAACAGGTCGGACAGGTGCGTTCCACCGTAAAGAACCCCTGCGTTGCACGCACTTTGCCCATGCCCGAACATGTTGGACAGGTGGTGGGCTCTGCTCCGCCTTCGGCACCGGACCCGTTGCAGTCACCGCATTGCACAGATGTCGGAACCTCGATGGTTTTCTGCATTCCGGCATAGGCGTCTTCAAGAGTGACCCGCAGATTGTAGCGCAGATCCGCGCCCCGAGAGGCACGTTGGCGTCCGCCACCCCGTTGCCCGCCCATAAAATCGCCGAACAGGTCGTCAAACACATCTGAAAACGCGCTGGCGAAATCGCCTTGTCCGCCACCGGGGCGGGGGCCGCCGCCCATTCCGCCCTCGAAAGCCGCGTGACCATAGCGATCATAGGCCGCTTTCTTGTCTGCGTCTTTCAGAACCTCGTAAGCCTCGTTGGCTTCCTTGAACTGATCTTCGGCCTTGGGATTGTCTGCGTTGCGGTCGGGATGCAGCTCTTTGGCTTTGCCGCGATAGGCTTTCTTGATCTCGTCCGCGGACGCGCCTTTCTTCAGGCCGAGCACATCGTAATAGTCACGTTTGGACATCATGCCCTCCTTTCACGGAAACGACGAGGACCGGCCCGGTAACCGGGCCGATCCCTATCGATTCCGCCCAACAAGTGTTAGGCGCGCTTGTTGTCGTCGAGATCTTCGAAATCGGCATCAACGATGGTGTCATCGTCGCTGCCTTCGTCGGCCGCCGCTGGCTCAGCGTCCTCAGCCTCTTCGGCTTGTGCCTTATAGATCGCCTCGCCCAGCTTCATGGCAGCCTCGGTGACATTCTGGATTCCCGACTTGATCTTGTCGGCAGTGGCTTTTTCATCCTCCAGATCATCCTTGAGCGCGGCAATAGCCAATTCGATGGCTTCAATGGTGGTCGGATCAACCTTGTCGGAATGTTCTTCCACCGACTTTTCGGTCGAATGGATAAGGCTTTCCGCCTGGTTGCGGGCCTCGACCATTTCGCGGCGTTCCTTATCGGACTCGGCGTTGGCTTCGGCATCCTGGACCATCTTTTCGATGTCGTCGTCAGACAGTCCACCCGACGCCTGGATCGTGATCGTCTGCTCTTTGCCAGTGCCTTTGTCCTTGGCGGCCACCGACACGATACCGTTGGCATCAATGTCAAACGTCACTTCGATCTGAGGCATACCGCGCGGTGCAGGCGGAATGTTCTCAAGGTTGAACTGACCCAGCATCTTGTTGTCAGCCGCCATTTCACGCTCACCCTGGAACACGCGGATCGTCACAGCGTTCTGGTTGTCTTCCGCGGTCGAGAAGATCTGCGACTTCTTCGTCGGGATCGTGGTGTTGCGGTCGATCAGACGTGTGAACACACCGCCCAGGGTTTCGATACCCAGCGACAGCGGCGTCACGTCCAGAAGAACAACGTCTTTCACGTCACCCTGCAGAACACCGGCCTGAATGGCGGCACCCATGGCAACCACTTCATCCGGGTTCACACCTTTATGTGGCTCTTTGCCGAAGAATTTAGTCACTTCTTCGGTCACTTTCGGCATACGCGTCATACCGCCAACAAGAACCACCTCGTCGATGTCGCTGGTTTTCAGACCGGCATCTTTCAACGCGGCCTGGCACGGCTTGAGCGATGCCTTGATCAGGTCGCCAACAAGGCTTTCCAGCTTGGCGCGCGTCAGCTTGAGCACGAGGTGCAGGGGCTGGCCGGTCTTGCCGTCCATCGAGATAAACGGCTGGTTGATCTCGGTCTGGCTAGAGCTCGACAGCTCGATCTTGGCCTTTTCCGCCGCTTCCTTGAGACGCTGAAGCGCCATCTTGTCTTGCGTCAGGTCAACGCCGTTCTCTTTCTTGAACTCGTCAGCAAGGTAGTTGACGATGCGCATGTCAAAGTCTTCACCACCCAGGAACGTGTCCCCGTTGGTGGACTTCACTTCAAACAAACCATCGTCGATTTCGAGGATGGTCACGTCGAATGTTCCGCCGCCCAGGTCATAAACCGCGATGGTGCGCGCTTCTTTCTTGTCGAGGCCATAGGCCAGCGCCGCTGCGGTCGGTTCGTTGATGATGCGCAGCACCTCAAGACCAGCGATTTTACCGGCGTCCTTGGTTGCCTGACGCTGGGCGTCATTGAAATAGGCAGGTACGGTGATCACTGCCTGATCCACATCTTCACCAAGATAGGATTCAGCGGTTTCTTTCATCTTTTGCAGGATGAACGCAGAGAGTTGTGACGGCGAATACTTTTCGCCCTTCGCTTCAACCCATGCGTCGCCATTTCCGCCGTCGATAACAGCGAATGGCATGTTCTTGCGGTCTTTGGCCAGCGCGGGGTCGTCATTGCGACGGCCGATCAGGCGCTTGACACCAAAGACAGTGTTTTCCGGGTTGGTGACCGCCTGGCGTTTGGCCGGTTGGCCCACAAGGCGTTCGTCATCTGTAAATGCGACAATCGATGGCGTCGTGCGTGCGCCTTCGGCGTTTTCGATCACGCGTGGCTGCGATCCGTCCATGATTGCGACGCAGCTGTTGGTTGTTCCAAGGTCAATACCAATCACTTTGGCCATGTTTTCGATCCCTTCATATCTCAAGGCGATTTCACGAGACGAAGACCCATTTCGGCATCCCGCCCCGCATTACGTTCCGCTGACAGTTCGTGGTCAGCGGGTCCGATGGGTATATAAGGAGGCGACAGGACGCCTGCAAGCATCGCTGCTATCTTGAATTCCTGAAAATTCGGTATGCGTTTCCGGGCCAGCGCAATTAATATGAGGAACATGAACAAAGTTCTCATCCGTGGCTTCGAGATTTACCCCGATTACCTGCCCAAAGAGGTGCAATCTGATCTGGTCGACGCCTTGCGGTCCTGCCTGATGACGGCACCTTTGATTCGCCCCGTAACGCCAAGAGGCAAGCCGATGTCGGTGCGGATGAGCGCGGCAGGCGCGTATGGTTGGATCAGTGATCGCAAAGGATACCGGTACGAGGCGCGACACCCCTCTGGTGTGGCATGGCCGGCGATCCCGAAAATTTTGCTCGACGTTTGGACAGAGCTCGTGCCGGAGGCGCGTCGCCCCGAATGTTGCTTGATCAACTGGTATGCAGACAGTGCAAAAATGGGTATGCACCAGGACAGCGATGAAGCAGACCTGTCGCAACCGGTTCTTTCGGTTTCGCTTGGCGACGATGCCTTGTTCCGCATGGGCAATACGACGCGCGGCGGCAAGACAGAGTCAGTTTGGTTAAAGTCAGGAGATGTCGTGGTCATGCGCGGATCGGCCCGACAGGCTTTTCATGGCATCGACCGCATCAAACCCAACAACTCTGCTCTGCTGGCCGATGGTGGGCGTATCAACCTGACATTGCGCGTGGTGACGTGATCAGTTCCGAGCCGACCAAGACGCCGAAGCCCGACGACGGGTGTAAAATTCACCCATCAGCCCAACCATCAGAAAGATCAATGAAAGATAGACGACATATTCCCAGTTCGTATTCCGCGGAACATAATTGATGAACGCATATCCGCGCGCTTGGTCAATGGTATGGAAAAGCGGGTTCCAATCGAACATCGAGATCATGAAGCCGGGCAATGAATTGGCGACAAACATCTTACCAGAGGCAATCATGTTCGCCCGTTTATACAGCGTTGAGACAAAACCGACGAACCCCGGAAACCAAGGCTTCAGCGCGAATAACACAAGTCCGATGCACCCGCCCGAGAACCAGGACAGCAACAGCATTCCGATCACGGGCATCGGTTCAACGATTTCGGTCAGAACATAGGGGTTCATCGCCACGTCATAGACGAACAGAATAAAGGCCACGGCCACGACCTGAATATACAACACAGCAAGCATGGACGAGACGATCGAGATGAATGTGTTCATCGGCCCATGTTGCATCATCGGCGAAGTCGGACCTTCGCTGCCAAGAACCGCACCGACCGATTTGTTATGCGTCATGAACAGAAAGATACCGGTCAAAAGGAAGATCACGAAGTCACCCCGCAACGCGAGGCTTTTCATGCCCAAGACGGAAAACATGACATAGAAAAACAGAACAAACATCAACGATTGAAACACGCTGACCGCGATCGACAGAAAGGCGTTGCCATGCGTTTTACGAACAGACCGGACAGTATTGTGATAAATAAGCTCTGCAATATTTAGCGCAGACGACGTCCGATTTCTCGGAGCGGAACTCTGGAACATGCTTTTGCCTCTGCCTCTGTCCACATATCAATCGTCAGTTTGTCTGACTGTTCTTGCGGACTTTTGTTAACGACATGATAAGTGAGCCGGGCAATCAAATCAATTGAGGTGGGTTCCGATGGCTGTGGACTATGATGCATTGATGCAAACATTGCGCCGGTTGGCGCTTGAAGCAGGGGATCGGATCATGGAGATTTACCAGTCCGATGATTTCGATGTCCGGTCCAAATCAGACAGCAGCCCGGTGACAGAAGCTGACGAAGCGGCCGATGCTTTGATCTCGGAGGGTCTGCGCAAAACCTTCCCCGACATCGCGCTGGTCACAGAAGAGCAATCAGAGACACATCGTCTGGATGTGCGCGATTTTCTGATCGTGGACCCTTTGGATGGAACCAAGGAATTCATCCACCGTCGCGGCGATTTTACGGTGAACATCGCCTTGGTCGAAAACGGGCAACCAACACGCGGCATCGTCTATGCCCCGGCAAAAAACCGGCTTTTCTACACGCGCGGCGATGGCCAAAGCGTGGAAGAAACAGGCCCTTTTGACACCGAAACAGTTGGGCAGCTGGTGCCGATACATGTGTCTTCTCCTGACATGTCGGCCCTCATGGTTGTCGCGTCCAAATCGCACCGGGATCAGGCAACCGATGACTACATCAACCAATATGCCGTCAAAGACAGCAAAAGCGCGGGATCGTCGCTAAAATTCTGTTTGGTCGCGACCGGAGAAGCGGATTTTTATCCGCGACTTGGCCGCACAATGGAATGGGACACCGCAGCAGGCCATGCTGTTTTAGAGGGGGCCGGTGGACAGGTTCTGCGGCTTGATGATCTGGCACCCCTGTCTTACGGAAAACCAACCTTTGCCAATCCGTTTTTTGTGGCAACCGCACCGGGCGTAAAGCTGTCCAAAGTGTGAGCCCGGCTGTGACGGCTCTTTCGGTCACTGTTATTGTTGTCAGTCACAACAGATCTCGCTGGTTGCATCGATGTTTGATCGCCATTGATCAGATGGACTACCCGGTGTTCGAAACTGTGGTTGTCGCCTGCCCTGACGGGGCCAGCACTGCGCGCGCACTGGATTTGAAACGCCCGGTGCTGGTTGTTGATTTCAACGAGGCGAACATCTCGAAAGCCCGCAATCTGGGTGTTTCACATGCCTGTGGCGAAATACTTGCATTCATTGATGACGATGCCGTTCCCGAACCAACATGGCTGACTCATCTGGCCGCTGCGTTTGATGGCACGGACATTGCGCAGGCGGGGGGCATCACCCTTGGCCGCAACGGGATTTCGATACAGCATACCGCAAGTCTGGTTGACGATTTCGGACAAACACATGATGTCGCAACCGACGCAACTGGTCCAATTGAAATCACGCCCAGCGCACACGGTGTCCCGCGTTTGCATGGCACAAACATGGCCTTCCGGCGCGACACTATTTTGGATCAGAACGGGTTTGATCCACGCTTCACATTTTACCTCGACGAAACCGACCTAACCTTGCGGATTTCCAAGACCGGCGCGCGAACAGCGTTTGTTCCCAAAGCCGTGGTGCATCATGGAACCGCCCAAAGCCGGTTTCGAAACTCAAACCGCACTCCCAAAACCCTCTGGGAAATTGGCGCATCAGCTGCTGTGTTTCATCGCAAACATGCTGCCCTGCACCATCAGCAAGATGCAAAAGCCGCATTGCTCCATGACCGGCGCAGATGGCTTCTCGGGCACATGCAACGCGGATCTTTGACCCCCGATGATGTGTACCGGCTGCTTAAACAACTGGAGCATGGCTATTCAGACGGGCTAACGCGCGAGTTCAGCAAAGCCCCGCCCATATCCCAGACAACACAGCGCGAAATTCCGCGCTTCGATCCGCTTGCGAACAAGGACGTGTATCTGATCGAACACAGCTTTTCGAAAACCGAGGCAGCTCAAGCACTTGTTCAAGACGGGCACCGCGTCACCGTCTTTGAATTATCGCACAGCGCCTTATTTCATCGCGTCACGTTCACAGAAGACGGCGTCTGGCGGCATACGGGTGGCATATATGGAAAAGACCTACGCACGGAACGGCTTGTGCAGCTTAGCACCCGGTCAGCGCGAGTCGCACGGATCATGGATCGTCTGAAAGGCATCCGGTATCAGGCAGGCGCAACTTACATCGCATCGGCGTAATTATGCAAAACTTCGTATATATTCCCCACTTATGTCATACTCAGCGCCAGCAATCTGTGGCATATGACATGTGCCAGAAAAATATGTGGCGTGTTTAGGAGCAGGACATGCGAAACAAAGTTACCAAAGCCGTCTTCCCTGTCGCTGGTTTGGGCACGCGGTTTCTTCCGGCCACAAAGTCTGTGCCAAAAGAGATCATGACCTTGGTGGATCGACCGCTGGTTCAATATGCCATCGATGAAGCGCGCGCCGCCGGGATCAAGGAATTCATCTTCATCACCTCGCGCGGCAAAGGTGCGCTTGAGGATTACTTTGACCAATCCCCGATGCTCGAACAGGAATTGCGCAAGAAGGGCAAGATGGACATCCTGGAAGATCTGAAATCCACCAACATGGACAGCGGTGCAATCGCCTATATGCGTCAACACAAGGCGCTTGGCCTAGGTCATGCGGTCTGGTGCGCGCGTCGTTTGATTGGTGATGAACCCTTTGCGGTGATGCTGCCGGATGATGTGATTTCATCCGAAAAGCCATGCCTTCAACAAATGGTCGAAGCTTATGAGGAAACCGGTGGCAACATGGTTGCGGCGATGGAAGTTCCCCATACGCAAACGTCCAGCTACGGTATTCTTGATGTCAAAGACGATATGGGGGCCATGGTCTCTGTCAAAGGCATGGTCGAAAAACCCGCCGTTGATGACGCGCCCTCGAACCTAGCTGTGATCGGGCGGTACATACTTAACCCTGCCGTTCTTAAAAACCTCAACAAAAAGAAAACCGGCGCAGGTGGGGAAATCCAACTGACCGATGCCATTGCACAGGAAATCGACAAAACTGGCGTGTACGGGTATCGCTTCCGCGGCCAACGGTTCGATTGTGGCTCAAAGGCGGGGTTTTTGCAGGCCACTGTGGCATTCGGGTTGGCCCGTGACGATCTGAAAGACGATCTGCGCGGTTTCCTCGATTCTGTCATGCAGATCGAAAGCGCGGCAGAGTAATCCATGAAAGTCCTCATCACCGGCGGAGCAGGCTACATCGGGTCGCATGCCTGCAAGGCTCTTGCAAACGCGGGCTATACACCCGTCACTTTTGACAACCTTTCCACCGGTTGGCGCGATGCTGTTCAGTTCGGACCGCTCGTTGAGGGCGATCTGACTGACAAATCTTCGATTGAACGTGCGTTTCAAGACCATGCGCCACGCGCTGTTCTGCATTTTGCCGCGCTAAGCCGTGTTGATGAGGCGATGGCAAAGCCCGGTTTGTATTGGCGCAACAATGTGCTTGGTTCGCTTAACCTGTTTGAAACGGCTGTCGCGCATGGGTGTCTGGACATCGTGTTTTCCTCGACCTGCGCAACATTCGGCGATCAGGACGATGTCGTTCTTGATGAAAACACACCGCAACACCCAATAAATGCCTATGGTGCCTCGAAACAGGCGGTAGAGCGGATGCTTGAGGATTTTGAAACAACCTTTGGCCTGAGACACGTCATTTTCCGGTATTTCAACGTCGCCGGCGCCGACCCTGACGCCGAAATCGGGGAATTCCACAGACCTGAAACGCATCTGATCCCAATCGTGCTTGATACTGTCGCCGGAGAACGGGATCACGTCACGATCTATGGCACGGATTACCCAACCCATGACGGCACATGTATCCGCGATTATGTGCATGTGTCCGACCTGGTGGACGCCCATATCCTTGGCCTTCACTGGTTGCTGGACGGCAAAGGCAGTCGCGCGTTCAATCTTGGGACAGGTTCGGGGTTTTCGGTCCGCGACGTCATCGGCTCGGCCAATCGGGTCACCAACAGAACGGTTCCAACCAACATCGGCGCACGCCGGGCTGGTGACGCGATCAAGCTTGTCTCGGGATCACGGCGCGCCGAAGACGAACTGAAATGGACGCCGCGAAAATCGACCATGGCCCAGATGATCGAAGATGCGTGGCGCTGGCATCAAGTTGCCGACTATCGTCAATAGCCCGGCCTCTGCGCATTTGCTTGATCTCACCAGAACGGTGAGCCGGGCGCGAAAACGGGCCACGGGGATCGACCGGATTGAACGGGCATATCTGGAACATCTGATTGCCTGCGACACAGCTCTTTACGGTCTGGTCCGGACAAAACTCGGATATCTGCTTCTTGACCAGAATGGGTGCGCTGCACTTTTGGAACACAGCAAACAGGCGATGTGGCACCGGCGGGATTTGATGTCCCGCGTTGTGCGACGCACCGATATGGCGCGCGCAGTGGTCGAGACCGGTCTGCGCAAACTGGCCCTTGATCGCGCAACACCGTCCCGGTTGCGACAGATGCTACAACGGCATTTACCGGAGGGGTCTGTTTACATGAATGTCGGGCAAACCAATGTGACCGACCGGGTCATCCATGCGGTGCAAAGCTGCAACAGGATGCGGTGGCTGGCTTATGTGCATGATACAATCCCGCTGGATTGGCCGGACACACAGACCGGGCACGCCCGGATCAAGTTCAAACGCTTCCTGACCAAAGTTGCGCGCAATGCGGACATTGTGTTGTGCAATTCCAACGCCACCCGACGCGACATTCTTCGGCATGCACCGACGATTGCGGTCGATCATGTGCATGTTGTTCTGCCGGGCATCCCTGACATTGAGATCGGTCAACCGCCTGCCGGGCTTTGGTCGGATCAGCCCTATTTTGTGGCCATCGGAACGCTGGAACCGCGCAAAAATATCGGTTTTCTACTCGACCTTTGGGCGGACTATGACGGACCCACTGATCCGCATCTTATTCTGATTGGTCAACGCGGCTGGCTGAACACCGATCTGTTCAAGCGGCTTGATCAAAAACCAGCCAATATTCACGAATGCCCAAACCTTGCAGATTCAGAAATGTGGGCACTTTTGAAGCACAGCAATGGTCTGCTGTTCCCAAGCCTAGCAGAAGGATTTGGTTACCCCGCATTCGAGGCAGCACAGCTGAATGTTCCACTTGTCTGCAACCCGCTGTCTGTCTTCAAAGAACTGTTGAAAGAATACCCTATTTACGCAGGCGAATCAGATCGCTACTCTTGGCGCAACAAAATCGAGCAACTGATGCACAGACATCGGGGCCAAAGCGGTGAGCAGTATAGGCAAGGGGCAATCCACGTCCCCAGTTGGCAGGGACATTTCAACCAACTGTTTACACGACTTTGATATCCCCGCATGTGGTGCGTCCGCAGGCAAAGAAAGCTGACCATTGAGCGTGGTGCAAAGATATGGGCTTCGGCTTCAGCGAAAACGCTGGAGGATTCGCGCGTTTCGCAAACGCCGCGAGATGAAACCTGTTGCCAATCGCACCAGCCAAATTCGCAAAACCGACATCCTTTTGTTTTGCACACTGCGTAACGAAGGGGTGCGCCTTCCGTATTTCCTCAAATACTACCGTGACATGGGCGTGTCCCATTTCCTGTTTGTCGACAATGACAGCACCGATGGCACGTCTGAATTGCTGGCGCAGCAGCCGGATGTGTCGGTCTGGCATACACGCAAAAGCTATAAACGATCCCGGTTTGGCATGGACTGGATCAACTGGCTGTTGCGGAAATACGGCCATGATCACTGGTGTCTGACGGTCGATCCCGATGAATTTTTCGTCTACCCGTTCTGCGACTCGCGCCCGTTGCCCGCGCTGACCGACTGGCTAGAGGCGTCGTCGATCCGATCCTTCAGCGCGATGTTGCTGGATATGTATCCCAAGGGCAGAATTGATGCGGTGCCCTATCAGGCGGGTCAAAACCCGCTGGAGATCGCCTCGTGGTTTGATTCCGGGAACTACACGCTCAAACGCAATCACCTGCTTGGCAATCTGTGGATACAGGGCGGCCCGCGTGCGCGCGTGTTCTTTGCAGATCGCCCCGAAGCTGCACCGGCGTTGAACAAGATCCCACTGGTCAAGTGGCACAACCGGTATGTCTATACCAGCTCCACCCATATGCTGCTGCCGCGCGGTCTGAACTATGTCTATGACGAATGGGGCGGGGAAAAAGCATCGGGTGCGTTGCTGCACACGAAGTTCCTCAGCACCTTCAACGAAAAGGCAATGGAAGAGCTAAAGCGCCGCGAACACTATGCCGGCAGCCTTGAATACGTCGCTTATGCCAGCGCGCTGCAGGACAATCCGGAACTGTGGTGCAAATGGTCCGAAAAATACATCAACTGGCGTCAGCTTGAAATCCTCGGTCTGATGTCGATGGGGAACTGGGCATGAGCATCGGCATCATCATGCTGGCCCACACGGCGCTGCATCGCGCCGAAGAAATCGCGCGTCATTGGACCAAAGCCGGGTGTCCGGTTGTAATCCATGTCGATCAGATGGTGTCGAACAAGCGTTACAAGATCTTTACCCAGCGCCTGAGTGACGATCCCCTGATCCGCTTCTCGCGCCGCCATCGCTGTGATTGGGGATCGTGGGGATTGGTCGCCGCCAGTCAGGACGCAAGCGAACTGATGCTGTCTGAATTCGAAGAGGTCAGCCACGTTTACCTTACATCGGGCGCGTGTCTGCCCCTGCGCCCGGTTCAGGAGTTGATCGACTATCTCAAGGCGCGGCCCAAAACCGACCATATCGAAAGCGCCACAACCGCGGATGTGCCCTGGACTGTCGGCGGGCTGGATGAAGAACGGTTCACGATGCGGTTTCCGTTTTCCTGGCGGCGCAACCGCTACCTTTTTGACCGCTTTGTCGAATTGCAGCGCAAGTTTGGATACAAGCGAAAAATCCCCGACGCCCTTGTCCCACATATGGGGAGCCAGTGGTGGTGCCTCACCCGGCAGACGCTGTCTTCGATCCTGCAAGACCCCAAGCGCACAACATATGACCGGTATTTCCGGCATGTCTGGATTCCCGACGAAAGCTATTTTCAAACCCTGTCGCGGCTCTATTCAACAAATATCGTCAGCCGATCCCTGACGCTGTCGAAGTTCGATTTTCAGGGAAAACCTCATATTTTTTATGATGACCACCTTCAGCTTTTGCGCCGGTCTGATTGTTTCGTGGCGCGCAAGATCTGGCCGTATGCAGATCGGTTATACGAAACCTTCCTGACCCCGAAACCCGGAGAGCTGAGCTTGCAGGAACCCAACCCGGGCAAGATTGATCGGATTTTCGCAAAAGCCGTTGATCGCAGAACCCGTGGCCGTCCGGGGCTGTATATGCAAAGCCGATATCCCAACGAGGATTGGGAAAATGGCGTCACCGCCGCGAAATATTCGGTGTTTCAAGGCTTTACCGAGCTTTTCACCGATTTCGAACCCTGGCTGTCTCAGGTAACGGGCGCGCGCGTGCATGGGCATTTATTCGCACCGGACCGGGCGCATTTTGCTGATGGGCAAACCGTTATGAACGGGTCTTTATCTGACAACGCAACCTTGCGCGATTACGATCCTAAGATGTTTCTGACCAATTTGCTTTGGAATACGCGTGGGGAACGCCAGTGTTTTCAAACCGGTCCAAACAGCACTCGGCACGTCATGTGGGACATCGCCAAAGACCCGAATGCGCAGGTCTCTGTGATAAGCGGAGCGTGGGCAATACCACTTTTTCAGTCCAACAGAACCTTTGGCGACCTGCGCCGCGAGGCTGCACAGCTTCAGAAGATCGAAACCGAAATGCTGGATGCGTTGCGATCCCCCTATTCAAAATGCCGAAAACGCATCTGGACAATGGCTGAATTCATCGAAAGTCCGATGGAAGCCATCCAGGTGATCGTGGACGAGATCGGGTTCCAACCCAACCGACGCCTGACTGAGGCACCGATGATGGTAGACCTGACCGGGTTCGGTCAGTTTCTTCAAAATCTCAAGAACCAGGGCATGCACCCCTATCTTATGGGCGATTTTCCGGCCGATCCCATCGCGCAAACGCCAACCCGGCAGACGCAACGCCCCCGCCCCTATCTGGTAAAGCGATAAGCCGTGCCCGCCCGCTTCACGAATTTTGTCGTCTTTGCGGATATGCGCACCGGGTCGAACCTGCTGGAAGACTATCTCAATCAAATACCCGGCCTCACCTGTCATGGTGAGGCGTTTAACCCAAATTTCATCGGATACCCGAACAGCACCGACATCCTTGGCGTCACCCAGGCGCAACGCGAAGACAATCCGGACCGCTTGCTAAGAACGCTCCGCAATCAGGGTGACGAACTGAACGGGTTTCGGTTCTTTCACGATCATGATCCCCGCATCTTGCCAGCCATCCTCACCGATGAAAGCTGTGCCAAGATCATTCTGACGCGCAATCCGCTCGACAGCTACATCAGCCTGAAAATCGCGCGCGCGACAGATCAATGGAAACTCACCAACGTCAAAAACCGCAAGAAAGCACAGGCGCATTTCGATATCCACGAATTCGAACGCCATGTCGGACGCAGTCAGGCCTTCCAGCTTGATATTATGCACAGCCTGCAAGCAACCGGGCAAACCGCCTTCTATATCGGGTATGATGATCTTCATGATGCGGACGTGTTAACCGGATTGGCCCAATGGCTGGGTGTGCCCACGGTGCCTGACGCCTTTGAAAGCAAGCTCAAGCCACAAAACCCCCAGCCCCTGTCCGAAAAGGTCGCGAATTACGACCAGATGAGCGTTGCCTTGCGTGGATTGGACCATTTCGATCTGACGCGAACGCCGAATTTCGAACCCAGGCGCGGACCTGTTGTTCCCTCTTACAAGGCGTGCCGACATCACGCGCTGTTGTACTTGCCGATCCGCTCGGGCCCCGAGGATCGGGTCACGGCCTGGATGCAGGCGATTGACGGCGATGGGTCTGACCTGTTGGGCAAATTCAATCAAAAAACGCTCAGAGGCTGGATGCAGGACAACCCGGGGCATCAGCGTTTCACAGTGTTGCGGCACCCCCTTGCGCGCGCGCATGCTGCGTTTTGCGGAAAAATCCTTGGCACTGGGCCCGGAAGCTTTTCAATGATCCGCAACCATCTGATACGTGTTCACGGGCTTGATCTTCCCGAAGACCAGAGCGATGCGGGCTATGACCTTGATGCGCATAAATCCGCGTTTGAAGGCTTCTTAAAATTCCTGCGCGCCAATCTTAATGGTCAAACCAGCATCCGCGTGGATGCGCATTGGGCCAGCCAGGTGTCCTGCCTTCAAGGCATGTCGGATTTCTGCCTGCCTGACCGTCTGATCCGCGAAGCGGATCTAGAGCCTGCCCTGCACGACATTGCACAGCGCGCGGGTCTCGACAAGACACCCCCAGTGCCGGCCGAACAGGATCAGCCTCATCCGCAGCTTGATGCGATCTATGACCCGCAGCTCGAAAAGCTTGCCCGCGACGCCTATGCGCGCGATTATATGATGCTTGGCTTTTCGGATTACGATGCAAAAATCCCCGCCTAAGCGGGGATTTCGTTATGCGGCTTGAACAGATGCGGCTTCGGTGATGATCGTATGCAGCGTCGCTGCGTCCGGATTTGCCCGAAGCTTGGTGCAAAAACTCTGATCCCGCAACGTGCGCGACACCAGAGCCAGCGCCTTGAGATGTTCGACGCCCGCATTTTCCGGCGCAAACAGCGCAAAGATCACATCAACGGGCTGGCGGTCGACCGAGTCAAAATCAATCGGTTTTTCAAGCAGCATGAAGACGCCGACAACAGAGTCCACACCGTCCAGCCGCGCATGCGGAAGCGCGACGCCATGGCCCACACCGGTTGGGCCAAGGCTTTCGCGATCCATCAAAGCCTCGACAGCACGCTGTGCCGAGATACCATAAGCCGCCTCTGCAACATCAGCGATGGTGTGCATCAGACGCTTCTTGCTAGACGCGGTTGTGACGGCCTTAACGGCCTTGGGATTCAACAAATCTGCGAAGTTCATGTCCTGCTCACATTTCGGACCTACGTCGCCCGCAGTTAACGCCTACGGGTCTATCCAACCGATGTTGCCATCATCGCGGCGATATACGACGTTTACACCGTCCTTTTTGTCGTTGCGGAATACCAAAACCGGCAGTCCAGCCAACTCCATTTGCATAACCGCTTCCCCAACGGTCAAAGACGGAATTTTGGTTTCCATCTCTGCCACGATAATCGGCTGAAGCGACTCAGGTTCCTCTTGATGTGTTTCCACATCACTGGCGAGGATATATGAAGATGCGCCAATAAGTTCAACTGGTTCTGTACGGTCCTTGTGATGATCTTTCAGGCGCCGCTTATACCGCCTGAGCTGCTTGTCCATTTTTTCACAAGCTCCGTCAAAAGCGGCATAGATTTCAGTCGCATGCGCCTTTGCGCTGGCATTTAAACCCGTGGACAGGTGAACAACTGTCTCACAAACAAATTCATGGGCGCTCTTGGAAAAGACCACCGTCGCATCGGTTGGACGCCCTGAATACTTGCTCAGCATGGCCTCCAATTCGGTCTTCACATGGGTTTGAAGCGCTTCACCAATATCAATCTGTTTGCCGGTTATCTGGTAACGCATAGGGTATCCTTTTTATTGTTTAACCTTGCACATACACGCGGGTGAACAGATTTGGAGACCGTGTGCATAACAAGGAGATCAGGCGGGATCATCGGTAGGTTCCACCATCCGGCTATGGCGGCAGGAGGTTTCGGAACTGACGGTCTGATGGGTCAAACGCCATGGCTTCATTTCAATCCCCCATCGCGCGCGTGTCAATGACATACGTCAAGTTGTGCGGGAATTATCCGATGCGGAAACTGTCCCCTAGATACACGCGGCGTACGTTTTCGTTGCGCACCACCTCATCCGGTGACCCGGACATCAGAACCTTGCCATCGTGCAAGATGTAAGCGCGGTCCACAATCTCAAGCGTTTCGCGCACATTGTGGTCAGTGATCAAAACACCAATCCCGCGTTTTTTAAGGTCCGCCACAAGATGCCGAATGTCGCCCACACTGATCGGGTCAACACCGGCAAACGGCTCATCCAGCAAAAGATATTTCGGATCAGCCGCCAAACAGCGCGCGATCTCAACGCGACGTCGCTCACCGCCGGACAACGCCAGCGCCGGGGCGCGGCGCAGATGCTCGATCGAAAATTCTCCAAGCAGCTCTTCCAAACGCTCCCGTCGGCTTTGGCGATCCGGTTGACTGATATCAAGGATCGCACTGATGTTGTCCTCAACGCTCATCCCGCGAAAGATCGACATTTCCTGGGGCAGATATCCGATGCCCCTGCGCGCACGTCGGTACATCGGCAGATAGGTAACATCCTCCCCATCAATCTTCACCTGACCGCCTTCGGGGTTCACCAGCCCGGCAATCGCATAGAACGACGTGGTTTTGCCGCTGCCATTCGGCCCCAGCAAGGCCACAACTTCTCCGCGCCGCACAGACAGCGACACGTCGCGAATGACAACGCGCTTTTTGTAACTCTTGCGCAAGTGACTGACGATCAGGCCACTGTCACCATCAGTGACGGTCAGTTCCGGACCGCTCATCACTCGTCACCGGACTGGAACACGGTGCGGACGCGGCCATTCATCCGGGCCGTACCGTTTTCAAGATCCACATCCATCGTATCCGACACCAGCGTGTTGGCGCCTTGCGTCAGCAACACATTGCCCACCATGCGGATCGTGCCCCGGTTCACCTCATATTCAGCGGTGTCCGCCTCGGCTGCCTGATCGGCATTCACCAGTGTCACACCGCCTGTCGCCTCTAGCCGCTCGATGCCCGTTTGATCCTGCGTGTAGAACACAAGCACCCTCGGTGCAGACAGGCGCATGTCACCCTGGCCAATCACAACATCACCAGTGAACAGGGCCGACCCATCCGTTTGCGACACCGACAAGGTTTCCGCGCTGACCTCAACAGGCAGCGACGTGTCCTGCTGAACAGTGCCGAATGCGACTTCTGTTCCTTGCGCAGCAACCGACGTCACAAACCCAAGCACACCCACTACCGTTATCACTCGGATCATTACTCTGCCTCTGTTTGCTGAGGTGTGTATATCAGGTTTACGCCTTCCGTGAATAACAACTGTATGTCCGAGCTTGTATCAGCTTCTTCGACCCGCAGTTTTCCGGCCGACAGGCTTAGGCCCGGCCCATCCGCTTCGACCGGCGATGTGCTTTCGATCGCCACCCGGTCGATGGCCGCATTCAGCCCGTCCGCCGTAACGGTATATCCAGAGCTGCTTTCAAGAACGACCCCATCGCGCAGTCTCAATTCATCACTGCCCGCCATTTCGCCCAGCCTGGCGTCAATGGTAATGCGGCTGCCAGAGTCCGTATCAATAACAGCCCGCAGGTCATCCGCCACCATTCCAGACGCATCCGCATCTTGTGCGCGCGCGCGCCGGGCCGACAGGGTCAGGGCGTGCCCGGCTTCGGTTGTCCCGGCAAAAAAGGGTTTACCCACCTGTTCACCCTGGCTGGGGTCACTGCCATCCGTCAGAACCGGGATCACCGAAATCGGGTCTGGATTGCGGGAATACAGAAATATGGTCGACAGCAGCGCCAAAGCCGCCAGCGGCAAAAGAAGTTTGAGCCATGCAATAAGGCGGGAATACATGCCGCGGCCCATGACAGACCTATGAGTGCGCGAAGATGTCAGTGTCCGGCCACCCCATCAAATCAAGCTTCGCCCGCGTCGGCAAAAAGTCAAAACAGGTCTGTGCAATTTCGGCACGATCCTCGCGTTCGAGCATGGCCTGCAACGCATCCCGAAGCTTGTGCAGATAAAGAACGTCAGACGCGGCATAATCGACCTGAGCCTGACTTAGCGTGTCGGCCCCCCAGTCGCTGGATTGTTGCTGTTTGGAAATATCGACGCCCACCAGTTCCTGCAGCAAAACCTTGAGCCCGTGACGATCCGTATACGTGCGCACCAGCCTGCTTGCAATTTTGGTGCAGTAAACCGGCGCGGTCACCACTCCGAACGCGTGATACAAAGCGGCGATATCAAACCGGCCAAAGTGAAACAGCTTCAGCACCTTTGGGTCTGCCAACAACTTTTCCAGATTTGGGGCCGAGGTCTGGCCCTTTTCGATCTGGACCAGATGCGCGGTGCCATCCCCGCTGGACAGCTGCACAACGCACAACCGGTCCCGATGCGGATGCAGGCCCATCGTCTCACAATCAATCGCCACTTCATGTCCCAAGTCCAGATCATCGGGCAGATCGCGTGCATAAACGAGATGAGACATAAGAGGCGCTTTCGTCTGAAGTTAAAGCCCGGAGATAGACCGTCCCCGAATGTGGCGCAACCTGTCCATCTTTGCCTCAGTTTTTCCCGATTCTGCCAAATTGGACATGATTCGACCTAAATTGCGGCGGCGGCCAACACAGTCTTGACCAAATTCCGCCTATAATGTTTCAATATATTACAAGTCGTGATCGGCGGTTTTTCGCAGATCTACAGGCGCGTCCGGCGCGACACAGGGTCGAAATTTCTGATTGACGACCCCGAAATTGTTGCCAGATCGTGCGCAATCGAGTCTTAACCGATTTTTATCAGCCCGCGCGGCACTGTTTCGCCCGCCGAAATAATCGAACAAAAATATACAGATTGATTGCGAATAAAGGACTAATCTTTGCGAATTCACTTTGTGACGCAGCGTCTCTTTACGAAATATAACCATTTTTAGAAACGAACCTCGAAGTCTAATAAGGACTTCTGGCAACCGATTAAGCGGTCACTCGCCCATAGGCGGAAGATTGCCCACATTTTGGAAAAAGTGATCCCTGTCAGAAATAGTGCGAAAACCCGCTGGTGCATCAATCTCCTTAAAGTAGATTCCGACAATCAGCTACACGCTTTGGTTCTCCTCTCGTCTGAAAGTTGACCTAAATGAGGCACATGGCCATAAACGTGCCATGTTCTGGCAGGCCACATTCCTGCCTTTTTTCGAGTTTGGCACTTGGGGGTTAGTGCTGCCTACAAAGGGGTCGCTAAGGGTTCGTCTGCTGAAATCTGCCGAGTAATCTAAAAGTCTGAAAAACGGGTATGTCCCGACACAAATGTTTGTTGCAGCGCGCAGCAAGCAACCAGCTTTTGCATGCCAATCGCAGTGAAGCACCGGACCCCTGCACACAGGGTCAAAGGTGATCAAATGACGCTTCAAATTCGCCATCCGCTGCCGGGCACTGAAATTGAAACACTGGTTAATTCAGCGTTTTCCAAGCCAGAAGCCAAAGGCTTCTACCGCAAACACGCCAAACGCATCTTCGATATTGTGCTTGTGCTGATGGCCGCTGTGCCGGTCCTTATTGTCCTTGCAGTTTGCGCAGTTTTGATTGCACGCGATGGTGGGTCACCGTTTTACAGCCAGATGCGCGTCGGGCGCTTCGGCAAGACCTTCAAGATGTGGAAGCTGCGCACCATGGTGGCCAATGCGGATAAAGCATTGGAAAAGCATCTTGCCGAAAACCCCGCAGCCCGGGCCGAGTGGGCCCACAACCAAAAGCTTCGCAATGATCCACGGATCACCAAAGTTGGTCACATTCTTAGGAAAACATCCCTTGATGAGCTGCCGCAGCTTTTCAATGTCCTGACCGGTGACATGTCCATTGTCGGTCCCCGTCCGATGCTGGTGAACCAGCAAGCCATGTATCCCGGCGCGGCCTATTACGCGCTGCGTCCCGGCCTGACCGGGTTCTGGCAGATCTCAGAGCGTCACGAGAGCAGCTTTGCAGATCGCGCAACCTATGACGCAGACTACCTGGACAAGGTGACCCTTGCCCAGGATGTGTCGGTGATGTGGAAAACCGTCAGCGTTGTAACCAAAGGCACAGGTTGCTGATCATTCACCCCGGTTAAGACGTGCAGCCGTCCGCAGGTCTTTCATCAATTCATCCAACGCCTTTGCGTTGATCGCATTGGTCAGGGTGCCGTCTTCTGCCCATTGCTTGGCCGTGGCGGCAACCAAAACCTCTGGACCTGCAACAACCAACGGACGAAACGGCGCAAGACACAGCCGTGTCATATTCTGCGTGCGTTCTCCTCCTGCGCGGCCGGCTGTGGCTGACATCAGCGCAACAGGCTTGCCAAGCCATGGCGTACCGGCCGTACGACTGATCCAGTCAAACGCATTTTTAAGAACCCCGGATATCCCTTTGTTATACTCGGGCGTCGCGACGATCACCGCATCCGCATCGGCAATCTGGTCCGCCAAAAGCTGCACCGCAGGCGGAATGCCAGCGTCACTTTCCAGGTCACCATCATAAAGCGGGAAACGAATATCGCCTTCGACAAAATTTGCCGGGCCAAACCGCCGCGCGGCTTCCTGCATCAGCAAGCGGTTTGTCGACGCGCGGCGCAACGATCCGCACAAGCCGAGTAGTTTGAATTCACTCATTCTCTTCTCCTGATCTGTCGCGTCAGACCTGGAGTGGACGCATGAAATGGCAAGACGGAGCAACCACAAAAAAACCCGCGCCGAAAGACGCGGGTTTTGAATGTCACGCCGTCCTGGCGATTTACGCGTTTGGCAGAACCACAATCTCGACCCGGCGGTTTTGCGCGCGACCTTCTGGTGTCAGGTTGCTCGCAATGGGCTGATCCTCGCCGCGCCCAATGCTTTGAATGCGGAACGACGGAACACCTTCGTTCATCAGAATCCGCGCAACCGACTGCGCCCGCCGCTGGGACAGATTAAGGTTGTAGCCCGCATCGCCGGTATTGTCGGTGTGACCAACAACCTGAATCGTGGTGTCAGGATAGGCAACAAGGTTCTGCCCGACGACACGCAGCTCGCGCTGCAGATCAGGGCGCAGGCTTGCGCTGTCTGTTGCAAACAGAATGTCTTGCGGCAGCGTCACGATCAAACGGTCACCCGTGTTGCGGATCGTCACGTTGTCATTGCCAAGCTGCGCGCGAAGATCGGCCTCTTGCTTGTCAAGCTGGTTCCCGATGAGTGCACCTCCGGCCCCGCCGACCACGGCACCGATCACCGCCCCACGGCGACGCTCTTCGGCATCATCCCCGGCAAGGATACCAGCAAGCGCACCAACGCCTGCGCCAATGGCAGCACCTTGCTTGGTCTGGCGGTTGGGATCGTTCGGATCACTGAACCCGCCTTGGGTACAAGCCGAAAGAACAAGCGCGCCGCACAGCGCGATGGGAAGGGAAAGTCTGGAAAGGATCATGCTGGTTTGCCTCTTTAATTGCTGCGCCCGAGTGTATGGGTCCAGGCGCTGCTATGCGATAACATACCAAGTCGAATGCTGCATGTCCCGATCAAATCGGCATCTTTCCGCGCATCCGGCGGCCTTCAGACCTTTGCATCCACGCGCGCCGCCTCCCAGGCAAGGATGCTGCGCTTGACCGGAAGACCCCAGTGGTATCCGCCCAACCCCCCGGATTTCCGCAACGCGCGGTGGCAGGGGATCAGAAAACTGATCGGATTGCGCCCGACCGCCGTGCCAACCGCCCGCACCGCTTTGGGATGGCCGATGAACTCGGCGATCTCGGAATAGGTGGTCACATGGCCCGACGGCACGCGCATCAGCGCTTCCCACACCTTGATCTGAAATGGGGCACCGATCATGAAAAGAGGCGTCGGCGCGTCCTTTGCCCCAAACGCCGTATCGACCCAGGCGCGCAGTTTGTCCCGGTTTTCGACATAGCGCGCCTCGGGCCAACGCTGCGCAAGATCATTCCAGGCGTCATCGTTGGTACATTCAGAGGTGAACCCGATACCGCACAAACCTTTGTCCGTTCCCATAACCAAGGCCGGGCCAAACGGGCTATCGAACCAGCCCCAGTATATCGTGAGCCCGTCGCCCTTCCTGGCAAATTCCCCCGGGCTCATCGCCTCCCACCTCAGGAAAAGATCATGCAACCGCCCACCACCCGACAGGCCGGTAGAATGCGCAGTTTCCAGGGTTGTGAACCGCTCGGACAAAAGCGTCTTGGCATGGCCCAGCGTAAGGTACTGTTGATACCGTTTCGGGCTCACACCAACCCAGCGGGAAAAAACGCGCTGGAAATGCGCGGCACTCATATTCATCTCCGCGGCAAGCGCATCAAGCGACACGGACGGGCCTTGCGCATCTATGACATCAAGCGCACGGCGCATGACATTGAAATGGTACCCTTGGGTCTCTTCTGCGAGGTCTGGCATATGGCGGCCCTTTCTGATCGTCTTTCGCAGATCTAGCCCATCGCCCCATCCGCGATCGACCCGAAACCTGCGCAAGTTCATTGCTTGCCCCTCGGGGATGCGCGCGGCATATGGGGTCATATGGCCAAGCAACTTGAGTATCACACCCTCCGCGAAATTTTCACCCGTTTTCAGGCCGCCGAACCCGAACCCAAAGGCGAGCTTGAGCATGTGAACGTGTTCACGCTAGTCGTCGCCGTGGCCTTGTCGGCGCAGGCCACCGATGCCGGGGTGAACAAAGCCACCAAAGAGCTGTTCAAGATCGCCGATACACCGGCAAAGATGCTTGCGCTTGGCGAAGAAGGGCTGATTGAGCATATCAAGACAATCGGTCTCTACCGCAACAAAGCCAAAAACGTCATCAAACTCAGCCGTATTCTGGTCGAGCACTATGACGGCGAGGTGCCCAATTCACGCGCCGCACTGCAAAGCCTGCCCGGCGTCGGGCGCAAAACAGCCAATGTCGTGTTGAATATGTGGTGGCACTATCCCGCACAGGCGGTGGACACACATATCTTCCGCATCGGCAACCGCACGGGTATCTGCCCCGGCAAGGATGTGGTGGCGGTTGAACGCGCCATAGAAGACAACATTCCGGTCGATTTTCAGCAGCACGCCCATCATTGGCTGATCCTGCACGGGCGTTACATCTGTGTCGCCCGCAAACCCAAATGCGGAGCCTGCCTGATCCGCGATCTCTGTCAATTCGAGGACAAAACCGAATGAACAAGACATACCAAGTTGTTGGCATCGGAAACGCCGTGGTCGATGTGATTGCGCGTGCCGAAGACACGTTTCTGGACCTGATGGGCATCCAGAAGGGCATCATGCAACTTGTGGAACGCGAACGCGGCGAAACGCTTTATTCGGCGATGGAAGATCGGGTGCAGACGCCCGGAGGATCTGTGGCAAACACCCTTGCCGGGCTGGGCAATCTGGGGCTGCGCACAGGTTTCATCGGGCGCGTGCATGACGATGCGCTGGGGCGCTTTTACGCAGACGCGATGGAAAAGGACGGCACATCTTTCGTAAACGCACCGGTTGCGGGGGGCGAATTGCCCACGTCCCGCTCAATGATCTTTGTGTCGCCGGATGGCGAGCGGTCGATGAACACCTATCTGGGCATCTCGGCCGAGCTGGGACCAGAGGATGTTTCCAAAGATGTCGCGGCAGAGGCCGAAGTGGTGTTTCTCGAAGGTTATCTATTCGACAAGGACAAAGGCAAAGACGCCTTTATCCGAACCGCCCGCACCTGCCGCGCCGCCGGCGGCAAGGCCGGCATCGCCATCTCCGATCCGTTTTGTGTGGAACGGCACCGGGATGATTTTCTGAACCTGATCGCACACGAAATGGATTATGTCATCGGCAATGAGGCCGAGATCATGTCCCTGTATCAAAACGATGATCTGGAAGCCGACCTGAACGCGGTTGCCGCGATTTGCCCTTTGGTGGTCTGCACCCGCTCGGGTAACGGTGTGTCGATCATCTATAACGGTGTGCGCACGGATATCCCCGTGGACAAGGTTGTGCCGGTCGACGCCACCGGCGCGGGCGACCAGTTTGCCGCCGGGTTCCTCTACGGTTTGGCGACAGGTCGGGACATGGAAACATGCGGGCGCATGGGATGCACCGCCGCTGGCGAAGTGATCTCGCATATCGGGCCGCGACCAGAGGCCAGCTTGCAAGACCTGTTCCGGGCAAGCGGGTTGATCTGACCGCCGTTGATCCGATCGCTAGTAGTTAACGCATTTTAACGGTTACCCATGGGTAACCGTTAATAGCCTTTAAGATTTCACCACCGAAATGACCCGGGGCGAAAGGCTCTTTCAAGAGCCTTGGGACGAGATTTTAAATCTCGTCCACCGTCAGTGCGCCTCGGCCCAGTTTGCCCCCTGCCCCGCATCGGCAACCAAAGGTACGTCAAGCCTGATCACCGGGTCTGCGGCACTTTCCATGATCTCACGCACCACCTTGATCACATCGTCCTCGGCTCCCTGCTCGACCTCGAACAGCAATTCATCATGCACCTGCAGCAGCATCCTGACAGGCAAATCGGCAATCGCGTCCGGCATCCGGACCATCGCGCGGCGGATGATGTCTGCGGCGGTGCCTTGAATGGGCGCGTTGATCGCCGCGCGCTTGGCAAAACCAGCACGGGGACCCTTGGCGTTGATCTCCGGTGTGTGGATCACGCGGCCAAAGAGGGTCTCGACACGGTTGTGTTCCTTGGCGAATTTCGTGGTCGCATCCATGTAATCCTTGATGCCGGGGAAGCGTTCGAAATATCGGTCGATAAACCCCTGCGCTTCGGCGCGCGGAATGCGCAGGTTGCGGGCAAGTCCAAAGCCGGAAATGCCATAAATCACGCCAAAATTAATCGCCTTGGCCTGACGCCGCACCTCGGGGGTCATCTCGTCCAACGGTACATTGAACATCTCGGATGCGGTGGCTGCGTGAATGTCCTGTCCGTCGCGAAACGCGTCTTTCAACGCCTGAATGTCAGCGATATGGGCAAGGATGCGCAGTTCAATCTGCGAGTAATCCAGCGCAACCAGTGTCTTGCCCTCTTCCGCCACAAACGCCTCGCGGATGCGGCGGCCTTCTTCGGATCGGATCGGGATGTTTTGCAGGTTCGGATCGGTCGAGGCAAGCCGCCCCGTATTGGCGCCGGCGATGGAATAAGACGTATGCACGCGCCCCGTCTCGGGGTTGATATGGTCCTGCAAGGCGTCGGTATAGGTGGATTTGAGCTTGCTCAATTGCCGCCAATCCAGCACCCGGGCAGGCAGCTCGTGTTCTGTAGCAAGGTCTTCAAGAACGTCCGCGCCCGTGGCATAGGCCCCGGTCTTGCCGCGCTTGCCGCCCTCTAGCCCCATTTCGTCAAACAGGATTTCACCCAGCTGTTTGGGGCTTCCCACGTTGAATTTGCGGCCCGCCAGACCATAAATTTCATCTTCAAGACCAGCCATCTTTTGGCTGAACGCGTTCGACATGCGGGACAAGGTATCGCGGTCCACCTTGATGCCGTTGCGCTCCATCTGTGCCAGCACTGGGACCAAAGGGCGTTCCATCGTCTCATAAACGCGGGTAACTTTGACCTGATGCAATTGCGGTTTGAAAATCCGCCACAGCCGCAGGGTGATTTCGGCATCTTCGGCCGCATAGCGGGTGGCTTTGTCGATGGGCACGCGGTCAAAGGTGATCTGGGATTTGCCGGTGCCCAACAGATCCTTGATCGGGATCGTGTTGTGCCCGAGGTAGCGTTCGCTCAGCGTGTCCATCCCGTGGCTGTGAAGCCCTGCATTCATCGCGTACGACATCAGCATCGTGTCGTCGATGGGTGCAACCTCGACACCATAGCGCGACATGATTTTGGTGTCGTACTTCATATTCTGACCAATTTTGATCACCGCAGGATCTTGAAGCAACGGCTTGAGAGCGGCGAGCGCGTCGGCAAGCGGGATTTGACCATCGGCAAGAGCATCCGAGCCAAAAAGACCCTCGCCGCCTTCTGCCTTATGGCCAAGCGGGATGTAACACGCCGTTCCCGGCTCTATGCAGAGCGAAATTCCGACCAAATCGGCGGTCATGTCGTTCAGCCCGGTGGTTTCTGTATCGAACGCCACCCAGCCGCGTTCATTGGCGGCATCAATATACGTCTGAAGCGCATCAAGATCGCGGACACATTCATAGGTGTCCGGGTCCATCGCAGGAAGCTCTGGCGCGTCACCCGATGGGGGGTTGGCCCCTTCCGGCGTCGTGTCTTCGATGACGGGCGCGTCGACCTCAAGCGCCTCGGCGATGCGCTTGGTCAGGGTGCGGAACTCCATTTCGGCAAGAAACGACATCAACTTGTCAGGATCGGGGTCGCGCACTTCAAGATCATCAAGCGTGAAGTCCAGTGGCGTTTGCGTGTCAAGCATGACCAGCTTTTTTGACAGCTCGATCTGGTCGCGTTTGTCGATCAGGGTTTCGCGGCGCTTGGGCTGTTTGATCTCCCCCGCGCGATCAAGCAGATCTTCAAGGCTGCCGTATTCATTGATCAACAGCGCCGCCGTTTTGATCCCGATCCCCGGCGCGCCGGGAACATTGTCGACGCTGTCGCCAGCAAGCGCCTGAACATCGACAACACGGTCCGGATAGACGCCGAATTTCTCGAACACACCGTCGCGGTCGATGCGGCGGTTCTTCATCGCGTCAAGCATTTCAACACCGTTCCCGACCAGCTGCATCAGATCTTTGTCAGAACTGATGATCGTGACGCGGCCGCCCGCATCACGCGCCTGAACCGACAAGGTCGCGATGATGTCGTCTGCCTCGTAGCCCTCCAATTCCTCGCACGCGATGTTGAACGCTTCGGTCGCCCGACGTGTCAACGGGATCTGTGGGCGCAGATCTTCGGGCATGGCCTCGCGGTTGGCTTTGTATTGGTCGTACATGTCGTTCCGAAAGGTGTGGCTGCCCTTGTCGAAAATCACCGCGACATGCGTGGGGGCGTCAGGACCATGGTTTCCTTCGACATAGCGCTGAAGCATGTTGCAAAAGCCCGACACAGCCCCGATCGGCAATCCGTCTGACTTGCGGGTCAGCGGCGGCAATGCGTGATACGCCCGAAAGATAAAGGCAGAGCCGTCGATCAGGTGAAGGTGATGTCCTTTGCCAAATGCCATGTCGCGCGCCCTCTTTGGTTTGACCCGGTGTGCCACGGACCGCGCGTGGGTTCCAGAGTGAACCGATGACCGGCGTATCGGCAGATCACTGCCGATCTGCGCTGTATGGCGGTTTTTATCGGAACATGCTGTCGCCTTCCGGTGCAGGATGGATCACGTTGGCGGTGCGAAACAAAGGATGGCGTATGAAAATGCTGGTCAGTCTTGGATGTGTTGTGGGCTTGGCAACGGGTGCCGCTGCAAACGACACGCTACAGCTTCACGATTTGACGCCCGAAACACCGCAGCGCGATGCTTTGCCCGACTGCGTGAATGTGCCCTACGATCAAACGAATTGTGTCCGGGCGCTGGCCTGCCTTGGAACAGAAGGTGTCTATTTTGACGGGCAGGCACATGGCTGGGACACCGGGATTGTCGTCGGGCATCTGAATGACGGGACCGCCTGTCAGGGCAATTGGGTTGCCGGTGGACCAAACAAACCCGGGCGCGCAAGCTTGCAGTGCGACAATGATGTCAAAGCAAACGTGATCTATCACACGCTGGATAATGAAACGGGCACCGTGATCGGCAGCGGAAAAGACACGCTTGATCGCGACATCACCGTCTGGTCAGGCGAAAAGGTTTTGATGTTTCTTACCGGGCCGGATGATCAGACACCCGTTTTACCCTGCGGTCCCGCGCCAATTCCAATCAGCTAAACGGGCACCGCCGAAGCACCCCCGGTCAGGTATCAGCCGGGTCTGAATGATCCTTGTGGATGTATTTCGCATCGCAATAGGGGCATTCCACCCAGCCCTGCTCGGGCGGGATCTGCAGCCAGACGCGCGGGTGGCCCAAAGCCCCCTCGCCCCCATCACAAGAGATGCGATAGCTGTCCACGATCTTGGTTTCGGGCGCTTGCGTCGTCATCAGATGCGTTTCCTTCGTTGGCGTTTTCCACTAGGGGCGGTGTATGCGGACATGAGGCGTGGAGCAAGAGACAGCAATGACACAGGATGCCATTCGGATTGAGGGTCTGAAAAAAACTTATAAAGGCGGCAAGGAAGCGTTGAAAAATGTCGACCTGACGGTGCCTCAGGGGTCTGTATTCGGCTTGTTGGGACCAAACGGTGCCGGGAAATCGACGCTCATCAACATTCTTGCGGGCCTTGTGACAAAAAGCGCAGGTAAGGTGACCATCTGGGGATGGGATCAGGATGTGAACCCCAGACAATCGCGGGCCTCCATCGGGGTCATGCCTCAGGAACTGAACCTCGACCCGTTCTTCACGCCCCGCGGCGCGCTAGAGGTTCAGGCGGGACTTTATGGCGTCCCCAAATCCGAACGCCGCTCTGACGAGATCCTCGAACTGGTTGGCCTGACCGACAAGGCCGAAGCCTATGCCCGGACCCTGTCCGGCGGCATGCGGCGGCGGTTGTTGCTTGGCAAGGCGTTGGTTCACACCCCGCATGTTCTGGTTCTTGACGAACCCACAGCGGGTGTGGACATCGAACTGCGGCAGATGCTTTGGACCAATGTCAGAAAGTTGAACAAAGACAGCGGGATGACCATTATCCTGACCACGCATTACCTAGAGGAAGCCGAGGAAATGTGCGACGAAATCGCCATCATCAACCACGGCGAAGTGGTGGCTCGGGACAGCACGCGAAACCTTTTGGGTCAGCTGGACGCGAAGACGATGATCATCCAGCCGGAATCCCCCGTCACAGGTTTGCCCGACGCCGACGGAATTGGCGTCACAACCCGCGAAGACGGATCATTGGCCGTGTCCTATCGGGCGCAACAAACCTCGGCCGAAGATGTGCTGTCACTGCTGCGCGACAATGGCGTCCGCATAAGGGATGTCAGAACAGAACAAGCCGATCTTGAGGATGTGTTCCTGTCATTGACCCGCACCGCCTGACCGCGGCGCGCATACTACGATGCAGGCTGTAGCATGCGCCCAAGGCCGCGACCGCCAAGAACATGAAGATGCAAATGAGGCACCTCCTGGACGCCGGCATCACCGGCGTTGGAAATGACGCGATACCCGCCCTCTTGCAGACCTTCGCTTTTGCAGATTTGGCCAACTGCGCGGGTGAAATCGACAATTTCGGCATCGCTTGCCGCCTGAGCAAAGTGATCATAGCAGACATAAGGCCCCTTCGGGATCACCAGCACATGAACCGGAGCCTGCGGTTGGATATCCCGAAACGCCAGGGTGTGTTCGGTTTCCAAAACCGTGTCATTGGGAATTTCACCCCGAAGGATTTTGGCAAAGATGTTTTGATCGTCATAGACATAGGCCATGGCACTGCTCCCTAATCGGAAAAAAGATGATCCGCGCGCGCGATTTCGAGCGCCTGATCGGATGGCACAGACAAGAATGCACCAAGCGCCACCGCATTTGCCTCGGGCGCGTTGTCCTGTCGAATGCGCAGGTGGTTCTCGAACTCGGCATCGCGGATACGGTCGCTTTCGTGAACGATATCGTGCCGTATGGTTGGCAACAACCGTTCCAGCGTTGCGGGCGGTGTGCTATCCCCGGCCAAACCGACACGCATTGCATGCCCGGTCAGATAGTCGTCGCTGAACTGGCAGTCGATCTCCAAAAGCCGGGTTGTCGCGCGGTCCCGGCAGAAATCCTCTAGCAAATCCAGATTTCCGGGGTCCATGCAGACCACCATTCGATCCGCATCGTAGTAATCAAACAACATCCGCATCAAAGACCGCCGATGGCGGTGGCGCTTGCCAAGCGTCGACTGAATACCACCCATATCCGGCAGATCCGTGTCCTCTTCGTTGAACAGATATTCAATGCAGGGAATGTTGGTCAGCTGACGAATCCGTGCGACAAGCCGTTTGGCGACGTGCCATTTCTTGCACACAACAATCAGCAATTCGCGTTCGCGGCCCAACGTGCTTTCTTTTTCCCAAAAGCGCGGCGCAAAGCGACGTCCGACACGCCCCTTCCCAGTCAGGAACTTGTAAAGCGAGCGTCCCTCGTTCGAGATTTCAAACTGCATGTCCCGGGCGGAATAAAGATTGCCCAGCCGCTCTTTAAGATCGGCGGCTTCGGGGCTGATTTTGCGCGCGAACAGAAAATCCTGGCTGAGCAACAGATCAAAGTGATCGTTATAGAACGTCACCGGCATCCCGTAATCCGAGAACATAAGGAATGTCAGCGTCCTGCACTCGATCTCGGTTTCGGGAACCAGGTGTCGAACAAGCGTTTGGAAAAACGTCTCGTCGGGAATCCAGGTGGTGCTGAAAAACCGTTTCACATCTGGACGGGTCTTGAGAAAGTCCAGAATGGCTTCGACCGTTCGGCGCCGCAGGCACCACCATTGACTGCCGATCTGGATTTCAAGATCCGCCGGGATCGGACGGGTCAGGCGAAACTTCTTCTGAAGCTCAAGGCTTTTGTAAAAAAGCCACTTGTTGTTTCGTTCGTTCAGAAAGTGGCGGTAGATCAACCGCTCTTCCTTCATTCCGGTTTTGATCCAGTCAGACGCGAAAAAATCAAAGCTTTCGATGAAATCCGCGTCAACCCGATCCAGATAATCATGCGCATATTCCGCCGTCTTGATCGCCTGGCAATCGCCGGACAGCATGTAGAAATGCGTGGCCCGAGGAAAGGCGTCAACCGCAGCTTCAACCGCGTACAGTGTGGCCTGAACAAGCGACCATTCCCCCCAGCCACACTTGATTCGTTTCTTGGCAAACGCGACGTTCGGATTGTCAGACAGCGCGGTGTGGATGGTCTTGTACGCGACCGGATCGGCCCGCGCATCAAAATGTATGGAAATATAATCACCGACAGCCGTCAGGCTGAGCGCCTGACGAATGATCGCGTCGGGGTCCTTGTGACACAGCAATATGAAGGCGATATTTGCCATTTAGTCGGGCATCTGCTCTGATTTCACCTGTTATCGCAGTGATACGCATGTTCAGCCATTGAATAAACTGCCTTTCTTTGATTTTTTGTTTACGTTACGGGACCAGAAGAGCCCGACACGAGGCTGGAGGCGGCAGATTATGGGATTTCCCGGAACGTGGATGACCGAAAGCGAAAGCATGGTCTATCGTGTTGTTCCCAAATGTGCCTGTTCGACCATCGGACAGATCATGTACTATTCGGATCATGGCGCATTTTTTGACGGTGATATACATGATGCCCAGAAAGGCCTGCACAAATGGGCGCTGGATCACAGCAAGGATGCGATCACACAGCGCATTCAGTCCCATGACACCTATTCGTTCACCTGCGTCAGAAACCCGTACACACGGATTCTAAGCTCGTTTTTCGACAAGATCTGCGGCATTCAACGCAATGGCAAACGCTACCGGGGTAATCTTGTGCCGCTTCTGATCCAGAAATACGGGATCGAAGTGGGCGGTGCCGATGGCAAGCAAGAGTTCGACCAGATCAAGAGCTTTCGTCGTTTCCTGCTGTTTGCCCGTGACACCATTCGGTGGCGGCGCCCAATGGACCCGGACATCCACTGGTCCGCCATGTCAGGGCATGTCAGCACCTTTATCGTGAATGGCGGCCGATATGATCACATTTTCTGGACAGAAAACTTTAACGACGGCATGGCCGAAGTGCTTGGGAATGTCGAAACCAAGCAAACGATCGATCTGACGAAAATCCCGCGTTTCAACGAAAGCGAAGGGCACGGACCGAAAAGAGCGCATCCGGTAGAGGATTACTTTGACGATCTGTCGATGCATCTTGTCTACGAGATGTACAAACGGGATTTCGACCTGTTCAAATATGATTTCGAAAACCCGGGCAACAAGATGCCCATCGCCGACATTGATCTTGTCGAAGTGCACGCAAAACTTGGGGATTAAAGCCCCTTTACGTTGGTCTGGCGGTGGTCAAGCCGCTTGGAAGCGGCTTGCGCGCGTCACTCTGACAGGTCCGACGACGGAATGATTTTGAAAAACGTGCCAGAGGACCAGACACCAAACCAGTCCTCGAAATGCGATCCGCATGCGACCAACCGATAAAAGCTTTTGCGATCTATCAGGGCTTCAAGATTGTCCCGAACAAGAATGTAGGGCGACGGCTCTCCTGTTTTCGGGTCTCTTTCCACGCGAATGGGGTGGTCCGCGCCCGCCACTGCGGTGTCGCCCACATGGGTGCTAAAGGTCAACACTTGGTTCTGACCATCGCCCTGCACATCAAAATCGGTGGCGACAAAGGGGGCGTCCTCTACGGTGATGCCGACTTTTTCGACCGGGGTGACGAGATAATATTTGTCGTCATCCTTGCGCAGGATCGACGAAAACAGTTTGACCAACTCGAATCGCCCGATCGGTGTGCCAAGGTAGAACCACGTCCCGTCTCGGGCGATGCGCATGTCCAAATCGCCACAAAATGGTGGGTTCCACAGGTGGACCGGCGGCAGACCTTTGCCTTTTGACGCCCGAACGGACGCCGCAATACCATCTGCGGACGGAATTACACGATCTTGTGCGCTCATTGCTTTTGCCATTTTGCCCCCGAGCGTTACACTTTGCTGAAAGCTAGATAATCCGCAAGGGAGTTATGTCATGGCCGCAGCCGAAGATTTGGTGGCAGAGATTGAAGCGCTGGAAGACAAGCTGGCGCAGGCCAAGACGGCCATAACCCGGCGTTTTATTGGTCAGGAACGGGTGGTCGCGCTGACCTTGACCTCGCTTTTGTGTGGGGGTCACGGATTGCTGATTGGTCTGCCCGGCCTTGGGAAAACTCGGCTGGTGGAAACGGTTTCGACCGTGATGGGCCTGAATGGCAACCGTGTGCAGTTTACACCCGATTTGATGCCTGCGGATATTCTTGGTTCGGAGGTTCTGGAAACCGGGGTCGATGGCAGCCGGGAATTCAAATTTATCCAGGGTCCGATTTTCTGTCAGCTGCTTATGGCAGACGAAATCAACCGCGCGTCCCCCCGGACGCAATCGGCCTTGTTGCAGGCGATGCAGGAAAAGGTGGTCACCGTCGCGGGCGAAACCCGCAGGTTGGACGCGCCGTTCCATGTGCTTGCGACGCAAAACCCGATTGAGCAAGAAGGCACGTACCCCTTGCCCGAAGCGCAGCTGGACCGCTTTCTAGTTCAGATCGACGTACAATATCCGGACCGCAGCACGGAAAAGGACATCCTGCTTGCCACCACCGGTGCCGAAGAGGCGGACGCTTACGAGGTGTTCACCGCCGCAGAGCTGATCCAGGCGCAAAAGCTGTTGCGCCGGATGCCGGTGGGCGATGCGGTTGTCGAAATGATCCTTGATCTGGTCCGCGCCTTCCGTCCGCATGACCCGCTTGCGGGTGACCGGGTCAAGAACACCGTCGCCTGGGGGCCCGGTCCGCGCGCGGCGCAGGCCCTGATGCTGACGGTGCGCGCCCGCGCCCTGCTTGAAGGGCGGCTTGCGCCCGCACCGGAAGACGTGATCGACATGGCGCGGCCGGTGTTGACCCATCGGATGGCCCTGACCTTTTCGGCCCGTGCCCGTGGCGAGGATCTGGGCGATCTGATTGACGAAATCGCACATGGCATGGTGGCCACAGAGGCCGCTGCGTGACCACAATAACCGCCCTTCGCCAACGCTCTGAAGAGGAAGCCGCACGGCTTCCGGCCCTGCTTGCCCGCGCCGAACATCTGGCGGGCACTGTCCTGCTTGGGGATCACGGCCGGCGGCGCTCTGGCTTGGGGGATGATTTCTGGCAATATCGCCCCATGCAGCAGGGCGATGCGCTGCGCGACATCGACTGGCGCAGGTCCGCCCGCAGCGACACGCAATTTGTGCGGGAACGCGAATGGCAGATCGCGCAAAGCGTCATCCTCTGGGTGGATCAGGCCGCCTCCATGCGCTTTGCATCAGATGAGAATCTGTCGACCAAAGCAGACCGCGCGCGGACATTGGCGCTGGCCAGTGCCATCCTTTTGATCCGGGGCGGTGAACGGGTTGGGTTGACCGGGTTTGACCTGCCCCCCCGGCGCGGACAGGCCCAGATCACAAGACTGGCGGAAATGTTGTCGGTCGATCATGACGATGATTATTCAGAACCAGAGGCGCGCGGCATGATCCCGCAATCCCGCGCGCTCTTTTTCTCGGATTTCCTGAATGATCCCGCGCCCATCGAGGCCGCGCTGACCAAGGCCGCAGACCGGGGCGTGCGCGGCGCGCTTGTGCAGATTCTTGATCCCAGTGAGGAACATTTCCCCTTCGACGGGCGTACCATCTTTCAAAGCGTGGGCGGCGGGTATGTGCACGAAACGCTGAAGGCTGGTGATTTGAGGTCGCGATACCTAGATCGTTTGGCAGAGCGCAAGGATCGGCTGGAGCACCTGTCGAGGCTAACAGGCTGGCAATATCTGTGCCATCACACAAGTGACAGCGCGCAATCTGCGCTGCTTTGGATTTATCGCGCGATGGATGGGGCTCACGGATGACGATTTTCGGTATCGGCTTTGCGACACCCTGGCTTTTGTTGGCATTGCTGACATTGCCGATCCTGTGGCTGATCCTGCGCGCCGTGCCGCCCGCACCGATCCGGCGTATGTTTCCCGGGGTGGTTCTGTTGCTGGGCCTGAAAGACGACGATCAGGTCAGTGATCGCACGCCTTGGTGGCTTTTGCTGTTGCGCATGCTGGCCGTGGCCGCATTGATCATCGGTCTTGCCGGGCCCATTCTGAACCCGGAAACCGACGACACGGCACGCGGCGATGCGCCCTTGTTGGTGGTGATGGACGGATCATGGGCCAGCGCGGCAAGCTGGCGTGCGCGGACCGTCGCATTGGATGGCCTTTTGGCACAAGCCGCGCGGGATGACCGGCGCGTTGCACTGATTAAGCTCACGTCACCGGAGCCGACAAATTTCCAGTCTGCCGACGATCTGCGCGCCCGCCTCGTCGGGTTGACCGCCGATCCGTGGGAGCCGGGCGATACCCAGATCACCCGCGCGATCGAGCTGCTGCCCGAAGGCAGTTTCGACACCTACTGGATGTCTGACGGGCTTGACCGTGAGAACCGCACAGCACTGTTATCCGAGGTCGAGACCCGTGGCGTTGTGACCGTTTTTCAGGCCGGGCAAACCATCCTTGGACTGGCCCCCGCACGGTTTGAGGACGGCAACATTGTTTTGACCGCACTGCGCGCGCAAACCGGGTCCGAACGCGAGATTACGATCCTTGCTCAAGGGCGTGACCCGGCGGGCAACCCGGCGGTTCTGGCCCGCGCGACCGCTCTGTTCGAGGCAGGTGAGGCCACGGCGGAGACCGCGCTGTCTTTGCCGTCTGAACTTCGCGCCCGGATCACACGGTTCGAGATCGAGGGCAATCGCAGCGCAGGTGCAACAACCCTGCCGGATGACAGTTTGCGCCGCCGGGAAGTGGCGTTGATTGCCGGGCGGGAAGACCGTGAAGGCCTGCAACTGCTGTCGCCTTTGCATTATCTGGAAAAGGCTCTTGAACCGAGCGCCGACTTGCTGAGCGGCGCGTTGATGGATGTGATCCCCGCGAACCCTGATGTGATTGGTCTGGCCGATGTGGCAACCCTTGGCATTGCCGAAGAAGAGGCGGTTCTGGCATGGCTTGAAGAGGGGGGCATCCTGCTGCGCTTTGCCGGGCCGCGGCTTGCTGCCAGCGATGTCAGCCGCGACGATGAAGACCCGCTCATGCCCGTCCGCTTGCGGGCCGGAGGCCGAAGTGTTGGCGGCGCGATGAGTTGGGGCGAACCAAAATCACTTGCCGCCTTTGCAGAAGACAGCCCGTTCTTCGGGCTTCCCATTCCGGCAGACGTGACCGTGTCCGCGCAAGTCATGGCGCAACCCGATCCGGCACTGGCGGAACGGGTGATTGCGCAACTGTCGGATGGCACACCTTTGGTGACCCGCAAATCAGTGGGACAGGGTCAGATCATTCTGTTTCATGTGACCGCCAATGCAGAATGGTCCAGCCTGCCGCTATCCGGTCTGTTTGTGCAGATGCTAGAGAGGCTGGCCATCGCCGCCGGTGCATCCGCACAACCCACTGCCGAGGATCTGGCCGGGACAATCTGGCAACCCAATATGGTTCTCGATGCTTATGGATCGTTAAGCGACGGAAGCACCCTGCCCGGTGTCACCGGCGAAGCGCTCGCAAGCGCGGAGCTAAGCCCGGAGTTGCGGCCGGGCCTGTATCAGAACCAGGATCGCGCATTGGCGCGCAATGTACTGACGCAAGACGATACGCTGACCCCGGCCACATGGCCTGCGGACATCACGGTAGAGGGTCTGGCACCATCTGAGGAAACACCGCTGGCCGGATGGCTTTTGGCCACTGCAATTGCGTTGCTCTTGGCAGATGTGATTGCATCCTTGTTCCTATCCGGGCGTTTGTCGGGCCCTCGTACCACAACAGCCGCCGGGTTTGTTTTGGCTGTGCTTCTGATACCGGCGACACCCGCATATGCGCAGCAAGACGCTTTCGCGCTCGAGTCTACCGCCGAAGTCACATTCGCGCATGTGGTCACCGGGGATGACGGGTTGGATCAGATCGCACAGGCAGGGCTGCGCGGCCTGTCCGAAACTCTGTTTTTCCGCACCTCGGTCGAACCTGCGGACCCGGTCGCGGTCAATCTGGAAACAGACGAACTCGCGTTTTTTCCGTTTCTCTACTGGCCGATCACCCCGGATCAGCCCACGCCGTCCGCCGAAGCCTATACCAAACTGAACACCTATCTGCGCTCTGGTGGTATGATCATGTTCGACACCCGTGACGCCGATATCGCACGGTTTGGCACCGGCAGCCCGAATGGCCGCAAACTTCAGCAACTGGCAGCACCTTTGGATATCCCGCCCCTGGAACCTATCCCCGAAGACCATGTTCTGACCCGGACGTTCTATCTTTTGCAGGACTTCCCCGGACGCCACAACAGCCGGGATGTCTGGGTCGAATCCGCCCCACCGGATGCCGAACTTGTGGAGGGCATGCCCTTTCGCAATCTGAATGACAACGTCACGCCCGTGATCATAGGTGGCAACGATTGGGCATCTGCCTGGGCCATGGATCAACGGGGCAACGCGTTGTACCCCATCGGACGCGGCTATTCCGGTGAACGTCAGCGCGAGATAGCCTATCGCTTTGGTGTTAACCTGGTGATGCATGTTCTGACCGGGAATTATAAATCCGATCAGGTCCATGTGCCTGCACTTCTTGACAGATTGGGCCAATAATGACCGGAAGTCTTGTTTTCGACCCGCTTCTGCCGTGGCTGGTGATTGCCGCGCTGGCCGGTGTTGCGGCTGCGGGCGTCGGTTTGGCGCTTTGGCGCGGGCTTCAGGGCTGGGCGTTGCGGGCGCTGGCGGCTTTGGTCGTTTTGGCTGCATTGGCGCAGCCATCATATCAGATCGAAGATCGCGCGCCCCTGTCCAACATCGTTCTGATTTTCGAGGATAAAAGCGCCAGCCAGTCGCTTGGGGATCGTCTGAACGAAACCGCAAACGCATCCGATGCGCTGGCGACAGAGCTTGGCGCGCGTCCCAACACCGAGATCCGCCGCATTGATGTTGGCGATGGCGAAGGCGATACAGGCACGCTTTTGATGTCGGCCGTGTCGGATGCGCTGGCGGAAGAACCCCGTGGGCGTATCGCCGGAATATTCCTTTTGAGTGACGGACGCCTGCATGATCTTGAACGCACGCCGGACCTCCCTGCGCCTCTGCATTTGTTGCTTACCGGCAAGGAAACCGATTGGGACCGCCGCCTGATCGTTAAAAACGCGCCCGCCTTTGCCATTCTTGGTGAACCGGTCACCCTGACATTGCGCGTCGAGGATGACGGTGCCGCCCCAAACGACGCATCCACGGTCATTGATATCTCGGTTGATGGCGAAGAGCCGCAGCGCTTTGACATGCCGATTGGTCAGGATATCGAATTGCCGATTACCCTGCCGCATGGCGGTTTGAATGTGATCCAGTTCACCGTGCCCGAAGCCGAGGGCGAGCTGACCGACCGCAACAACACCGCTTTGGTGCAAATCAATGGCGTGCGGGATCGCCTGCGCGTTTTGCTGGTCTCGGGCGAACCACATGCCGGGGGGCGCACATGGCGCAACCTGCTGAAATCCGACAGCTCGGTTGACCTTGTCCACTTCACCATCCTGCGCCCGCCGGAAAAGCAAGACGGGGTTCCCGTCACTGAACTTTCGCTCATCGCCTTCCCGACACGCGAGCTGTTTCTTGAGAAAATCGAAGATTTCGATCTGATCATCTTTGACCGCTACAAACGACGTGGCATCCTTCCTGCAATCTATCTCGACAATGTGCGCAACTATGTCGAAGAAGGCGGCGCGGTTCTGGTTGCGGCTGGGCCAGACTTTGCAAGCGCCGACAGCATCTACCGCTCGCCCTTGGCCGAGATTCTGCCCGCAGAACCCACCGCACGCGTGATCGAGCGGGGGTTTCAGCCGACGATCACCGATCTGGGACAACGTCACCCGGTCACATCAGGGTTGGCCGGTGCCGAAAGCTGGGGCCGCTGGATGCGCCAGATCGAGGTTGAACCCTCTGGCGGCGATGTGGTGCTCAGCGGAATTGACGACAAGCCGCTGTTGATCCTGGACCGTATCGGCGAGGGACGTGTAGCCCTTATCGCATCCGATCACGCCTGGCTGTGGTCGCGCGGGTTCGAAGGCGGTGGCCCGCAACTCGACATGCTGCGGCGTCTGGCGCATTGGATGATGAAAGAGCCTGAACTGGAAGAAGAAGCATTGTGGGCCGAACCGACCGGACAGACCATGCGCATCATTCGTCGTACGCTGGACGAAACGGTTGGCACGGTGACCATCACCCGGCCGGACGGAACCGAGGACAGCGTTACGTTGGAAGAAGTCACACCCGGCCGGTTTGAAGCGCTTTACACGGGGCCGGACATTGGCCTTTACCGACTGGCCGAAGGCGATGCTTCTGCCGTGGTTGGCCTTGGCCCGGCGGCCCCACGGGAGTTTGAACAGACCATTGCAAGCGGTGAGGTACTGTCCCCCACGGTCGAAGGCACACGCGGCGGCGTTCGCCGTCTGGAGGACGGGGTTCCAACGATCCGCGCGGTCGGAGAAGGCCGCCCCGCCGCAGGCCGCGGCTGGCTTGGCATCACCCCGCGCGAGGCGTTTGAGACACTGGACGTGACCCAAACGCCGATGCTGCCGGGGTGGCTGGTGCTGTTGCTTGCCTCAGGTCTGATCCTTGGCGCGTGGTTGCGGGAAGGGCGGCGCAGTTAACGCCGCCCTGCACAGATTTTACACGAAGTCTGTGTCTAGAACGCCAACCAGCTGCATCACAAACGCACCATTGGCCGGATCAATCGCTTCGTCGTAGAAACCGTTGATGGCCGCGACTGCGTTGGTCACGCTTGCCGCGCTGCCGTCGTAATTGGCCAGAACCTGCTCGGCCTGCGCAAGGTCATTCAGGCCTTTATGGACTGCAAAATACGCCCCAAGGTCTGTCTGGTCCTCTAGGAAGTCATCATCTGCATCCTGCTGCGCAATAAACTCTGCGGATGCGTCCTGCGCCGGTTCGGCGTCGACACCTTTGAGCAATTCGAGCACAAACGTATCCCGCCCAACGCTGCCGCGATCCAGCGTGCTGGTCCAGAAATCCAGGCCATCGGCATCGGCGTCGCGCCCCAGAACGTTGGAATAGACCTGTTGCACAAAATCAGAGTTGGAAAGATCAGAGGGATAGCGCGCCTGTGTTTCAGGCTGACCTTCGAACAGCCGGGCCATGTCTTCGAGGGATGTGCCGTTTTCATAGGCGGTACCCCAGAAATTCAGCCCCACAGCATCAGGTGCGCGGTTAAAGTAGGCGATGTAAAGTTCGATGATGTCCTCAAGCGCATCATCATCAATTCCGGCAGCACCGCCAACCTGTGCAAGATTAAACGACGCATCACTGCCGGCGAAATCAATAGCTTCCACAGACACAAGAATGTCCTGCCCGTCACCATCGGCCCGACGATCAATAAGCGTGGTGCCAGATTGCGACACGGTCAGCGTGTAGTTGTCTTGTGTGCCGGAATGTACGCTGGTGTCCACGCCAGACCCGCCGTCGATCAGATCATTTCCGGACAGCCCCTCCAGCCGGTCATCGCCAGCAAGGCCGCGCATCACATCCGCCTCGGCGGTCCCGGTCAGAACGTCATCGCCAGACGTGCCTTCAATGGCGTCGTCCCCACCCGTGGATGGCGCAAATTCGGTGCTTTGCAAAACACGTGATTGGCCATCATCATCGGTATAGCTTACCTGAACGGTAATTGCGGCGGTTCTGTCGTCTTCTGTGAGGGTATAACTGGCATTGGTGGCACCGGGAATTTCCTCACCATTGCGCAGCCAAACGACCGAAAACGCATCGTTGGGCAAATTATCTGTATCAGGCAAACTGCCAAAATCAACGCTCAGGTCATTGCCCACGGCAAAGGTGCCGTTGATAAAATCGGCCACGACGTCAGGATCGACTGTGTTGATCGCGGGCAAATCCGGCTGCGCGAATGCTACGTCATTCAGGGTGCCGGTAAATCCCTGCACTTCCAGACGCCCGGCACTTTCAACGTCAAATTCAAATGATAAAATCTCATCTCCGATCGCGACAGGTGTGGACACCCGTCCAGTGACCGTTCCGTTGAAAATGTCGTTGGTTGTTGTGGAATTGATAGAGAATGATCCGGAATCCGCTTCAAGATCAGCCCCCTCGAACGACGCGTTCTGCGCGATGATGTCGGTTGTGAATGAAAATTCGAAGCCTTCGGCGGCGGCTACATTTGAGATCACGATCAACTTGGCATCGTTTTCATCTTGTACCAGGGTTAAATTGATAGACATTGTCTTCTCCTTTACTTTCGTAAGACATTAACTCCGCATCACCGCCGGTGGTGCATTCAATGATACATGGCGGTTATGTTTTGGAATGCAACGGGAAGGTCCGGGTTATATCTGGAAAAAACGCCTTAATATCAGATAGAAAAACACCGGCCCAACGTCAGGACCGGTGTTGCAATTTTCAACGCTGTAATTTCGATCAGCTTCCCAGCTTATCGTCCAGAATTTCGCGGAAATCGCTGTAGCTCATATTGGAGTAGGTCGTCCCGTCAATCACAAAGGATGGGGTCGAATCTATTCCATGCTCTTCTGCATTGGCCTGATACCATTCGATCAGCGATTTCGCTTTTGCGCTGTCGCTTAAACACGCTTCAAGTTCTTCGTTTTCGAAACCCGCAATCCGGCCGATTTTGCGCAGTTCATCCGCGATTGCCGCTTCAGAGCCGGCGCGCGACCAGGTGCTTTGCTGATCATACAGAATGTCTGTGACACCGAAGAACCGGTCTTCGCCGCCGCATCGCGCGATCATCGACCCCCACAGCCCATAGCGGTCAAAATAGACCTCGCGATACACAAACCTGACCTTGCCCGTGTCGATGTAATCGGCCTTCAGGTCTTGCAGCACCCCGTTATGGAAGGTCGCACAATGCGGGCAGGTATAGGATGCGTACTCGATCACCTCGACCGGTGCGTCGGCAGAGCCAAGGACCATATCCTGAATCTCGGTAGCCTCGGCGCTGCTTTCCTGCGCATTGGCCGCACCCGGAAGGGACATGGCCTGCCCCGCAAACGTCGGAGTGCTATTGGACGGAACAAACCACCATCCGGCACCAGCAGCCAGAGCCGCCGCAAGAGAAAGGGTCATCAAACGTTGTTTCATAGAGAAAACCTTTGGTTACAGTCCTGGATGATCTAGTTCCATCATTAGGATTTGGAATACACATTGCTGGCCAAACGTTCGAGCGCGGATCGCAATCCGTCATCCTGAACATCCTGTGCCAGCGTTTTGGCTTGCGGTAAAATGGCCGGAGCCGCCTCTGCCTGCGGTGTCTTGGGGCGATGTTCAAAACTCACCTGACCGTCGGAAAAGCCGGTCCGCGCCGTCTGGGTGATGCGCAGCTTGGAAATCGCGTTATAGCCGTAGACCGAGTTTACCTTTTCGCGCAGCTTTTCTTTCTGCATTTCAAGGATCGGGGCATTGGCCCCCGTTGTAAGCAACGTCAGTGTCGCCCCAAAGCCACCACGCCCGTATTTGATATCGACAGGTCGGCTGATGCTGGCAATTTCGTCGCCAGCGATCTCGGCCCAATGCGTCAACAGCCGCGATTGCGCGAAACCACGGCTTTCAGACGTCTTGCGGATCTGTGTCTGCAAGAGACTTGAGGTCCGTTTGAACCCTTTGGTTTGTCCGGTGCGCGGCGGCATGGCTTGAATCCTTTTCACGAACACTATTCTACTGGCCAGATCGTCATGCAACCAGCCCACAAATGAGACCCGAGATCAAAGGAATGTCAGACCTGCGTGAGCAGCCCGATCCGCACGCCCTTTTAGAGTGGTACGACCGTCATGCCCGTGACATGCCATGGCGTGTCGGACCGGCGCGTCGTGCGCGGGGGGACCGTCCTGATCCGTATCGGGTCTGGATGTCTGAAATCATGTTGCAACAAACCACAGTTGCCGCTGTAAAAAGCTATTTCGAGGCATTTACAGCGCGCTGGCCCACGGTAAGCGATCTGGCCAAGGCCGAAGATGCTGACGTGATGGCAGCATGGGCCGGGCTTGGCTATTATGCGCGGGCCCGAAACCTTCTTAAATGCGCAAGGGTCGTTCACACCGATCACAACGGCGTGTTTCCCGATACCTATGATGCCTTGATCGCCCTGCCCGGCATTGGCCCCTATACTGCAGCGGCAATCGCCTCGATTGCGTTCGACCGGCCCGAGACGGTTCTGGACGGGAATGTGGAACGTGTGATGGCCCGTCTTTACGATGAACACACGCCTTTGCCCGCCGCGAAACCGATCCTGATGCAATACGCCTCTGCGCTCACGCCGCAGTCACGGCCGGGATGTTATGCGCAAGCGGTGATGGATCTAGGGGCCACGATCTGCACACCGCGCAATCCAGCCTGCGGATTATGCCCCTGGCGACGGGCCTGTGCGGCATGGGATGTCGGGTCTGCCAAAGAGTTGCCAAAGAAAACGCCGAAAAAGCGCAAACCAACGCGCCTTGGCATTGCCTATATCGCCCGGCGCGTGGATGGCGCATGGTTGCTTGAACAACGTCCCGACACTGGGCTTTTAGGCGGTATGCTTGGATGGCCCGGCAGCGACTGGGCTGACGCGCCTGCCGAAAACCCACCAATCCGGGCAGAGTGGCAAACGCTTCCTACAGAAGCCCGGCACACATTCACTCATTTCCATCTTCGCCTGACCGTCAAAACCGCCTTGGTGCCAATGGATCGCACCCCCATACGCGGCCATTTTGTAGAAGCCGAGCTGTTCAATGCCGAAGATCTGCCCACTGTGATGCGAAAAGCCTATGCTTTGACAAAAGCGGCGTGACCGCGTCAATCGTTCGTAACGTCAGTCTTGGTGAAAACGGGGATCTGTTGATATCCTTTGACACCGACAAAGCGGGAGCAGGCTCAATGACTGACAGCACTTCACCGCCAACCCCCACCCGGCTGCCATTTCGCGCGGCCTTGCCGTTCTGGCTGTCCCTGGGCATGATCCCACTGGTACTGGCCAGCGCCATGCTGGGCGGCCTATGGGTTTTGACCCCGATGCTGGCCGCCTGGGGCGTGTTCGCAACTTTGGATGCTGCGCTTGGCCTCAATACCGACGGGCTTGATCCACAAACCAAGGAAAGCGCCCTGTTCTGGCACCGGCTCATCACATTGATCTGGGCACCGCTGCAGTTTTTAATGATCTTCGGATTGATCTGGTACATTCCCAGAACCGATCATCTGGGTGGTTTGGAAATCTACTTTGTTGCGGTTGGTATGGGTGTGCTGTCCGGCAGCATCGGCATTGTCTATGCGCACGAACTCATGCACCAGAAAAACAAGACCGAACGCTGGTTAGGTGACATGCTGATGGGCATGGCCTTGTATGGGCATTTTCGGTCTGAACACCTGCTGGTGCATCATCGCTATATCGGCACCCCCCGCGATCCAGTCACGGCGCGCTACAATGAAAGCTTCTGGCGGTTCTATCCGCGTGTTCTCAAGGGGTGTCTTGTGTCCTCGTTCAAAGCTGAACGCGACATGCTGGCCCGTAAGAACCTGCCATGGTGGCACCGCACAAATCCGTTCTGGCGGTATTGGACGATACAACTGGCGTTTCTTGTTCTGGCCTTTGCCTTGGGCGGATGGCTTGGCCTGGTGATCTTTGTGGTACAAGCGCTCTCGGCGATTTTTCAGCTCGAACTTGTCAATTATGTCGAACATTACGGCCTGACGCGGAAATATCTTGGCAATGGCAAATACGAACACGTCAAGCCGCGACATAGCTGGAACGCCTCTCACGCGGCGTCGAATTGGTTCTTGATCAACTTGCAGCGCCATTCCGATCACCATTTCAAACCGGACCGGCGCTTTCCACTTTTGCAAACCTATGACAAAGACGAGGCCCCGCAATTGCCCTATGGCTATCCTGTCATGACCTTTTTCGCGCTGTTCCCGCGCAAATGGCGGGCGATGATGAATCCGCGTGTTCAGGAATGGCGCAACACGCACTATCCCGAGATCGAGGATTGGAGCGATTACAACAAGGCCCGGCACAGAGTGTGATCCGATACCGGGCCTAATTTTGCGTTAACACGCAAGTGCCAGCATCAAAGCTCTGCCAGCAACGCCTCGCCACCTGACACTTCGCAGACGCCGGGGTTTTCCTCGACATGCAGTTTGGTGACTTTTCCGTCCTCGACCAACATCGCATATCGCTTGGAGCGCGCGATCAGACCTGCGGGTGGCGCATCGAAATCCATACCGATGGCTTTGGTAAAGCTGCTTTCAGCATCGCCCAACATCGTGATCCCGGCAGAAGAGGCCCCTGTCGCTTCGCCCCAGGCCTGCATCACGAACGGGTCATTGACGGACACACAGATGATTTCATCAACGCCCTTGGCATCGAATTGATCCTTGGTGCGAATAAAGCTTGGAACATGTGCTGCGTGACATGTGGGCGTGAACGCGCCCGGCACAGCGAAAAGCACAACTTTCTTGCCTTTGGTATGCTCTGACAGGGAAACCGGTTCCGGGCCGTTGTCGCCCATTTTCACCAAATCCGCCGCTGGCAGTGTGTCACCCTCTGAGATCGCCATTGCTTGTCCCTCTCTGTTGAATTGCATTCCTGATCCTCTGCCATATAGGGTCGCGCGGAAAGAGACCAATGGCAGTCGGGAAAAAGGATCACGAATGACCCACGTTGTTGTAGTCGGCGCAGGTCAAGCGGGCGCATCCGCTGTGGCCCGGTTGCGCGCCAAGGGGTTTGACGGGGACATCACCCTGATTGGTGAAGAGTCGCATCCCCCCTATCAGCGCCCGCCGCTGTCCAAAGCCTATCTTCTGGGCGAATTGGACCGGGACCGCCTGTATCTGCGTCCCGAGAGTTTTTACGATGAAAACAACATCACCCTAAAGCTTGGCGCGCCTGTTTCGGCAATTGATCCGGCCGCAAAGACCGTCACGGTTGGTGACGAAACGCTGTCCTATGACGATCTTGTTCTGACCACTGGATCACACCCGCGCCGGTTGCCTGCGTCCATCGGGGGGGATCTGGATGGCGTTCTGGTGGTTCGCGGTCTGGCCAATGTCGATGCCATGGCCCCGCGTTTTGTCACCGGATCAAAGGTACTGATCGTCGGGGGCGGCTATATCGGACTGGAAGCCGCCGCCGTCGCCGCAAAGCGCGGGTTGGATGTCACGCTGGTTGAAATGGCAGACCGCATTCTGCAACGGGTGGCCGCGCCCGAAACTTCGGCCTTTTTCAGACAGCTACACAAAACCAACGGTGTTGACCTGCGCGAAGGGGTGGGTCTGGACCATCTTATCGGGGAAAACGGCGCGGTCACGGGCGCGGTTCTTAGCGATGGCACGTCGCTTGACGTGGATTTTGTTCTTGTCGGTGTCGGCATTGAACCGGATATGCGACTGGCCGAAGCCGCAGGGCTCAGGATTGAAAACGGCATCGCAACCGATGCGTTCGGACGCACGTCTGACCCGCATATCTGGGCCGCTGGCGATTGCGCGTCCTTTCCCTGGAAGGACCAGCAACTGCGTCTGGAAAGCGTTGGAAACGCCATTGATCAGGCGGAATGTGTGGCCGACAATATTCTGGGTGCCGAAACACCATACCAGGCCAAACCGTGGTTTTGGTCGGATCAATACGACGTCAAATTGCAAATCGCCGGGCTGAGCACCGGCTATGATCACGTGGTGGTGCGCACGGGCGACGGATCTGTTTCACATTGGTATTTCGACGGCGACACGCTGATTGCCATCGACGCCATGAACGACCCACGCGCGTATATGGTCGGCAAACGCCTGATCGACGCGGGCAAATCGCCGGACCCAAAGGTTGTTGGCGATCCGGACACGGACCTCAAGGCGTTGCTCAAGGCGTGAGGATCATCGCAGGAACATGGCGTGGGCGGGCGTTGGCAAACGTTGGCAAGGGGGATGCAGGGGCCCATTTGCGGCCAACAAGCGACCGCGTGCGCGAAAGTCTTTTCAACATGTTGGCCGGGGGGCGTTTTGGCGATCCGTTCACCGATGCCAATGTGCTCGATCTATTTGCCGGAACCGGCGCTCTTGGATTAGAGGCTCTGTCGCGTGGCGCGCACTGGGCTGTCTTTGTCGATGACGGACGCAAAGCCGGGTCTTTGATCAAAGCCAATATCAACGCGTTGGGCTGCGATAATTGTCGTCTTATCGCCAGAGACGCCACGCGCATTCCGCCTTGCGACACCGACCCCGCGACCTTGGTGTTCCTTGATCCACCCTACGGCAAGTCGCTCGGGGGTCGCGCGCTGTCTGCTGCTGCCAAAGGCGGGTGGCTGGCGCAAAATGCGCTGATCGTCTGGGAAGAAAGCGCACCTCAGATTGCGCCGAACGGATTCACGAGACTGGACACACGCCGCTATGGCGATACCCATGTCACCGTCATGCGCTTTGGCGAAAAGGCGGAAACATGATAGCCTGCGCCGATAATGACATATGCACCCACGGCCCCCGGCTTTGAAGACGCTGCCGAGACATCAAGGACGGCTCCGCCCCCGCCCGTGAAAGGCGGGCCTGTGCTTTTGGCCGATTGTGTCACGCCGATTGGAGACGAAACCCTGTTATCGTTGCTTTGGACGGCATGGCGCAACCAAGACTGACCTGGCAATCTGCCTGTTGCCACAAAACAGACGCAACATAACGCGCGGATCTAACGCTCAGACCCGCCATCCGCCATCCGTGTTGCTTCCACTGCCGCCTTGGCATCCTCGACCAATGCCGCCCCATCGAAGCCGCGTTTGTTCATGTCGGCGATCCACTCTTGTGTGACCTCATCGCCCAGCGCCACGATCCGCGCGGTTTGCTCTGCGCTCAGCGTTGCAATTTCATTGCCCGAATCTTCCATCTGAATGCGCCCTTCGCGGTCTCCGGTATCATGCGCGCGCCCGGCCATGGCAGATGTTTCAAGTCCGGAATTGGCGTCGATCACAGCCTTCAGATCCTCTGGAAGACTGTCATAGCTTTCCTTGTTCATGGCCCAGATAAAATAGAGGTTATACAGCGATTTATCCCCTGCGACATCAGTATGGCTGTCGGTCAATTCATCCAGTTTGAGAGACGGTGACATCTCCCAGGTGATGACACCCCCATCAACCACGCCCCGGCTCAGGGCTTCGGGGAACTGTGGCACCGGCAATCCAATCGGCTCGGCCCCCAGCTTGTCCAGCAGCAATGTCGCCGGACGCGACGGTCCGCGCAGCTTCAATCCCCGAAAATCCGACAAATCGACAATCGCATCGTCAATTTTGTGAATAATGCCGGGGCCATGCATATGAGCCGCAATCAGATGCACATCTGAAAAATCATCAAGCAAGTGCTGTTGCGTGAACATCCACGCGGCGCGCGACGCTTCCTCTGCGCTTTTTGTGACCATGAAAGGAAGTTCCAGCGCTTCGGCTTCCGGAAAACGACCCGGCTCATAGCTGGGAATGACCCAACCTGCATCAATCACACCGTCTTTGATCATATCATACTGCGCCGGTGCTTTGCCGCCCAGCTGCATGAAAGGAAAGATCTCGATCTTGATCCGGCCATTGGACTCTGCCTCGACTTTCTCAACCCATGGATCAAGAAAATACTTAGGGTTCGCCGAATTGGGCGACACGAAATGCTGAAAACGCAGTGTCACGTCCTGAGCAACGCTGGCGGTTGCGGTCAGGCCAACTAAAGCGGTGAGAGCGGCAATTTTTAGAAATGTCATGTCCCCAGCGCCTCCTATCTGAACGTCTGGCAATACGCTGCTGCGGTGCAGCGCAGTGTTTATGTAAACGGTCATGCGCTTCGGTGCAAATGGCGCGCAACTGTGCGGCACGGAAACATCGGCATACTCCTATGATCCGGCAGGAGATTTTGGTCTTCGGAGGGACTTCAAAAGCGGTATTTCCCATGCAAATCCCAATTGCAGGCCGGGCCTTGCCTGTGGTATTCACAAATCTGAATTTATCTCTGGGAGGAGACACCATGCTGCTGCGACCCACCCGCCGCACGTTTTTGAAAACCGCCGCCGCGATGCCCACTTTTGCGCTTCCTGGCGCACAGGCCTTGGCAAATCTGGGCGGGCCCGAAACCGGCAACCCCGGCTATTTCCGCTTCACACTGGGCGATGCGAAAATGACGGTGGTGTCGGATGGCTATCTGACGCTGCCGACAACCGGTCTGGGGGTGAATGCCGATCCAGCAGAGGTGCAAGCCTTTCTCGCGGCGCATTTCCTGCCAACCGACGAGAATAAGGCGCATACCAACCATCTTTATATCGAAATCGGGTCCGCAAAGATCCTTGCGGATATTGGATCGGGCAATCGATTCCTAGAAACCGCCGGGCGCGCTTGGGCTAACCTGGAAGCCGCCGGTATCGACCCCATGGGCATCACCCATGTGATCATCACACACGCACATCCGGATCATATCTGGGGCATTCGCGACGATTTTGACGAAGCGATCATTCCAGATGCGGCCTATTTCATAGGCGAGACCGAACACGCCTATTGGATGCAAGACGGGCTGGCATCACAGGTTTCGGCAGAGCTGCAACAATTCGTTGTTGGCGCGCAGAATTCGATAAATGTTGACGGGGCCGAATGGCAAATGATGCCGGATGGGTTCGAAGTTGTCCCCGGCGTTCGGGTTATCGCCACACCGGGGCATACACCGGGGCACATGGCGGTTGTTGTCGAAAGCGGAGGTCAGCAACTGATCGCATTAGGCGATTCAATGACCCACGCCTATCTCAATTTCGCACATCCCGACTGGTATAATGGAACTGATATGGACGGTGACCAGACGGTGGCAACGCGGACGCGTTTGCTTGATATGGCAGCAACTGATCGCATGGCGGTTCTTGGATATCACTTCCCGTTCCCCGGCGTTGGACATGTCATGCGCGAAGGAGACAGTTACAACTTTGTTCCGGCGCTCTGGCAATTTGACTAAGCCGCACAGTCGGTCATGACCCTGTGTCGCGCGGCGCTGCTGCGCGGCTAAGCCGGTCATTGATTGCAACCCCAAGCCCATGATGCGGAATGGGCGACACCGCGATAACCGGATGGCCTTTGCTATCAAGACGATGAAGGTAGTCGAACAAATGCGACGCCGCCTCGACCAGATCTTCCTGCGGCGACAGGTTCAGATCACAGGCCACATCGCCAAAGCCCAGGCGCATCTCGCCTGCGTTCCACTCTGTCGCATTCAACCGCACAGCGGCTGTCGGGGCATAATGCGACGATAACTGGCCCGGAGCTGAAATCGCTTCGGCGTTTTTGCGAATGGCAATCGGGCGACCCAGACAGTCTCTAAGCTGTTCCTCGGTGATCCCTCCCGGCCGCAGCAAGACCGGCTTGTCCGTCAGACCGACAATCGTCGATTCCACACCAACGGCGCAAGGCCCTCCGTCCAAGACGGCCTCGATCCGCCCCTCCATCCCCTGTATAACATGAGAGGCCAGCGTTGGGCTGATCTGCCCCGACCGGTTCGCGGATGGCGCGGCAATCGGCCCCCCGAATGCCGTGAAAAGCGATCGCGCCGTGGGGTGGGCTGGCATTCGAACGGCCAACGTCTCTAACCCGGCGGTGACCAGCCGGGAAATCGGGCTGGTGGGCTTTTTCGGCAAGACCAAGGTCAAAGGACCAGGCCAAAATGTCTGCGATAACAAATCTGCCTCGGCCGTCCATTTTACATGTTGTTTGACCGCATCAAGATTAGCGAAATGCACAATCAGAGGATTGAAACTGGGCCGTCCCTTGGCATCGTAAATGCGCGCTACAGCGTGATCATTGCAGGCATCCGCGCCCAAGCCGTAAACCGTCTCGGTCGGGAATGCGACAAGACCACCATCGCGCAACACGGTCGCGGCCTGGTCATAGCCCTGCGCGGCGTCCGGCAAAATCTGCAAAGAAGACACGTTGATACCTCGTGACGCCGCGTTTCAGTTGATGGCTTTGGCTGGCTTCGTCAGGATTGTGCACACCCCGAGGGCTGCTTATCGTTCTCGGATGTCATTGCCAAGCTGCCGCTTAACGTCTCAAACACCCCGAGTGATTTATACATGTCTTATCGTGCCCCCGTTTCCGAGTTCCGCTTTCTGTTGGACCATGTCGTCGGATTTCAGAACGTCGCAGAAACCAGCCGTTTCGCCGAAGCCACACCCGAAACCGTAGACGCGGTCCTGACCGAGGCGGGCAAAATGTGCGAGGACATCCTTGCCCCGTTGCAACGGGCCGGTGATCTTCACCCAGCCGGTCTTGAAAATGGCGTGGTCCGCACGTCGCCAGGGTTTGATGCAGGATATCGCGCGATTGCCGATGGCGGTTGGATGGCCATTGCAGCTGATCCGGACTACGGCGGGATGGGGTTGCCAATGGCCATGGTCACCGCCGTGAATGAAATGATGAGCGCGTCCTGCCTGTCGCTCCAACTCGCGCCGCTGATGTCCCAAGGGCAGATCGAAGCGCTGGAACACCACGCAAGCCAGACGTTGAAACAGCTTTACCTGCCCAAGCTGATTTCCGGGGAATGGGTCGGCACCATGAACCTGACCGAACCACAGGCCGGCAGTGACGTTGGCGCACTCACCACCAAGGCAGAGCCCAACGGGGACGGCACCTATGCAATCTCCGGGCAAAAGATCTATATTTCATGGGCGGATAACGATTTCACGGACAATGTCTGCCACCTTGTCCTGGCCCGATTGCCGGACGCTGTTCCCGGCACCAAAGGCATCAGCCTGTTCCTTGTTCCAAAGCGCATTCCGAACCCAGACGGATCTGCGGGTGTCACCAACAGCCTCAAGGTGGTCAGCCTTGAACACAAGATGGGATTGCACGGTAGCCCGACCGCCGTCATGCATTATGACGGGGCAACCGGGTGGCTTGTCGGCGAAGAAAACGACGGCATGCGCGCCATGTTTACAATGATGAACAACGCGCGCCTCGGCGTTGGCGTGCAGGGTGTGGGCGTGGCCGAAGGCGCGTATCAACACGCGCTGGCCTATGCCGAGGGCCGCAAACAGGGCCGAACCGAGAACAATTCCATCACCGATCACGCCGATGTCCGTCGCATGCTTGCCACCATGCGGGCCGAAACATTTGCCGCCCGGTCCATCGCGCTGGCCTGTGCAGTTGCCATCGACATGGAAACCGCAACCGGCCATTCGGATTGGGCCACCCGTGCCGCGCTTCTCACACCGATCACCAAAGCCTTTGGCACAGACATCGGCATTGAAGTGGCGCAGATCGGTTTGCAGGTTCATGGCGGCATGGGATTTGTCGAAGAAACCGGGGCCGCACAATATTCCCGCGATGTCCGCGTCACCGCTATCTATGAAGGCACCAACGGGATTCAATCCATGGATCTGGTCGGGCGGAAACTGATGGATCGCGGAGAGGCCGCTTACCGCTTGATCGACGAAATACAGGCAGATGCCGAAGCCGCCCGCACCCTGCATCCCGACCTTGGCGACCCGGTATGGGACGCCTGCGAAACGCTGCGCGAAACCACCGAGTGGATGGTCGAAAACGGCACTCAGGATCGGTTTGCCGGATCAGTGCCCTATCTGCGCGGCTTTGCGCGTGTGCTTGGCGGGCATTTCCACTTGAAAGCGGCGAGGGCAGACCCGAATGGCCGACATGCACGTCTTGCCAGGTTCTATATCCATCGACTTTTGCCGGAACATATAGGATTGCTGGCCCATGCCCGTCAGGGTGCGGATGACCTGTTTGCAATCACCATGGATGACCTCGCAGCATGAAAGACCGAAACTTCGGCGGATTACGCTACCCTTGGGAAACACCGCCCGACGAGGGCCAAGCAACAGAAGTAGCTGACGGTATCCTGTGGATTCGCCTGCCGCTTCCGATGAAGCTGGATCACGTCAACGTTTACGCATTGGACGATGGCGACAGCTGGACCCTTGTTGACACCGGTTTCGCCTCCAGGCGCAGCAAGGCCTTGTGGGCGCAGCTTTTGACCGGGCCGCTGGGCGGGAAACCCGTGCGCCGCGTTCTGGTAACGCATCACCACCCCGATCACATCGGCATGGCGGGATGGTTTCAGTCAGACCATGGCTCGACCCTGATCACAACACGCACTGCATGGCTCATGGGGCGGATGCTGCAGATGGACGAGCAGGCAACGCCGAATTCGGAAACACTCGTATTCTGGCAACGCTGCGGCATGGCCCCGGAGATTCTTGAAAAACGCAAATCGGAACGGCCGTTCAACTTTGCCGATTGCGTTGCGCCCTTGCCCTTGGGCTATCAGCGGATCAAACAGGGCGATACCGTTACAGCGGGCGGGCGGACATGGGATGTTCACATCGGCAACGGGCACGCGCCCGAACACGCAACGCTGTGGTCGCGCGATGACAATCTGGTACTAGCGGGCGATCAAATCCTGCCGTCGATCAGTTCCAATATCGGGGTCTACGCCACCGAACCCGAGGCCGACCCGGTCGCGGATTGGCTTGAAGCCTGCGAACGCTTTTCAACACTGGCGCGCGAAGACCATCTTGTTTTTGGCGGCCACAAATTGCCCTTCACCGGGCTGCCCTTGCGGCTGCATCAATTGATCGAAAATCATCACAGCGCATTGCGACGTCTGGAAACACATCTGGCAAAGCCGCAATCGGCCGGCGACTGCTTTGCGCCGCTGTTCAAGCGCAGTATCGGTGACGGGGAATACGGGCTCGCTCTGGTCGAAGCGACAGCCCATTGTCTGCACCTCTGGCACGAAGGACGCGCAACGCGTGATCTTGATGAAAACGGAACATGGATCTTTCACGCACAGGCGTGATGCGCGGGGTTTAGGCCCGCCCGCCTTCGGCGGATAGCGCGAGGGGGGAAATGCCCAGACTGCCCAGCGCAGCCTCCCATTTCTGCCCATCTTCGGTATCGAACACCAATTCCGATGTCGCATCGCAGGTCAACCACCCGTTCGAGGCAATCTCGCCTTCCAACTGCCCCGGCCCCCATCCGGCATACCCCAAAACCACCAAGCGTTTCACAGGCCCGGTGCCTTTGGCAATGTTTTCAAGCACATCCAACGTGCCTGTCATGGCAAAGCTGTCATCAACCTCAAGCGTTGTCATATCCGACCGAAAATCTGGCGAATGCAGGACAAACCCACGACCCAGTTCCACCGGACCGCCGAAATGCACCCGAACATCGGTGACGTCTTCGGGGGTTTCGATAGAAAGCTGTTCCACCAGATTGTTAAAGGTCACATCGGCAGATGGTTTGTTGACGATCAATCCCATCGCGCCTTCGGCGGAATGCGCACAGATATAGATCAGGCTGTGTTCGAACCTGGGATCGGGCATTCCCGGCATCGCGATCAGCAATTGCCCGGTCAGGTCAGTCATGGTTTGCGTTTCTTGCACATCCCAAAGATGACTGTCCCTCTCTGGCGTTGCAAGACCACAATATCGCTATCTTGCCCGGTTATAGCAGGTTTGTGACTTTTCATCGCGACCGAAACGCGCCATCTGCTTAGATATGAAGCTGTTTCGCGTTCTCTTTACCGCCTTGGTGGCCAGCCTTGTCTTGGGCGTCCCAAACACGGCCCCGGCAGGTGATTCACTTGGTTTGTCGAAAGTTGAATTGCGCCCCGGCTGGCGGATGCAAGACGGCAGTCACATGGCCGCCCTGCATCTTGTTCTTGAACCGGGCTGGAAAACCTATTGGCGCGCGCCCGGCGATGTGGGCATTCCACCGCAATTCGACTGGAGCGGTTCGCGCAATATCACATCTGTTTCCGCAAGCTGGCCCACGCCCGACGTGTTTTTTGAACAGGGCATGCGGTCTGTTGGCTACCAACAAAAAGTTATCATCCCCCTGCACATGACCGCGCAGACGGCTGGCACCGATATGTCGGTCACGGGTGAAATGCAGATTGGGATCTGCAAGGATATCTGTATCCCCGCCAATCTGACATTCAAGGCAACCCTGCCCCCTGCCCCAACACGCCCGGACCCGATGATCGCCGCGGCGCTGACAGACATGCCCTTTACCGCGCGCGAAGCTGGCGTCACAAAAACCACCTGCCGCATCGAACCAAGCGATACGGGCGGATTGGTGCTCCATACCAGAATCGACATGCCCAGCGCGGGCGGAACCGAATATGTCGTGGTCGAAGCCGGCAACCCTCATGTGTGGGTCGCAGAACCGGACAGCCGCCGTGACGGCGACGCGCTTTATGCCAGCACACGCATTGTGCATGTGGAAGGGCGCAGCTTTGCACTTAACCGTTCAGACTTGCGTTTTACCGTGATCGGCGACGCTTACGCGGTTGATATCCGGGGCTGCGCGCCGTGATCCCTCAGGCGGGGTGTCGCAAACGCATAACCGCGAACACCGACGCAGCCGCCACATAGACCACCAGACAAATGACCGCCGCCCCCAACACGAACAGCGCAAGCGCCATGGTAAGCCCGATCTCTCCGCCAAAGGGCGTTGACGCCAGCAGCGTTTGCAACAGATCAGGCAGCCGCCCTGTGACCGCAAACGCCCCCATTGTGGCCGCCAGCCAGCCAACAATCAGGCCAGAGGCACCAAGCATCGTGGCACGCAAACCAGGGCGGCGAAACTGCAACCCGCGCCGCGCGGTCAGGGTCAGACGGCCAATATCGTTCTGTATGGCGATCAAAGACGGAACGATAAGCAGCACCAAAAACATGCCAAATCCAAGACCATACACCAGCGTGATCACGGTTGGCTTTAGGAATTGCGCCTGATTTGACTGTTCATAGAGCAGCGGGAAAAGCCCCAGAACGGTTGTTGCCGTTGTCAGAAACACCGGTCGCAAGCGATCCGCCGCGCCATCTATGATCGACGGGATCAACCCACGCTCCTGTGCCTTTTCGTCAATCGTCGTCACCAGCACGATTGAATCGTTGATGATGATGCCCGTCATGCCCAACAGCCCGACCACCGTAAACATGCTTAACGGCACGTCCCATTGCGCATGCCCATAGATGGTTCCAACCAATCCGAACGGAATGACCGACATAACCACCAAGGGGCGCGTCCAGCTTGCAAAGACCCACGCCAAGACGATGTAGATCGCAAGCAAGGCAAGGATCAGGCCCGTGCGCGCATCATTCAGGAATTCGCCCTCCTGTTCGCTCAGGCCGGACAACTGGTAGTCCACCTGCCGCTCGCTGGCGATGGTCGGCAGGATCTCTGTCTCCAATGCCAGCATCAGATCATTGGCGCGGGCGGGGTCATCCTCTGATATGTCGCCGGTGACCGAAATCAGGCGAATGCCATTCTCGCGCCGAACGGTCGAAAAGCCGGTGCGCCGTTCGACGCTGACAATATCGGCAAGCTGCACATAAGCCCCGGCCGGTGTGCGCATCTGGGTGCGTTCCAGAAAATCGGCGGTCAGCTCCCCTGCAGGAAGCTCGACCCGGATCTCGGCGCTGCGTGGACCATCGGGATAGGTCGCCGCTTCGATCCCGCCCAGCCGCGCCCGCAACACACGGCCCAACCCATCTATCGTAAAGCCCAAAGCCTGCCCTTGGGGCGTCAGCTCAAGGATCAACTCTTCTTTGTCATAGGCAAGATTATCCTCCACGGCGGACACTTCCGGATACCGCGCCAAAGCGGTTTTAAGGTCTTCTGACGCACCTTTCAGCGTTTCGGCGCTTGCCCCAAAAAACTGGATATCAAGCGCATCCCCACCCGGCCCCGAACTCCAGCTGCGAAAGCTGATCGTCTCGACAAGCGGGTGTCGCGGCACGCTGTCTTGCAATTCACTGATAAACGCGCGGCTCGAAAACGGGCGCAGGTCTGCATCAATTAATTCGATAGAGATTCCGCCCAATTGGTCAGCATCCTTGGTATCTGATCCAGCCAGCCCCCGACCCGCATTGCCCCCGATTTCGGCAATCACATAATCAATCGGATTGACGCCCTCCCGCTCTTCGAAGGTCTGGCCGACATCCTCGACCGATTTCTGGAAGATCCGCATCATCTCAAGCGTGTCGTCCCGCGTCGCGCCCGGTGCCATCGCAAAATTGCCGGTCACCGAATTACGTTCGGGAGAATTGAAAAACCGCCATTGCACATCACCGCGGATAAATGTGGCCGCCTGCGCCGCCAATAACACCACAGCACCGGCCAGCACCGCATAGCGCGCCTGTATCACCACCGCCATCAAAGGCCGGAACACCCGTTCGCGCACCCAGCGAAAACCACGGTTCACAACGCGCGATGGCATATCGTACCAGTGTTCCTTGGCACTATGCGTCAACGCATGCGCCATGTGATTGGGCAGGATCAGGAAACACTCGATCAAAGACGCCGCCAGCACGGCAATCACCGTAAACGGGATGTCGGCAATCAAATCACCAAACCGCCCACCAATCGCGACCAACCCGAAAAAAGCAATAATGGTCGTCAAGGTTGCTGAAAACACCGGCAGGGCCATCCTCTGCGCCGCGCGTTCCGCCGCCTCGACAGGGGGCATTCCATTGCGCGCAAGATGGTCGGCATGTTCGCCCACAACGATGGCATCATCCACCACGATCCCCAATGTGATGATCAAGGCAAACAACGAGATCATGTTAAGCGTAATGCCTGCCGCATACATCAGCGCAATCGCCGCCATCATGGCCGCAGGAATACCCGCAGCCACCCAGAACGCGGTGCGGACATTCAGGAACAAAAACAACAGCGCAAGAACCAGCCCAAGACCGGTCAGCCCATTGTCGAGCAAAATGTCCAAACGGCCCGAAATTGCTTCGGCCCGTGTCCGGATCAGATCAACGGTTACGCCATCTGGCAAAGACGCCTGAAATTCAGATGCCACGTCCTCGACCGTGCGCTGGATCGCAATCGCATCCCCCTGATCGCTGCGATCCACACGAATTGAAATTGCCGGATTGTCACCCACAAAATAACTGCGCTCGCGGTCAATTCCTTCTACAAAAATGACACCCACATCGCCGACCGTCAGGTTTGATCCGTCATCATTCGACCGCAGCACAATATCGGAAATCTGATCTGCGCTGCGCTTTTCGACACCTGTGCGCACCCGCGTATTGGCAGTGCCCACATCCCCGGCGGGGTTGGCGTCCACCTCCTGGGCGATGGCATCCGCCACCTCCTGCATCGAAATATCAAAGGCAATCAGGTTCGCCGACGGCACTTCGATGATCGTTCGCGGAGCCGCCAAGCCCCGGATCGTCGTCCGCGTGACACCTTCCGCAAACAAGCGTGTCGTAAGCTCGTCGGCAAAGCGGCCCAGCTGATCCACACTGACCGGACCGGTGATAATAAGATCAGTCACGCGATCGCGCCACGTTCCACGGCGCACCACGGGATCGTCGGCATCGGCAGGCAACGTCGTGACCCCGTCAACCGCCGTCTGCACATCATCTGCGGCGCGGGACATGTCCCAATCGGGTTCAAACTCCAGCCTAAGGCTCGCGCTGCCCTCCCGCGAGCTTGCTTCAGAGCTTTCGACCCCTTCAACCGATAAAAGCGCCGGTTCCAGAACCTGCACGATGCCCCGGTCAACATCCTCCGCACCCGCGCCGTCCCAACGGACCGACACGCTTACATTGTCGACAACGACATCGGGAAAGAACTGCGCCCGCATATTCGGGATCGCCACGGCACCGGCGGCAATCAATAACACCAAAAGCAGGTTCGCAACCGTCTTGTGGCGCACGAAATACCCAAGAATGCCAACGGCACGGCCTGAAAGAGTGCGGGCCATGGATCAGCCTCCCATTCGGGATTCAAGACGTTCGACCACGCGCACTGGCACTCTGGCTTGGCCCAGCTGGTTCAGGATACGCTGCCGCGCCTCCGCGGGCATCCCTGTGTTGGCCTCGACAAACGCGGTCAACCGGGCGCGCCGCTCTTCCGACAACTCGACCATCTCGGGGGTCTCGGCCAAAGCTGACGCCGTTCCGGAGTTGCGAACGGGCCTGACTTTGATACCGCCGCCAAGCAAGGGGGTACGCTCTGCAACCACTTCACGCCCACCCAGATCACGCGCCCGGATCAAAACATCATCGCCCTGACGCCGCATCAAAGTGACCTGCACAATGTCCAATCGGTCGTCTTCGGCCAGAACCAGAACCTCATTCGCGGCGTTCAAAGCAGACGCCGGCAGGCGCGCCACACGCTCCAGCGCGGGCTCTTCGATCTTGACCGTAACAAAGTCACCCGGCCGGAATCCGGGGGCGGTGCCCAAAGTCGCAAACAACAGGCGCCCGGTTTGCCCCGTTCCGACTGCCGCTCCCGCCCGGCTGAGCCTGCCCTGCGCGGTCAAATTGGTGCCAAACACGTCCAGAACAACGGTGACATCCGCCTCGCCCAATTGCCCGTCTGCATCCAGAAGCCGCGCGAATTGCTGTGTCGAGACCCGAAACGCAACTTCCAGGGCATCGGCATCGATCAAACGGGCAAGCTGTTCATTGGCGGACACCAACCGCCCTTCTACCACCGTCACGTCTGATAACGTTCCCGTAAATCCGGCAGTAATCACAGTATCGTCCAGCCGACGCTGCGCCTCGGCTTCGGAAATGATGGCCCGTGACAGACGCGTTGTGGACTGATCAATCCGGGCTTCGGCTTGCGCGACAGCCTGACGGCGCGACAGCACCGCCTGTCGCGCTTGCGCTGCGGCAAGCTCGGCAACTTCAACCGCCGCCGCCGTGCCAACACCGCGCTGTTGCAAATCACGCTGCCGCTGGAACGCACGTTCGCGCAACACCGCCTGCTCTTCTGCCGCCGCCAGTTCATCCTGCGCCAATACCAATGCGCGTTGGGCTTCGCGTTGTTCCGCCTCGGCATCCACGATATCGCTTTGCACCCGCTCCAGAACCGACTGCGCATCGGTCGGATCAACCCGCACCAATATTTGGCCGTCGCGCACAGACCCGCCTTCGACAAATTCCGGTGCCAACTCAACCACGCGCCCACCTGCAGCGGCTCGAATTTCCAATGTCCGGCGGCTTTCGATCTGGCCAAAGGCGGTCAGCTCGGGCGTTATAGTCTCGAACTGAACGGGCACCACATTGACCGCGAAAATGCGCTCTCGCTGCTGAAAAGACCGCGGTTCCTGCGCCATACGATCCTGAACCGCATCCCGCACCTGCACCCCGGCATAGGCCAGCAAGCCAAGCGTTAACGAAAGTAGAAACAACCCTGTCAGGCTACGGCGCAAAAAGCGCATGGCGGACAATCCTTCATTGCAGGTCTGACTACTAGGTAGCCAGTTCCGCATGTTTTCCAATAACATGCTTCTTCATTACACGAACCTGCCGGTTATTTCCGTCGCAAATGTTCGTCCAATCGCGGAAGAATCTCGACAAAGTTACAAGGACGGTGCCGATAGTCGAGCTGAAGGCTTAAAATTTCGTCCCAGGCATCCTTGCACGCACCGGGGCTGCCGGGCAGCGCAAACAGGTATGTTCCATTGCACACACCCCCTGTTGCACGGCTCTGGATGGCGCTTGTTCCGATCTTGTTGAACGACACCATCGTGAACACCGTGCCAAACGCGTCGATCTCTTTTTCATAGACATCCCGATGCGCCTCGACGGTGACATCGCGCCCGGTCAAACCTGTGCCCCCGGTCGAAATAACAACGTCGATATCGGGCTGTTCGCACCATGATTTTAACTGTGCCGCGATTTGTTCACGCTCATCCTGAATGATCTGTCGATCGGCCAGAACATGGCCCGCCCCTTCGATCCGGGCCACCAAAGTGTCGCCAGACCGATCCTCGTCCATTGATCGCGTATCACTGACCGTCAGCACCGCAATGCGAATGGGCAGAAAGGTTTTTGTCTCGTCGATACGGCTCATACTGGGGCTTTCAATTTGAGAGATGCGCTTTCAGGGCCAACAAATCGGCCCAGGCATCGCGTTTGGCGGCAGGATTGCGCAATAGATAGGCTGGGTGGAACATGGGCAAAACCGGGCATCCCGCACTTTCCGCCCATTGACCGCGCAACCGGGTGATTCCGCGTTTTCCAAGCAAGGCCTGACACGAGATATTCCCCATCACCACAAGCACGCTTGGCTTAGCCAGCGCAATATGGCGTTTCAAAAACGGCAACATCATCGCCATTTCATCTGGTTTCGGGTCACGGTTTTGCGGTGGCCGCCATGGCAACACATTGGTGATATAGACCGACGCCACACCATCGCGATCGCGACCCAGATCAATCGCCGCCAGCATTCTATCCAAAAGCTGCCCCGCACGTCCGACAAAGGGTTTTCCGATACGATCTTCATCCCGACCCGGCGCTTCGCCAACGATCATCACTCGCGCGCCCGGTGTGCCATCGGCAAACACCAGGTTTCGGGCACCTTTTTTCAGCTCGCAATGCGGAAAAGCGGCCAGTGCCGCCTGTAAAGACGCAAGATCCCCAGCTCCTTGCGCTGCGGCTTCTGCCTCTGCCGCGGGATCGACAGTTGCCTGTGGCAGAACCGGCGTAACCGGTGCGGATGCAGCGGGTATCAAGCCCGCCTTTGGCGGTGGGGCAACCTGTTCAAACCGATTGATGGGCACCTCCGAGATTGCCTCGGTGATGCCCATCTCGACTTGCCAGTCAAGCGCCGCTTTCGCCGCGTGCCAATCTACATACGAATCCATGCCGGCATCTTAGCCCGGCAGGGATGCAGGCAAAAGCAGCGTTGATGCGCCTGTGGCTTACAGCGGAGGAAACTGCCCCGGATACCGCTTCCAATTCGGCAGAACGACCTGTGGTGCATGATATGTCCGAACAGGTGCATGATGCTGAACCTTCGGTTTCTTCACATGCACTCTCGGACCTGCCCCAGTGACACATCCCTGTTCCACCATAGCCGTTGAAAGCGCATCGTAATGCCCCCGCGCCACGGAAAGCTGCGCGGATTGATCAACACTGACCGGCAAGGCGAAAATGGCAGGCCAGAAAATCAGGCTCGCTGTGAAAAACACCGTATCCGATTGTGCGGCGCTGCGTTGTTCGGCGGTGATATGCTTGACATATCCAGCAAGCTTGACCCGTTCGCGGTAAAGCTCATGGCAGCTAGCCCCGCGATAGACAATGCTCGGAATATAAGACGCCGGCACGCGCTGCGCCTGTTCGGCACATGCTGTTAGAAAAAGACCCGCGGTCAGCAGAAACGCGGTGAGTGCAGATTGAATTCTCATATTATCCCCCAGACTACTTTCACGGGTGTACCGATGCACCCTTAAGGAAATCAACCATGGAGCGAAAAAACTACTTAAAATCTTGTGGATAACTGCAGCCGGGAAAACAATTGCCAAACACAACCGCCCGCTTGCTTGCTGGCATCCAGAGGTCAGCCTATAAGCGCGCAAAGATGGGCCTTTGGACATGACATGACTTTCACACCGCGACATCTCCTTGGGATCGAACCTCTTCGCCCGGACGAAATCACCACATTGCTTGACCTGTCCGATCAATACGCCGATCGCAACCGCACCAGAACATCCAGCACCGATGTCCTTGCCGGGATGACTCAAATAAACATGTTCTTTGAAAATTCGACCCGCACACAAGCGAGTTTCGAATTGGCGGGAAAACGTCTGGGTGCGGATGTGATGAACATGGCGATGCAGGCCAGTTCGGTCAAAAAAGGCGAAACGCTGGTGGATACCGCATTGACCCTGAACGCAATGCGGCCCGATCTGCTGGTTGTGCGGCACACCCAATCGGGTGCGGTTGACCTGCTGTCTCAAAAGGTCGATTGCGCGGTTCTCAACGCCGGGGACGGGCGTCACGAACACCCGACCCAAGCGCTGTTGGATGCGCTGACCATCCGCCGTGCCAAAAAGCGCTTGCACCGGCTGTCCATCGCCATCTGCGGCGATATCGCTCACAGCCGTGTGGCGCGCTCCAACATCATGCTTCTGGGCAAGATGGAAAACCGTGTCCGCCTGATCGGGCCACCAACGCTGATGCCGTCCGGCATCGCGGAATTCGGGGTCGAAGTGTTCGAAGACATGCGCGAAGGCCTGCAAGACGTGGATGTGGTGATGATGCTGCGCTTGCAAAAGGAGCGTATGGATGGCGGGTTCATTCCGTCGGAACGCGAATATTACCATCGCTATGGGCTTGATGCCGAAAAGCTGAGCCACGCCAAGGACGACGCCATTGTCATGCATCCCGGCCCAATGAATCGCGGCGTCGAGATAGACGGCACTCTGGCGGATGACATCAACCGCTCTGTGATTCAGGAACAGGTGGAAATGGGGGTCGCTGTGCGCATGGCCGCAATGGACCTGCTGGCCCGAAACCTGCGCACACGCCGCGCGGAACAGCCCGAGGGCGTGATGGTATGAGCATCCGCATGCATATCAAAAGCAGCGAACAGGGCGTGATCCGCGTGTTCCATATCGACCTGCCACGCGAAGCGATTGAACGCTTTACCATGCAGGCCGGAACCGGTGAATGGCCCGTGCAATATGCCCTTGGCGCGACATCACTGCGCAACGCATTTGTCGAAGTGATTGATCTGCGCGATCTGGATGAAATGTCGCTGTCACAATACCTGACCAGCGCCCATGACGTAACCGGATCAGATTTCGAAGACATGCGCGCGCGACTTGATGCATTGAAAGGGCATGTCCTGATCCTTCCGTCGCAGGCTTTCAACCAGACCGAACAAGATCTGAACATCGCGCCTCCGCTGCACTGGGTTGGCACGTTTAACGAACCCCGCCCAAAGCCGCGCGGTGCCCCAATCGAATCCGATGCCGCCAAGCGCAGCGACAGCACCCCGCCCGACGCTTTGCGACCAGCCAGGAAACGCTCTGGACCAAACGCTGGTGTGATCATCGGCGCACTTTTGGGGCTGGCTCTTTTAATCATCATCGCAAAATTCGCGCTCTTTTAGGCGCAAGCTCTGACCATGACCGAATTTCGCCCCGATAAGACAACCTACATTCGCACCCATGCCGTCATGACAGCCTTTGCCATGGCTGCGGGCATGCTTGTCTTGTGGCTGATCGACAATCCGCACATCTGGACAGGCGCGGTGGGTGGGTTTGCCGCTGTCGTCGTGCGGGGCTGGTACATGTCCTCTGAACTTCTGGATGAGGTCTGGACACTGGATGCCCGCAAACTGACCGGTCCGTATCAACGACAGACCCGTGTTGCCGATATCGCCAAACTGCGCACCATCGCCGGGGCGGTTCAGGTTGTGACCAAATCAGGCGACAAACATCTGATCAAGTACCAGAAAGACCCTCAATCGGTAATCGCCACCATCAACGCCACGCGCGAGAAAGCGGCCAGCGCATGACCACGCTGATCACAAATGCAAAACTGATCAACCCCGAAGCCGGCACTGTCACATCGGGCGCCGTACTTATCCGCGCCGGCGTCATTGCCGAGGTGTTCGCCTCCCCTGACCCTCAGCTCAGCACGGATACCGTACCAACCAACGCCCGCATTGATGCCGGGGGCAAATACCTGGCACCCGGGCTTGTCGATATCGGCGTCAAGATTTGCGAACCCGGCGAACGGCACAAGGAAAGTTATGGCTCTGCCGGGCAGGCCGCAGCCGCGGGCGGCGTGACCACCATCGTCACGCGCCCCGACACGACACCCGCTGTCGACACACCTGAAACCCTGGAATTTGTCCGACGTCGCGCCAACGAAGCCGCCCCTGTCCATGTTTTGCCAATGGCCGCACTGACCAAAGGGCGTAACGGGCGCGAGATGACCGAGATCGGCTTCCTGATGGATGCGGGCGCTGTCGCATTCACCGATTGCGACAGTGTGGTGCGCGACACCAAAGTGTTGAGCCGCGCCATGACCTATGCTCGCGCGTTGGGTGCGTTGGTTGTCGGTCATCCGCAAGAACCGATCCTCTCGCAAGGCGCGGCAACAACATCCGGAAAATTTGCCTCGCTTCGGGGGTTGCCCGCTGTGACGCCAATGGCAGAACGGATGGGGCTCGATCGCGATATCGCGTTGGTCGAAATGACAGGTGTGCGCTACCACGCTGACCAGATCACCACGATGCGCGCCTTGCCGTCGTTGCAACGTGCCAAAACCAATGGTTTTGACGTGACGGCGGGCATCTCGATGCATCACCTCACGCTCAATGAATTCGACGTCGCGGATTATCGCACCTTCTTCAAGGTAAAGCCGCCTCTGCGTTCCGAAGACGACAGACAGGCAGTTGTCGAGGCCGTCAAAACCGGCCTGATTGACGTTATCGGATCGTTTCACACACCCCAGGACGAAGAAAGCAAACGCCTGCCCTTCGAAGAAGCGGCCAGCGGCGCGGTCGGGCTTGAAACCATGCTCCCTGTCCTCATGCGCCTCTACCATTCCGGCGATCTGGACCTGCCGACACTCTTCCGCGCTCTGTCGCTCAACCCTGCCAAACGGCTTGGCCTTGACAGTGGGCGGCTTGCCAAAGGGGCCCCGGCAGACCTCGTGTTGTTCGATCCCGACAAGCCAATCATCCTCGACCGGTTCCGCCTCAGATCAAAGTCCAAGAACACCCCCTTTGACGGCGCGCGCTTGCAAGGTAAAGTCCTGCAAACCTTTGTCAGCGGAACCTCGGTCTACCGGAGCGCCTAATGCCATTTCTCGAGTCGAGCCTCCCTGTCCTCGCGCTCTGGGCCATTATCGGGTATCTGCTGGGCTCGATCCCCTTTGGCCTTCTCCTGACCAAGGCGTTCGGGTTGGGCAATTTGCGCGAAATCGGCTCTGGCAATATTGGGGCCACCAATGTCTTGCGCACCGGCAGCAAATCCACCGCTGCGGCAACGCTGCTGCTGGACGGAGCCAAAGGCGCGGTCGCTGTGTTGGCGGCACGGGAACTGGCCAACGAAGATGCCGCCCAACTGGCGGCACTCATGGCCTTTCTTGGTCACTGTTATCCGGCCTGGCTGGGCTTCAAAGGGGGCAAAGGCGTCGCCACATTCCTTGGCCTGATGCTGGCGCTGTCCTGGCCCATCGGTCTTCTCTCCTGCGCGACATGGCTGGCCGCCGCCGCCATCAGCCGAATTTCAAGCCTGTCCGCGCTGGTAGCTGCCGCGTGGGCCCTTATGTGGTGTCTCATGCTCGGGCAGGGTCAGATCTTTGTCCTGACGGTCATTCTGGTCGCGCTGATCATCTGGCGGCACAAAGACAACATATCCCGTCTCAAGGCCGGGACAGAACCGCGCATAGGTGGGTCCAAAACCTAGACTTCCTCTTGCTCAAAATACCTTGGGGGTCTGGGGGCAAAGCCCCCAGCCTGTCGGATGGGCACAGCCCATTCGAAACCCGTTACTCCGCCGCATCCCGTTTCGGCAAAACCCAGTCGGGCCGCGGGAAGTGACAGGTATACCCGTTCGGGAACCGCTCAAGATAATCCTGATGCTCTGGCTCCGCTTCCCAGAAATCACCAAACGGCTCTACCTCTGTCACCACTGTGCCGGGCCAGATCCCGGATGCGTTCACATCGGCAATCGTGTCAAAGGCACAGGCTTTCTGCGCCTCATCCACATAATAAATTGCCGACCGATAGCTCATCCCGCGATCATTGCCCTGCCGGTTCAGCGTGGTTGGATCATGGATCTGAAAGAAAAACTCCAACAGTTGACGATAGGAAATCACTGCCGGATCAAAGATGATCTCGATCCCCTCCGCATGGGTTCCGTGGTTGCGATAGGTCGCATTCGGCACATCGCCCCCGGTATATCCAACCCGTGTCTTTTCAACACCGGGCAGCTTGCGGATCAGATCCTGCATCCCCCAGAAACAGCCCCCCGCCAATACAGCGCGTTCCGTCATGCCACATCCTCCACTTGATCCAAATAAGCGCCATAACCCTCGGCCTCCATGTCATCACGATGGATAAACCGCAGGCTGGCGGAATTGATGCAATAGCGCAAACCACCCCGATCTTGCGGACCGTCTGGGAACACATGCCCCAGATGACTGTCACCATGGGTCGACCGCACTTCGGTACGGATCATACCATGGCTCACATCCCGCAGTTCGTTCACATGCCCAGGCTCGATCGGCTTGGTGAAACTTGGCCAACCACACCCCGATTCGTACTTGTCAGATGACGCAAAAAGCGGCTCTCCGCTGACAATATCCACGTAAATGCCGGGGTCTTTGTTATCGAGGTATTCCCCGGTCCCGGGCCGTTCCGTGCCACTTTCCTGCGTGACATAGAACTGTTCGGGCGACAGCGTCGCAATGACATCCGGGTTCTTCTCATATTTCGCCATGAGGGCACCTCCAGTTTGTGACTTGGGTCTATAAATGGCCCTGCCCACAAAAACGCCAAGGGCTATTACAATGCGGTCTCGGCGTCGTGAGTTTGCTGAAACACCGCCGATTACACCAATTTCGCCACGGCCCACCGCGCCGCGTCGGCAACCACGGGGTCCGGATCATCCACCAATGCCTGCGCAACATCCCGCAATCGAGGCGACCCGGAATTACCAATCGCATACAGCACATTGCGCACGAACCGGTTGCGGCCGATCCGTTTGATCGGAGACCCGGAAAACCGCGCCCGGAAACCAGGATCGTCCAACTGTGCCAATTCGGCAAGCTCCGGCGCACGCAAATCATCCCGCGCGTGATATTTCACCTCGGTCGCGCGCTGGGCAAACTTGTTCCAAGGACACACCGCCAGACAATCATCACAACCGTATATCCGATTGCCCATCAATTCGCGCAGCTCTTCGTCCACCGGGCCATGATGCTCAATCGTAAGGTAAGAAATACAACGCCGCGCATCAAGCTGGTACGGGGCCGGAAAGGCATCCGTCGGACACACATCCAGACAGGCCCGGCACGATCCGCAATGATCAACCTCTGCGACGTCCGGCGTCAGGTCCAGCGTCGTGAACACGGACCCGATGAAAAACCACGATCCCAAATCGCGTGACACAAGGTTCGTGTGTTTTCCTTGCCACCCCAGACCCGCCGCCTGCCCCAGTGCCTTCTCCGGCACCGGGGCGGTATCGACAAACACTTTCACCTCGCCACCAGCCTCGGCAATCAACCAGCGCGCCAACCGCTTAAGCCGCTTTTTGACCACATCATGATAATCGCGATTCTGCGCATAGACCGACACGGTGCCCGTCTCTGACCGGTCAAGCGCCTCCAGCGGATCATGGTCCGGCCCGTATCCCTCGGCCAACACAATCACCGACCGCGCCTCTGGCCACAACACCTGCGGCGCGCCGCGCCAATGGGTGCGCTCCGCCAGCCAGCCCATCTGGCCATGATACCCCGCGTCAAGAAACGCCCGAAGCCGGTCCGGCACCTCTGGCACATCCCAGGGCCGGCAAATCCGGCAGGCCGAAAACCCTTCGACCAAGGCCGCCGCCTTCAGCCGCGCGGTCAGATCCACGGCGCACCTGTGTATCTCTGTTTCAAAAATATCTCGGGGGTGTGGGGGCCGGCCCCCACTCTGACATCCGGGCTAGAAATCCAGATCGGCATAATGCGGAGGCTGCGGAAACCCCGATACCTGATCAGCAAGGATCGACCGGAACGCCGGGCGTGATTTGATCTTTGCGTACCAGTCTTTGACAATCGCACTGCGGTTCCAATCCACATCCCGAATATAATCCAAAGACGACAAATGCGCAGCAGCCGCAAAATCTGCCAGCGTCATGGTATCGCCTGCCAACCAACGCCGATGATCCAGCAACCACGCCATATAATCCAGATGATATTTGATCGCCTTGGCCCCGGCTTTCACGTTTTTGGAATCCGGGAAGCCTTGTTTGGTCACTTTCTTGTTCACCCGCTCATACAAGAGCTTGGACGTGACCTCGTTGTGAAACTTGTCATCGAACCACCCCACAAGCCGCCGCACCTCGTAGCGCGCCTCCGAGGATCGCGGCATCAGCGGCGGTTCGGGGTATTTTTCCTCGATATATTCACAGATCGCCGCACTTTCCGACATTGTACGCCCGTCGATCTTGATCACAGGTACTTTGGCGGCCGGGTTGCGGCGCAGGAAATCCGGGTCTTTCTCCCAGTATTTCTCTTCGACCAGCTCACATTCGATCTTTTTCTCAGCAAGGCTCAACCGCACCTTCCGGCAAAACGGAGACAATGGAACATGATACAACTTCGCCATTCGTGATGTGCCCTGATGAAACTCCAAGCGTGCTCTACTTGCCGTGAAGCGGAAGGTCTTTCAATGGCCTCCCGCGTGAAAGTGCCAAAGCGCGCGGTTTTCGTCTCACCTGACAGAGGGATTATTGAAAACAGTCGGCCCGTCCATCCACCCGGATGGTTTCGGCACCGGCCCGGATCGACGCCCCCCGGCGCTGCACAAAATTGCTCGGTCGCGACGCCGAGCGTGTTTTGGGCGATGGCAAAACAGCCGCCAATCGGGCAGCTTGCGTGGCGCTCAGATCCCGCGCATCGACACCAAAGTAATGCTGTGCGGCGGCTTGCACGCCGAACACACCTTCATCAAATTCTGCAATATTCAAGTACACTTCCAGAATACGCCGCTTTGTCCACAAAGCCTCGACAACCGGGGTCAATCCGGCCTCCATCGCCTTGCGCAGCCAGGACCGGCCCTGCCACAGGAACACGTTTTTAACCACCTGCTGGGAAATGGTTGACGCTCCACGCGCGCCTCCGGCTGCGATTGCCGCCTGAATGGCCTCGACATCGAATCCCCAATGCAGGCAGAAATTGGCATCCTCTGCTGCGACCGCCGACCGCATCACAACCGGGGCGATTTGCGTGGCCGGCACCCAGACCTGCTCTACAGGGTCACCCAGCCTGCGACCCTCGGACCACATCGTATGAGTCGTCGGCGGATTGACATAGCCCAACAGACCAACCAGCAGCACTGACAGCACTGCAATCAGCAGCACGCTGCGGATCGCCCATTTGACCGTCCAACGATAAGGCGCAAGGATTTTCTCCACCAAAGTGGGTGGCTTGGCCTTGCGCTTTCGGCTCCGCTTGGGCGGGTCCAGCCTTGGCCCCTGCTGCGCCGTTGATTTGGATTTACTGCCTGCCATCGCAGACACATTAGGCGCAACCGCCATCGGTGAAAACATCCCTCACTCATTACCGGAACCCAAAAAGCTAAATCACAAATTCGGTCCAAGATGGGCGTGACTTTGGCAAGACCGTGAAATGGTTTAGGTCTCATGTCCAAACCACAAGGCCAGACCCATGCCCATTCTTGTGCTCTATTGCGGCTTTTACCTCTTTGGCCTGCTCCTGGCCCGTTGGCTGACCCTGCCCCGCCAGGCCCTGATCAGCGGTATCGCCACAGCTGTGGCCGCGGGCGTGGCCTCTCTCACGCTGTGGCTTCTGACCCGAACCATGCTCATTGAACCCTGGCTGGCCATCGCAATGACGGGCGCTGTCGCTCTACCTGCCCTGATGCTGGGCCTTGGGCTGATGGCAGGGGCCTGGATCAGGTTCCGTCACACATCCGGCTTCGCTGTGAGCGCGGCATCTGTGCCTCCCGCAGCCATAGTGCTGATATATCTCTTTGGTTAACCACCCAGTACCCGGCAAACCGCATCAAAAAACCCGGCACGCAGGCCGGGTTCCCTGATCATGAACTGGCTGCGATCACTCGGTCGGCCAGCCACCAATCGCGCGCACTTCGAGGAATTCCTCCAATCCCCAAACACCGCCTTCCCGGCCATTGCCGGATTGCTTCATGCCACCAAACGGCGCACCTGCACCGCGCCCCTTGCCATTGATATCCACCATACCGGACCGAACCGCCCGCGCCACGCGACGGGCTTTTTCCGGATCAGAGGTCTGGATGTAATTTGTGAGACCGTAATCCGTGTCATTGGCGATTTCGATGGCCTCGTCTTCGCTGTCAAACGGCATCATCGACAAAACCGGGCCAAAGATCTCTTCGCGCATGATGGTCATGTCATTGGTGCAATCGGCGAACACCGTTGGCCGCACAAAGAACCCCCGGTTCAACCCATCAGGACGTCCCACACCGCCCGCCACCAGACGCGCGCCTTCGTCAATACCTTTCTGGATCAGATCCTGAACCTTGTTGAATTGCATCTCGGATACCAGCGGCCCGATGTGCCGGCCCTCCTCGGACGCGGCATTGACCTGTGTGGCCTCGGCAGCCGCCTTGGCGTCTTCGACCGCCTGCGCATAGCGTGACCGTTCAACCAACATCCGCGTCGGCGCGTTGCAGGACTGTCCGGTGTTGTTAAAGCAGCGGATGATACCGTGCTTCACCGCCTTTTCATTCGCATCCGCAAAGACGATGTTGGCACCTTTCCCGCCCAGCTCAAGGCTCACGCGCTTAATGGTTTCGGCGGCCGCGATGGTGATCGCCTTGCCCGCCCGGGTAGAGCCGGTAAAGCTCACCATATCAACGTCTTGATGAGATGACAGCTGACTGCCCACACCCGGACCATCGCCGTTGACCATGTTATAGACACCGGCAGGCACACCCGCCTCATGCATGATTTCCGAAAACAGCAATCCCGACAGCGGCGATTGTTCAGACGGCTTGAGAACCATCGTACAGCCGGTCGCCAAAGCAGGCACCACCTTGAGCGTGATCTGGTTCATCGGCCAGTTCCAGGGCGTGATCAACGCACACACGCCAATCGGCTCGTGGATGATATGCGTGTCCTCTTCGCCAGCCCGCAGCGGCGCTTCAAACTCGAAATCCCTCAACGCGTCGATAAAGGCCTTGAGATGAAAAGACCCGGTGCCCGATTGCTGGGTTTTCGCCATTTCGATGGGCGCACCCATTTCCCGGCTGATCAATTCAGCCATGTCATCCGACCGCCGCAGATACACATCCAGAATGCTTTCCAGCAAATCCAAACGCTCTGCCTTGGACGACAAGCGCCATTTGGGGAACGCGGCTTTGGCCGCTGCCACGGCCGCATCGGTATCCGCCTGCCCCCCAAGCGAAATCGTCTCGGTGACTTCTTCGGTCGACGGATCGACCACACCAAACTCTTGTCCCGCCTGCGGCGAGACCCACGCTCCGTTGATATAAAAGTTGCGCGCATGTTCCATGTTGGGCCCTTCCTGCCAGAGGTCGTCGATATATCAACAGACATGCGCCACACGCACGCGGCTTGCAATCCGGTTTCGCAATCATTCGCGGTTTTCGCCGACAGGTGACAGCCTCAAAGCCGCTCACCGGTTGACCCAAGATGCTGCCAAACCGAAAAAAGCCCGGCATTCAGACCGGACTTTTTCTTAAGCTGATACCGATTTATTCCGCCGGGACCGCGTGCTCTTCGATGCCCAGAGGGTGTTCGATCTTGTCGAGCATTTCCTTGGGACAAACCTGCACAAAATGGGCAAGCTCAATATCCCAATGCTGCAAAATGTCCTGCGCCTTGCGACTGCCTGTCTCTTCGACATGCCGCTCGACCAGGCGTTCCAACTGACTGATCCAGTGCTGCTCGGTCACCGGGCAGGTGACGATGCTTTCCATGTTCATCAGCGCCTGCGCTTTGCCATCAGGATCATAAAGATACGCCATCCCTCCGGTCATGCCCGCGCCGAAATTGGCCCCAATGTCGCCCAGGATAACCGCAACACCCCCGGTCATGTATTCACACCCGTTGGACCCACAGCCTTCCACGACAACCTTCGCACCTGAATTGCGAACCGCGAACCGCTCGCCTGCGCGACCAGCCGCAAAAAGATACCCATCGGTCGCGCCATACAAAACGGTGTTGCCAATGATCGTATTGTCTGCAGCCACCAAAGGCGACATCATCGGCGGCCGCACAACAATTGTGCCACCGGACAGCCCCTTGCCGACATAATCATTCGCATCGCCTGACACTTCCAGTTTCAGGCCAGGTGCCGCGAACGCACCCAGCGACTGACCCGCCGATCCGGTCAGTTTCACCGTCAAATGGTTCGGCTGAAGCGCGTTGCGCATACCGAACGACTTTACGATGTGGCTCGATGTGCGTGTGCCAACGGTTCGATCCGTATTCTGCACCGCATAGGACAGCTGCATCTTCTCGCCCTCTTCTAGGAACCGCGCCGCATCGCGCACGATTTCCGCATCAAGCGTATCGGGCACCGCATTGCGCGGCTTGTTGCGGTCATAGACGATGTCGTCAGACCCATCGACGCGGATCAACAGCGGGTTGAGGTCCAGATCGTCCAGGTGATCCGACCCGCGCGACACCTGGGACAACAGGTCCGCCCGGCCAATCACCTCGTCAATCGACCGCGCACCGATAGAGGCCAGCACTTCCCGCACTTCCTGCGCGTAGAACGTGATCAGGTTCACAACCTTGTCCGCGTTCCCGGTGAACTTCGCCCGCAGCTCTTCATCCTGCGTACACACGCCAACGGGACAGGTGTTCGACTGGCACTGGCGCACCATGATGCAGCCCATCGCGATCAGCGCGGCGGTGCCGATGCCATATTCCTCGGCCCCCATCATTGCCGCCATGACGATGTCGCGCCCGGTGCGCAAACCGCCATCGGTGCGCAACGTCACGCGGGAGCGCAGGTTGTTCATCGACAGAACCTGATGCGCCTCGGTCAGCCCCATCTCCCACGGCAGACCAGCGTATTTGATGCTGGTCGCGGGCGAGGCCCCCGTACCGCCATTGTGACCAGAGATCAGGATCACATCGGCCTTGGCCTTCGCCACGCCGGCGGCAATCGTGCCCACACCCGAGGACGCCACCAGCTTCACCGTTACCTTGCAGCGCGGATTGATCTGCTTGAGGTCGTAGATCAGCTGCGCAAGGTCTTCGATCGAGTAGATATCGTGGTGCGGCGGCGGTGAGATCAGCGTCACACCCTTGGTCGAATGCCGCAGGCGGGCGATCAGGTCCGTCACCTTCATCCCCGGCAATTGACCGCCCTCGCCGGGCTTGGCCCCTTGCGCGACCTTGATCTCAAGCTCTTCGCACTGGTTCAGGTATTCGGCGGTCACGCCAAAGCGGCCCGACGCCACCTGCTTGATCTTCGCAGACGGGTTGTCGCCATTCGGCTCCGGCACAAAATGCGCCGGGTCTTCGCCGCCCTCGCCGCTGTCAGACTTCGCGCCAATTCGGTTCATCGCCACATTCAGCGTTTTGTGCGCCTCGGGCGACAGCGCGCCCAGCGACATGCCCGGCGTCACGAACCGCTTGCGGATCGAGGTGATGGATTCCACCTCTTCAATATTGATCGGCTCCCCAATGGGCTTGATCGCCAGCAGATCGCGCAAATGGATCGGCGGGTTCGCCTGCATCGCCTTGGAATAGGTCTTCCAAAGCTCATAGGACGCCTTGTTGCACGCCATCTGCATCAGGTGCATCGACTGCGCGCCCCAAGCATGAGTCTCGCCCGATTTGCGCGCCTTATAGAAGCCGCCGATGGGCAACACGTCTTGTCCCCCCCGGAAGCCCAGCGCGTGAATTTCCTCGGCCTTACGCTGCAGACCCAGCAGACCAATCCCCGAAATGCGGCTCAGCATGCCCGGGAAATACTCCGCGCACATCGCACGGCTCAGGCCCACAGCCTCGAAATTCAGACCTCCGCGATACGAGGAAATCACCGAAATCCCCATCTTCGACATGATCTTGAGCAAGCCCTGATCGACAGCATCGCGGTACTTCGCAACCGCTTCGGTCAGAGAAATATCCAGCAAGCCACGATTGATCCGATCCGCCAGCGAATCCTCGGCAAGATAGGCATTCACAACAGTGGCCCCGGCCCCGATCAGCACCGCAAAGTAATGCGGGTCGATACATTCGGCAGACCGGACATTCAGGGATGTGAACGTCCGCAACCCCTTGCGCGTCAGGTGACTGTGCACGGCACTGGTGGCCAGGATCATCGGCATTGCGACTTTATCCGTTCCGCAATGCTCATCGGTCAGGATGATATGCCCGGCCCCAGACCGTACCGCATCCTCCGCTTCGGACCGCACCCGTTCAAGCGCGCGTTGCAGCGCACCCTGATCACCACCCGCCGGGAAGGTACAATCAATCTCGCACAGACCAGCAGAGAAATGCGTGGTCATTTCCTTGAACTGCGCATTGCCCACAAACGGGCTGTCCAGAACAATGATCTCGGTTTGCGCGCTCGACTCGTCCAACACGTTCTTGAGGTTCCCAAACCGCGTCTTAAGGCTCATCACGCGGTATTCGCGCAATGAATCAATCGGCGGGTTTGTCACCTGAGAGAAATTCTGCCGGAAATAATGCGACAGCGGACGGTACTTCTTGGACAAAACCGCAGACGGCGTGTCGTCGCCCATGGACGCCAACGTCTCTTTCCCATCTTCGGCCATCGGCGCAAGGATCTGCTCCAGCTCTTCGATGGTATAGCCTGCCGCAATCTGACGGCGGCGCAAGTCCGCCCCCTCGAACATCGGTTGTTCGGTTACGGCCGCAAGTGCGTTGTCCAATTCGTTGATCTTGCCCACCCAGTCGCCAAAGGGCTGGGCTGCGGCCAGTTTGTCCTTGATCTCTGTGTCGTGGTAAAGCTTGCCCTCTTGCATATCCACAGCCAGCAACTGCCCCGGCCCAAGCGCGCCCTTTTCGCGCACGGTGGCCTCGTCAATCGGCACCATCCCGGCCTCAGAGCCCGCAATCAGCAGCCCATCGCCGGTCACGACATAGCGCATCGGACGCAGCCCGTTCCGGTCAAGCCCGGCACAGACCCAGCGACCATCGGTCATGGCAAGCGCAGCAGGGCCGTCCCAAGGCTCCATCACCGAGTTGCAGTAAGAATACATATCCCGCCACGCCTGCGGCAGCTCAATCGCCTGCTTGGACCAGGATTCAGGGATCAGCATTGTCTTCGCCATCGGCGCATTGCGCCCCGCGCGCACCAGCACTTCGAACACCGCATCGAGCGCCGCCGAATCCGACGCGCCATTGGCGATGATCGGCTTGATGTCTTCCGCCATGTCGCCAAACGCGCCTGAGGCCATTCGGATCTCGTGGCTTTTCATCCAGTTGACGTTGCCCTTGAGCGTGTTGATCTCACCATTATGCGCCAACATACGGAAGGGCTGGGCCAGCCACCACTGCGGGAAGGTGTTGGTTGAATAGCGCTGGTGATAGATCGCAAAGGCGCTCTCGAACCGTTCGTCCTGCAAGTCTGGATAAAACTCCGCCACCTGTTCGGCCAGCATCATGCCCTTATAGATGATCGACCGGCAAGACAGCGACGCGATGTAAAGCTGCCCGATACCAGCCGCGCCCGCCGCCTTTTCGATGCGGCGGCGGATGACATAGAGCTCACGCTCGAACGTCTCTTCATCGACACCCTTGGAATTGGAAATCAGGATCTGCTCAATCTCGGGCCGCGTCGCGTTTGCCTTTTCGCCCAGACAGTCAATGCTGACAGGCACATGCCGCCAGCCATAGATGTAGTACCCCATGCGCAGCACTTCGGTCTCGACAATCGTGCGGCAGGTTTCCTGCGCACCAAAATCGGTCCGCGGCAGAAAGACCTGCCCCACCGCGACGAACTCGTTCTTGCGCGGCTCGTGTCCGGTGCGCTTGATTTGATCGTAAAAGAACGACACGGGGATCTGCACATGAATACCCGCGCCATCGCCCGTCATGCCATCGGCATCCACAGCGCCCCGGTGCCAGATCGCCTTGAGCGCATCAATGCCCGCCTCAACCACTTTGCGGCTCGGCTTGCCGTCGAGGGACACCACAAGCCCCACCCCGCAGGACGAATGCTCTTCTTCCTCGGAATAGAGACCGTTCTCGGCCAGCCATTTCCGCTTGGCTTCCTCGGCCGCCGCCCAGTTCGCATCATATTTGGTCATGTTCTCTCCCTCCTCAGGGGCCGGTGGCGCGCGCTTGGCGGCCCGGCTTATTGTTTATTCTGCGGCAACGGCGCTGGTGCTATTGAACCGCTCAAGGATCGCCTCGGCGCAGTCGCGTCCATCACGGATCGCCCAAACGACCAGCGATGCACCGCGCACGATATCGCCGACGGCGTAGACGCCCGGCAGGTCCGTCGCACCTGTGGTAAACTCGGCCTTTACCGTGCCCCAGCGTGTTACGGCCAGTTCCGGCGCGCCCCAAAGTGTCGGCAACGCCTCGGCCTCAAAACCCAGCGCCTTGATGACCAGATCGGCAGGCTCCACGTAGTCGGATCCCTCGATCACCTCGGGCATCTGCCGCCCGGTCGCATCCGGCAGGCCCAGGCGCATCCGCTGGACCATCACACCCTCGACCGGCTCACCGACAAAGCCCTTGGGCGCGGTCAGCCACTCAAACTGCACGCCCTCTTCCTCGGCGTTCTGCACTTCGCGCTGAGACCCCGGCATGTTTGCCCGGTCGCGGCGGTAAAGGCACTTCACCGACGTCGCGCCCTGACGGATCGCCGTGCGCACGCAGTCCATCGCCGTGTCGCCGCCACCGATGACAACAACGCGCTTGCCCTCGGCGTTCAACTCTCCGCTGTCGAACTCGGGCACATCGTCGCCAAAGCTCTTGCGGTTCGACGCCGTCAGATAATCCAGCGCCTTGACGATCCCGTCCGCGCCAGAGCCCGGCCCCGCCAGATCGCGCGATTTGTAAACGCCCGTGGCGATGATGACCGCGCCATGCTTGGCGCGAATGTCCTGAAACGAGATATCTTCGCCCACATTGCAATTCAGCTCAAACGTGACGCCCCCCAGCTCAAGCTGCTCGTTGCGCCGCATGACAACGGGCTTCTCAAGCTTGAAGCCGGGAATGCCGTAAGTCAGCAACCCACCCGCACGGTCATAGCGGTCGTAAACAGTCACCTGCACCCCCTGGCGGCGCAGCACATCGGCGGCGGCCAGACCGCCCGGTCCGGCACCGATAATGCCAACCGACTCCGCCCGCTCCTGCGCGGGTTTGATCGGCTTGACCCAGCCTTCTTCCCAGGCGGTGTCGGTGATGTATTTCTCGACCGACCCGATGGTCACAGTGCCATGACCCGACGTTTCGATCACGCAATTGCCTTCACACAGGCGGTCCTGAGGGCAGATGCGGCCACAAATCTCGGGGAAGGTGTTGGTGGCTTGCGACACTTCATAGGCCTCCTGCAACCGCCCCTCAGCGGTGAGGCGCAGCCAGTCGGGGATGTTGTTGTGCAGCGGGCAATGCGTCTGGCAATAGGGCACGCCGCATTGCGAACAGCGGCTTGCCTGTTCCTTGGCTTTCGCATCCGCGTATTCGGCGTAAATCTCATGGAAGTCCTCGCGCCGCTCTTCTGCATCGCGTTTTGCAGGCATATCGCGTTCAACCTGCACAAACTTCAACATCGGCTGTTTGGCCATGGCGGATGTCCTTCCTTATTTGACGTTTGGCTTCACTACAGAATTGTTCGCAGAAATAAAAGTAAATTATGCTGACCTATTTCGCACTTTTTTGCCGACACTGCATCGACTTCACGCCGCAATGCAGCTAAATTAGGTCCGATCCGGACTTAATTTAGCTCTTTCGCCTGATTTATATGGCTTTATACCCGTCGATGATGTTGATCATGGACGGCCCGACATGGCATTGACCCACCTGCTCATTCTGGCGCTTGTCCAGGGCATCACCGAATTCCTGCCAATCTCAAGCTCCGGTCACCTCATTCTGCTGCCGAATCTCATCGGCGCACAGGATCAGGGCCAGATCATTGATGTCGCCGTGCATGTCGGCACCCTGTTCGCTGTGGTTTTGTATTTCCGTTCAGATGTAAAAAACGTCAGCCACGGCATGACCCGCCTTCTGCGCGGAAAAATCGACACCCAGGGCGCGTTCTGGGCGCTCTGCCTGATCATTGCGACAATCCCGGTCATTCTCCTCGGCCTCGTCCTCAAACTCACCGGATGGACCGAGGCGCTCCGCTCGGTTGCCGTCATCGGCTGGGCCATGCTGATCTTCGGCCTTGTGCTGTACTGGGCCGATCAAACCGGCCCCACCATCAAAAAGGCCACAAGCTGGAGCCTGCGCGACGCGGTTATCATGGGACTCTGGCAGGCGCTGGCCCTCATCCCCGGCACCTCGCGCTCGGGCATCACGATCACCGCCGGACGCCAACTTGGCTATGACCGGACCAGCGCCGCACGGCTGGCGATGCTGATGTCGATCCCGACAATCATCGCCTCAGGCACCCTCATCGGGGTCGAGGTGATCCAGACCGCCAACATGGCCGCCGCCCGAGACGGCGCAATCGCCGCCGTTTTCGCGTTTTTCGCCGCTCTCGCAGCACTCGCTCTGATGTTCAGACTTCTGAAATCCGTCAGCTTCACGCCCTACGTGATCTATCGCGTGATTCTCGGCATCATCCTGTTGATCATCGCCTATACCTGACATCGCATAGCTTGTTTCTTTGGGCCTCAAATACCTCGGGGAGCCCGAGGGCCAGCGCCCCTCGGACCTGTCCAACGAAAACCCCAATGCCAATCTTAAACCCGATGATACGGTCCGCCAGCCGCAATAGATGCCGCGCGATACAATTGCTCGGCAAGCATCACCCGGACCAATTTGTGCGGCCAAACCATTTTGCCGAATGACAACAAAAAATCAGCCTCACCGCGCAGGGACGGATCTATCCCATCCGCCCCGCCGATAACAAACGTGATGTCAGATCGGCCTTGATCAGCCCATATTTGCAATTTCTTTGAAAAATCCGGCGATGACAAAAGGCTGCCGCGCTCGTCCAGACAGACCATAACAGTACCCGAGGGCAACGCGCCACGCAAAAGCGCAGCCTCAGCCGCCATCCCACCGTTCTTCTTGTCCTCAAGCTCGGTTTCGCCACCAAAGCGCCAGCCAAGCCCGCGTCCCGTCTGGTCGAACCGCGCAAGATAATCATCCACCAGCGCACGCTCTTCAGAGCGGCCCGCAAGCCGCCCCATCGCGCGCAAATGCACCCGCATTCAGCTGGTCCGCGCTTCCCCCGCAGGAAGCCACATCTTTTCCAACTGATAAAACTCGCGCACTTCGGGCCGGAAAATATGCACAATCACATCTCCGGTATCAATCAACACCCAATCGCCGGTGTCCTTGCCCTCAACCTTGGACAAGATACCCCGCTCCGTTTTGAGCATATCCATCAGCTTTTCCGCCAATGCAGACACCTGGCGCGTTGATCGCCCCGAACAGATGACCATATGGTCACCCATGGATGATTTACCGCGCAGATCAATCTGCACGATGTCTTCGGCTTTGTTGTCATCAAGTTCAGAAAGAATCGCCGCGAGCGTCGCATCGCTGGCTGATCCGTGTGCGTGTGTGCCGGTCATGGGCAAACCACCGTCAGTGGCCACAGCCACATCCGTTTGAAGAGACAGGACATCGTCCTCCTTAACATAAACGCCGCTAAGCCCCGGCGCTGGGTACACAGGAAATAACATCGCATATGTAAATTCTCAATAAGCACCACAAAAAATGGCAATCACGCGCCGTAAGGCACCCAGACCGTCTTGACCTCGGTCGCCTGATCCAGAAACGCCGCGCCCTCGCCTTCTGGTCCCATCCAGTCCCGCGCGCGGCCATTATTCACCCAGCTCCGCTTTAGATTTGTCGCCGCACCCCGCTCGATCTCGGCGGACAGGTCAGAAGACGAAAACGACCACACCGCCTCCACATCCATGTGACGCGCCAGCGTCGGGGCCAGCTCTGCATGCCGCCCGGTCAGGATATTGACCACACCGCCCGGCACATCAGACGTCTCCAACACCTGATAAAAATCCGCAGCCACCAGCGGAAACGGCTCAGACGCCACCAGCACAGCCCGGTTACCCATCGCAATCGCAGGGGCCATCACCGACACCACCCCAAGCAACGGCTGATCATCTGGACAAAATGCGCCAATCACACCACAGGGTTCGCGCAGCGCCAAGGCAATCCCCCGCAACGGCACTTGCGCCACACGACCATCATATTTGTCAGCATAGGCGGCATAGGTGAACAATCGGTCAACAGAAGCGTCCACTTCTTTCGCGCCACCGCGCCCGCCCGTCATCTGATTGATCCGCGCAGCAAACTCATCGCCACGCGCCGCCAGGTTTTCCCCAAGATAATACAGGATCTGCGCCCGCAAATGCGCCGTTGTCCTAACCCAGCCACTGGCTCCGCGTGCCGCCTCAACCGCGTTGCGGACATCCTTGCGATTGGCCAAGGGTGCCTGCCCGATCAGCTTGCCCGCGCGTGAAAACACCTCATACGCATAGCCACCATCCGGCCGCACCTGCTTGCCGCCTATATAAAGCTTCGCCGTCCGGTCCACCGCCTGAGGTTCCGTATTCGGCCCCGAACTGAACCCCTCAACCTTGGCCAACGCTTTCGGTTTCCCGGCGGGTTTTGTGTAAGCCATCATCCCTTCCGGCCCACCTTCACGCCCAAACCCGCTTTCGCGCACCCCGCCAAAGGGGGCCGCCGCATCGAACATATTGGTCCCGTTCACCCAAACAACACCCGCCGCCAGCTTGGGCGCGATATCCAAAGCGACATTGATATTCTCGGACCACAAACTCGCGGCCAGCCCATAGCGCGTGTTGTTGGCCAATACGACCGCCTCAGACGGCGTGCGGAACGTGGTGCCCACCAAAACAGGCCCAAAAATCTCGTCCTGCATCAACGGATCAGCCGCACTCAGCCCGGTGATCAAAGTCGGCGGGTAAAAACACCCACCCTCGGGCAGCGCACAATCCGCCTGATACATCTCACCGGCGGTATTCCCATCCACCAATCGCGTGATCGTCTCCAACTGCTTGGGGTCGACAATCGCGCCCACATCAATCGACTTATCCAAAGGCGGCCCAACCCGCAGCTTATCCATCCGCGCGCGCAGCTTGGCATAAAACCGCTCCGCCACACCTTCCTGCACCAAAAGCCGCGACCCCGCACAACAGACCTGCCCCTGATTGAACCAGATCGCATCAACCAGGCCTTCAACAGCTGAATCCAGATCCGCATCCTCGAACACGATGTACGGAGACTTGCCCCCAAGCTCCAACGTCAGCGCCTTTCCAGACCCCGCCCTCGCCTCCCGGATACGTCGCCCTACAGCGGTCGATCCGGTGAACGCCACCTTGTCCACATCCGGGTGTGTGACAACCATTTCTCCCACAGCACCATCGCCGGTGACGATGTTCACAACCCCTTTCGGCAGACCCGCCTGTCGACACATATCCGCAAACAAGAGTGCAGTCAGAGACGTATATTCCGCAGGCTTCAACACCACCGTATTCCCCGCCGCCAAGGCAGGCGCGACCTTCCAGGCCAGCATGAGCAGCGGAAAATTCCACGGGATCACCTGCCCGCACACACCCTGCGCAACCCACCCCGCGCATTCGGTCTCGAACACCTGCGCCTGACCAGCGTGATAATACAAATGCCGCTGTGCCAACGGAATATCAATGTCCCGGCTCTCCCGAATGGGCTTGCCATTGTCCAGCGTCTCCAGCACCGCAAACAGCCGCGCATGCTTTTGCAAAAGCCGTGCCAGCGCATACAAGTAACGCGCGCGCCCCGCACCACCCAGCTTCTCCCACTTGCCCTGCGCCTTGCGCGCCGCCACCACAGCCGCATTCACATCCGCACGCGACGCCTGCGTCAGATGCGCCAAAACCTCACCGGTCGCAGGGTTGCGGCTTTCGAACACCTCCCCCGGCGCAGTCATGTCGCCATCTACGAACTGGCCAAACCGCGATCCCTGATCGACCAACCACGCCAACGCATCCGCCGCCGACTCGGGTGCGTCTCCATATTCCATAGTCTCAAATATATCCTGAACAGTCATGGCGTCTTCTTTTCAAAAATATGCAAATCCAACCTATCCAGCCGCATGCCGCCAGGATGCCGAATAGGCCCCTGTCACATGATGCTCCAACTGCCGCTCAATATCGCCCAAAAGCGAGGATGCCCCGAACCGGAACAGATCATTCTGCAACCACCGATCCCCCAACTCTTCCTTGATCAAAGCCTGATACACCAACGCGTCCTTCGCCTTGGAAATCCCGCCGGCCGGCTTGTATCCCACACGATACCCGGTCTCTTCAAAATACTCCCGAATGGCGCGGATCATCACCAAAGACACGGGCAACGTCGCATTCACGCTTTCCTTGCCCGTCGAGGTCTTGATGAAATCGGCCCCCGCCATCATGCAGACCAAAGACGCCCGCGCGACATTCTGCAAGGTGCCCAATTCACCGGTGGCCAAAATCGCCTTCACATGCGCCTCGCCACAGGCCGCGCGAAAGGTCTTCATCTCATCATAAAGCGCGTCCCAATTCCCGGTCAGCACATGCCGCCGCGAAATCACGATGTCGATTTCGGCCGCCCCCGCTTTGACGCTCTCCTCGATCTCGGCCACGCGCAAATGAAACGGCGACAATCCTGCAGGGAACCCCGTGCTGACAGCCGCCACCGGAATGCCCGATCCGTCCAGCGCTTCCACAGCGGGGGCAATCATATCGTGGTACACGCAGATCGCCCCAACCGTCAGCCCCTCCATGCCCAGCGTCTGCAGCAGATCATGCCGCACCGGTTGCCGTCCCTTGGCACATAAACGCTGAACACGGCCGACCGTGTCATCTCCCGCCAAGGTCGTCAGATCAATGCAAGACACCGCCCGGCACAACCATGCCGCCTGATGCGCCTTTTTGACCGACCGTCGCGCCGGCAATGTCGCCGCGCGCCGTTCGATCGCCGACCGGTTCGCGGTCGCCCGCATGACCCAATCCAGATCAAGCTCCATCCCCGGATTGCGCGGCTCCAATGTCTGTGGAAGCTGCATTGTCTCAGTGGCAGTTTGCATCGGTGTCACTCCTTGATCCTGATGCTGACACGCGCGCCATACGCGCACAACCCGGAACGCGGCGACACGCCTACCTGATCAGGTTGGAAAACCAGCGTTTCACCGCGTTTTTCTGCGGCCTCAGGATCGGCAGATGCAAAATCCGCGGTTTCGGCTGGTCAGAATATATCAACTCCGATGCCTCAAAGATCCGTTTGTTGAATTGCGGCGGGAATACGTAAAACCGCAGGTCGGACTGCCACAGCGTCTCGCGAAAGGTGGGCTGGTCAATCTTGAACCCGGCCGCATCATAGGCCGCCTGCCAATCGCTGAAAAACGCCTCGGTCGCCGCATTTTTGCGGTAAAGCAGCACGCCACAATTGATTTCGGGAAAGGTCTCCGGCACCTCGGTTTTCCACATCCGCCGGTGCCGTGGCCGATGCCACAACATGACATGCGCCCCACACAGATCGAACCGCTGCAAAAGATCAAACAAGGACGACAAGTCGGCGCGGATCATCGTGTCATTGTCCAGATACAGCGTCTCGTCAAACGGGCTGAACTTTAGCGCCCCAACCTTCGGTCGCGTCATCTCCGAAGGAATGACAAATGACCGGTCAAACCCGCTCGTATCGTCATCCTCTGCGCACCAGATGGCACAAGGCATCCCTGGATTGAACCGCTTGACCGACGCCGCCGACCGCCGCGCCACATCGACATGAGCCCTGCCCCAAGCGACGTACATCACCCCCCTGGTTTTGGCCTGATCAGACATGCGCTGCCTCCTGCTGACCCGATCTGCCTAGCTTTGCGCGGGTCGCAAGTAAATGCACAGGCGCGGTTTTCACTTGACCGTTTGCGCGCGGCCAGCAAAGCCAACACCATGACCAGCACAGTCTTCACCGATCTGCAAAAGCGTTCCAAGGGCTTTGTGTCCGGACTGCGGGCGCAGGAATCCGGCATTGATGGTGCTCTTTTGGTAACCGGCTCATATCATGTGGATGCCTATAAAGATGCCCTGTTCAGCAGCCTTGGGATTGCATGTCCCGACCGCATCATGCGCGCTGTTGCCAAACGCAAAGCCGATTACCTTGCCGGGCGCAGCATCGCACAGGCTGCCATGATGGCGCTTGACGCCCCACCCGCACCGATCACCACCGCCCCGTCGCGCGCACCCGTCTGGCCGCAAGGGCTCACCGGATCGATCAGTCACGCACGCGGTCGGTGTGCCTGTATGCTGTCGCGCAACACCGATCAGTTCTATGGCGTCGATACCGAAGCGATCGCCAGCGGCGCATCCCTTACCGCGATTCGCTCGGAAACATTGACGGCCCAAGACCGCACGGCAATTACCAAAGGGGATCTGCCCCCTGCCATCAAGGCAACGCTCGTGTTTTCGGCAAAAGAGGCCTTGTTCAAAGCGCTGCACCCACGCGTTGATCGCTATTTCGGCTTTGACTGCGCAGAATTGGTCGCGGCCCCGACACAGAACATGATGCGCCTTCGCCTGACCACGGATTTGGCGATTGGTATTCGCACAGGTGATACCTTTCCCATTCGTTTCGAATACACGGATACACATGTGCTCACATGGTTGGCCGTGCCATCTGCCTAAAGATCAAACCTTTCCAATACCCTAAATCGACTCTATCGAATCATTGGAAATAGAACAAAATAAGAACATAAACTGTTCTCATGTTCGCAGAACTGTCGATCACCTCCAATTTCACCTTTCTCACCGGGGCCTCCCACCCCGAGGAATACATGACCCGTGCCGCCGAGCTGGGCCTGTCTGCCATCGCCATCACCGACACCAACACAGTTGCAGGCATCGTGCGCGCCTGGACCGAAGCGAAACAGATCAAGCGCATCCTCACCGAACGCGCAGAACAAGAGGCCAAACACGGGCCCATCGGCCCTTCAGTTCCAGACCATATCCCACACCAGCGGTCTCATCTCCTCACCCATGTGCCACGCCTGATCCCCGGCGCAAAAATCGTCACTGACACCGGGTTCACCGTCACCGCCCTTGCCAGCACCCGCCAGGGCTGGGCACATCTCTGTCGCCTGCTCAGCAAAGGCCGTATGCGCGCCCCCAAAGGCGACTGCCACCTGAGGCTCGACGATCTGCTGGGATGCGATGACGGCCTTCACTGGCTTTTGCACCCGTCCCAAACCGCGCCAACGTCCCAGAGCGGCGCGGGCGATTGGCTGCAACACGCGCATCGCATGACGCGCCGCTTCCCCGGTCACACATATGTGCTGCTGTGCCCGCATTACGACGGCCAGGACCCACAGCGCTTTGCAGCCCACACCGATCTCGCAACCCGGCTTGGCATCCCCACCATCGCCTCGGCCACGCCCATCATGCATCACGGCCGCCGCCGTCGCATGGCCGATGTGGTGACCGCCATCCGCGAGGGCTGTCGTGTGGATGATCTGGGCACACAGGCCCTTGCCAATGGGGAACAGCGCCTGCGCTCGGAAACCGATATGCGTCGCATCCTTGGCCCCCATGCCGATGCGGTGGACCGCGCCGCAGCGCTGGCCCACGACTGTCATTTTGATCTGGGCCAACTGCGCTACGAATATCCCAGCGAAATCACCGCCAATGAAACCGCCACGGAACGCCTCAAACGCCTGACCTATGAAGGCATGAAATGGCGCTACCCCTATGGCGCACCCGACAAGGTCAAACGCCTTCTCAAACACGAACTGGCTTTGATCGAAAAACTCAATTACGAACCCTATTTCCTTACCGTCCGCGACATTGTCCACTTTGCCAGAGGGCGCGGCATCCTCTGTCAGGGGCGCGGATCGGCGGCCAACTCGGTTGTCTGCTATTGCCTTGGCGTGACCTCTGTCTCCCCCGAACTTGGCACGATGGTGTTCGAACGCTTCGTATCCGAGGCGCGGGACGAGCCGCCCGACATTGACGTCGATTTCGAACATGAACGCCGCGAAGAGGTGATCCAGCACATCTACGACCGCTACGGCCGCCACCGTGCAGGGCTGTGCGCAACGGTCATCCACTACCGCGGCAAACGCGCCATCCGCGAAGTTGGCCGTGCCATGGGTCTGAGTGAGGACACCATCGGCGCGCTCTCCTCGCAGCTTTGGGGGTTCTTTTCCACCAATGGTCTCGAAGAACACCGCATGCGCGAAATCGGCCTTGATCCCAACGACCACCGCCTGCGGCTCACGATGGACCTGATCTTTGAAATCATCGGCTTCCCCCGCCACCTCTCACAGCATGTTGGCGGCTTTATCGTCACCGAAGGCCGGCTTGACGAACTGGTCCCCATCGAGAACGCCACGATGGAAGACCGCACCGTCATCTGCTGGGACAAAGACGATATCGACGCGTTGGGCATTCTCAAGATTGATGTGCTCGCCCTTGGTATGCTGTCCTGCATCCGCAAAAGCTTTGACCTGCTCAAACTGCACCACAACCAGACGCATACACTGGCGACCCTCCCACCCGAAGACCCGGGCGTCTACGATATGCTGTGCCGCGCCGACAGCATCGGTGTCTTTCAGGTGGAATCCCGCGCCCAGATGAACTTTCTGCCGCGTATGCGCCCGCGCACGTTTTACGATCTGGTGATCGAGGTCGCCATCATCCGCCCCGGCCCCATCCAGGGCGATATGGTCCACCCCTATATCCGCCGCCGCAATGGCGAAGAAGAGGTGTCGTTCCCATCAGATGAGTTGGGGCAAGTGCTGGGCAAAACCCTTGGCGTGCCGCTGTTTCAGGAACAGGCGATGCAGATTGCCATCGTCGGCGCGGGTTTCACCCCCGAACAGGCCGACCGCTTGCGCCGGTCTCTGGCCACCTTCAAGAAGCATGGCTCAGTGTCGGAATTCCGCACCCTCTTCATGCGCGGGATGCGCCGCAACGGCTACGAGGAAGACTTCGCCGAACGCTGCTTTTCCCAGATCGAAGGCTTCGGCTCCTACGGCTTCCCCGAAAGCCACGCCGCCAGCTTTGCCCTGCTGGTCTACGCAAGCGCCTGGGTCAAACACCACCACCCCGGCATTTTTGCCTGCGCGCTGCTCAACTCCCAACCGATGGGCTTTTACGCTCCTGCCCAGATCGTCCGCGACGCGCGCGAACATGGCGTGACGGTCCTGCCCATCTGCATCAACGCCAGCTATTGGGACAACGTCATGGAACCCACCAAAGACGGAAACCTGGCCCTGCGCCTTGGCTTTCGTCAGATCAAAGGCCTGTCCGAAGAAGACGCACAATGGATCGCCGCCGGGCGCGGCAATGGATATCAAAGCGTGACCGATGTCTGGCGCCGCGCCGGGCTTGACCCGGCCGTGATCGCAAAACTGGCCGAGGCCGATACATTCCGCGCGCTGGGCCAGAACCGCAGGCAAGCTCTCTGGGAGGCAAAGGCCCTGACCAGCCGCAAACCGCTTCCGCTTTTCGATGGCGACATCGACGGCGAAGGCATCGCCGAACCCGCCGCCCTTTTGCCCGAGATGACCGAGGGCGAACAGATCGTCGAAGATTACGTCGCCATGCACCTGACCTTGCGCCGTCATCCCGTGGCGTTGCTCAGGCCTTTGCTCACCCCGGATCGAACTTGTACGGGTCAACCGTACAAACCGACCCAATCGTACGGCAAACCCAAACCGGCGCCGATGCCGCTGCCCGTCACCCGCGGAAATCCGGAGTGATCGGAAACGCCTGATTGAACCGCCGCACCCCGTCCCCGGAAAACCGCACCGCCCGGCTGTCCTTCACCCGATAGGCCCAGCTCATCATTTCAAACCGCTTCAGAAGCGCACGCCCCAATGATCCCGCCAGATGCGACCGCCGCGCGCTCCAGTCCAGACAGGTCCGACAGACCGGCGCACGAGAGTTCATCAATGGGGCAAGGTCAATCCCAAGGGTTTGCACAAAGGCCTCCCCCGGCTCGGTCAGCTTTGGCTGATCATCGGTCAACACCATGAAATCACGCGCCAAAAGGCTATCGAACAGCTGAATTCCCTTGCTGCCGGCCAAATGGTTGTAACACACCCTTGCCTCCCGAAGCGCCGCATCCTTTGGTCCGGTCCGTGTCCGCAAATGCCCCTGCCCCGCAGCAAATCCCATGAGCGTTTCCAAAACCTGCGCCACCTCTTCCGACGCCAGCGTGAAATATTTATGCCGTCCCTGCCGCGCCTCTGTGACAAGACCACCATCGGTCAACCGTGCCAAATGCGAAGACGCCGTCTGCGCCGACACCCCCGCCTCTGCCGCCAACTCACTGGCAGTCAAGGCTTTTCCGCTCATCAACGCCGTCAGAATATTGGCACGGGCGGGATCACCAATCAGCGCTGCGATGCGGGCTATGTCGGGTCCGTGCTTCATAATTCGATCTTACCTGAAATATGCACGCGCACAATACGATCTGCATCGAAATAACGCCGCACCGCACCGTGCTACACCGTTGCCACCACAACCAAAGGACCAGACATGCTGACCTGCATCATCCGCTATCACATTGATCCCACGAAGAAATCCCAGTTCGAAACCTATGCGCGCAACTGGGGCACGGCTATCCCGCGCTGCGGTGCAGACCTGATCGGGTATTACGCCCCCCACGAAGGCTCAAGCACGCTGGCCTACGGCATCTACAGCATTGAAAATCTTGCAGAATACGAAGCCTACCGCGCCCGCCTGTCTGCCGATCCGCTTGGTCAGGAAAACTATGCCTTCGCCCAACGCGAAAAGTTCCTCTTGCGCGAAGACCGCACCTTCCTCAAGCTTTGCTCCACTCCACAAGGACAGCCAAAATGATCGCCATCATCTTCGAAGTCATCCCCGCCGAGGGCCAGAAAGACGCCTATCTCGACATCGCGGCCGAGATGCGCCCGATGGTCGAACAGGTCGAAGGATTTCTGGGGGTCGAGCGGTTTCAAAGCCTGACAAACCCTGAAAAACTGCTTTCGCTCAGTTTTTTCGAGGATGAAGACGCGGTCCTGCGCTGGCGCAAACTGGCCGCACACCGCAACGCGCAATCCAAAGGCCGCAGCGGCGTGTTTTCAGACTATCACCTCCGCGTCGCTCATGTGATCCGCGACTACGGTATGTTTGACCGCGATCAGGCCCCGGAGGACAGTGTGAAAGTACACGGCTGATCGCATCTTCTTTTCGCAAATATGCAAACCCAACGCGCACAAAGGCAACGGGTTTGCAAATTCAGGGCTTAAATCCCCACATCGATTATTGCCTTGGCAAGGATCGGCACGGTGTCCTTGTTCAAACCGGCAATGTTCAAACGCGAGTCGCCAACCAGATAAATCGCATGATCCTCGCGCAGCTTGTCCACTTGTTCAGGCGACGCGCCAAGCCGCGAGAACATGCCACGGTGCTGGGCGATAAAGCCGAACCGGTCTGACCCGGACGCTTTCTGCAATTCAGCCGCCAGCAATTCCCGCAGACCCAGCATAGAGTTGCGCACCTCTTCCAGTTCTTCCGCCCAATCGGCACGCAGGGCGTTGTCGTTCAGAACCATCGTCACCAACCGCGCGCCATGATCGGGCGGAAAGGAATAGTTCTGACGATTGAGATAGGCCAAGGTTCCCTGATTCAGCTTATGCGCCGCAGGGTTTTGAGACACAGCCATCAAGATACCTGTCCGCTCGCGGTAAATCCCGAAATTCTTGGAACAGCTTGCCGCGATGATGGTTTCAGGCACCGAGGACGCGATCAGACGCGTTGCCGCCGCGTCTTCGTCCAGCCCATCACCAAAGCCCTGATACGCAATATCGACCATCGGGGTCGCACCGGTTTTGACCAGCAAATCCACCAGCGCCTGCCATTCCGTCATGTTCAGGTTCGCACCCGTCGGGTTGTGACAGCAGCCATGCACCAGCACGATATCACCCGGCCCGGCTTTTGCCAGATCGGCCATCATCCCGTCGAAATCCACACCGCGCGTCTCGTCGTCGAAATAGCGATAGGGCACCATGTTCATCCCCATATGCTTGAGGATCGACAAGTGGTTCGGCCAAGTCGGATTGCTGACATAGACCCGCCCGGTCGGGTTCGCCATGCGGATCATGTCAAAACCCTGGCGCACCGCTCCGGTGCCCCCCGGTGTTGCCACAGCCGCCACATTTGCGCGCGGCACGGCATCGCCCAGAACCATCGCAATCATCGCATCCGCAAAGGCCGGATCACCCGCAAGCCCGGTATAGGCCTTGGTTGTCTCGGTTTCCCAAAGCTGCTTTTCTGCGGCTTTGATCGCGCGCATGATCGGCGTGTTGCCGGTGGCATCCTTGTAGACGCCGACACCAAGATCAATCTTGCCCTCGCGCGGGTCTTCGCGAAATGTCTGAACCAGCGCCAGGATTTTATCCGCAGGTTGTTCTTTCAGCGTTTCAAACATCAGTCATCTCCAGTGGCCACAGGTACGGTGGGAAACTGGCCCCATTCGCACCATGACCCGTCATATAAGGAATGGTTTTCTTTACCCATGCGCGCCATCGCAAGCGACAGGATCGCTGCCGTCACACCGGACCCGCAGGTGGTGATTGCAGGACGCGACAGGTCAACACCCGCCGCTTCGAAAATCGCCCGTGTTTCCTCGACCGATTTCATGGTCTGGTCTTCCCGCAAAAGCGAGGCGTAGTGAACGTTTTTCGAACCGGGGATATGTCCGGGCCGCAACCCCGGGCGTGGCTCCGGCTCTTCCCCCCGAAAGCGTCCGGCGGACCGCGCATCAATGATTTCGTGATCCCCCAGTTTTGACGCCGCAGACACCTGTGTCACGTCACGCACAAGATGCGCCTGACGTCGCACCGTCATGTGACGGTCACGGATCATCGGCGGCATGTCTTCCAGGTCGCGGCCTTCGGCCACCCATTTGGGCAGCCCGCCATCCAGAACAGCTATGTCATTCTGCCCCATAAGCTTGAACAGCCACCAAACCCGCGCTGCTGAAAACAGACCGGCCCCGTCATACACCACCACCTGATGCCCATCACCAATGCCCATTGCCCGCATCCGCGACATGAACTTTTCGATGGGCGGGACCATATGTGGCAGCTCAGACCGGCTGTCGGAGATATCATCAATGTCGAAAAACCGCGCGCCCGGGATGTGACCGGCGTCATATTCCGCTTTGGCATCCCGCCCGCTGTCGGGCATATACATTGACCCGTCCAGAATGCGAAGATCTGGGTCCCGCATATGTGCGGCCAGCCAAGCGGTGGAAACAAGTGTTTTGGGATCGTCTTGTGCCATTTGCGCCCTCGGAACTGGAGTTGCCCCTGCATAAGAGCGGCCCGCGCCACGCGCAAGACCAACCCGCCTGCCCGTTATCATGGGGTATCGCTGCGTTCCCGGCCACCCGGTCAGGTACGGCTGTGTGAATCAGCCGCCGGTTTTGAGCAATCGCTGTTTCTGGCGACCCCAATCGCGCTTGGCCTGCGTTTCGCGTTTGTCGTGGATCTTTTTACCCTTGGCGATGCCAATCTTCATCTTCACCATACCCTTGTGGTTGAAGTAGATCACCAAAGGGACAAGCGTCATACCCTTGCGCTGGGTCTCGTTCCACAGCTTTGCCAACTCTTTGCGCGACACCAATAGTTTACGGCGGCGGCGCTCCTCGTGCGGAAACATCGCGCGGTTATAGGGCGCGATATAAGAATTGACGAGCCACAGCTCTCCGTCCTCGACCGCGGCATAACTCTCGGCGATATTGGCGCTGTTTTCGCGCAGGGATTTCACCTCAGACCCCTGCAGGACAATCCCAACCTCAAGGTCATCTTCAATTGCATAATCAAACCGCGCACGGCGATTGTCGGCGATCACCTTGTAATTCGGGTTCTCTTTCGGCTTGGCCATGACAGCGGTCTCCTTATTCCGCAAGAGCTGTAGATATAGGAGAACGGGTCCAGTTTGAAACGGTTTCTCCGCCACAAGCGTGCAAACCCGGCAGCCCTTCGAAAATTGCTGGCCGATATCGAACGGGTGCTGGTAAACACATTCATTTTCAAAAGGTTGCACACGCTCGACAACCTGTCGCGCGCCCGTCCGTCGCAGGTTGCTTTAAAGCTGCATTCCAGACCTAACTTATAAACCAAACGGTCAACAAGGTTGCTGGTCCATGGACACACTGATCCTTTCGCGCATCCAATTCGGTGCCAATATTTCGTTTCATATCCTGTTCCCAACGATCACCATCGCGCTGGGATGGGTGCTTTTGTTTTTCAAATTGCGGTTCACCCGCACGCAAGAGCAAAAGTGGCTGGAAGCCTATCGCTTTTGGGTCAAAGTCTTTGCGCTCAGCTTTGCGATGGGTGTGGTCAGTGGCATCACGATGTCGTTCCAGTTTGGCACCAACTGGCCGGGCTTTATGGAATCCGTCGGCAATATCGCGGGGCCATTGTTGGCATATGAAGTGATGACCGCCTTCTTTTTGGAAGCTGTGTTTCTGGGCATCATGCTGTTTGGGATGTCCAAAGTGCCAAGCTGGTTACACACGTTGTCGACCTTTCTGGTCGCCTTTGGGACCACCATGTCAGCGTTCTGGATTCTGGTCCTGAACTCATGGATGCACACGCCGGCCGGGTTCGAAATGCGTGATGGCGTGGCCTATGCGACCGATTGGCTGGCAATCATATTTAACCCATCCATGCCCTATCGACTGGTGCATATGCTGCTGGCCTCCGGTCTGACCGTGGCGTTTTTGCTGGCAGGGCTCAGCGCGTTCCGCTGGCTGATCGGTGATCGCTCTGCCGGCGTTCGGGCAACGCTGAAAACGGGCCTCACCATCGGCGCGGTTCTGATCCCGTTGCAAATTCTCGCCGGCGATTTTCATGGCCTCAACACTCTGGAACATCAGCCCCAGAAAGTCGCTGCCATGGAGGGCAATTGGGAAACCGGCCCGAACGTGCCACTGGTGCTGTTCGCGATCCCGAATGAAGACACCCGCTCTAACGATCATGAAATTGGCATCCCAAACGGCGCGTCTCTTATTCTTAAACATTCGGCAGACGGCATCGTGCCGGGTTTGAATGACTTTATTCTGGAAGACGGCACGGTCAAACATCCCCCCGTCGCGCCGGTCTTCTTCAGCTTCCGCATCATGGTTGCAACCGGGATGGCGATGCTATTGCTCAGCTGGGCATCGGTGTTCTTTATGGCGCGGAAACGGCGTGGTGTAGAGGGCCTGCCCAAACCAATGCTCTATGCGATGGTGCCAATGGCGTTCTCGGGCTGGGTCGCAACGCTTGCCGGATGGTACACAACGGAAATCGGCCGCCAGCCCTGGCTTGTGCAAGGCGTCCTGACCACCGAAGCCGCGGTTGCTGACGTGCCCGCACCTATGGTTGCAAGCACGTTGATCGCATACCTCGTCGTGTATGCGGCACTGCTCTTTGCGTATATCGGCGTGCTGTTCTACCTCGCACGCAAAGCGAGCAAAGGCGAACCTATTGGCAAACGCGCGCCTGTCTCGCAAGAGGCACCCGTCACACTGGCAGCGGAGTGATCGACATGTATCTATTTGGTGATCCCGAAATCTGGCTGCCCTTGGCCTTTGCCGGCCTCATGGGCGCGTCGATCCTGATCTATGTGGTGCTGGACGGGTTTGATCTTGGCGTCGGTGTGCTGTTCCCTTTTGCCGAAGCCGACGAAAAGGACCGCATGATCGCGTCCATCGGCCCGTTCTGGGACGCAAATGAAACCTGGCTTGTTCTTGCCATTGGCATCCTGCTGGTGGCGTTTCCTACGGCCCACGGCACAATCCTCACTGCGCTGTACCTTCCGGTTGCAATCATGCTGATCGGGTTGATCCTGCGGGGGGTGTCGTTTGAATTTCGCGTCAAGGCACCGGCCCCGCACAAACGGGCTTGGGACAATGCTTTCTACATCGGCTCTATGATGACATCGCTCAGCCAGGGCTACATGCTGGGGCTTTACATCATGGGCTTGCAGATCACGCCCTTTACATTGTTTTTTGCCTGCGTGACGGCTGTGTTCCTGACCGTGGCGTATTCGTTCATCGGGGCAACGTGGTTGATCCTGAAAACCGATGGCGCACTGCAAAAGAAAGCTGTTGAATGGTCCAAAGGCGGGATCTGGGGTGTCGTGCTTGGACTTGGAGCCGTGTCTCTTGCGTCGCCATGGGTCAGTCCGCGCATCTTCGACAAGTGGTTTTCGATGCCAGAGGTCTTCTTTCTGTTGCCCCTGCCGCTCATGTCCGGCGCGTTGATCGTCTTGCTTTGGATCGCACTCCGCCGCCTGCCGACAAGCGACGACAGCTTTGCATGGTTCCCCTTTGCGGCCACGATTGTGCTGTTCGTGCTTGGCTTTTTTGGGATGGCCTATTCGTTCTACCCGTTCATCGTGCCGGAACAATTGACCATCTACGAAGCCGCAAGCGCGCCGGAGAGCCTATTCATTATCCTGATTGGAACGGTCTTCGTGCTGCCAATGATCCTGGGCTACACCGCGCTGGCTTACACGGTGTTCCGCGGCAAAGCGACGACGCTCAGCTACGACTAGGAACGCGCTGGCGGCCTTGTGCCGTCAGCTCAACCACCTCATCGCCTTCGATACAGATCACAGAAAGCGGGCGGCCGTATCCCGCACCTGTATCGAGGTTGATGCGGTTCGGATAGCGTTCCACCGCATCAACCGGTGTGTGCCCATGCACCACAACCGCGCCATGATCGCGTTTGTCTGCATGAAACTCCTGCCTGATCCAAAGAAGGTCTTGTTCATCCTGCTGGTCAAACGGCACACCGGGAAGAATTCCAGCATGGGCAAAGAAATACCCGTTTTCTTGATGTGAGGTGTTCAGGCCCCGTAAGAATGCCTTGTGCGTGTCGGGCACCGCATCGCGCAAGATCGCAGCAAGATCGGCTTTGCGAATACGGTCGGGAATGTAGACGTCATAGGATGCAATCGTCTCGACCCCGCCAATGGCTTGATGAAACCAGTGATATCCAACCAGCAAATGTGGATCGAACCGGGGGCCATCAGGTTCAACGTACCATTCAAAGAACCGATCATGATTGCCTTTGAGGCAGACCCAATCCCGCCCGGCGGCCTGTCCTTGGACAAGCGTGTCAATCACGCCTTTGCTGTCGGGCCCGCGATCCACATAGTCACCCAGAAAAACCACCCGTGCATCGCGCCCGCCATCCGCGTCAATCCGGGCCAAAGCGGTTTCCAGCATACCAAGCTGGCCATGAATATCACCAATCGCGTAAAGAGCCTGTGTCATGCGCAATGTTTCGCACGCAGCTAAGGGCGGCGCAATGCGCACCGCCCTTTGCTTTTCGTCTGACAAACCGTGGAATTGTCAGGCGACATCAAACTGCAGCGGCTTCACCTGCGTGAACAAGCCCGTGTCATTCAGAGCCTTCAGCGCATTGGCCGGAACGGGTTCATCGACATACAAAAGCGCGATGGCCTCGCCCTTCACATCTGCCCGACCCAATGTGAAGTTCGCGATGTTCACGCCATGCGACCCCATTGTTTGACCCAATGCACCGATTATTCCGGGAACATCTTCGTTGGTTGTATAGATCATGTGGGCTCCGATCTCGGCGTCGATATTGATGCCCTTGATTTGAATAAACCGCGGCTTGCCGTCGCTGAATACCGTCCCGGCAATCGACCGTTCGCGTTTGTCCGTAACGACGGTCAATTTGATATAGCCCTCAAACGCGCCTGACTTGGCCTGGTTCGTGGTGCTGATCTTGATCCCACGCTCTGCCGCAATCAAGGGCGCACTGACCATGTTCACATCCGGGTTCACCCGCTTCATGATCCCCGCAATCGCAGAACAGTTCAGCGCCTCAAGATTCATATCCGAGACCGCCCCATCATAAAGGATGTTGATCGCATTGATCGGCTCATCGGTCATCTGGCCGATAAAGCTTCCCAGATGGTCGGCAAGCTTGATCCAGGGGCCCATGACCTTCGCCTCTTCTGCCGTGACAGATGGCATATTGAGCGCGTTTTCAACCGCCCCGGTCAGCAGATAATTCGCCATTTGCTCGGCCACTTGCAGCGCCACGTTTTCCTGCGCCTCGGTCGTCGCAGCCCCCAGATGCGGGGTGCAGACGACATTGGGCAAGTTGAACAGAGGGTTGTCTTTGGCAGGCTCTTCTTTGAACACATCAAACGCCGCCCCGGCCACATGGCCGGATTTCAGAAGCGCGGCAAGCGCGTCTTCATCAACCAATCCGCCCCGCGCGCAATTGATGATGCGCACGCCTTGCTTGGTTTTGGCAAGATTTTCGGCAGACAGGATGTTTGCCGTCTGATCGGTGTAAGGCACATGCAAGCTGATGAAATCGGCACGTTCGAGCAACGCGTCGAGGTCCACCTTTTCGACCTGCATCTTTTCGGCCTTTTCTTCGCCAAGAAACGGGTCATAGGCAATAACCTTCATCTTGAGACCACGCGCGCGGTCACAGACGATGCCGCCAATATTGCCCGCGCCGATGACGCCCAATGTCTTGCCCGTCAGTTCAACCCCCATAAATTTGGACTTTTCCCATTTACCGGCATGGGTGGAGGCGCTGGCTTCGGGGATCTGACGCGCGACGGCAAACATCATCGCGATGGCATGTTCGGCGGTGGTGATCATATTGCCAAAGGGTGTGTTCATGACGATCACGCCCTTTTTGGAGGCGGCATCCTTGTCGACATTGTCAGTCCCGATGCCAGCCCGGCCAATGACCTTGAGCTTATCGGCGGCCGCAAGGATTGTCGGCGTCACCTTGGTGGCCGAGCGGATCGCCAGACCATCGTATTGGCCGATCACTTCGGCCAGCTTGTCTTTATCCTTGCCAAGGTCCGGCTGGAAATCCACATCAATGCCGCGATCCTTGAAGATTTGCACGGCGGCGTCAGAGAGTTTGTCAGAGATAAGTACACGGGGAGCCATATCTTGGTCCTTTAGAAAGAGTGGGAAAAGGTGCGTGGCAGGACGCACCTTGGGTCGGTGTCTGATGGCACGCGCTTTGTCAGGCGTGTGACAGTGCCTCGATTTCAGCGTGGAACGCCCAGTCAAGCCAGGGCAACAACGCTTCGATATCCGATGTTTCCACGGTGCCACCGCACCAGATGCGCAGCCCGGCCGGGGCATCCCGATACGCGCCAATATCGAACGCCACGGCCTCTGCCTCCAGCCGCTTTGCAACAGCTTTGGCAAACGCCGCGCCATCGGTGATCCGGTCATCCGTGAACTTCAGGCACACAGAGGTGTTGGACCGCGTTGCCGGGTCCACCGCCAGATTGGCGATCCAGTCATGCGCGTCGCAGAAATCCCAGATTGCCTGCGCATTGGCATTGGCCCGTGCGATCAAACCCGTCAGGCCACCGACAGACCGCGCCCAATCCAGCGCTTGCAGATAGTCTTCGACACATAACATCGACGGCGTGTTGATCGTTGCGCCGCTAAAGATACCGTCTATCAGTTTACCACCTTTGGTGAGGCGGAAAATCTTGGGCAGCGGCCATGGCGGTGTGTAGCTTTCAAGCCGCGCAACCGCCCGCGGCGACAGGATCAGCATCCCATGCGCTGCCTCTCCGCCCAGCACTTTCTGCCAGGAAAAGGTGGTCACATCGAGCTTGTCCCACGGCAGGTCCATCGCAAACGCGGCAGAGGTTGCATCACACAGCGTCAGCCCCGATCGATCCGCCGGGATCGCATCCCCGTTGGGCATGCGCACACCCGAGGTTGTCCCGTTCCATGTAAAACAGACGTCATTGTTATAGTTCAACGCCGCCATATCGACGATTTCGCCATAGTCGGCGGTGTGGACGGTGTGCTCGATCTTCAGCTGTTTGACCGCATCCGTCACCCAGCCTGCGCCAAAGCTCTCCCACGCGACCATTTCCGCCGGACGCTCACCCAGCATGGTCCACATTGCCATTTCATAGGCACCGGTGTCAGAGGCCGGCACGATGCCGATTTTGTAATCCGCAGGCACACCCAGAACGGCACGCGTCTGATCAATCGCGGCTTTGAGTTTATCTTTGCCAACAGCCGCGCGGTGCGACCGCCCCAAGGGCGCGTCCGCAAGGTTATCGAGTTTGAAAACGGGGGGTTTGGCACAGGGGCCAGAAGAAAAACGCGGATTTGCTGGTACAGCAACAGGTTTAGAGGCCGGCCGCGTTGCCGGTTGTGACATAGCCATTTATGCTACCCTTCCAGATAAGCGCCCCTCGTTGGGGAGGGGTGTCCCACCCACGGGTCTATGCGGCAGCGCCGCAGCACACAAGCCGGAATTTGGATCAAATGGGCCGAAGTCGCCGATCTGATCCGGCGCATCCGTTGCGGATCGGAAACTTTCCAAACGTCGCTTGCGTGTAGAGCGTTGGTGCCTCCGGCGGGCATATTTTGAAAAAGAAGACGGGAATGCCATGAAAATGTATTCCGTCTGACGTTTTTTCGCGCCATCTGTAGAGCGCCAGAAAACTGCCAAGGATACAACCATGTGGACCGCGACTTTGATAGCAAAACCGGGCACGCTTGATCCCGCTTTGGGGGACGCGTTGCGCAACGCCTGGGGCGGTGGGGATCTGGTTTGGCTGTCGCCGGATGAGGCCGCCGAATTTGACATGCCGTCTGTGCCTGACACGCTCTCGCACAGTGCAAGCGCCCTACAGGAGCAAGGGGTGGATCTGGTTGTGCAGCGCACAAAGGGGCGGCGCAAGAAGATGCTGCTTGCCGATATGGACAGCACTATGATCCAGCAGGAATGTATTGATGAACTGGCCGAGGTTGCCGGTGTCGGAGACCAGGTCAGGGACATCACCGCACGCGCCATGAACGGCGAGCTTGATTTTGAAGGTGCCTTGATCGAACGGGTCAGGTTGCTTAGGGATTTGCCCGTTGCCGCGGTGGATCAGGTGCTTGCGGACAGGATCACGCTGATGCCCGGCGGATTGACCCTGCTGGCGACGATGAAGGCCAATGGCGCCTATACCGCCCTGGTGTCTGGTGGCTTCACCGCCTTTACCCAACGGGTGGCAGCCTTGCTGGGATTTGACGAAAACCGGGCCAACACATTGTCAGAAATGGATGGCATGTTGACCGGCGATGTCGGCCGCCCCATCCTGGGGCGTGATGCAAAGGTCGCGGCCTTGGCAGAGATATCCGCATCGCGTGGCATTGCCGAAGACGATGTTCTGGCCGTCGGAGACGGGGCCAACGATCTTGGCATGTTGCACCGCGCCGGCACAGGAGTTGCGCTGCACGCAAAACCCAGTGTGCAGGCGCAAGCAAAGATACGCATCAATCACGGAGATCTGACCGCCCTGCTTTTCCTGCAGGGGTATGACCGAGAGGCGTTTGTCACGCCATAAGGCCGGGCGCGGGTTTGATTTCGCCAGTCACCAACCCGTCCCAGTTGACAATAGCCGGGTTGAGGAACGCCGCCACATCCGGATGCGCCGGGTGCAGCACCTTTAGCCGAACCAAAAGCGCTGCGATGGCACATTCGGCAGCGCGCGTTGCACCATCGGCAGCCTTGACTGCAATTCCCAGACCGTGACGGGGCAGAATCGCGATAAAATACCCCTCTGCCCCGGTTTTCAAAGCGATCGGGTTTTGTGACGCACGCATCAGGCGCGTGCAGGCGCGGCCGTCTCCGGCAACAAGATCGGGATGCGTGTACATCGCCTCTGTCAGACGGGTCGCCGCTTTGCTTAGGCGATCAGAGCGTTGGCCTGCGGTGGCAAACCAGCCCATCGCCCGCGCCATGCCGTGCATCGTGGTGGCAAAATTCGGCGCGGAACACCCGTCTATGCCAAATCCTGGGGAGTCCATCCCTGTGACGGTTTCAAACGCGTCCCGACATGCCGTTTGAACCGGGTGGTCGGGTGCTACGTAATCTGGACCTGCCTCAAGATGATGCGCCAGGGTCAGAAAGCCCGCGTGTTTGCCCGAGCAATTGTTGTGTACGCGGCAGGGGGATTTTTTCGCGCGAATCATATCGATCCGCAGATCGGCATCGCGGCTTTCCTGCGGGCCGCATTGCAAGGCATTGTCGGTCAGGCCAAGATCGGACAGCCACTGATTGACCCGGTCAACATGACGCGGGGCTCCCTGATGGGATGCGCAGGCCAGTGCCAGATGTTCAGCGCCCAAACCAGCCGTGTCCGCCGCGCCTGATGTGACCAATGGCAGGGCCTGAAGCATCTTAGACGAGCTGCGCGGAAGGACCACCGCGTCCGGATTTCCCCATGCGCTGACAATCTGGCCAGTGCCGTCACAAATCACCGCATGTCCTGCATGAACACTTTCAAGAAACGGACCGCGCCAGATCTCGGCAAGTGGTGCCGCCTGTGTCATCGGAAATCCCCCCTGGGAATGGGCAAAAATCTGCCAATTGGGCTTTAAGTGGTGTGATTAATCAGGCTATTCTAACCGGGTCGAGAGAAAAGTTGCAGTGACATAATCAAACACCAAATCCATATTGCAACGTATACACGAGTTGAGGCTAAGGACGGTCTGGAGGCTGGACGCATGAAATCATGGATCGGCGGGATGGCAATCGGCGCAATGGCGCTGATGTCTGCTGGAGCCAGCATGGCGCAGGAAGAAACAAGCACGAACCGGGTGAACGCAATCACCGATTGGAGCGTGTTTGAAGGTCAGGACCCGCGCGAATGCTGGGCCGTGACCACGTATAAAGAAAGCGTGAACACACGCGGCGGGCGCGTCGTTGCCGTAACACGGGGCGAAATCCTGTTGATGGTCTTTTACCGCCCCGGGGCCGAAGTGCAGGGTCAGGTGGCCTTTACCGGCGGCTATCCATTTGCGCCGGGATCAACCGTGAACGTGAATATCAGTGGAACCGAGTTCGAGCTGTTCACCGAAGGTGAATGGGCCTGGCCCGCAACGCCACAGGATGATTCCAAAATTGTCACCGCGATGAAGCGGGGGGCCAATGCAATTGTGACCGCCCGTTCAGCGCGGGGAACAACCACGAAAGACACGTTTTCGCTTCTTGGGTTCACCGCGGCAGTCGAGGATGCAGAGCAGCGCTGCCAATCTTAAAGGCGCGGTAATTTCGCATTCCCCTTTGGCAAAACCGATTCCCTCCTATATGTGGCGTGTCTTATCCTGAAAAAGGCACATCCCATGACCGGCGCTGCACCGATCACCCAAGACGTAATGACGATCCCCCGCAAGATGCCGGAGGGTGGCAAGACGAATATCGTTGGCCTGACGCGCCCCGCCTTGCGCGAGGCGCTCATTGCTATGGGCACGCCCGAAAAGCAGGCCAAGATGCGGGTCAACCAGATCTGGCAATGGGTCTACCAATGGGGCGTGCGCGATTTTCATGCGATGACAAACCTTGCCAAAGCGTATCGCGCGCAGCTGGATGAGCATTTCGACATCGCCGTGCCCGAGATGGTGTCGAAAAACGTCTCGGCCGACGGCACACGGAAATACCTTGTATGCATCGCAGGCGGGCACGAGGTTGAGGTGGTGTACATCCCCGAAACCGACCGCGGCACGCTGTGCATTTCCTCTCAGGTCGGCTGCACGCTCACCTGTTCGTTCTGCCACACTGGCACTCAAAAACTGGTCCGCAACCTGACGGCGGGTGAGATCATCGGACAGGTCATGCTGGCCCGCGACGATCTTGAGGAATGGCCGCAGCCGGGTGTTGGCACCGGCGAAGCGGGTCCGCGTTTGCTGTCGAACATCGTGCTGATGGGCATGGGCGAACCGCTCTACAATTTCGACAACGTCCGCGACGCGATGAAGATCGCGATGGATGGCGAAGGCATCGCCCTGTCGCGCCGTCGGATCACGCTGTCCACCTCTGGCGTTGTACCCGAGATCGCCAAGACCGCCGAGGAAATAGGCTGCCTTCTGGCTGTCAGCTTCCACGCCACCACCGACGAGGTGCGCGACAAGCTGGTCCCGATCAACAAGCGCTGGAATATCGAAACACTGCTGGACGCGCTGCGCGAATATCCGAAGAAATCGAACTCCGAGCGGATCACATTTGAATACGTGATGCTCAAGGATGTGAACGATTCCGACGAAGACGCGCGCCGTTTGGTCAAACTGATCAAAGGCATCCCGGCCAAGATCAACTTGATCCCCTTCAACGAATGGCCTGGCGCGCCCTATGAACGCTCTGACTGGTCCCGGATCGAAGCCTTTGCCGACATCATCTACAAGGCAGGCTACGCGTCGCCCATCCGCACCCCGCGCGGCGAAGACATCATGGCCGCCTGCGGCCAGTTGAAATCCGCCACCGAACGCGCCCGCAAAAGCAAGGCCCAGATCGCGGCCGAAACAGGTATCGGTTAAACGAAGGCGTCTCGCTTGAACCGCACATGCGCGTCAGGTCCCCTTGGGTCTAATTCGAAAAGCGTGTCACGTTTTGCAAAATAGGCCCGCCAATTCTTGTCCGGCGTTGCGCTGATCGACGTACCATGCAATCGCCGCATCACGGGATTGAGGTCCGCCACCCGCATTCCCCGGCCTTCGGTGCTATGCGCGGCAATCACGGACTTGATCTTGTGATCAAGGTCCGACACCGGCAAAGGCGCAATTTTCGGCCCGGGCATGTCCCCCAACACCTGAAATTCTGAACAGGCCCGCCGCAAACAAGGCGTTGTCTTCTCTTCTCCCATCCCGATAACCTGCACATTGCGTGCACGGATGAACCGCGCAAGGTGCTTAAAATCCGCATCAGAGCTGCACAAACAGACAGTGTCCACAGTTTGTGAAAGCACATGATCGACCGCCTCAATCGCCAGCAGAACGTCGGTCGCGTTTTTTCCGCTTCCAGAATAGACAAACTGAAAAGATGGCGCGTCCCGCCAACACGCGAGTGCAGTCTCATTGCCATACACGCGTGCAACAGTCGCATGGCCGAAGGACGAGGCGCGTCGCAAAATCCGTCCTGCAAACTTTGCTGAAAGGTTGTCCCCGTCCACAAAAACAGCCACTGAATTCGACATAACAGGACGTTCCTCGTTGCCTGACGACAATGTCCAACATCAATTCGACGATAATTTGACCATCAAACAACAGTGTGCCGTTTGTTTGGCTCTTTCTGTTTCAACGGGATGGGGCGCGCAACGCACCCGGACAGGAATTCCTCGACCCGCCCCTTGACCCTCCAGTCGCTGGAACCCTTATGTGAGGCTGGAACCACAAGGACCAGCCCCATGACCACGCTTCGTTTCACCGTCGATAATCTCAGCTGCGCAGGCTGCGCGGGCCGTGCCGAGCGTGCGTTGCAAGGCGTCGATGGCGTCTCCGAAGCCTCGGTCAACATCGCCAATCACACGGCGCAGGTCACGGGCGACGCCCCGGTGACATCCCTGACCGCTGCCCTTGCCGACGCGGGCTACCCTGCCCACGAAATCACGCACCGGCTCAAGATCACCGGCATGAGCTGCGCGTCCTGCGTGGGCCGCGTCGAACGCGCGCTGCAAGAGACGGAGGGCGTCGTGGCCGCTTCCGTCAACCTCGCCACAGAAACGGCAGAGGTTCGCATCCTCGACGGCGCAATCACCCCCGCAAAACTTGCAGATATCGTTAGCCAGACGGGCTATAACGCCACCCCGGTCACGTCCGACACACCGCAAGAGACTGACGAGATCTCCCCGCTCAGGCGCGACACGCTCATCGCGGGTGCGCTGACGCTTCCGGTCTTCCTGACCGAAATGGGCGGACATCTGTTCCCGCCGATCCACCACGCGATCATGGGCACCATCGGGATGCAGACCTTCTGGGTGCTGCAATTCGTGCTGGTCACTCTGGTGCTCGTCTGGCCCGGTCGCCGCTTCTTCCGCATCGGCCTGCCGCTTCTCTTCAAAGGCACGCCCGACATGAACAGCCTTGTGGCGCTTGGCACAGGCGCGGCCTGGGTGTTCTCGACCATCGCCACCTTCGCCCCCGCGCTTTTGCCCGAAGGCACCCGCGCCGTGTATTTCGAAGCCGCCGCCGTGATCGTCACCCTGATCCTCGCTGGCCGCTGGATGGAGGCACGCGCCAAGGGCCGCACCGGGGCCGCGATCCGCCATCTGGTCGGCCTGCGCCCCGACACCGTGCGCGTGCTGCGCGACGGGGCGTTTACAGAACGCCCGTTGGCCGAAATCCAGACCGACGACCTGATCGAAGCCCGCCCCGGCGCGCGCATCGCCGTGGATGGGATCGTGACCGACGGCACATCTTTCGTTGACGAAAGCATGATCACCGGCGAACCCGTGCCCGTGTCAAAATCCGAAGGCGATGCGGTGACAGGCGGCACGATCAACGGCAACGCCCCGCTGACCTATCGCGCCACCGCCGTGGGGCAAGACACCGTGCTCGCCCGCATCATCGACATGGTGCAAACCGCGCAGGGTGCGAAACTGCCCATTCAGGCGCTCGCCGATCAGGTCGTGCGCATCTTCGTGCCTGTCGTGCTTGCCATTGCCGCGCTGACCATCGTGGTCTGGCTGATCTTTGGCCCGGACCTCAGCTATGCGCTGACCGCGGGCGTTGCGGTGCTCATCATCGCCTGCCCCTGCGCCATGGGGCTTGCCACGCCCACCTCGATCATGGTCGGCACAGGCCGCGCCGCCGAACTGGGTGTGCTCTTCCGCAAGGGCGATGCGTTGCAACGGCTGGATGCGGCCAAGGTCATCGCCTTCGACAAGACCGGCACCCTGACCGAGGGCCGCCCCACCCTGGTGGACCAGACCACCCTGCCGGGCATCGACCCTGCACAGGCGTTAACCCTCACCGCCGCGGTCGAGCAAAGCTCGGACCACCCCATCGCCCTCGCGATCCTGACCGCCGCGCCGGACACGCTGCCCAAGGCCGAAACCGAAACCATCCCCGGCTACGGCCTTAGCGCACAGATCGACAGGCAGACAATCCTTGTCGGGTCCGAGCGTTTGCTGACCTCGCGCGGCATCGACACGAGCGGTCTGCAAGGGGCAATCCAGGCCTACGCCACCAAAGGCCATTCCCTTGTCTGCCTCGCCATCGACGGCACCGCCGCCGCTGTCTTCGCCGTCGCCGACCAAATCAAACCAAGCGCCAAACCCGCCATCGACGCGCTGCACGCCCAGGGTCTGACGGTCGCCATGATCTCGGGCGATAACGAGGCCGCCGCCACGGCCATCGCGCAGCAACTCGGCATCGACCATGTGACCGCAGGCGTCCTGCCCGATGGCAAGGTCGACGCCATCAAAGACCTGCGCACCCGGTTCGGACCCGTGGCGTTCGTCGGCGACGGCATCAACGACGCGCCCGCTCTGGCCGAAGCCGAAACCGGCCTTGCCATCGGCACCGGCACGGACGTGGCGATAGAGGCCGCCGATATCGTGCTGTCCTCCGGCCGCGTCTCGGGTGTTGTCAACGCCGTTGAGGCCTCGCGCAAGACCATGCGCAACATCCGGCAAAACCTGTTCTGGGCCTTCGCCTACAACACCGCGCTGATCCCGGTTGCGGCGGGTGTGCTCTATCCGGCCTTCGGCATCCTGCTGTCCCCCATGCTCGGGGCCGCCGCAATGGCGCTCAGTTCGGTGTTCGTCGTCACCAACGCCCTGCGCCTGCGCACCATCGCCGCCGCGCAAAGCGACGCGCAAACCCAAACCTACCAAGAGGCCCCGGCATGAACATCGGAGAGGTCGCCCAACGCGCGGGCCTGCCCGCGAAAACCATCCGCTATTACGAGGACATCGGCCTCGTGAAACCCCCGCGCGATGCCAATGGCTACCGCGCTTTCCGCGACAGCGATGTGCACAAACTCGCCTTCCTCAGCCGCGCCCGCGCGCTTGGCTTCACCATCGAGGACTGCCGCACGTTGCTCACACTCTACGAGGACCAGACCCGCGCCAGCGCCGATGTGAAACAACTCGCCGAAGCGCATCTGCACAAGATCGAAGACAAGATCACCCAGCTGCAATCCATGCGCGACACGCTGTCCGACCTTGTCCATTCCTGCGCCGGGGACAACCGCCCCGACTGCCCGATCCTAAAAGACCTTGCTGCCGAACAGCCCTGATCCATCTTCTTGCCAGAAATATCCCGGGGGAGGCCGCAAGGCCGGGGGCAGCGCCCCCAAATCATCTGGTCTCAATTAACCTCACCCGTTGATAAGACTGCTCTGCGCAACAAAAGATCGTCCCGAACAGAGGCGTCATAATCGCACTGGCGCTGTCGGATGCAGCCACTAAGGTGGCATCATGTCTGATCCCTCCGTTCTTGATAGCCGGTATTCCTGGTTCCGCCTGATGGTCACAGTGTTGATCGCGATTGTGATCAATGTGGGCATCTGGATTCCCATCGTGGTCATGCCTGCGGTCCAGGCGGAATTCGCCGCCAACCGTGCGGATGTGTCGATCCCTTATACGCTGACCATGATCGGGTTTGCCCTTGGCAATTTTGTCGTGGGCCGTGCCGTGGACCGTTTTGGTGTGGCGCTGACCCTGTCGGTGTGCAGTGTGGCTGTCGCCATCACCTATATCCTGGCGGCGCTAAGCCCCACGCTATGGGTGCTGATCTTTCTGCAGTTCTTTATCGGCTTTGCGTCGGCCATCGGGTTCGGCCCGCTGATCGCAGACCTGTCGAAGTGGTTTCTGAAACGCCGGGGCATCGCCGTGGCGCTGGTGGCGTCGGGCAACTACCTTTCCGGATCGGTCTGGCCCCTCGCACTAGAAGCGGTGGGGGGCGGCGACTCCTGGCGCTGGAGCTATTCTGCCATCGGGATCGTCACCATCTTGACAGTGCCGCCGCTGGCTCTGCTGCTGCGACGCAGCTTGCCAGAGGATGCGATGCGCATCGCAGACACCCAATCCGCCCTTCGGACCAAAGCCAGCGGCTTTACCCCGCGCCAGTTGCAGATGATGCTAGGCGTCGCGGGTGTGGGCTGCTGCGTGGCGATGTCCATGCCGCAAGTACATATCGTGGCGCTTTGCGTGGACTATGGTTTCGGCGCGGTGGTCGGTGCCGAAATGCTGTCGCTGATGCTGCTTGGCGGTGTGGTGTCGCGCCTGATCTCGGGCACACTTGCCGACCGGTTCGGAGGCATCCCGACACTTCTTATCGGATCGACCCTGCAATGCATCGCGCTTTTCCTGTATTTGCCCGCAGGGGGCCTTGTCTCGCTTTACGTGGTCAGCTTGATTTTCGGCCTCAGCCAAGGGGGTATCGTGCCCAGCTACGCCATCATCGTCCGCGAATACATGCCCACAAAAGAGGCGGGTGCGCGCGTGGGGTTTGTCATGATGATGACGATCTTCGGCATGGCATTGGGCGGATGGGTCTCGGGCGTGATTTACGACCTCACCGGAAGCTATCAATGGGCGTTTCTGAACGGCATTATCTGGAACGGCCTAAATATCGGCATCATGATCCTGATCCTCTACCGCAGCCAACGCGGCGGCGATATGCAGGCGGTGCCGGCGCAATAAAACAACTATCCACGGGCCCGATCTTCTGACAGGCTTGTGCCATGTCTGACGCACCGCTCAAAGGCTGGAACCACACGCCAAACGTCCCGCTTCAGGTGTCGCCGCTGTTCCAGTGGCCGCTTAAGCCGATGGCCATCCTGCGCTGGTTTTGGGATTCGTGGTTCCTGATCTCGGAACGCCTGATCATCGTGGGTATCGCGTTCATCTCGCTGACGTTTTTCCAACCACCACTTGAGGAAACCCAAACCCTCGCCTTCGGCTGGGTGGCCGAGATGTATGCGCGCAACCTGATCCTGATGACGCTGGTGGCAGGCGGGTTGCACCTCTATTTCTACACCTTCACCAAGCAAGGCAAGAAACTGCGCTACGACCCGCGCCCGTTGATGAAGAACGGCAAGCAGTTCACGCTGGGCGGGCAAATCCGGGACAATATGTTCTGGACACTGGCCAGCGGTGTCACGATCTGGACGATCTACGAAGCGCTGCTGTTCTGGGCCATGGCCAACGGCTATGCGCCGATGATCACGTTTGCCTCAAACCCGATCTGGTTCATCGCGCTCTTCTTCCTGATCCCGGTCTGGGAGAGCTTTTATTTCTACTGGATCCACCGCTTCCTGCACATTCCATTCTTCTACAAACACGTCCATTCGCTGCATCACCGGAACATCAATGTCGGGCCGTGGTCGGGCATGTCCATGCACCCGGTCGAGCATGTGATCTTCCTTGGCTCTGTCCTGATCCACTTCATCGTGCCCTCGGGCCCGGTGCACATCCTCTACCACCTGCAATACTACGCCCTGACCGCCGCTACGACGCACACAGGGTTCGAAGGGCTGGTCGTCAAAGACAAGAACCGCCTCGCGCTGGGAACCTTCCACCACCAGATGCACCACCGCTATTTCGAATGTAATTACGGCTCGCTCGAAATCCCGTGGGACAAGCTGTTCGGATCGTTCCATGACGGGACCGAAGCGGCGAATGAGAAGATCAGGGAACGCCGCAAGCGGATGATGGGATAATCAGTCGATCACTATATCCTGCAACGCATCCCAACGCGGGTTGCTGTCATCAAGATGACGCAGCGCGCCCCAGCTGCCCCATTGGCTGGGCGGGGCGACATCGACAAAAGCGTTGAACGGACTGTCGGCAATGTCTGACCACGCCGCCAGCACGGTTTCGTAAAGCGCGCCCATCTCGTTGGAGTAATTGAATGCCGCAAGGAACGCGACCAGCCGTTCATTGTCAACGGCGTCCCAATTGGCCGCTGCATGCGTTCCGCCTTCATACATCACAAGAGCAAGCCCATGGTCACGCGCAGCCTGTGCGTGATGCGGCCAGGATTCGCTGATCAAAGACGCCAATGTTCCCTCCCGGACCAGTTGCGCCACATCGGCAAACACGCCATCAAACCGGTTGGCCCGGACATATTCCCGCAGCGCCACACGTGACAAGCCGTCAGCCGCGCCAGCATCCCGCGCACGGGCCTCGGCAGCATCCAAAAGCGCATCGGTCGTGGCAGGATCGCTCAGCTCATAGCCAAAATACCCGGTCACGGCATAGGCATCGAAGGACGTGACCGGATCGCGTCCCAACGCCGCACGGGCCAATGCACCGCGCAACATCGGCTCTTCCAATCCCGGCCAGCCGGTATGTGCCCCGATCACCCGCACCAGCCGGGTGTCGGCGGACGCGCCGAACACGCGGGCCCAGATGTCCATCACCTGCGCCGCGCGCAGGCCGTAGAATTGCATCCAGCCATCATCCACATCGCCCCAGCGCTCTTCGGCCTGCGCCTGCGCCCAGCGCGCTTGCGCAAAGATAAAGTTCCAGACCTCGTTGGAATATTCCACATATACTGCGCGGTTCGGCTCCAGTTGCGCTTTGACATCGCGCGCCATCTGTTCAACCACGGCATCATCAGCCAGATGCGGGATATTCAGCCACGGATCGACCTTTAATTCGTTCGCCAGAGCGATGATCATCGAAAGTGGCACGCCCCGCCACACATAGGTGAAATCCGCAGTGGTTGGCAGATCCTCGATGGTTCGGATCGGGGAATCGTTGGTGCCCATCCAATCCATAAAGCGCAGGCCTTCAACACCTGCCAATCGCTTGGTCCATCTGGGGTTGAACACCGAACCTGCGTTGAACAGGTCAAGATGGTCGTCTTTCACAACGCGGATGTTGCGGATTGGATCAGACGGGTCCGTCTCTGAGATCCGCAGCCCGACCAACCCATCGCCCGGCGTGTAATCAAAGATATGATGCCCGGTTTCGCGGCTGATGACACGCCCCCGCCCGGTGATTTCGAACCGGCCAGTGCCGTCGTAAAACACATGGTAGCGCCCGCGCAGATGCTGCGCCTCTCGTGGCTGGTCTGTCAGGATCAGGCTTTCCACCGCGACCACATCATCGGGAATAGCGGTCGGCCATCCGGTCTTGTCCAGCAAACCGCGGTCCTGCAGCTCTTCAAAGGACACGCCACCCCATTGGCCCGGTCGATGCCCGATCCAGGGACGTGCCGTTTTCATCACATCAAGAAACGCATGCTGCGTTGACCAGTCTGCAATCTGCGCCAGGCCCAGAAACAAACCCTCCGCCTTGCTGTCCGACGCGGCAAAAAGCGGTGCAAGCCACAGGCACATGACGGCGATAGCTTTGACAAAAAGGGCTCTCGTCATGGGCCTTATTCCAATCATGGTGGGAATCGCAGAAAGAGTCCGGATGACACGTTACACCAAAACCTGTTGCGCGGCCTGTTCGCCGACCCCGAACACCCGTTTATAGCGGTCGATCTGATCTGCCGGCCCCATCGCCTTGTTGGGATTGTCAGATAGTTTAACCGTCGGACGCCCATCCGCTTCGATCGCTTTGCACACCAGCGAAAATGGCGCGAGACGGTCATCCGGGGTCAGACCTCGGAAGTCATTGGTCAGCAGCGTTCCCCAGCCGAACGACACCCGCACGCGACCGGCAAACTGCGCGTGCAGTTCGAGGATCTTGGTCTCGTCCAGCCCGTCGGAAAAGATCACAAGCTTCTGCGTCGGGTCTTCACCCCGGTCCTTCCACCACCGAATGGCGGTTTCGGCCCCTGTTGCGGGATCACCGGAATCGATCCTGATTCCCGTCCAGCCCGCCAACCAATCCGGGGCATCCTTCAGAAAGCCGTCGGTGCCGTAGGTATCGGGCAGGATCATGCGCAGGTTGCCGTCATGCTCTTCGTGCCAATCCGCCAGCACGTCATACGGCGCTTGTTTCAACGCGGCATCATCTTTGGCCAAGGCGGCATAGACCATCGGCAATTCATGCGCATTGGTGCCAATCGCCTCAAGGTCGCGGTTCTTGGCAATCAAACAATTCGATGTTCCCACAAAGCTGTCGCCAAGCCCTTCGAACATCGCTTGCACGCACCAATCCTGCCACAGAAAGGAATGTCGGCGGCGCGTCCCGAAATCGGCAATGCGCAGATCCGGCACCTCGCGAAGCCGCTCGATTTTTTCCCATAGCTTCGTCATAGCGCGTGCATAAAGCACCTGAAGCTCGAACCGGCCCATGTCATTCAAAACCGCCCGGCCGCGCAGCTCCATCAGCACAGCCAACGCCGGAATTTCCCACAGCATCACCTCGGGCCACGCGCCCTCAAAGGTGAGCTCATACTGATCCCCGACGCGTTCAAGATGATACGGCGGCAAGCGCAGACCCTCGAACCACTCCATGAAATCAGAGCGGAACATCTGACGTTTGCCATAAAACGTATTGCCCCGCAGCCAGGTGCTTTCGTTGCGGCGCAAGGCCAGTGACCGGATATGATCCAACTGCTCGCGCAGCTCTCCTTCGTCGATCAGCTTGGCTAGGGGGACATGTTGTGACCGGTTGATCAGGCTGAATGTCACCTGAGTGTCGCGCTTGTTACGAAACACGGACTGACACATCAGCAATTTGTAGAAATCCGTATCAATGAGCGACCGCACAATCGGGTCGATCTTCCATTTGTGGTTCCAGACTCGGGTAGCAATATCAACCATGACGGTCTCCGAAGGCGCAGGCGCATCGCTTAGACCAACCGCAGGCAGACTTGTCCAGCCTCAGTGGGTTTTGTCCCAATTCGCCAGCTCGTGCTGCCGGATGGCTTCGCAGCGTTCTTCGCTGACACCCAATCGTTCGGCGATCTCGCTCACGATCGACAGCTCGCTTACGTGACGGTTGCCATCGACATAAACAACATCCCACATCGCAGCGACGGCCTGTTCCCGGTCGCGCTGCGTGGTCGCATCTTTGAGAATGGCGGCCAGGTCGGCGGTTCGTGGCAACTCTTGCTCTAGCTTTTCACATTGAGCCCGCATTTTCGCAGCATCAAGCGGGCCAAGATCGTACATCTTGGCCAGAACCCGGTCGATTTCCCGAACCTCTTTGAATAGGTATGTGTTGTCAGCCAACGCCGTGCGCACCATCAGCGCCCCAAAGGCAAATTGGGCATCCGCCGGTGGAAGTTCTGTTTGCGGGACAGCCCGGTCAAACAGGGCAAGGATTCGGTCGAACATGGCTGGGTGCCTTTTGTGACTGATCTGCTCATTTTTACCCGGCAATGCCGATGCGGCAAGCCTTGCTACGGGCGTGGGCGCATAACGTTACACAAGACGCACACCGGCATCTGCCATCTGCGTTTTCGCAGCCTCCAGTGATCCTTCAAGATCAATCGCGCGACACAGATCAAGCTGAACCGTGACACTGAACCCCAGCTTTGCGGCATCAATCGCGGAATAGGCAACGCAGAAATCCGTCGCCAGACCGACAAGCGTCAGATCTGTGATGCCACGCGTGCGCAGATATCCCTCCAAACCGGTCGGTGTGCGGTGATCATTTTCGAAAAACGCCGAATAGCTGTCAATGTCGCGGCGAAAGCCTTTGCGAATGACCATTTCGGCGCGGGTGGTGTTCAGATCGGTGTGAAACGCCGCCCCTTTCGTTCCGCTCACACAATGATCCGGCCAAAGAACCTGTGTCCCATAGGGCATCTCAACCGTTTCATAGGGCGATTTTCCGTTATGTTGCGACGCAAAGGAACTATGATGCGCCGGGTGCCAATCCTGCGTGAAAATAACAGCCTCGCTTGCATCCATTGCCGCATTGATGCCGGGGATGATCAGATCGCCCTCGGGAACGGCCAGCGCCCCGCCGGGGCAGAAATCGTTTTGGACATCAATAACAATCAGCGCAGACATAAGCATCTCTCCTGTTGGGCCCCTTGGGTAGAAAGCCAGTGCGGGCGGGTCAAGGGTTGCGGCATTGCGGAACCTTGCGCGACAGCCGCTTCAGGCGTAATTGCGCGCCCATGTTTACCGTTTGCGCCCTCTATCACTTCACCCGGTTCGACGATCCGCAAAGCCTGCGCGACCCGCTTCTTGCGGTATGTCGTGAGAACGAGATCACCGGAACCCTGCTTTTGGCGAATGAAGGCATCAACGGCACGGTTGCCGGGTCCGAGACAGCCATCAACCACCTGTTAACCTATCTGCGCGCCTTGCCGGGCTGCGTCAATCTGGAATGGAAACTTTCAACCGCGTCGGTGCGTCCCTTCCACCGCATGAAAGTGCGGCTGAAGAAAGAAATCGTGACCATGGGCGTCCCGGATGTCGATCCGCGGGCCAGTGTCGGGCATTACGTGGCCCCCGACGATTGGAACGAACTGATCCAAAGCCCGGATGTGGCCGTCATCGACACCCGCAATGATTACGAAGTGGCGATCGGAACCTTCGATGGGGCCATCGACCCCAAGACGGCCAGTTTTCGCGAATTCCCCGAATGGTGGGAAAAGAACAAGGACCGGTTTCATAACAAACGCATCGCGATGTTCTGCACCGGCGGTATTCGCTGCGAAAAATCGACCAACTACCTTCTCAGTCAAGGCGTTGAAGACGTGTATCACCTCAAGGGTGGTATCCTGAAATATCTTGAGGAGGTGCCGCAAGACGCCAGCACTTGGCACGGCGATTGTTTCGTATTCGATGCCCGCGTGTCTGTTGGTCATGGGCTCACCGAAGGACCGCATGTACTGTGCTACGCCTGCCGCCGCCCGATCCTGCCCGAAGACCAACAAAAACCGGAATATGAACACGGTGTGTCGTGTCATCAGTGCGTCAACGAAACCTCTGAAGACGACAAAACGCGGTTCCGCGAGCGGCAAAAGCAAATCCGTCTTTCAGAAGAACGCGGCGAACGCCATCTGCATGCGGATGTGATTGACGATCTCTGAATAGGTCCGGTGCGGTCTCAATGTTTCGCACGCGAAACAATAGGTCAAAGACCTTCACCTTTTTTCAACATGTCCGGGCCTAAGATTTTTCGTACGAAAAATCTCAGCGCGAGAGGGGAACCGTTGTTTCAGACCACCCGTCGACCGAACATTTGGCTCGGATAAACAGTGGCCCGCCCGGCAAATTGCTGACGGTCAGACTGCGCCTGAAAGGCTGTTCGTCAACATGCGGATGCAGCAATTCCCGCGTGCCAAGGATTGTTCCATCTGCCGTCTCGACCCGCCAGCCATCGGCGTAGTGATCCCAACCCGTGTCTGGATGTAAGATCGTGACAGAGACACGCATTCCGTCGACCTCGACTTGGTCGATGGTTGGCGCGTCGGCACAGACCGTGCTCGCGACACAAATACCGAAAACACCTGCCCTATACATCATGATTAGACCCTAACAAACCCGGCACTGTTTCAAAGTCACGATTTCGCGTCCGGAACACCGTAGATCAACACATGCCGTGATTGTGACCAAAACTCGCGACGCATCACGACAGCAATCGTGATCAATGATGCAAGGATCAAAGGCCCGGCACCCAAAAGCCAGGCAGAAGACGCGATGCCGAAATAGACCGACCGCAAACCCCGGTTGTACCCGCGCGCAGCTGTAATGTTGATCTCGCCCGCCTGCTTGGCCAAAGGCATGGATCGGGGATCGTCCGGATCGTTGGGCACTGCGGACATCAGCACAGAGCAATAGCCAAACAATCGGTGTGCCCAGACAAATTTCAGAAATGCATTCGCTGCGAACAGCAGCAGCACCATAAGCTTGATCTCAAGAATAATCACCGAACCGCTTTGTAACGACAGGTCTTCTGTCACGCCGCGCAGACGGTCCGCATTGCCCAGCAAGGCAAAGCCGCCACCGATGGCAATCATGCTGGCTGACGCAAAAAACGCGGTGCCTTGACGGAGGCTGGCAATGATCTGGCCATCGTAGATTCGAGGTTGGCGGGTCACGAATTGGACCATCCAGTCACGGCGGAACCCGGCCATGAGCTGTGACATTGACGGAAATGACTTTGGCGCGTGTTCGATTATCACCGTGCTGGCGATCCAACCGAACAGAAGAAGTCCAATGCCAATCGCGTCCCGCGCGGTGAACAGGTATATCTTGTCAAGCCAATCCATCGCTTAAAACGGTTTGACCACAACAACCCATAAAATGGCAATCGCGCCAAAGACACTGACCTCGTTGAAGATCCGCAGATACCGATCCGATTCGGTGAAAACCCCGCGTTTGGCGCGCAACACAAGGCGACCGGTCCATGTGTAGTGAAGCGCCAGCAGCGCCACGAGGCCGAGTTTAAGCCAGACCCATGCCGGAAAGCTCCACAATACACCGAGCCAGATTCCGGTGATCAATGCGATCACCCCAAGCCCGGCGGAAAACCGATAAAGGCGGATGGTCAGGTCACCCAGCGGGCCGAATTCGCCCAGCCGGTCGTATTCTCGTTTCCAGTATATCAAGGCGCGGGGAACCGCGAAGATCGAGGTCATCCAGCCCATAACACACAGGATATGTATGATTTTAATCCAGTCCATATGTGCTTGGTGGCTGGGCTTTTGCCGCTTGGCAAGAGGCCGTTCTGCCGCTGTGTGCCAAAAAATGACTGGTCACACTGCGTATATTGGTTATATAATCTTACCAATTCGGAGGATTACCCATGGAAATGCCCACACCCGACGCGACGATCCTGTCTCGTAAAGATGAAATCGTGGCCCGTTTGCAAAAGGTTCTGCCAGACGCAGCCGTCATCTGGGACGAAATGGAGACGCGCGCCTATGAATGTGATGCGCTGACCGCTTACAAATGCCCGCCCCTTGCGGTTGTGTTGCCTGCCTCGACCGAAGAGGTTTCCGCCGCATTGACAGTTTGCCACGAGATGGGCGTGCCGGTGGTGCCCCGCGGGTCGGGCACATCGCTGGCCGGAGGCGCGTTGCCCACCGCGGATTGTGTGATGATCGGCGTGGCGCGGATGAACGATGTTCTGGAAACGGATTACGACAACCGCTTTATCCGCGTTCAGACCGGGCGCACCAACCTGAGCGTGACCGGCGCGGTTGAGGAAGACGGGTTTTTCTACGCCCCCGATCCATCATCACAATTGGCCTGTGCCATTGCCGGCAATATCGCGATGAACTCCGGTGGTGCACATTGCCTGAAATATGGTGTGACGACCAACAACCTTATGGGTGTGAAGATGGTGCAGATGGACGGCACCGTGTTGGACATTGGCGGCGCATACCTTGAGTCGGCGGGCTACGACCTGCTTGGTTTGATTTGTGGCTCGGAGGGACAGCTTGGTATTGTCACCGAAGCCACATTGCGCATTCTGCCCAAACCCGAGGGCGCGCGGCCGGTCCTGATGGGCTTTGAGTCCAACGAAGTGGCCGGGGCCTGCGTCGCGGACATTATCAAGGCCGGCATCTTGCCGGTGGCAATTGAATTCATGGATCGCCCCTGTATAGAGGCGACCGAAGCGTTTGCCAAGGCCGGTTATCCGATGTGCGAAGCCCTGCTGATTGTCGAAGTCGAGGGATCAGACGCGGAAATAGATGAACAGCTTGGCCTGATCCTTGACATCGCGCGCAAGCATAATCCGGTGGAACTGCGCGAAGCCAAAGACGCCGATGAGGCCGGGCGTATCTGGCTGGGCCGGAAATCCGCCTTTGGGGCTATGGGACAGATCAATGACTACATGTGCCTTGATGGCACGATCCCGGTCGCAGAGCTGCCCTATGTTTTGCGCCGGATCGGTGAGATGTCGAAAGACTACGGGCTCGATGTGGCGAATGTGTTTCATGCCGGGGATGGAAATATGCATCCCTTGATCCTGTTTGATGCGAACAAGGAAGGCGATCTTGAGACCTGCGAAGCGCTGGGTGCGGATATCTTGCGGCTATGCGTCGAAGTGGGCGGCTGCCTGACTGGGGAACATGGTGTCGGGATCGAGAAGCGGGATCTGATGATGGATCAGTTTGCGCCAGAAGATTTGGAGGCGCAGATGGCGGTGAAAGATGTGTTTGATCCGGCATGGTTGTTGAACCCTGCCAAGGTATTTCCTTTGGCCGCGTCTGCAAACCGTCGTACCGAGGTGCTGGCTGCGGAATGAAAACAGGGGGCGCTGCCCCCGTCGCCATAGGCGACCCCCCCGAGATATTTGGAAAACAGAGACATATATGAGACCTGAGACAGAGGCCGATCTGGCCCAAGCGTTGGCTACAGCCACACGCCCGGTGCGGATACACGGCGGCGGAACCCGTGGCGTTGATGGCACCGGCGACCGGCTTGAGACCGGCGCGCTGTCGGGAATAACGCTTTATGAACCGGGATCTCTGACCCTTGTCGCGAAAGCCGGGACACCATTGGCAGAGATCGAAGCGGCATTGGACAAAGAGGGACAGCGCCTGCCGTTTGAACCGATGGATCATCGCGGATTGATGGGCACGTCGGGAGAGCCGACAATCGGAGGCGTTGTGGCCGCAAATGTTAGCGGCCCCCGCCGCGTGTCGGTCGGGGCATGTCGCGATTTCATGCTGGGTGTGCGGTTTGTCGACGGTGCGGGTACGATCATCAAAAACGGTGGCCGCGTGATGAAGAATGTTACCGGCTATGATCTTGTGAAGCTGCTCAGCGGGTCTTGGGGCACCCTGGGCGTTCTGACCGAAGTCAGTCTGAAAGTGCTGCCGAAACCGGATTGCGCGGCCTCTGTTGTGATTGACGGACTGGACCATGCCGACGCCGTCGCAGCGATGGCAAAGGCGCTTGGCTCTCCGTTTGAGGTGTCGGGTGCCGCGCATCTTCCGGTTGGTCCGGATGGTACACCGGTGACACTGTTGCGGCTGGAAGGATTTTCCGGATCGGTCGCCTATCGCACCAAATCCGTGGCGGCTTTGTTCGATGGCTTGCCGGTGCGCACCGAAAGTGATGCCGGGGCGGTTGCGGAAAAATGGGCCTGGGTACGTGATGTTGTGCCGTTTCATGATGCGGATGGTGATGTCTGGAAAATCTCGTGCACGCCATCCGAGGCGGCAGAGTTGGCAGCGCGCGTCACCGCCGAAGATCTGATCTTTGATTGGGGGGGCGGCCTGATCTGGGCGCGGGTTATCGCGGGTACGGATATCCGCGCGCAGTTGGGGGCGTTTGAAGGGCACGCGACATTGGTGCGGGGCACGGGCCAGCCGAAGTTTCAGCCAGAGCCTCCGGCACTGGCGGCTTTGTCTGCGGGGCTGCGTAAGAAGTTCGATCCCAAGGGGATTCTGAATCTGGGGTTGATGGGGTAAGACATGCAGACAACATTCACCGACGCGCAGCTGCGCGACCCTGACATCGCACGGTCCAACGAGGTTTTGCGCACTTGTGTGCATTGCGGATTCTGTACGGCGACCTGCCCCACCTATCAGGTCCTGGGCGACGAATTGGACAGCCCGCGGGGGCGAATTTATCTGATCAAGGACATGCTCGAAAACGAGCGCACACCTGACGAGAAAACGGTCAAGCATATTGATCGTTGTCTGTCCTGTCTGGCCTGTATGACGACCTGCCCATCAGGTGTGCATTATATGCATCTTGTGGACCACGCGCGCAGTTATATCGAGGAAAACTATGATCGGCCCTGGCACGACAAGGCACTGCGCTGGACGCTGGCCAAGATTTTGCCCTATCCAACCCGGTTTCGGGTGGCGCTTTTGTTGGCGAAGATCGGCAGACCGTTTGCCCCGCTGATCCCGGATGCGCGGTTGAAAGCGATGTTGGAGATGGCCCCGAAGACCATTCCTCCGGTCAGTCGGAACGATGATCCACAAAGCTTTGCCGCCCTTGCGCCGCGCAAGAAGCGCGTGGCATTGATGACCGGCTGTGCGCAAAAGGCGCTGAACACCGACATCAATGACGCCACGATCCGGCTTCTCAGACGTTTGGGGTGCGAAGTTGTTGTTGCAGAGGGGGCTGGCTGCTGCGGGGCGCTGACGCATCACATGGGCAAGCTGAAGGAAAGCCATGAGGCCGCCGGGGCCAATATCAAAGCCTGGGCGCGCGAGATGGATGGGGACGAGCTTGACGCGATTGTGATCAACACCAGCGGCTGTGGCACCACCGTTAAGGATTACAGCCATATGTTCCGCAATGACGCTTTGGCCGATGACGCCGCCCGGGTGTCTGCCATTGCAAAAGATGTCAGCGAGGTGCTGATCGACCTGATTGATGAGGCCAGCGTGGCCGATGCGCGAACTCTGCATGGGGGCATGAAGGTGGCCTACCATGCCGCGTGCAGCCTGCAGCATGGTCAACAGATCAAAACACATCCGAAAACCCTGCTGAAAGCAGCCGGGTTCGATGTGGTGGAACCTGCAGACAGTCATCTGTGCTGTGGGTCCGCCGGGACTTATAATCTGATGCAGCCAGAGATCTCGAAAAAGCTGAAAGCGCGCAAGGTTGAAACTCTGGAAGCCAAACAGCCCGACATCATCGCCGCGGGCAATATTGGTTGTATGATGCAGATCGGATCGGGTACGGAGGTCCCTATTGTTCATACTGTGGAGCTTCTTGATTGGGCCACCGGCGGACCGACGCCCAGCGCCTTGAAGACGCCTCACTCGTGACGTCCGCGTCATAAATCTGCCGAAAAAAGCCGGTAGCCAAGGCGCTTAGTGTGGAGTTAACCTGTGCGCCTTTTGATCCTTGGAGCTTTGATGTTCGCGCTTCCGTCTTTGACAGCGGCGCAAACTACTGGGCTTTTTTCTATGGAAAGCCGTCAGGACGGGCGCGCCTGGGAGGCCGTGGGGCGGCTTGAACTTGCCGGCAAAGCGTTTTGTACCGGGTCGCTGATTGCCCCCGATCTGGTACTGACCGCGGCCCATTGTTTATTTGATGATTCCGGGACCGCGCTGAAACCCGAGGATATTCAATTTCTGGCCGGGTGGCGCAACGGGCGTGCTGCGGCCTATCGGCGTGTCCGGCGCGCGGTGGCACATCCCAATTACAGGATCGGGTCCGGACCCAGCCCGGATCGGGTATATTACGATATTGCCTTGATCGAACTGCAACATCCGGTCCGCAATACGACGATCATTCCTTTCGTGACCGAAGACCGCCCGCCCGCTGGCGAAAGCGTCGGAGTTGTCTCTTACGCGCATAACAGGTCCGAAGCGCCTTCTATGCAGGACACCTGCGAAGTGTTGTCGGATCAAAGCGATCTTCTGGTGCTGTCCTGCTCGGTGGATTTTGGCAGCTCTGGATCACCGGTTTTTGCCTTTGCTGCGGACGGGCCCCGGATCGTATCGGTTGTTTCTTCCAAAGCGAAGAGTGGCGATGTGCCGGTATCACTGGGCGCTCCGCTGGAAGGCCAGATCGACGATATCAAGGTGTTGCTGACGGAAGGGGCCGGGTTTGAAGAGGGATCGGCCTTTCGACCGTTTCAGGCAAAAGATGGCGTGCGCAAGGACACGGGGGCGAAATTCGTGCGGCCAACCGATGCAGATGCCGACCCCTTGAAACCGTAAACCGGACTTCCCAATTTAACACTGTCGGAACGCCCATATGGGGTCCGATATTTCACCACAAGCCTGTCCGAAGACGGAAGGCTTTTCAAAACTGGTATCGCTCACTGGAGGATGACCTTATGCGTAGCTATGATTTTGCACCCCTTTACCGTGCAACCGTCGGCTTTGATCAAATTGCCGACATGATGGACCGGGTTCTGACGAAAGATGTCACTCAACCCACCTACCCCCCTTATAATATCGAAAAAACGGCAGATGATGCGTATCGCATCTCGATTGCCGTGGCCGGATTTTCCGAAAGCGACCTGACCGTTGAGGTCAAAGACGGGTCGCTGATCGTTGCCGCCACCAAGGCCGACGAGGATGAAGACCGCACCTACCTGCATCGCGGGATCGCCACGCGCGCGTTTCAGCGGCGGTTCCACCTTGCCGACCACATCCGCGTCGTTGGCGCAAGCCATGTGGACGGCATGTTGCATATCGACCTGCAGCGGGAAATTCCCGAAGCGCTTAAACCGCGCCGGATCGAAATTGCAAAAGCCGATGCAATCGAAAAAGACGTGGTTGACGCCAAAGCAGTGAACTAAGCTGTTCTGAAACGATGTCTGAGAAGGCCCGGCGGTTTGCCGGGCCTTTTGCGTGTTTGCAAAGATGCTGTTGTGACAGCGAACACCCGAACCCTGTTCGGGCTGGTCGATCTGGCGGTCAAGAGATGACCCCGATCAGGCGGGATCGACAGAACGCCGTCGCGCCAGAACGCCGCGCAAAATCGGAAAGGCAAGCGCCAGAAACGTGATGCCAAAGAGCGTGCCTGCGATGGGGTGATCCGTGGCAAAGGCGGTAAAATCCCCGCGTGTCAGGATCAGCCCTTGCCGCAGTGTCAACTCAAGCGTGGGGCCAAGCACCATACCAATCACCAGGGGGGCCATCGGCACGCCCTGCCTGCGCAGGATAAAGCCCAGCACACCGGCAAACCCCATCACCATCAGATCGAACGGATTGCCGCGCACGAAATAGATGCCAACCCCACAAAGCAAAACAACGCCCGTCATCATAAAGCCTTCGCGCATCCGAAGGATGGGTGCGGCAACCCGGCCCAACACCATGCCAAGCGGCAGCAGCAACAGGTTGATGATAAAAAACCCAGCAAAGATCGACGCAATAAGCGTGGGATTGTCCTCCATCAGGCGAAACCCCGGCGTGATCCCGTGCAGGGTGAGTGTGGCCAGCATGACAGCGGTGATCGCATCGCCTGGAATTCCAAGCGCCATGGTTGGCACCAGCGCACCGCCTGTGACGGCGTTGTTGGCGGCCTCTGACGAGATAATGCCATCCGGCTCTCCGGTGCCGTAGGCGTGCTTGTTCGGTGAAGACCGCTTGCCCTCGGCATAGGAAATGAACGCGGCGGTTGCGGCCCCGGTACCGGGAAGAACGCCGATCACGTTGCCGATCAACACCGATTTGGCGAGGTTTTTCTTGCGCCCCACCCATTCACGCCACCGCGGCAGGACAATGCCTTTGAACGCGGCCAGTTCGCTGACCTTTTCGGTGGTCTTGCTGGCGCGGATGAACACTTCGGACAAGGCGAAGATGCCAATGACCACGGCAAGCAAGTTGAACCCCGAAATGAGCTGCCAATTGCCGAAGGTAAAGCGCGGCTGTCCGGTGACGGGATCGCCGCCGACAGAGGCCAGAAAGATACCGATGCAACCCGCCAAAAGCCCTTTGACCAGAGATCCGGAAGACACCGAGACGATGCAGGTCATGCCCAAAAGCACCAGCGCAAATGTCTCGATCGGGCCGAAATTCAGCGCGAAAGCCGCCAGTTGTGGCGCGGCAAGAAGCAGCACAACGGCCGAGACCAATCCGCCCGCAACCGATGCGGTGGTGGCCCAACCCAACGCTTTGCCCGCCTCTCCACGCTGCGCCATCGGGTAGCCGTCAAAGCAGGTGGCGGCGGATTGCGGCGTGCCGGGCGTGTTGATCAAAATGGCTGAAATTGAGCCGCCATAAACCGATCCGGCATACACGGCGAGCAGCAACAGGATTGCCGGGGCCTGCCCCATCGACAGTGTGAAAGGCAGCACCATCGCCACCGCAACCGTTGATCCAATCCCCGGCATCGCACCCAGGATAATGCCCAGCACCGTACCCAGCACGAGGGTCAGCAAAGCCTCGGTTGTCATCAACAGCGACAGCGCGTCGGGAAGAGCAGAGATCATGGCGCGCGATCCTTCAGAACAGGTAGGTGAACGGAGACGTGGGCAGAGGCAGCTTGAGGATATGGTTGAACAGGATCACCATGCTGCCCGGTACGGCAATCGCATAGGCGGCAATCACCAGCGGGTTGCGGATGCCGAAAATCCACAAGCCCATGACCGAGAACGGCACGGATGACAGCATGAATCCAACCCGCGTGATTGCGTTGGCATAAAGGACCGCAGCAATCACCAATGCGATCAACGCGCCCCATTTCTCGACCGGTTCGACCGATTTTTGCGCGATCACATCCTGCAGCAGAGCTATCAGAATCAGACCGATCATCAGCCCAAGGATGATACGCGGGAAGTAGACAGGGGACTGGACCGCACCCAAAAGCCGGTATTCGGTGCCAAAGGTCGTCGCAAACAAAGCGCCCGCCGCAATCAGCAGCGTCAGCAGGACAAGCACGCGTTCGGAAAGCAAGGACGGCATGGAGGGCGCTCCGCCATAAATGGGCAAGGGCGGTCCGGCCAGGTGCCGCACCACCCCATTTTTTCCGGAAGAATCAGTTCAGCCCAGCGGCTTCGATAAGAACCGAATTGGCCTCGTATTGTTCGCGGAAGAATGTGTTGAATTCCTCAGCCCCACGATAGTTGATGACGGTGCCAGAGGTTGCGGCAAACTCTTGGAATCCATCAGAATTGACCGCTTGTTCGCAGGCGGCTTCCAGCGTGGCCACGACCTCGGCGTCAACACCTGCCGGTGCAAACAAACCGCCCCAGAGATAAAGTTCGTTCAGCGGTGCTGCGATGCCGGCTTCTGCAGCGGTTGGAACATCGGGATAGTTTTCCAGACGTTCATCGTTGAACACCATCAAAGGCCGGAAATCACCCCGTTGCATCAGGATCTCGGTATCGCCGAAAAACTGGATTGTGCCAGCGGTCAACGCCTGTACGGCAGGGCCTGACCCCTGAAACGGCAGATGTACCATATCGTCGATAATACCAAGGCCCGCGAAACCCGCGACAGTGGTCAGATGCGTCATCGCCCCCGCGCCAGACGACCCGTAGACAAGCGCACCGGGATCGGCCCTGACCGCGTCAACAACGTCTTGTGCCGTCATGTAAGGCGTATCGGCAGAGGTGAAAAGCAGCGTTGGCGAGGCCGCGACCGAGCAGATCGGCGTCCAGCTGTCGACATCATAGGGCACATCCCGAATCTGCGGCTGGATCGTGGCAACAGTGATCGAGAAATAACCCAACTGGTAACCATCGGCGCGCTGCCCTTGCAAGGCAGAGGCCGCGACGGTGCCGGACCCGCCCGCCATGTTCGACACAAAAACATCGCCCTCGATGGCTTCGGCGAAATAAGGTGCAAAGCCACGCAGCAACAGATCAGTGCCACCACCCGCATTAAACGGAGCAATCAGGTTGATGGGCCGCTCAGGGAAGTCCTGGGCCGAGGCGACAGTGGCAGTCAAAGCAACGGCGGCCAGACCGGTGGTCAGATAAGTGAGTTTCATGTTTCCTCCCTGAGTCCCGTTCAGGACTTCGTTGTGGTTCCTGGTAAATTGGTAGCGTTGTCATTTTGAATGTCAACGTTGTCATTTGCAAAGATTATCGTCACTAAGGGCAAAAGGTAACATTATGACCAAGCCTCGCATCCCTTCGGACCGGCCAGACCGGGCACGCCGCGCTACCTTGCGCGATGTGGCACAGCTGTCGGGGGTCAGCGAGATCTCGGTGTCACGGGTCATGCGCGATGCCCCTTCAGTTTCAGAGCGTCTGCGGGCCCGCGTGCTGGCCGCTGCGAACGAGGTTGGCTATACCCCCAATCGGCTTGCCGGGGCGCTCAAGACGCGGTCCAGCAACCTTGTTGCGGTGATCGTGCCTTCTATCGGCAACGGGGTCTTTCCCGAGGTTCTCAATGGTATCGAATCTGTGCTGACCCATGCAGGCCTGCAACCGGTGCTTGGCATCACACAATACGACCGCACCCGCGAGGTGCAGGTGCTGCGCGACATGCTGGCATGGTCGCCGATGGGGGTCATCATGGCAGGCACGGACCACGAACCTGCCGTGGCGCGGATGATCGAAACCCACCACGTTCCGGTGGTCGAATTCATGGATATTGATCGCACGCCCATCCATATGTCTGTCGGCATTTCCAATGTTGCCGCTGCGGTTGCTGTGGCGGATCTTTTGTTCCAACGTGGGTATCGACGGCCCGGCTATATCGGAGCATGGGCCGAACGCCCCGACCGTTCCAAGGCGCGGCGTCTTGCCTTTGAGGCGCGGCTGGTCGAACTGGGTATCCCACTTGTCGACAAGGAAATCGCACAAACACCGGCAAGTGCCGAAGTCGGGGCACAGACGACGGAAATTCTGTTGTCCCGCTCTCCGGACATCGACGTTATTTTCTTTGCCAATGACGATCAGGCGCTTGGCGCGCTGTTTCATTGCCAACGCACCGGACGCAAGGTGCCTCAGGATGTCGGGCTGATTGGGTTCAACGGAATTGATATCGGGCTGGCGACCCCGACAATCCTGGCAAGCGTTGTGACACCCAGATACCAGATGGGTGTTGAAACAGCCCGGCTTTTGCTGGCGGCTGCGGATGATCCAGAGTCGAAACAGGTGGTGGATCTGGGCTTTGAGATCCGGTTGGGTGAAAGCCTCTGACCGGGGCGCACAGCGTGTGCGGCAAAGCCGGCCGCGCCAATAATCCTGTTGAACCATCGCATACCGGCATTGACGCTATAAAACCACTGGTCTACTGATCGGACCAGCAGTCAAGGCGCAGAGGGGGCGGCCGCATGACAATGGATGTGTTTCTATCTGCCGATGGAACAGCGCTTGAAAAAGTGGCACATCACTCTGTCAAAGACACGGTCGCGGAACGGTTCGCCACATTGATTGCCTCTGGCGTGCTGTCGGTCGGGGACACCTTGCCAAGCGAACGAGAACTTGCGTCCGCCATGGGGGTCAGCCGCGAAACCATTCGCGGCGCTCTTCTTATCCTGTCAACCAAAGGGATCGTATCGGTCGTACAGGGCGCGCGCACACGGGTGATTTCGACCGATGTCGGCACGCTCGGCTTGTCGGCTTTGTCAGACGGGCGCGTCACCGATTACACGCTTGAAGACGTCCACGACGCCCGCATGACCATCGAGGCCCGGCTTGCCCCTCTTGTCGCCGCGCGCATTGATGACGCCACAATCGACCGCTTGTCGGATCTGATCAAAACGCAGGAAGAAACAGTGGGCGACCCGGTGCGGTATCTTATCGCGGACCGCGAATTCCACACTTTGATTTACCGCGCCTGCGGCAATGCCGTGTTTTCAGACCTTGCGGCGATGCTCTATTCCTACCTGCTTGACCACCGCCGCCGTGTTGTTGCGCAGCCCGGTGCCATCGAAACCAGTATCACTGATCATCGCCAGATCATGACAGCTTTGATCGCCCGCGACGGAGCGGCGTTGGCGGACGCGTTCGGCGTACACGAACGCCGCATCTATGACACCACACGCGCTTTGCTTGGCGCATCCTCATGAAAGGCCACGATATGCATGTTTTGATCCTTGGTGCTGCAGGCATGATTGGCCGAAAACTGGCCGAACGGATCGCGGCAACCGGCAAGATGGGCGGGCAGACTGTCGATGCCCTGACGCTGGTCGACATCGTGGAGCCTCAGGTCGCGGCCGATTTTACCGGCACGCGCAAGGCGCTGGCCGCCGATCTGACCGACGCTGGCATGGCCGAACACCTGATCGCGGACCGTCCCGATGTGATCGTGCATCTGGCCGCCATCGTCTCGGGCGAGGCCGAAGCCGATTTCGACAAGGGGTACGCAATAAACCTTGATGGAACGCGCGCCCTGTTCGATGCAATCCGCGCGGTCGAAGGCTATGCGCCCCGCGTAATCTATGCCTCGTCTCTGGCCGTATTCGGCGCACCCTTCCCGCCGAAAATCCCCGATGATTATCACCTCACGCCGCTCACCAGCTATGGCACGCAAAAGGCGATGGGCGAACTGCTGCTTAACGACTATTCACGCCGCGGGTTTCTGGACGGTATTGGCATCCGCTTTCCCACCATATGCATCCGCCCCGGCAAGCCGAACAAGGCCGCTTCGGGCTTTTATTCCGGTATTCTGCGCGAGCCGCTCAACGGTCAAGAGGCGGTGCTGCCCGTGGGCACCGATGTGCGTCACTGGTTTGCCAGCCCACGTTCGGCTGTTGGCTATATCGATCATGCCGCAACGCTCGACACCGCGCCGCTGGGAGGCCAGCGCAACTTGACCATGCCCGGCGTTTCCGCCACCGTCGGCGACCAGATCGAGGCGTTGCGCAAGGTCGCGGGTGACACCGCCGTCGCCCTGATCCGCCACGAACCCGATCCGACCGTGGCCGCCATTATCTCGGGCTGGCCCCGCGATTTCGACACCGCGCGCGCCCATGATCTGGGGTTCCGCGCCGAAACGAACTTCAGAGAAATCATCGAGGTTTATCTGGAGGACGAGATGGGCTGACACGCCCGAAAGCCGTGCCGGACAACGCGGCACACTGAACATCCTGCAGGTCATGCAGGCCAACCACTTTGGGAGGAGACCCCTAATGAAACACACCCTCACGGCCCTCACCGGTGCCCTTATCCTTGCCGCAGGCGCTGCCACAGCCCAGCAAAACATCGTTGTGGGACATTCACTGTCGCCCACATCGCATTACGGCATTGGCGCTCAGGCGTTTATCGACACATTGAACGAGCTTTCGGATGGTGCCTTCACGGGCGATCAGGCCCCCGCAGGCCAGCTTGGCGGCGAGCGTGACATGATCGAAGGACTGCAGATCGGGTCCATGGACGTGGTCATCACCTCGACTGGCCCCTTGGGTAACTTCGTGCCCGAGGTCTATGCGCTTGACCTGCCATTCCTGTTCCGCGACTACGATCATGCCCGCACAACACTCGATGGTGAAATCGGGCAAGAGCTGCTGGCCAAGATTGACGAAAATCAACTTGTTGGCCTTGCCTGGACGGAAAACGGCTTCCGCCACGTGACCAACTCGCAACGCCCGGTGCGCACGCCGGAAGACCTTGATGGTCTCAAGCTGCGCACAATGGAAAACCGCGTCCATATGGAAGCGTTCTCGGAAATGGGCGCATCGCCCACCCCAATGGCCTTCCCCGAGCTGTTCACCGCGCTTCAGCAGGGCGTCGTGGACGGTCAGGAAAACCCGGTCACCGTGATCACCGCATCCAAGTTCTGGGAAGTGCAGGGTCATGTGTCGCTGACCGGCCACGTCTATTCCCCGGCGGTTGTCCTTGCCTCGCCGATCCTTCTGGACGGTCTGACCGAGGAACAGCGCGGCTGGTTCTATGAAGCCGCCAAAGCCTCTGCCGCCGCAACGCGCGCCGAGGTGAACCGGCTTGAGGATGCAGGCGTTGCCCTGCTGCGGGAGAACGGCATGGAGGTCATCACCGACATCGACAAGGCCCCCTTTGCTGAACTCGCAGAGCCGGCCTACGCGGTCTATACCGACCAGTACGGCTCTGACATGGTCGATCGCATCAAAGCGGTCGAATAAGGCGTCAATCGGCAGGTGGCCCACCCGCCTGCCGATTTTCCGCAGCCCTGACCAAAAGGCAGTTTTATGCGTTTCTTCCTGCGCTTTGAGGACTTTACCACCGGCCTTGCGCTGCGGCTGTCCATCGCTTTTCTGATAATCGCCGCCTCTCTGGCATTGTTTCAGGTGGTCACGCGCTTTGTCTTTGGCGCGCCATCGACCTGGTCCGAGGTGATCACCCGATCGGCGATGATCTGGTCCGTGTTCCTGGGTGTGGCAGTCGCCTTTCGGCACGGCGCAATGATTTCGGTCGACGTGATCCAGAACGCTTTGCCGCCCCGGCTTGGGCTTGGGATCTATCTGGTGGCAAACATCGGTTCATTGATTTTTTTCTCGGTCCTGTTCTGGCAGGGCTATCTCATGACGCTGCGCGTGATCCCGCAAAGCCTCGCCGCGCTAGAGATTTCCATCGCCTGGGTCTATGCCGCGCTGCCCATCGGGTCGGTGTTCATCCTGATCGCGGTGCTGGCCTCGATGATCCGCGCGGTTCAGGGCGACTGGCTCGCTGCGCGCAACGCGGAGGTTGAGCCATGAACGCCGCACTTGGTCTGTCGCTCGCCATCCTCTTTGTCATCGGCGTGCCCATCGCCGTCGCCATCGGCCTGGCATCGGTCATCGGGATCGAGGCGCAGGGCCGCTTGCCGCTGCTGCTCGTGGCACAACGCATGTTCACCGGTATCGACAGCTTCCCGCTTATGGCGATCCCGCTTTTCATCCTTGCCGGGAACCTCATGTCGGCGGGCGGCATCTCGCACCGGCTGGTGGAGCTTGCGAAATCGCTGGTCGGCGGCATCCAGGGCGGGCTGGCCTGCACCTGCGTTCTGACCTGTATGCTCTTTGCCTCGGTCTCGGGCTCTTCGGTTGCCACCACATTCGCCATCGGTGCGATCCTCATTCCGGCGATGGTCCGGCACAACTATCCCCGCCCGCTGGCCGCGTCGATCCAGGCGTCCTCGGCAGAGCTGGGCGTTCTGATCCCGCCGTCGATCCCGCTGATCCTCTATGGTGTCTCTACCGACACCTCCATCGGCAAGCTGTTCATTGCAGGGCTTGGCCCGGGTGTCGTGGTCGCAGGCTCGCTCATGGCGCTGGTGCTGGTGATCTGCCGTCTGCGTGGCATCGGCAAGGAAGACGGTCTGGACCGCGCCAGCCCCGGTGCCGCTTTTGTCTCGGCCATGCCCGCGCTGCTGATCCCTGTGGTCATCCTGGGTGGCATCTACTCCGGCATCTTCACCCCGACCGAGGCCAGCGCCGCCGCCGTGGCGGCAGCCCTTATCGTCGGCATGGCAATGTATCGCGAGATCAAATTCGCGGACCTGCCCGAGATCCTCAAGAAGACCGTGATCTCGACCTCGGCCATCATGATCATCATCTCGGCCGCCGCGTTGTTTTCCTTTCTCATCGCGCGGTCCGGCCTGCCGAACGAAATCGCGGCCTGGTTCAAGGACATGTTCGACAGCCGCATCGCGTTCCTGCTGGCCATCAACATCCTGCTGCTGATCGTGGGCATGTTCATCGAAACCTCTGCCGCAATCCTCGTGCTGGCCCCGATCCTGACCCCCATCGCCATCGCCTACGGCGTCGATCCAGTGCATTTCGGGCTGATCATCGTGGTCAACCTCGCGCTTGGCATGATCACACCGCCGCTTGGCGTGAACCTCTTTGCCGCTTGTGCGGTTGCGGATCTGCGGGTCGAGAAGATCATACCCCAGCTGATCTGGTTCGTCCTGACGGTGTTCGCCGCGCTGATGGTCATCACCTATGTTCCGGCGATCACGCTCTGGCCGGTCGATCTTGTTTTCGGAGAATAACCCTATGAACGTTCTTTTTGCCGGTTTGGGCTCCATGGGCCTTGGCATGGCGCAAAGCCTCTTGCGCGCGGGTCATGCTGTCCAAGGCGTCGATCCTGATGCGTCGCGCGTCGCCCTGCTGCGCACGGATAGCGGTGTCGTCGACGTGGACCAGCCCGATGCGCTGGTCAGCGCCGTTCTCAACGCCGATCAGACCCGCGCGGTGCTGTTCGGTGCTGACGGTCTGGCCAACCGCCTGCGCCCCGGCGGCGTGATCGTCTCTTGCGCCACCGTCGCGCCCGCTTTTGCGCGCGAGATGGAGGCCGAGGCGCAGGCACGCGGCTTGCTTTATCTCGACGCGCCCATTTCCGGCGGCGCGGCCAAGGCCGCGACCGGGCAGCTTTCGATCATGGCGTCGGGCAGCGCGGATACGTTCGATGCCGCAGCCCCCCTGCTCGATGCGATGGCTGAAACCGTCCACCGACTGGGCGACAGCGCGGGTGCGGGATCGGCGATGAAGGCGGTCAATCAATTGCTCGCGGGCGTGCATATCGCCGCGATGGGCGAGGCGATGGGCTTTGCCGCGTCTCAGGGGCTCGATCTGCGCCAAGTGGTGCAGGTCATCGGCGCATCGGCGGGCCAGTCCTTCATGTTCGACAACCGCGCGCCGCATGTGGTCGATGCCGATTACACGCCGCGCTCCAAGGTGGATATCTGGCTTAAGGACCTTGGCATCGTCACCGACATTGCCGAAAGCGCTGGTCTGCCCCTGCCCGTGATGCAAGAGGCCCTGACCCAGTTCCGCGCCACGTCCGCTGCCGGGATGGGCACCGAAGATGACGCGGCCATCGCGAAACACGTCGCACGACAGGCGGGTGTGACGCTTCCGGGGGACGACTGATGCTTTTGGGCTGTATCGGAGACGATTTCACCGGATCGAGCGATCTGGCCAACACCCTGGCCAAGCAGGGGATGCGCACGGTGCAATATACCGGCGTGCCGGATGGCCCTGCGGCGGATGACGTACAGGCCGGTGTGGTTGCGCTCAAGTCCCGCTCAATCGATCCGGACGAGGCGGTCAGGCTGACGCTGCAGGCGCTTGACTGGTTGCGCGAACAGGGGTGTCGGCAGATTTTCTTCAAGTATTGCTCGACCTTCGACAGCACGGCCAAGGGCAATATCGGCCCGGTCGCCGATGCGCTGGCCGAGACGTTGGACGCACAAAAGGTCATCGTCTGCCCGGCCTTTCCCGGCGCGGGGCGGTCGGTCTATCAGGGTTATCTGTTCGTCAAGGACAGGCTGCTGAACGAAAGCGGGATGGAAAACCACCCGCTTACCCCCATGACCGACGCCGATCTGCGGCGTCTGATGGCAGCACAGAGCCGGCATCCGGTGGGTCACATCCCGGCGGAAACCGTGTTCGCGGGCCGCGCGGCCATTGCCGACGCGATGGATACCGCATCCGAACGGATGCTCATCGTCGATGCCCTGCGCGACGCCGACCTGGTAGAGATCGGCGCGGCAGCCAAAGGCCAGCCGCTCGTCACCGGCGGGTCGGGCGTGGCGCTTGGGCTGCCTGCGAATTTCGGCTGCACGCCAACGCCGGTGCCGTGGCAGGGGCAAGGCGGCAAGGCGGCGATCCTGTCGGGCTCGTGCTCTACCGCGACGCGGGGCCAGATCGCGCATCACCTTGAACGGCATCCGGGGTTGAAGATCGACGTGGCACAGGTGATCGACGGCACGCAAACGCCCGAAGAGGTGGCGCGCTGGCTGGTCGGGGCGGATGGCCTGCCGCTGGCCTACAGTTCCGCCGACCCCGGAGAGGTGCGCGCCGTGCAGGACACGCATGGGCGCGAGGCATCTGCCGATGCGCTCGAATCCTTCTTCGGCGCTGTCGCACGGCATCTGGTGGAGATGGGCGTGACCCGGCTTTTGACCGCGGGCGGCGAAACCTCGGGCGCGGTGGTCGAGGCGCTGGCCCTCGACAGCTTGCGTATCGGCCCCGAGATTGACCCCGGTGTGCCTGCGCTGCGCGCGCGCGACGACCTTGTTCTGGCGCTCAAATCCGGCAATTTCGGCAGCGAGGATTACTTCGAAAAAGCCGCCGCGCTCCTGGAGCGGGACGCATGAGCGACACCGCGCTCCGCGACCAGATCTGCCTGCTGGCCAAGTCCCTGTTCGACCGGGGCCTGACGCATGGCAGCACCGGCAACATCTCGGCCCGCACCGAGGATGGCGGGCTGCTCGTCTCGCCCACCGGGACCAGTTTCGGCAGGCTCGATCCCGCGCGTCTGTCGCGTTTCGATGCGCAGGGCACCCTCGTCGACGGCGACCCGCCCACGAAGGAGATGCCCCTGCATACGGCGTTCTATGACACACGCAGCACGGCGGGGGCGGTGGTGCATCTTCATTCATGCCATTCCGTCGCGTGGTCGATGATGCCCGACGCGGACGCCGATGATTTCCTGCCGCCGCTCACACCTTACGCGATCATGAAGCTGGGCCGTGTGAAGCTCTTGCCCTTCTTCCTGCCCGGCGATCCGGCCATGGGCGAGGCGGTGCGCGGGCTTGCGGGCAAGCGCAGCGCGGTGATGCTGGCCAATCACGGCCCCGTGGTGGCCGGCAAGGATGTGGAAGCCGCCTGCAACGCGGTCGAGGAACTGGAGGACACCGCGCGCCTTGCGATGCTGCTGCGCGGCACGCAGGCGCGGGCGCTCACCGATGCGCAGGTGCAGGCGGTCGTCAACAAATTCAACGTGGAGTGGGACACATGATCCGCCTGTCGGCCAATCTTGGCTTTCTGTTCACCGAACTGGCCCTGCCCGACGCCATCCGCGCGGCCGGGGATGCCGGGTTCGATGCCGTGGAATGTCATTTCCCGTACGATACGGACGCCGGGGCCGTACGGTCTGCGCTTGAGGAAACGGGCCTGCCCATGCTGGGTCTCAACACCTGGCCCGGCGACCGGGACGCGGGCGATTTCGGGCTGGCCGCCCTGCCCGACCGCGTCGACGAAGCCCGCGCCGAGATCGTCCGCGCGGTGGACTATGCGGCGGCGACAAAGATCCAAGCGGTGCATGTCATGGCGGGGCGCACGGATGGCGGTGCCAAGGCCGAAGAGTGTTTCCGCGACAACCTGACATATGCTTGCGATCTGGCGAAAGAACATGGTCTGACCATTCTGATCGAGCCAATCAATACCCGGGATGTTCACGGCTATCACCTGTCGGACACAGATCACGCAGAACGTATTCTGGACGCGCTGAACAGGCCCGAGCTAAAAATCATGTTTGACTGCTATCACATGCAGATCATGCAGGGCGATCTGGCGACAACGATCCAGCGACTGTTGCCGAAGATCGGCCACATTCAAATCGCAGCGGTGCCTGATCGCGGCGAACCAGATCAGGGTGAGGTCGATTACACATGGCTGATGGGGCAGCTGGCTCTGCTGGGCTATGAAGGTTTTATTGGTGCGGAATACCGCCCAAGGTCTTCGACATTGAACGGATTGGGCTGGCTTTCTGCATATCGCGACCAGGCAATTGATCAAAAGCCAAACAAATGACGGTCATGAGACCCTGTCGCGGGTCTCATACTCTCTTTGTGCGAACGGTGCGGTTAGACGCTGAGGCAGACATATTTCATTTCAAGGAATTCCTCGATGCCGTGATGGCTGCCTTCGCGGCCCAGACCGGATTGTTTGACCCCACCGAATGGGGCTAACTCAGTTGAGATGATGCCGGTGTTCACGCCCACGATGCCGTATTCGAGTGCTTCGGCCACCTTGTAGACGCGGCTGAGATCCTTAGCATAAAAATAGCTGGCAAGCCCGAAAATCGTGTCATTCGCCATCGCGATAACATCGTCTTCGTTTTCGAATTTGAACAGGGGTGCCAGCGGGCCAAAGGTTTCTTCGGTCGAGAACGCCATGTCCTGCGTCGCGCCGGTGACGATGACGGGGTTGAAGAAGTTGCCACCGGCTTCATGCGCTTCACTGCCAAGGATCACATCCCCGCCTTTGGCTTTTGCGTCGGCGATATGCTCTTGCACTTTGTCCAAAGCATCATTGTTGATCAGCGGGCCAAGATCGGTGCCGTCTTCAAGCCCGTCGCCGACTTTCATCGCGCTGACCTTGCTTTTAAGCTTTTCAGCAAAGGTATCATACACACCTGCCTGCACATATATGCGATTGGCGCAGACACAGGTTTGACCATTGTTGCGGAACTTGCACATGATCGCGCCTTCGACGGCGGCATCTATGTCAGCGTCATCAAACACAATGAACGGTGCATTGCCGCCCAGCTCCATAGAGCATTTCATCACCTGATCCGCCGCCTGACGCAGCAGGATACGGCCCACCTCGGTCGATCCGGTGAAGGTGAGTTTGCGCACCGCCGGATTTTCGCAGAATTCCTTGCCCACTTCAGAGGAGGACGAAGACGGAACAACGTTGAACACACCTGCCGGAATGCCTGCGCGGTCGGCCAGCACGCCCAGCACAATGGCCGACAGCGGCGTTTCAGCCGCAGGTCGGGCCACAAAGCTACAACCAGCCGCCAAGGCCGGGCCAGCCTTGCGCGTGATCATGGCGTTGGGGAAATTCCACGGGGTGATCGAGCCCACAACGCCGATTGGCTGTTTCATAACCATGATGCGTTTATCGCGCTGGTGGCCCGGAATTGTCTCTCCGTAGACCCGCTTGGCTTCTTCTGCGTAGAACTCGACGAAAGACGCGCCATAGCCGATTTCACCTTTGGCTTCGGCCAGGGGTTTGCCCTGCTCTGCAGTCAGGATTGTTCCAAGGTCGTCTTGGTGTTCGATCATCATATCGAACCATTTGCGCAGAACGGCGGCCCGTTCCTTGCCTGTCCATTTGGCCCAGTCTTTCTGGGCGGTTTCAGCAGCGGCAATCGCTTCGGCGACCTGACCTCGAGACAGATCAGCCACGTCAGCAATGGTGTCGCCGCGGGCCGGATTTTCGACGGAAAACGTGCCATCCGCGCCATCGACCCAAGCTCCGTTTACATAGCCGCGTGTCTCAAGCAGCGACGGGTCATTCAACAGGCTGGCCAGGTTTGTGGTTTGGTCTAACATAGTCCCCTCCGATTTTTGCTGACAACGGTGGTACACTTGCTAGATGCAATGGCAAGGGTTGATCTTTTGGAGAACAGACGTGGATTGGGACGACGCCTACGCCAATGCAACGCACATACCGGGGGGTGCAGACTTTCCAGCGCAATGGCGCAGGGACTCGGATGCATTTCGCAAGACCATGTCTGTTCTGGGTCGCGCGCGGCTGGGGGTGATGTATGGCCATGGTCCGCGAGAAGTGGTCGACATCTTTTTACCGGACAGAACACCCAAAGGCGTTTTGATCTTTGTGCATGGCGGGTTTTGGCGGATGTTTGACGGCGCGTCCTGGTCTCATTTTGCAAAAGGTGCCCAAAGCGCCGGTTGGGTGGTCGCAATGCCGACCTATGATCTGTGCCCCCGCGTGCGTATCGCCGATATCACCCGTCAGATCGCGCAGGCGATTTCGGTGGTCGCGCATGAATTTGCGGGGCCGATACGGCTTTGCGGACATTCCGCCGGAGGACATCTTGTGTCCCGCATGCTGGCGCCTGGGCTGTTGCCGAAGGACGTTCTGAGCCGTATCCAGAAAAGCGTCCCGATCTCGCCGGTGGCGGATCTGCGACCCTTGCTGAACACCCGTATGAATGACGATTTCCAACTTGACGCAGCCTCGGCAGCGGCGGAAAGCCCGGTTCTTATGCCCGCACCTTCCGTTGCGGTGACGGTTTGGGTCGGTGGCGATGAACGGCCTGCATTTCTGGATCAGGCCCGTTGGCTGGCCGAGGCGTGGAATTGTGAGCACATTATTGAGCCGGGAAAACACCATTTCGACGTGATCAATGGGCTTTTGGATGCGAATAGCCCGCTGATGCGGTCACTTCTGGAACCGGTCGACGCATAACACTGTACCCTTTGCCAAAGGGGGCCACAACTGTGCGCAGCTCTAGGCGTGCCGGTTTATCGGCTGGCTCTGATTTACGCTTGCCCAAACGATGTTTTCGGGCATTGTGCGCCTGTTGCACACGCATGCAGAAAGGGGCCCGTGTCTGGTTTTCAATCTGAAAAACGCCTGATCCTGGATTATTATGCTGCTCTTTCACAGGCAGGACAGGATCAACTTCCTGGTGTTTTGTCGCAATTCTGCGCACCTGACCTGATCTGGCGCGGTTATCATCCATTCGGTCTGTTGACCGGGCCAGAGGCCGTGGCCAACCGGTTTTGGTGCCCACTCAAGCAAGCGCTGACGTCACTCCAGCGTCGCACAGACCTGTTTTTTGCAGGTCGACATCTTTTTGACGCCAACGGCGCGGTCTGGGTTGCGTCGATGGGGCATCTGATAGGCCTTTTCGACACGCCGTGGCTGGGCATCCGCCCGACCGGGAAACTCGCCATGCTGCGCTACGGCACCTTTCACAAGATCGAGGATGGCAAGATCACCGAAGAGGCGATGTATTTCGACATTCCGCATCTGATGGTGCAGGCCGGGCAAAACCCGTTCTCGCCTCAAACGGCACAGCATCTGGTGCAACCCGGTCCGATGACCCATGACGCGGTGCTGTTTCAGGATGCCCCCGAAGCCGAGGGACGCGCAACGCTGGACGCGATCGAAGCCATGACGCGCGATCTTGGGACCTGGCAACTGGGCCTTCCGCTTGAAGAGGAATTGCGGCGCACCTGGCATGAGGACATGCTGTGGTGGGGGCCAGAAGGCATCGGCGCGACCTACACGATCCCGCGCTACGCGCAGCAACATTCCGGCCCGTTCAGGGCGGCCTTTGCCAACAGGTCCAAAACCAGCCATATCTGCCGCACCGCCGAGGGGCATTTCGGGGGGTTTTTCGGCTGGCCCAACTTCACCGCTGAACACAGGGGCGGGTTTATGGGAATGCCGGCAACGGCGGGGCCAATTGAATTTCGGGTGATCGATTTTTATCGCCGGGAGGGGGATAAACTGGCTGAAAACTGGGTATTCATTGACCTGCTGCACGTCTGGGCGCAGCAGGGAGTTGATATTCTGGCGCGGACCACCGAAATTGGCTGAGCCCTGATAACCGGGCTCAGACCATGGATTGAACGGCGTCTTTATTGATGCGGGAAGTAATCTTCACACTCACCATCGCGATAGACATCAGCCGTACAGCAATGCAGGCCGCCGCCAAACGCATAGGCATCGCGCAACTCCACAGGGATCACTTCCATGCCAAGCTTGTCCATCTGTTCGGCCTGATAAACCTCAGACGCTTCGACGCAGACGGTCTTGGGATCAAGCACCAGAACATTCATGCTGAGCCAGGTTGAGGAATAGCACAGCGGTGGCGGCGTGTTATGGGCAGGCTGGGCTGCATCGACGATTTCCCAATCGTTCTTGTTGAAGTATTCACGCTGCTCGTCCGGAAGGCGGCGGTTGGGATTGTTCAGGATCAGACCAGGACGCAAGGGCGTAAAGGTGGCGTCAATGTGGATCGGGTAGGGATCACCGGGGAAATTCACGGCGCGCACACGATGGTCCGGATAATGGCGGCGCAGCCATTCGATGCCTTTGAGGTTTGTCGTAAACCCGTGCTGCACGATCAAATCCTTGCCGAACCGCAGCACATCGGCGGCATCGAACAAGGGTTCTTCCTCGGTTGTCACAAAGTGCTTTTCCGCCGTCCATTGCAGACGTTTTTCGATGCCGATTTTTTCCGACAGGTAGTCGTCGTGATAATCCGCATCTGACAGGCGGGGCTTGGGCGCGGTTTCGTGCCGGAAATTACGATCTTCATCGAAGTATTGCTGCATCAATGGACGATAACACAGATATTCGAACCAGCGGCAGCGATAGGACATCGTCGCCTCAAGGATCTCATGACCTACAGTCAGCAGCACATCGCGCGGGGGCATGCAGCCGAATTGACTGTCGGTGTGGAAATCCGGGGTTGTGACCGGCAGGCTGAAATCTGTCGGCGTTGGTCGATCCACCCGCACACCGCGCTTGGTCAGCATGTCTGCAAAATTGTCCAAAAGCTCGTTCGCACGATCAATGGTTTCCTGAGGCCGCCGCCCCCACTGACCGCGCATGTCGCTGTCTTCGGGAACCTTCGCATCCAAGGCAGGTTCTTCCGGTGGGATGTGACAATCATCCGCTTTGCCGACGATCACGTGGCGCAATGTGTCCCATTCATTCCAGCTTTTGACTTGTGTTTTTTCTGGCGACCAATCCATGTCAGTTCCTTTCCGTCTTTTGCGCAAGCCATGCGTGACACGGCCTGGAACAGCAAGCCCAAGTTCGCAAAAAGCGGCTGTTTGTGGGATTCAATCCAGACAGGCCAAGGGGAGGCTTGACCGTCAGTCCGGCTTATTGTCCAAAATCTGCAAGAGCGTCGAAATCAACCCGCTTCATCGCGTCCAGCAGCAACGTATTGTCCCGTCCCTCGACAGTGACAAGAATGCGATTGTTCACCATGGCCATCGCCTGACCGTCACCCACCGCGACACGCTGGCGGCCGATCCGTTCCAGTTGCATGCCCATGGCCGCGGCATTCGCAACCATCGCGCCCATGCTGGATACCATCGCGTTATCGGCCATCAACGTGATCGAATAAAACTGCGACCGGTCTGCGGAATGATAGCTGGCACGTGCCCCCATACCGCCGCCCATCATGGCCAGCCCGGCCTGCGTGTCATCATCCACCTGGCGCTCCCAGCCTTCTGGGGCTTCGGGGAGAAATTCCTGAAAGGCCTCGGCCTGAATCGCCATCATTTTCTGGCGGGCAAAATCCAGTTCTTCCAGCGCATAGGTGATATCGCCCTCATTATAGGCTTCGATTGCCGCTTGCAGCGTATCGGATATTTCATCGGCTTGTGCGGTCAAAGGCAGGATCAGCAATCCGGTCATCGCTGCGGAAATAAGAAGGTGCATGGCAAAATCTCCTGTATTGAAACACCCAGCAGCGTGACCCGTGGTTGTGCGCAGTTCAACCAAAATGCGCATCACTCCGCTATTTTCGACCTGTGATTTGCGAGATCTGGAAAACCGATCCCAAGGAGACGTGTGAATCACAGTGATAACCATCGCGTTCAAAACACAGATTTATCCGGCAAAGCGGCGACGCGCCGCTTGTGGAACCGGTGCCAATCCGCGACGATGCCCTCACGCGGGTTGCCGCCTGGGGCCCGGTTCGGAGGTAGGGTATGTTTGCATTTGGTCGGCTTTTGGTGATCGCGTTCCTGGTGCTGAGCGTGGTCTATATCAGCCTTTCGCTCTATTCCCGCGCAGTGCGGCGGGACAAGCTGGAGAAAGAATGGGACGAAGAGATTCAGCAAGGCGATAAGGACACGTTTGTTGAAGCCGGATTGCGCGAATATGATGGGTCTTTGCGGCGCAAGCTCATTCTGGGGGTGTATATCGTGCCGCTGACGCTTATGTCTGCGATCATCTATTTCACGAATTTCCACTAAGGGGGCGTGACCGTGAGTTATATCAAATGGGCAATTATTATCGTGTTTTGGGCCGCGTTGGGCTCGCTTTTGCACTACACCCTGCCCCAGAATGATGTGGTGCGGATCGTGAACACCTATGAGGAACGCCAGGACCTGACCGACTGGACACGCATTTTCTGGTCCGTGCCCGACAATCAATCGGTCAACCTTGCCAATCGTGATGTGCAGTTCATTCAAGCCGTGCTGCCCAATGGCAGCGCGATGGTCTATCGCAACGAGGACACCGGGTGGGGTTGGCCGCCCTATTTCAAATTCGATACCGCAAATCTGTATACCGAAGCCAATGATGCGATTTCCAACAAGGCCGAACCGGAATGGTATGCGATCAAGCATTACGGATGGCGCAATGAATTTCTGTCGATTTTCCCCAATGCGATCAGTGTGAAACCGGTGGCGGGCCCGGATGTGCGGATCATTCCCTGGGTCAGCATCATTGTCCTGACGCTGCTTGCCGCGCTGTTCTGGGCGATATGGGTCCGCTGGCGACGGTTCCGGCGCGCACGGATTGACCCGGTTCTGGAAGATGTCGAAGGCGGGTTCGAGGCGATGGGTGACGGCATTGCACGGCGGCGCAGCCGCTTTCGCCGGTGGCTGGACAGCCGGAAGTCGCACTAACGCGCTTGCCAAAACCTGCGCTTGGGGTCAGAGTTTTGCAAACGCGTGCAAGGGGGAACGATGGTTGGTGCAAGACCCGAACAGGCCGCTCTGACGCGGGATACGGACCTGTCCAAAACCGACGACACCCGTCGCGTGATCGAAGCGATGGTGGATGGTCTGAACGATCATCGGATTGCCGATATCGGAGAGTTCTTTGCCCAGGGCTTTCGCTGGATGGGCAACACCGGCTGTGGCACAAAGGACGGCCTGCGGGAATTTCAGGACAATTGGCAAAAGCCGTTTCAGGCCGCGTTCTCTGACAAGGTCTGTATCGACGAGGCGCGCCTGTATATGGGCGAATGGGCCGCTGCGTTCGGGCGACAGGAGGCTGTGCATTCCGGCCCGTTCATGGGGGTCGACGCGACCGGCAAAAAGGTCACGATCCGCTATATGGATTTCTGGAAAGTGGTCGATGGCAAAATCGTCGACAACTATGTGATGGTCGATTTTCCCGATGTTCTGGCCCAGCTTGGTGTTGATGTGTTCAATGGGCAAGGCTGGGAAGCATATGACCGGGGTGACCGGACCCCACCAGAGCCATGAGCACGGCAGGCAAAGTCACATCGCTTGATGTGGCCAAGCGCGCGGGGGTGAGCCGGTCGGCGGTCAGCCGGGTGTTTACCCCGGGTGCATCCGTCAGTGCGCGCACCGCCCAGAAAGTGCGCGACGCAGCCGACGCATTGGGATACCGCCCCAACGTGCTGGCCCGCGCCATGCTGACCGGCAAAAGCAAGATCATCGGCCTCGTCGTGGCCTATCTTGATAACCATTTTTATCCAACAGTTCTGGAATTGCTGTCAGACGCATTGGAACGTGAAGGCTATCACGTTCTTGTCTTCATGGCCTCGCACGCGGCCAGCGACGTGGAAGAGGTGGTTGGCCAGATCCTGGATTATCAGGTGGATGGTCTGGTTCTTGCCTCGGTCGCCCTGAGCTCTGATTTGGCGGACCGGTGTCGCGCCTCGGGGGTGCCCGTGGTTTTGTTCAATCGCAGGGTGGAAACAGAGGGTGGCCTCGCCATTGTATCCGACAATCACACCGGCGGACGGCTTGCGGCCGCGCATCTGGCACGTTTGGGTCGCACCCGGATTGGCCATATCGCCGGATGGGAAGGGGCCAGCACACAACGCGACCGCGAGGCAGGGCTGATGGAGGGTCTGCGCGAGGCAGGGCTTGGGCTTTTTGCGCGCGAGGTCGGGGATTTTCGCCTTAACCGCGCTCAGAACGCGGCGCGGCGAATGTTCGATACGGATGTTCGACCAGACGCGGTGTTCGTGGCCAATGACTATATGGCGTTTGGCGTGATGGATGTTTTGCGTGCTGAACTTGGGCTATCCGTGCCCGACGATGTTGCGGTGATCGGCTTTGACGATGTGCCGGCAGCCGCGTGGCCCGCCTATGGGCTGACAACAGTGCGCCAGGATGCAGAGGCCATGGTCGCGGCAACGGTCAAGGCGTTGATGTGCGACATTCAGGGACACAGTACCAAACCCAAGCCCCCTCTGCCCGTTACCCTGATCCAGAGAACCAGCGCCTAGACATCGCCGGTGGCAAGCAGGATCTGTTTCCAGATCGCAGTCTCGTCAATCAGTGTCCATTCCCTACGCAGGCCGTATGGCCCGAATTCTGCGTGGGTGATGCCCATGATGTAAACCGGGGCCTGGGTCGGCGGGCCGAACATGCCCCAACCGCTATGCGCTCCGAAAAGCGACCAACGCACAGCGGCGCGCGGCGGTGACAGTGGGTCTTCCACGCCAATCTTGTGGTCAATCGAGAATTCCGCATTCGGAAACGCGGCGTGCAAGGCCATCCAGAACGCGTCGGCATCGCCATGCCCCGCACCATCCCTATGGCCGGGATAGGCCAACTCTGCCGCGCGGTCGTATTGTTTGGGGATGATCGAGAACTCGGCCTGTGCGATGCGGGTCAGCAGGTCTGCCAGCGTGTGCCCCCATGGATCGTCGTTGCCGGTGCCTTGATAGGGGCCGGGCATGTCCGTCTCGGGGGTGAGCGGTTTGACACAGGCCTCTGGACCACCTTCGCGCACGATCAGGGCGCGGGTCCAATCCACAAGGTCGTGGCCCATCTGGCGCACCACGGCGCCTTGATCCCGCACCAGCCATTCGTCTTGCACACCGTTGTCGCGGCACCAGCAATCGGCCAAAATGCGATAGGCCAATTTGCGCCCGGTTGGCGCGCCGTACATGCCCGCGCCTTCATGCGTGGCGGTGCAGTAAAGGCGGTGCGACGACAGGAAACTGTCCTCGCCGGTGGCGCACCAGATCACGTCTTCGCCCAGCAATTCGCGGTCGGGAAACTCGGCCAGTGTTGCTTCGGTGGCAGCAATGATGCCCCTGTTGCCTTTGATCACCGACGCAGGCGACCGCACGATCAGGTCAGGCCCGTAATAGTCGTGCAGGGTGTGAATGCCCCTGTCTTCCCAGATGTCCTTGGTGATCCCCAGAATGTAGTCCGGCACATTGGCCCAGCGCGGATCGAACCCCGGCATGAATGACATGGTTTAGCGCATCCCGTAATAGAGGCCGACAACGTGTTCGGCTTCGGCAAAGAACAGCCAGCGCGACACCAGCACGCCAGCGATATGGCTCAGCAGGGCCAATACGCCAAACACATGCGGATAGGGAAGCATCAAAAGGATCACCGGAATTACCAGCATCAGCGCCAGCGCGATGAGACGCAGCTTTTCGGCGTGGCGGCGGCCGATGGTGTAGACCATTTCATCAAGAAGATAGTTGGTGCCGGTATGCGGCGGCTCGAAGGCGCGGACCTCGCCGATGGTGCCAAGGCCGGTGGCGGTTTTCATGTCGGTGCCGCTTTGCTTGAACCGCGTGTCGCCGGTTTTCCACCACAGGAATTGCAGACCTCCGGCGATGACCAGAAGCACCAGCGCGATGGTCACGCGCCCCGACAGAAGCGCGCCACCCGCGATCGAAATGGCCAGAAATAGCGCCGAGGTCAGCGCCGTGTTCCAGCGCGGCACTGTCTTGAGCTGCGCATAGATCATCGACGTGGTGTAGACCGTCAGCAGGCAAAACACCGCGCCGATCCAGCCGAGGACGTGGATTTGCGTGTCAAAGAAGACCAGCAGAAACGCGTAAATCCCCATCGTGACAAGGGCTGCGACCGCGCACCACGCCTCGCGCGACAGCCAGCTTGTCTGCCATTGCGTGAACGCCTTGATCGCGCGTTCCGGGCGGCCAAGGTGGAAGGTGGACGAGATCAGGCCGCCTACGGCCAGCACGTATCCGATGGCGAAGAACGCAAAGCCCACCCAGCCGGTTGGCGCGGTTGTGTCGATGCCCAGCCAGAACAAGAGGCCAAGGCCAAGGCCCGAGAAGGTGCTGAAGGCGATGATAGACGGGGCTGGATGCATCAGAGCTTCTCCAGCGTTTTGTCGAGCCAGCCGAGGAAGCCCTTGGGCTCTTCCGCGACCGGGGCAAGCAGCGGTGCAAGAATGTCGATCTCTTCGCGCGGGCCTTCGTTCAGCGTGTCCTTGGGACGCGGTGGCAGGTACTTGTTGACAGGCTTGGTGCCTTGTTCCGGCATCAGGTCCATCCCGCCGCGTTCGGCAACCAGTTGGCTCACCTCGCTGTCAGGGTCGCCTAGATCGCCGAAATGCCGCGCGTTCGACGGGCAGGTGCGCACGCAAGCGGGCACGCGGTCTTCCTCGGGCAGGTTTTCGTTATAGATGCGGTCCACGCACAGGGTGCATTTCTTCATCACCCCTTCGGCCTGGTCCAGTTCCCGCGCGCCGTAGGGGCAGGCCCACGCGCAAAGGCCGCAGCCGATGCAGTCCTTTTCATTGACCAGAACGATCCCGTCCTCGACCCGCTTGTAACTGGCCCCGGTGGGGCAAACCGTCACACAAGGCGCGTCGTCGCAATGCAGGCAGGACTTGGGGAAATGGATCAACTGCGCCGGGCCACTTTCGGGCTGCACCTCATAGGAATGGATGCGGTTGAGGAAGGTGCCGGACGGGTTCGCGCCATACGGGTCCTGATCTGACAGGGGCGCACCGTAGTTTTCGGTGTTCCAGCCTTTGCAGGACACGACGCAGGCGTGACAGCCCACGCAAGTATCAAGGTCGATCACGAGGCCCATCTTGCGCTCGGTCTTTTGTGGAAGCTGGGTCATGGATGGCCTCCGTCGGATTTGCATATTTTTGAAAAGAAGAAGCAGGAGGTCATGCCTGGGCCTCCACGGGTGCGGGCATCAGGACAACGGGCTCTTCCGCCTCTTTGTCCCAGGTGCTGACGAACCAGATGAAGGACACAGCCATGCCGATCAGGACCACGGCAATCAGGATCAGGGTTGCTTTCATCGCGGTATTCATGGGTCTACCTTCCAACGCAGTTCATCGGGGCCTTGGCCTACCGGCGATTTGAGGGGCGGCTGTGCGGGTTGCGCCTCGGCCGGGGCGGCGACCTTTTCGATCTTCACGCGCAGGTCGAACCACGCGGCCTGCCCTGTGACTGGGTCCGAGTTGGCCCAGCGCAGCCCATCGCCTTTGGGCGGCAGGAGTTCGTGGATCAGGTGGTTGAGCAGGAAGCCTTTGGTCGCCTCCGGCGCGTCGGTGTCCAGTGCCCAAGCCCCCTTGCGTTTGCCGATGGCGTTCCATGTCCAGATCGTGTTCTCGTTCAGCGCGGCCATATGGGCGACCGGGACTGTGATCTTGCCATGGGCAGAGGTCACGCGCGCCCAGTCGCCGGTCTTGAAGCCCTGCTGTTCCCAAAGCTTCGTCGGCAGGTACATCGGGTTATGCCCATGAATCTGCCGCAGCCAGGCGTTCTGGGTGCCCCAGGAATGGTACATCGCCATGGGCCGTTGGGTCAGCGCGTGGATCGGGAATTCGGCGGTATCGACGCTGTCGTCCTCGAACGGCGGATACCAGATCGGCAGCGGATCGAGCGTGTGTTTGATCCGCGCGCGCAGGTGGTCCGGCGGTTGGCGGTCGCCATGCCCTTCGGCGGCAAGCTGGAACTTGCGAATGGGTTCAACATAAAGCTGGAAGATGTAAGGCGCGGGTGCGTCGTAGAGGCCGATATCGACCGCCCAGTCCTGATAGGCCTTGTTCCACGGTTTGTAGTAAAGACCTTCCTCGGGAACGTGGCTCATCCAGAAGCCGCCATTGGCGATGTAGCTGTCCAGCTGCGCCTCGTTCACATCGCCGCGCCCTTCGGTCAGCCCGTCCTCGCCCATGCGCCAACCCGCCAGTGGCCCAACACCGGGGCGGCGTTGGTGGTGGGTGATGTAATCGGCGTAATCGGCGTATTTCTGGGTGCCGTCCTCGTTCACGAACCCCGGCAGGTTCAGCCGCGCGCCAAGATCACACAGCACCGACTGGAACCCGCGCACATCGCGGTCAGGTTCGACCACAGGCCAGCGGATCGCATCGGCGGCGGCATCGGCCTCGCAGATCGGGCGGTCGAGGAGCGAGATGCAATCGTGCCGCTCAAGGTAGGTCGTGTCCGGCAGGATCAGATCAGCATAGGCCACCATTTCCGAGGAATACGCATCCGAGTAGATGATGCGCGGGATCACGTAATCGCCGTTTTCATCCGTATCCGTCAGCATCTTCATCACGCCGGTCGTGTTCATCGACGAATTCCACGACATGTTCGCCATATACATGAACAACGTGTCGATCTTGTAGGGATCGCCGGCATAGGCGTTCGAGATGACCATGTGCATCAGCCCATGCGCGCTCATCGGGTTTTCCCAGGTGAACGCCTTGTCGATGCGGGCAGGGGTTCCGTCGCCTTTCAGGCAAAGGTCATCGGGGCCGTGCACAAAGCCCAGATGCGGGCCGTCGAGCGGCGCGCCGGGTGTGACCTTGCAATGCGGCTTCGGGTGCGCGGTTGCAGGCTTGGGATAGGGCGGTTTGAAGCGGAAGCCGCCGGGGACTTCTACACTGCCCAGCAGGATTTGCAGCACATGCAGCGCGCGGCAGGTCTGGAAGCCGTTGGAATGCGCGGAAATCCCGCGCATGGAGTGGAACGACACGGGCCGGCCGACCATCTTGGCGTGTTTTTCACCGCGGAAGTCGGTCCATTCCTGATCAATCTCGATCGCCTGATCGAAGGCCACATGCGCAATCTCGGCCGCGATGCGCTTGATACGCTCGGCGGAGACGCCACAGGTCTCGGCCACTGCTTCGGGCGCGTATTGTGGATCAAGGTAGCGTTCGGCCAAGAGGTGCATCACCGGCTTGTGCGTGACCCCGGCATGGCGGTAGCTGGCGGCAAGGTCGGGCTTGACGCCCGGCTGGTCAAACGGCGTCAGCTTGCCTGTCACGCGGTCTATGACCAGCGGCTTGCCATCGTCATCTTTCAGGAAGAGGCCGTGCTCCGGCGACTTCGGATCGCCATTCACCAGAACCGGCGCATTGGTGAAGCGGGCAAGGTAGTCGAGGTCGATCTTCCCGGCTTTCAGCAGCTCATGCACAATGGCGAGGATGAACAGACCATCGGTGCCGGGTGTGATGCCGACCCAATCATCCGCCACAGCGTTGTAGCCGGTGCGGATCGGGTTCACGCCGATGACCTTGGCCCCCCGCGCCTTGATCTTGCCGATGCCCATCTTGATCGGGTTGCTGTCGTGGTCCTCTGCCACACCGAACAGCATGAACAGCTTGGTATGGTCCCAGTCGGGCTGGCCGAATTCCCAGAACGCGCCGCCCATGGTGTAGATGCCAGCGGCAGCCATATTAACCGAACAGAAGCCACCATGCGCGGCATAGTTCGGCGTGCCGAAGTTCTGTGCCCAGAAGGAGGTAAAAGACTGCGACTGGTCGCGGCCTGTGAAGAAGGCCAGCTTTTCGGGGGCTTCGTTGCGGATCGGCTTGAGCCACCCTGTTGCGATCTCAAGCGCCTCGTCCCATGAGATCTCTTCAAACTCGCCCGACCCGCGCGGACCAACCCGTTTCAAGGGCGCGCGCAGGCGGGACGGTGCGTTGTGCTGCATGATGCCGGCGCTGCCCTTGGCGCACAGCACACCCTGGTTCACGGGATGGTCGCGGTTGCCTTCGATATAGGCCACCTTGCCATCCTTCATATGCACGTTGATCCCGCAGCGGCAGGCGCACATATAGCAGGTCGTCTTGCGGATTTCGTCTGACACTTTCGGTGACAGATCAAGCTCTGGCTGGACGTGACCCATAGGTTTCCTCCCTTTCCTGCCCGGATGCCGCCCCGTGCAGAGTTTGCCATAGTGTTCATGTTTCCGCGCCAATCGTAAAGCGGCAAAATGCAAGCGCTTACATGAGATTTGTTTACTCCGGTTTTTCTTGACCTTCCTGACGGACGGTGGCTCCTCTGACACTAAATTTGGAGGTCAGTATGAGCGCCTTGAACACCGCGCGTGCAGTCGCCGCATCGGTTAACGCCAGAGTTGTGTTTCCAGAGCTTAACGATCCGCGCGTCGCAGAGGCCGCGTCCCGCCTGCGCACCGACGGCCTTTGTACGCCCATCCCGGTTTCCGATGAGATCACCGAGGATCTTGTGGTCGCAATGACGCAGGCCCGTGGCACCAAAGAGGCCATTGCCCGCAGGCTGTTGCATAAGCCGCTATATCGCGCCGCTGCCATGGTTCGGGCGGGCCAGGCAGACGCGATGATTGCCGGGGCCGATAGCCCCACGCGGCGGGTCATAGAAGCGGCCAGTATAGGTATCGGGTTTGCCAAGGGCGTCAGCCTTCCATCTTCTTGTTTTTTGATGGTATTTCCGGACGGACGGGAATTTATCTTCGCAGATTGCGCTGTGAATGTTTCGCCCGATGCCGTCGCATTGCAAGCCATCGCACAGGCATCAGAACGCACCGGGCGCGTCTTGTTGGGAAAGGCCAGCGTGGCGCTTTTGTCGTTTTCAACCGGAAGCAGTGGCGCAGGCGAAAGCGTGGATAGAGTGCGCGCGGCAGCAGATGCCACCGGTTTTTTGGGTCCGATCCAGGCCGATGCCGCCTTGAACGCGGCAATTGCACACAAGAAAGGCTTGGGCGATGGGGCGGCAAACGTGCTGGTCTTTCCGTCGCTCGATGCGGGCAACATTGCATACAAGTTGTGCCAGGAACTTGGAAACGCCCAGGCGATTGGCCCGTTTTTGCAAGGGTTTGCCCATCCCATCTGCGATCTTAGCCGTGGTGCAACGGTCAACGATATTGTTGAATCAACTCTTGTGACCATTGCATTGACCCAAGCCAAGTAAATCATTCGGCTGACAAAAGAGCCAGCGCATCCAGCGCAATCATCTGCTCTTCTTGGGCCGGAATGACCCAGGCTGCGACAGGGGACGCGTTGGTGTGCAAACGCGAGCGACTGCGCCGATTGCCATCTGGATCAACCTGCACACCCGTCCATTCCAACCCACGCAAGATCCGCGCGCGCACATCGACCGCGTTTTCGCCGATGCCGCCGGTAAAGGCGATGGCGTCCACGCCTTCCAAGGCGGCAATCAAAGACCCGGCGTGACGCAATGTCCAATAGCAGAAATGCTCGACCGCAAAGGCGCTATCCTCAGACGCATCAAGCATCAGCTTGCGCATGTCTGACTTGCCGCCTGACAGGCCCAGCAAGCCGCTTTCGTGGTTCAGAAGCTCTTTGGTGCGCTCCAACCCGTTTTCCTCGACCAACCGCAGCACCGCATTGGCGTCGATCCCGCCAGAGCGTGTGCCCATGGTCAGCCCATCCAGCGGCGAATAGCCCATCGTGGTTGCAATGGACTGCCCATCCTTGATGGCGCACAAGGACGCACCATTGCCAAGGTGAAACGCGAGCAGTCGCGACGGAAGTGGCATCCCCGAAATCTCGGGCAGACGGCGCACTAGGGACGCATAGCTTAACCCGTGGAACCCGTAGCGCCGGATTCCCTTGGTTTCGATCATCTTGGGGATGGCATAGCGCGTGGCGACACTTGGATTCGTCGCATGAAAAGACGTGTCAAAACTGGCAAATTGCGGCACGTTCGGGGCCAAACGCGCAAGGGCATCCATCGGGGCGAGGTTGTGCGGGTTGTGCAGCGGGGCAAGCGGTGTGCAATTGGCGATTTCGGCGCGCACATCGTCGGTGACGCGCATCGGGCGGGTCAGGTTCGGCCCGCCATGCACAACGCGATGCCCCACCGCGCGCAGGGTATCGGGCGTGATACCCCGGTCCGCCAGCGCGTCAAGGATGGCCGCAAGCGCCCCGGCATGATCCGCCAGAGCGACATCGCGCGTCTCATCCCCGATCCGAAGTGTTGACGCGCCGCCGATGGCGTCTGTCATGCCGGACAGGGTTTCCGTCAGGTCCGCGTCGAACACCGCGAACTTGATCGAGGACGACCCCGCATTCAGCACCAGAATGGAGGCACCGGAAGCGGGGTCGGTCATGGTCAGGCGACCTTTTGCGGGCGCATATCGGCAGGGTCGATCCCCGCCACGGCAACAGGCGCTTTCATCGCGTCACGGCGGAACGGCTCACCGAGTTCCTGATTGATCATCGCTTCGATCAGGGTGGTTACGCCGTTCTCCATCTGGTCCTTGATCGCGGTGTTCAGGGCATCGGTCAGCTCTTCCATCGTGCGCGCGACAACGCCTTTCAGACCACAGGCCGATGCAATCGCGGCATAGCTGACGCCTTCATCCAGTTCGGTGCCGACGAAGTTGTCCTGATACCAAAGGGTCGAATTCCGCTTTTCCGCGCCCCACTGGTAGTTGCGGAACACGATCTGCGTGATCGCGGGCCATTCGGGGCGGCCAATCGCGGTGAGTTCAGGCACAGAGATGCCAAACGCGCCGTCGCCTGCAAAGCCCACCACGGGTGTGTCCGGGCACCCGATCTTGGCGCCGACGATTGAGGGCAAGCCGTAGCCGCAGGGGCCGAACAGACCGGGTGCCAGGTATTTGCGGCCTTCCTCAAACGATGGATAGGCGTTGCCGATGGCGCAGTTGTTGCCGATGTCGGACGAAATGATCGCCTCTTTCGGCAGCGCAGACTGGATCGCGCGCCAGGCCATGCGGGGGCTCATCCAATCCGGTTTCGCCGCGCGGGCGCGTTCGTTCCATGTAGTGCCGGGATCGTCATCTTCGTGATCCATGCTGGACAGCTGCTGCGCCCATGTCGATTTGGTTTTGGCGATGGTCGCCTTGCGCTCTTCCCGGCCTGCATCCCCAGCGCTGTCGGACAGGCGCGCAAGGATACCTTCGGCCACCTTCTTCGCATCGCCGACAATGCCGACACTGACCTTTTTGGTCAGGCCGATGCGATCCGGGTTGATGTCGACCTGAATGATCTTCGCGTCCTTGGGCCAGTAGTCGATGCCGTAGCCCGGCAGGGTCGAGAACGGGTTGAGGCGCGTGCCAAGGCACAGCACCACATCCGCCTGAGAGATCAATTCCATGCCCGCCTTGGACCCATTGTAGCCCAAAGGCCCGGCAAACAGCGGGTGCGAACCCGGGAACGCGTCGTTGTGCTGGTAGCCCACGCAAACCGGGGCAGTCAGACGCTCGGCCAGTTCCATCGACGCCGGGATCGCGCCGCCAAGGACAACGCCCGCGCCGTTCAGGATAACGGGGAATTTGGCGTCGGACAGCAACTCCGCCGCTTTCTGGATCGAGCTTTCGCCACCAGAGGGACGCTCGAATTCGACGATTTCGGGCAGGTCGATATCGACCACCTGAGTCCAGAAATCGCGCGGCATGTTGATCTGCGCCGGGGCAGAGGCGCGCTTGGCGTTCAGGATCACGCGGTTCAGCACTTCGGCCACGCGGGTGCGGTCACGGACCTCTTCCTGATAGGCCACCATGTCTTCGAACAGTTTCATCTGCTCGACCTCCTGAAACCCGCCCATGCCAATGGTTTTGTTCGCGGCCTGCGGTGTGACCAGCAGCAGCGGCGTGTGGTTCCAGTAGGCGGTCTTTACAGCCGTCACGAAGTTGGTGATGCCCGGCCCGTTCTGTGCGATCATCATCGACATCTTGCCGGACGCGCGGGTGTAGCCATCGGCCATCATCCCGCCCGAGCCTTCATGCGCGCAGTCCCAGAAGGTGATGCCCGCTTTGGGGAAAATGTCGGAAATCGGCATGAAAGCAGACCCGATGATGCCGAACGCATGTTCGATGCCGTGCATCTGGAGGACTTTGACAAACGCTTCTTCGGTGGTCATTTTCATGGTGGCTCTCCCAAACAAGGACGCAGGCCAAGCAGCCAGCGCGATTGCGGCAGACATAACGGCGAGTCAGAGTCGCCGATAGGTCCACCTGGCACCCCAGGTTATAGCCAATTCACAGCAGTTTCAGCAGCCGCGATCGGATAAAAGACCGCCTTTCGCACCATGGTTTTGCTACATTCCGGTGCTATTTGAGACGAAATCAGGATGCAGTATACAGGTCTGCAAGGGTGACAAGCCCGTCCGAAACGTTTCGTAGGGTCGCAAAGACACAGTCGCGACCTTGTATCAGGCCAAAGGCAGGCAAAACGATGCCAAACGCACTGGCAACCCTCACGTTGGCGCTTTGGCCGGTGGTGACGGTGGTCCTTTTTCTGAAACTTCCGCCGGGGCGTGCTGTGATTGCGACGCTGTTGATCGGTTATCTTTTCCTGCCTGAACCCCCCGCCGGGTTCGATTTTCCGCTTGTCCCCCCTTTGACGAAACATACGATCCCGGCGCTGAGCGCGCTTGTGATGTGGCTTTGGCTCTACGGACATCAGAAGAACTTTCTGCCTCGATCGCCCGTGACCAACGGATTGTTTTTGCTGTTTATCTTTAGCCCCATCGCCACCACCATATTGAACACGGAACCCGTGGAATGGGGTCAGTTTCAAATTCAGGGCATGGGACTTCGGGATGCGCTGGCCATCGTCATTCAGCAAGTTCTTTTGATCATTCCGTTCTTGCTGGCGCGGCGTTTCCTGGCAACAGCCGAGGATCAACGCGATCTGATGTACGCCTTTATGATCGGGGGGGTCATTTACGCGCTGCCTATGCTGATTGAAATTCGGCTGTCGCCGCAATTGAATTTCTGGATCTACGGATATTACCAGCATGACTTTATCCAGACGATCCGGTTTGGCGGTTTCCGACCGATGGTGTTTTTGTATCACGGCATCTGGGCCGCGTTCTTCTTGCTTATGGCGATCTTGTCCGCCTATGCCTTGTGGCGAACGGAAAAAACAAAACGGAACTGGATTCTTCTGATTATCGCCGTAGCCCTGACCGGCGTGCTGATTCTGGCGAAATCACTTGGAGCGTGGCTGTTTGCGGCTGTGCTGATACCTGTCGTTCTGTTTATCGGGTCCCGATGGCAGATGCGACTGGCGGTGTGCATCGCCACATTTGCCGTAGCCTATCCGGCCTTGAAAGGCGTTGATCTGGTGCCCCAGGACCGTCTTTTGGAATTCGCCGAACGCATTGATCCGGCGCGCGCGCAATCGCTGGGCTTTCGGTTCGGGAACGAAAACCAACTGCTGGAACGCGCGAGCGAGAAGCCATTTTTTGGTTGGGGGAACTACGACCGAAATCAAATCATGAACCCCGCAACCGGGGAAATCGAAACCGTCACAGATGGCCGCTGGGTGATCTTGATCGGCCAATTCGGATGGCTGGGCTTTCTTGCCGAATTCGGGCTTTTGGTGTTGCCGATCTTTATGTTGTGGCGCGAAACGCGGTATCGAACCCCCGACAGCTATTCGCTTTTGATCGTTCCGATGTCTTTGATATTGGCGGTCAACGTGTTCGACATGTTGCCCAATGCGACCCTGACACCCCTGACATGGTTAATGGCAGGGGCATTGACGGGCTACGCCGAAACACTGAAAACAACGCGGTACACCTACCCGACGGAAGACAGGTTGCAGTGGAAACCAGTGCTTTGAACCAGCGCGGTTCTGGTCGGTTTGTCATGCAGATTTCAACAATGTCGCGATTTACGGCAGGCAGGAAACCCGCCTCTCGAATGTCGCAAAGCAGCGCCGATCCCAACCAATATTGACGTTACGTAACAGACTGTTTCCAGATTACTCATTGCTGACACACCGGCGCAACGGCTATCAAGGCTGAACGGTGTGGGGCCGTAATGTAGTTTAGTGCTCTGGTGAAAACCCGAATAGACGAAGACTCATCAGCCATAGTGCATGTGCCGGACACAGTGTCGTCCCGATCCGAGGTGCGCCAGTTTCTGGTTGCGCTGGCGGGCGTCGCCTTTGTGCTTTCGACGTTGGGAACCCGTGACGGTGGCCCGATGGCCTTTGCGGCCGACATCGTTCTTGTCTTGTGCGGTGGCTGGTGCGCGAACCAACTGATCCGTGGAATTCCCATTTTCAAGGAACAGGCCATCTGCGTTCTGCAGGCCTATTTTGTTGGACTTTTGTGCTGTTCAACCGTTCTGTTTCTGGTTGGGTGGCTCGTCTTTTTGCCAAGCGAGTATCTCCACCTTGGCCGGTCCCTGCTGTTTGCAGCGACATTCACCACCAATTTTGAACTCGCCCTTCTGCCCCAAGACGCGCTTTTGCGCTTTGATGGGCTTTTGGACCATCTTTGGGTTCCGGCATTGATCGCGCAATGTTGCGGGCTTCTTGTTGTGTTATGCTGGCTGTTTCGGAAAAACACACAGCGGTTGTTGCTGACACTTGGCGTGCTTGCCGTGGCATCTTTGATCGCCTCCACGTCCGAGTCTCCATTTGTAGAATTGCTTCCCATCGGGGGATTGTGGGCCTTTTTATGCGGGGCCACTCCGTTTTTTGCGTCAAACCGTTACCGCATCTTGCGATATTCCCTATTGCTGGGGATCATCAACCTTTTGACAGGAATACTGGCGGTCACGGCGACCGGGGATACGCTTTTTGCAAGGGTGTTTTTCGCACTTGCAATCGCATTCCTGTATCTTGGAAGCCGGCCCAGAGCATCAAGAGCAGGTGACACGCAACGCCGCCGCCGGTGGTTTGGCATGGCGCTGCATTTGTTTTTGTGGGCGGTTCCTTTGGCGCAACTGACCGCGGCGCTTGATATCATGGACCCAAGCGGACCGGCCTTTACCGCACTTTTGATACCCTGCCTGCTTTTGGCGCTTCTATCCTGGTCTGTCTGGCAAAAGGTCGAACACAGCATGAAACTTGACCGGATCACGCCAACGGCCGTGATCGCGGGAATTCTCTTTGCCAATGGAATCATCAGCCTAAGCGCGCAAGGCATGCAATTGCGCTATTCGGAACGCGCCAGCGCCTATATTCACGCCCTCGATCAGACGCGCCACACCGAGCTTTGTCCGATCCGCGAAGACGGTCCGCTGGCGGGATTGCGCGTTTGCCAGGCAGGCCCCAAAGGGCCTCCGACTGTGCTTGTTTGGGGCGACCATCAACTGCTTGCCATGAAGAGCGGCTTTGCCGAGGCTGCGCGCCGTGCGGGTGTCTCGACACTTCTGATCGCGCAACCGAATTGCGTGCCGCTTGACGGGTTGCAAACCCGCTTTGCCACGGCGGGCAAAGTCAGCGGCCGCAGCTGTGACCAGCACTCTGCACAAGTGCTGCAGGCATTGCCCCATCTAAGCAGCATCCGGCAGGTCACCCTGGTTGCCGATTGGCTATACTATCTTGGTGACACCCAGGCAGAGTTTCAGCCACGCCCGCCCCTGCGGCTTGGTCCGGTGGACGGGACACCGTTTAACATCTCTCGGCAGTCTGAATATGTAGAGACAGCGGTTCGCCACACCGTTCAGTCGCTGGTCGATACAGGTCTGCGGGTTTCGGTCTTGCGCCAGGTTCCGGCGCTTCCTCGGTTCAACGCTGAAATTGCCGCCCGCTCCAGCGCGCCTGGACAATGGCTTTACCATTCTATGCCGTCGCTGGCGGATTTCGTGCCTGTCAATCAGGCGCAAGAGCGGCACACGCAGGTTGATGATATGTTCCGCATATTGTCTGCCAAAGGCCGCTTGACCTATGTCGACAGCTGGCCCGCATTTTGCACAGCCTCGCGATGCGACGCGCGGGGGGGGCTGTCGAGCGACTATGCCTCATCCACCTTGCTGACCCCATCCGGGGCATTGTCGCTCAGCGGCATCCTGACTAAAGACCTCAAACGCGCACAGACGCATGTCGCGATCCGCCGCGACACGCTCAACTGATCCTCGGCTGCAAAAGTCGCACTTACGCCGCTTCGGATGTCATCAGTTCCTTCCACCGATGGCAGGACACATCATGTCCTGACCCATCGGTTTCCAACGTCGGTTCGACCCTTTTGCAATGGTCAATCGCAAACGGGCAGCGGGTGTGAAACTTGCAACCTGTCGGCTGATTGGTGGGCGACGGGATTTCCCCGGTCAGCTTTTGCGCCGAACCCCGGTCATCGGGATCAAGAGACGGGATCGCCGAGAAAAGCGCTTTTGTGTAGGGGTGGCGCGGCGCTTCAAACAGTTTGCGGGTTGGCGCGGTTTCCACCAAGCGCCCCAGATACATCACCGCGACGTGGTCACAGGTATGTGCCACAACTGACAGATCATGGCTGATGAACAGAAAGGTGAGGCCCATGTCGGACTGGATCTGTTTCAACAGGTTCAGCACATCCGCCTGGATCGACACATCCAACGCCGCCACGCTTTCATCCGCCACGATAAACTTGGGCGCAGACACCAAAGCACGCGCGATGGATATGCGTTGCCGTTGGCCGCCCGAGAACGCATGAGGAAAGCGGCGCAGGTGTTCGAGGTTCAAACGGCATTTCGCCGCGATCTCGCGCACGCGGGCATCCGTTTCCTCGCGCGTGCGGGTCAGTTTCATCACCTCCAACGGTTCGGCAATGATATCGCGCACCGTCATGCGCGGGCTAAGCGCTGCGTAGGGGTCCTGAAAGATCAGTTGCGCCCGTTTGCGATAATCTTTCAGTTGCTCTTTGGTGATGTTTTCAAGGTCATAATCGACCTCGCCATCGCTGTAATGCGCACCACCCGAGGTGATTGGCGCCGCCTTGAGCAACGCGCGCCCCAGCGTTGTCTTGCCAGAGCCGCTTTCGCCAACCAGCCCAAAGAACGATCCCTTTTCGATATCAAGCGACACGTTATCGACCGCCTTCAGCACCTGTTTGCCGAACAGCCCGCCCCCGATAGGAAAGCCCACCGACAGTTTATCGGCGCGGATCAGGACATCGCTCATGCGGGCACCTCGTCATAGATGTGGCAGGCCACGTGATGTGTTGCATCCACAGCGTGATCTTTCGGCACCGATTGCGCGCAAACATCGCCGACCACCTGCTGACAGCGGGTGTGAAAAACACAGCCTGACGGGCGTTCCAAAGGCGAAGGAATATCCCCCGGCACAGGCGTCAGCGGCGCATCCAGATCATCGAGTTTCGGCAACGCCGCCAAAAGGCCCTGCGTATAGGGATGCTTGGCGTTGCGGATCACCTCGCGCACCGGGCCTTCCTCGATCATGCGGCCCAGATACATGACGTTCACCTTGTCCGCGGTTTGCGCGACGACACCCAGATCATGCGTGATGAACACGATTCCCATGTGAAACTCGGCCACGAGGTCTTTCATCAGGTCAATCACCTGCGCCTGAATGGTCACGTCAAGCGCTGTGGTCGGTTCATCCGCGATCAGCAGCTTGGGCTGCGTTGACAGCGCCATGGCGATCATCGCCCGCTGACGCATGCCGCCGGACAGTTCAAACGCGTATTGATCAAACCGCTTGGCCGCGTCGGAAATACCCACGCGGTCCAGCATTTCAACAGAAATCGTCTTGGCCTGTTGCTTGGAATAATCGCCATGCAGTTGAAGCTGCTCGACCATCTGTTTGCCAATGGTGATGGCGGGGGCAAAGCTGGCCATCGGTTCCTGAAAGATCATCGACACCGCGCCACCGCGCACGATGTTCAGCTCGCGCGGCGTTTTCAGCGACAGCACATCCACTGCGCCGGCCTCAGAGTGCAGCGTGATCTTGCTTTCCGGCGTATAGACCGCGTTTTTGGCGTTCAGGTGCATCAACGCCTTGGCGGTCACGGATTTGCCCGACCCGGATTCTCCGACCAAACCCATCACCTCGCCTTTGTTTACCGAAAAGCTGACGTTATCGACGGCAGTGATCAGACCTTCGTCTGTCCGGAATTTGAGCGTGAGGTTTTCTACTTCTATCAGCGCAGTCATTTGTTGTTATCCGAGTAAGGGTCTGCCGCGTCGCGCAAGCCGTCGCCGACAAACACAAAGGCCATCACCAGCGCGATGAAAAAGATCACCGGGATGAAGTACCATTGGTAGTTCAAAAGCACATCAGCGCTGGTCACATTCTGAAGCATCACACCAAGACTGTTCACCGGGTCTTTGAGGCCAAGACCGATAAAGCTCAGCGCGGTTTCGGACAGCACCATGTAGGGGAATGAAATCACCAGATCGACGATGATGTAGCTGGTAAAACTGGGCAGCAGATGCCGCCGGATCGTGTGGCCCGAAGACGCGCCGCACAGTTGCGCGGCAAGCACATATTCCTGATTGCGTTCTGTCAACAGATGCGTGCGAACCCGTCTTGCCAAGGTGGGCCAGCCAATTAAACCCAGTATCAGGGATATATAGAAGAACCGTTGCTCCGCCGTCATCTCGGGCGGCATAAAGGCCGCGACCGCCATGAAAAGTGGGATGGCAGGCACGGTTCGCACGGCATCGGTGATCATTTGTAAGAAACTGTCGATCCATCCGCCGTAATACCCGGATATCCCCCCGATCACGAGCGCCAGCACAAAGGCGATGAACACGCCAATCGTCCCGACCTTCAGGGATGTCCAGATCGCGTGGAAGGTACGCGAGAAGATATCTTTGCCACTGGCATCTGTGCCGAAGACGTGGACAAAGCCCTCTTTGGTGCCGAACAGATGCGTGTCCATCGGGATAAAGCCAAACAGCTTGTACTCCCATCCTTCGACGAAAAAGTAGACATAATTTCGTTCGTCTTCATTGATTGTGGTCACCCACCGGAAATTGGTGGCCAAAGACCGCTCTCGTTCGACGGCATGCACAAACGGGCGCATGGAACAGCCGTTCACGTCACAGAACATCGGAACCTGCGGTGCGCCATTCAGATAGGCGTCGTTTTTGCCCGCAATCGTTGGGTCGTATGGCGATAGAAAAGGGGCGAAAATTCCGGATAGCACAAGAACGGCAAGCACACAGGCCGCAACCATCGCAGCACGTTGCTTTTTGAACCGCGCCCAGATGAGCTGTCCTTGCGACGCGGTAAAATACGCTTCTTTTGACTTTTGAATCGAAGTGTCTTCGTTGGGCAAAGACAGGATATCGTCGGGTGTTGTTACCATATCATCACCTCACAATGCTTTTGCGGACACGCGGATCAAGCACCGCAAGCAACACGTCCGTCAGGAAATTCAGCGTCACAATCGACGCGGTCAAAAGGAAGATGATCGCACCGGCCAACTGCTGGTCATTGGACCGCGCCAGCGCTTCGATCAAAAGAGCGCCCGCTTCGGTCAGCGTCAGGATCAACGCGACAATGGGCAATTCGTTAAAGATCCGGTTCAGGTCAAAGCCAAGGCTGTTCACAATCGGGCCCAGCGCGTGCCGGGCTGGATAGTTCCAGAGCAACTTGCGCCCGTGCACACCACGCGCGGCGGCGGCGGTCACGTAGAGCTTGCCGATCTCGTCCGACATCAACGCGCGCACGGTTTGAAGCGCAAAGGCGGTTGCCGACCAGCCAAGAATAAAGATGGGCAGCCAGGCGTTGCTCAGCAAATCTTTCACCCGGCCCCAACTCCAGTCTGCGTCCCGGTATTCGGCCGAAAACAGGCCTGTCAGGGTGTCCCCGAAATAGACGGTCGAAAACAGCATGATCATCAACGCCAAAAGAAAGTTGGGCATTGCCAGACCAAGATAGCTGAACAGTCGCAGCGAATTGTTCAGCACCGCATTGTCAGACGCGGCGGCGATGATGCCCACCGGCAATGCGATGGCATAGGCCAAAACGAGAGACGCCAGGCACAGACCCAGCGAGATCCAGAACTTGTCACCCAGAAGCTGGGCGATGTTCACACGCAGGATACAGCTGTCGCCGAATTCACCCTGAAAGGCCCCGACGATCCACTTGCCCCAACGTTCCAGAAACGGGCGATCAAGCCCAAGCCGGATGCGTTCGTTTTCGATATCGGCAACCGAAATACCGGAACCTTGTGTATTTTTGAACGCCAGATAGCGTTCGGCACAATCCCCTGGCACCAACTCCATGAGCGAGAACACAACCAAAGACACGATGACCAAGGTAATCATCGCGAGAATTGCGCGCGTCATCACGAAACGTGCGAAGTTTAACATGTAGTTTGTCCCTGCATGGCGTCTGGCCTCTCGTTCGTGTCGAGATGTGATTCAGACTGCGGTCGTTGCCTTGAATGGGCACGGGCGGCCAAAGCCGCCCATGCCATGATCATGTGGATCTATTCGTCCAGCCACCACTGCGACGCCCGGTATGGATATGTCCGGTAGTACTCGTAAGAATGCGTCTTGAAGTCAGTAAAGTTTTTCAGATCATTATTCTGATAGATCGGCGCAGGCGCGTTGACGGTGCCGATGAACATCATGTTTTCGACCTTGGCCTTCACCAGATCATTCGCAAGCTGCTCAAACTCCGGCGTGCCCTGTGCTGCGGACTGAAGCGCGTTGATGTTATCCATCATGTCTTTCGCCCATTGCGGCGGCTCGACTCCTGCGGACCCATCGGAATCCACCCATTCGGCCCAAAGCATCGCGTTGCGGACGCCAAAGTAGTTCTCGTATGGCGGCACCCAGAGCTCGTTGTTGCCCAGAACAATCGCCAGCGGCTGCGACTTGCGCCACATTGCGACGTCCAGCTGGTTCGAAGATTGCGCAGACCGGTATTCATCCGGCGTCACCTCTTTGACCACTGACTGAATGCCCACATCGGCCCAGCTTTGCGCTACAAGCTCAACTGTCTGACCGGCAACGCCCTGGGTCGAGAAGTTGAGGTTCAGCACCAGTTTTTCCCCATTCGGCAATTCGCGGAAACCGTCGCCATCCGTGTCCGCCATGCCCAGCGCATCAAGCGCCGCATTGGCCGCATCGGGGTCATACTCGGCTTTATAGTTCAGCCAGCTTTGATCAACGAATTCCGGCAAAGGCGAAAAGCCGACATATTGCTGGGGCGTTCCCTGACCGAAGAAGCCGATCTCGTTCAGCTCTTCGCGATTTATGGCAACTGACATCGCTTCGCGGAACGACAGATCGCTGAATACGGCGCGCTTGGCCTCATCGGGGTGCGTGACGTTGAACGCGAACACCGACTGTGTGATCTCGGGCCGAAGGTGGATTGTGTAATTCCCGCTTTCCTGGTTCTCAAGAAGGATCGGAGCAGACGCCAGCTGCAGCGACTGCGATTTATAATCCACCTCACCATTCACAAGCTTCAGGATGCGCACTTCGTTGTCGTTGATGAACAGCTCATCCTGGGTCGAGATATACGGCAATTGCTGACCGGTTGGGTCAACCTGAAAGAAATACGGGTTCGCCACCAGTTTCCGACCTTCGGTCGTGTCGCGAATGTAGATGTGGCTTTCCAAGGTTGGATAGGTTGATTTCGGCAGACCATCGGCAATGTCCGCACGCGACAACATCGGTGTTGGCGTATCCGTCCAGTCCGAATTGCCGTAATAGGCAAGGATCGCGTCATAGCCGTTCTCAAACCCAAGGCTTTGGGCATAGCTGTCCGCATCGGGGTTAATGTCGGGATGGAACTGGCCAAGAAAGTGCTTGGGCATGAACGGTTGCGAATAATGGGTCGCAAAATGCGCAATCAGACCGGGCTTTGGCGCTGGCAGGTTGAAGATCAGCGTCGTGTCATCCGGCGTTTCAAGCGTCATCGGCTCACCAGCAACAGTGATATAGTCCTTTGGCGTCTCGAAAATGTTGGTGTCTAGCATCAGATTGTCATGCCAGAACGCAACATCCGCAGATGTGAACGGCGCACCGTCAGACCACTTATGACCTTCGCGCAGCTTCATCGTCAGCTGGGTGTAATCATCGTTCCATTCCCATGACTTTGCGACATTGGGCACGATTGTCTGCAGGTCATCGGAGTACCGCACAAGGCTTACGTGCCGCACCGACAAAAAGTCGGAGGTTCCCGCTTCGGTGGCGTTCGACAGCACGTTCAATTCACCGCCATAGGTTCCAATGCTGTCATACGGGATGACAACCAAAGGCTCCGACGGCAAACGCTCGGCCAATGGGGGCAGGTCCGGGTTGCCCTTGATCATCGCGTTCAGCGCTACGATCTCGGGATTGGCTGAAAACTCCATCGTGCATCCGGCAGCTTCCTGAAAGGCGGCCGCTTCATATTGCTGCGGGAATTCTCCGGCTGCGATACCTTGCATGTCGGCCACTGTCACAGCCGGGCAATTGGCATAGGCCGCAGCCGGCAGCGCAATGAAGGCCACGCCTGAAAGTAAAATCCGTTTCATTTTATCTCCTGTTGGTTCCAAGTGGTGTCGGGGGTTTTCCCCCTTTTTGTTGTCCTGACCCGGTTACAGGTCAGTCAAAGACGTGGTTGCAGATCGCACGTATGTTTTGGCAGTTCGCATCGCACGAAAACTGCATCAGCTCAGCATCTCCTTTTCTTCCTGGTTCGGCATCGCATCCGCTGAACGGTTTATGTCTGACAACGGTGACACCCACGTGACACGGCCTACAGTCATCTATGAGGCCACCTTCACGCCGTCTTCCGTAATCAGGGTTCGCGAAAACGTGCCGTCTGTGTTAATCATTCGATGGCAAAGCAATTCTTGCATCAAATCAAGCATTGTCTGCATGTGATCCGGCTTTTTTGCCAAATTATGGTCTTCTTTGCCTTCGGAAACATCCATCAGGATCGGATCAAGCCCTTCGGCAAACTGGACCAGACGCATCGTGTCTTTGCGCAGCACAGCAAGATTCGCACCATCCAGCGACACACCAAGCCTCTGTTGCCACAGGGTCGGAGCAACCGGATCGGCAAAGTCCAGCTCTGAAATGGTGACGCGTCGCCAGTCTGGTGGGGGCGCACCGTTCAGGAAAGGCCGAAGGCTGCGCCCGTCCATCGAGTGTGGAATCTTTGCGCCCAGACAGTCCAGAATTGTCGGGGTGACATCAATGGATTCCGTTGCAGCGGTGACCGTTACACCTTTCTCGGACGCCTTTGGGTCGCGTATGATCAACGGGACGTGAAATGCCGCATCGTGAAATGTGCGTTTGCCCCAAATCCCATAATCGCCAAGCAGTTCACCATGATCAGAGGTCACCACGATCAGCGTGTCATCATATTGCCCACTGCGCTTGAGCCAGCTCACAATGCGGCCGATGTGATGATCGACCTCGGTCGCCAACCCGAAATACAAAGCGCGGATCATCTTTGTGGTGTCGTCACTCTCCTTTAGATCAGGAAATCCTTCAACGACACGAGACACCGGCGAAACCGCACGCGCCGGACCAAGGAAATCATGCCAGTCCGGATCGTTAGCCGCTTTTGGTGCGGGCATGGCATCTGATGCGTAAAGTGAATTGTAAGGCGCGGGTGCCACAAAAGGCGGATGCGGTCGAATATAGGTCAGATGCGCAAACCATCCCTGTGGCTGATCGGCCAGTACGTCCAGGGTGCGATTTGTCAGAAACGCCGTATCGCTGTGTTCGGCGGCATAGAACGCCGGTGTATCCGGTGTATCGCCGACAGGCTGGTACAAATCGGGAAACGGAGCGGGTGCGTATCCCTGTGCTTTCAGATAGGTCTCCCACTCGGAATAGTCGCTTTCAAACCGCATCCGTACGGCTTCGCGGAAACCTGCCGCCAGCTCTTCATACGAAAACAGACGCGGATCATCCGGGGCCAGAAAACGCGGGTCATGTGCGGTGTCGGTATATCCGAACAACAGCGGATCATACCCGTGGTCGCGTGCTGCCGTGGCTAGGTTCGGCGTATCGCGCTTGAGCGGCGTTCCATTCCGTATGGCCCGATGGTTCGACGCGTATTGCCCGGTCAGCATTGACACGCGCGACGGGCCACATGGGGCGGTGACCGAATAATGATTGTGAAACGACACCGCATCAGCGGCCAATGCGCGAATGTTTGGCAGCTCAAGATACTGCGCCAGAGGGCCGAACACACAATCGGCGCGCAACTGGTCAATGACAATAAAAAGCGTATTCAGCTTTGTTTCAGTCACGATACATCCCAAATATTGGCCGATCATGACAAGTCAGCAACATATGTAAAGATGCATCATTACTATACTTCCATAGCCAAAGCCTATGGATGATCCGATCGCGCCGATACTTGCACCGCTTTCAAAAAGCCTCGGATCAGGGGCACATCGCGCCGCACCGACAGGGTGATGAGCGATTCAGACATGCCAATGTCGACATCTGTGAACGGGATAGCCCGCAATCGCCGGTCATGGCCGAACTCCGCCTCGCTGATGAATCCGATGCCCGCACCGGACGCCACCACTTCGCGCATCGCTTCGCGCCCTTCAACTTCAATCGATGGCGACAGGGCCAGTTTCAGGCGCGCGGCCTCTTCGACAACCTTTGACCGGGTGCGAGACCCCTCTTCGCGGTAAATCAACGGATAGGTGCCAAGATCACCAAAACGCAATGTCGTGACAGAGCGTGGAAAGAAATCATTTGCCACTAAGGCAAGGATCGGCGTGCGGCCCAAATCCACACGATCAAGGTCAGGGGCGGAAATCGCACTGCCAACAACGCCAATCTCGGCCTCATAGTTTCGCAAACGCCGCAACAGATCTTCGGTATTGCCGGTCTGGATTGTGACAAAGACGTCAGGATTGGCCTCACGAAAACGTCGGACCGCATCTGTAACGTGCATCGCTGAATCCGCCATGATCCGCAACGTCCCACTTAACACGGCGCGGTTTTCGTTGAACAAGGCACCAATCCGCTCTTCCACCTCGAACATCTCGCTGGTCAGGCGAAACAAGGCTTCACCGGCTGCGGTCATGCGCACTTGGCGGGCCTCCCGATAGAACAGCAGAACATCATGGGCTTGTTCCAACTGGCGGACCTGATCGGAAACCGAAGGTTGCGAGATATTGAGCGCCCGTGCTGCCCGCGAAAAACCGCCATGCAATGCAACATGGTGAAAGGCACGAAGCTGAGTGTAGCGCATGAACTGTCCTCAAGACGCAATGACGTCATATAAGTTTACCCTATCAATCAATAGAAAACAAAGATTTTACATATGCAAAAGCGCGGCTCATATCCGGTGGCCAAACAGCTTTGGAACATTGCCATGTCTGACACATCTCTGCCGCCCCCTGAACTTGGCGAACCCTATCTGCTGACGCCTGGACCGCTGACCACATCTTATGCCGTCAAGCAGGCGATGCTAAAGGACTGGGGAAGCTGGGACAGCGACTTTCGCGACATGACTCGTGATATGCGATCAAAATTGCTGGCCTTGATCGGTGATGGCGCATCCGAGTACGATTGCGTGCCGATCCAGGGCTCTGGCAGCTATGCCGTCGAAGCGATGTTGGGCAGTTTTGTTCCAAAAGAGGGAAAAGTGCTGGTCCTTGCCAACGGAGCCTACGGACTGCGCGCCGCGCAAACTCTGGACTATCTGGGGCGGGCGTATCACCTTTTGGACAAAGGGGATTACCTGCCACCGTCGGGCAGCGAAGTTGCGCAGATCCTGTCGAATGATCCCGCCATCAGCCATGTTCTGGCGATCCATTGCGAAACCTCCAGTGGAATCCTTAACCCGATTGAAGACATCGCCGCAGCCACACGGGCGGCGGGTCGGACGCTTCTGATTGACAGCATGTCCGCCTTTGGCGCCCTGCCATTGAACCCCAAAGCGCTGGGTTGTGCGGCGTTTGTGTCATCCGCCAACAAATGCATCGAAGGCGTGCCCGGATTTGGCTTTGTCATCGCGCGCATCGACGACATCAAGGCGGCCAAAGGCAATTCGCATTCCCTGTCTCTGGATGTTCACGCGCAATGGGCGACGATGGAGAAAACCGGACAATGGCGGTTTACGCCCCCGACCCACACAATCGCTGCATTTATGCACGCGCTTGAACTGCACGCGGCAGAAGGCGGCGTTGCGGCGCGTGGGGCGCGATATGCCAAAAATCGCGATGTCATAGTCCGCGGTCTGCGCGATATCGGGTTCGAGACGTTATTGGATGACCGCTGGCTTAGCCCGATCATCGTGACGTTTTTCTGCCCTGCCGACCCGAATTTCACGTTCCAGGGGTTTTACGACGCCATGAAAAAACGCGGTTTTATCATCTATCCCGGCAAGCTGACCGTGGTAGACAGCTTCAGAATTGGCGTGATTGGCCAGATGGATGAACACGTCATGCGCCGGGTTGTTGATGCGGCGCGTGATGCGCTGACTGACGTGAATGTAAGCAGCGCGGCACCCCCCGCCGCCGCTTTGGAAGAACGCAAGAAACTCGCTGCCTGAAGGACCAGACATGCCCATCTCGAACCCCGTGGTCGCCAATGACCGCACCTATGCCATCCCGAAAACCTGCGCGATTGCGATCTGTCTGGACGGCTGCGAACCCGAATATCTTGAGGTTGCTATTGCCGAGGGCCTGATGCCCACGCTCAAACGTATCCGCGAGACCGGGACAGACCGTCTGGCCCATTCGGTGATCCCGTCGTTTACCAACCCCAACAACATGAGCATCGCCACAGGCCGCCCGCCAAGCGTTCACGGCATCTGCGGCAATTTCCTTTATGACCCCGAAACGGGCGAGGAAGTCATGATGAACGATGTCCGCTTCCTGCGCGCGCCGACCGTGTTCTCCAAGTTCTACGAAGCAGGCGCACGGGTTGCGGTTGTGACGGCCAAGGACAAGCTGCGCGCGCTACTGGGCGCTGGGCTGAAGTTCAATGAGGACCGCGCCATCGCGTTTTCCTCTGAACGCTCCGGCGACACCACCAAGGCAGAACACGGCATCGACAAAGCAAGCGACTGGCTCGGCATGCCCGTGCCCGAGGTCTACTCCGCCGACCTGTCGGAATTCGTCTTCGCCGCCGGTGTGAAGCTGCTCAAAGAGTGGAAACCGGACGTCATGTACCTCTCCACCACCGATTACATCCAGCACAAATTCGCCCCCGACGAACAAGGCGCAAAAGAATTCTACGCCATGTTCGACCGCTACCTTGCGCAGCTCGACGAAATGGGCGCTGCCATCGTCGTCACCGCCGACCACGGCATGAAGCCCAAGCACGACGCCAACGGCGACCCAGCGGTGATCTACGTACAAGACCTGCTCGACGACTGGCTCGGCAAAGACGCCGCCCGCGTGATTCTGCCGATCACCGACCCCTATGTCGTCCACCACGGCGCGCTCGGCTCGTTCGCAACCGCCTACTTGCCGGACGGCGCAGACATACAAGACATTCTGACCCGCCTCGCCCAGCGCGACGAAATCCTGGAGGCTATCGACAAAACTACAGCGGTCAGCAAATACGACCTGCCCGCCGACCGCATCGGCGACATCGTCCTTATTTCGACCGAAAACATGACCCTTGGCACCTCCGCTCACCGCCACGACCTCGCCGCGCTCAAAGAACCCCTGCGCAGCCATGGCGGGCTGACCGAACAAGAGGTCCCCTTCATCGTGAACCGCAAGATCGACCTGCCGAACGCGCCGACGCTTCGCAACTTCGACGCGTTCTTCTACGCCACCGCTGCAGCCGCGCTGGAAGAGGTGCCCGCATGACCGAAATTCGCCACGACCAGATGCGCATCGGCGGCGAGAAGGTCGACACAAAAGACCGCCTCGAGGTCCGCTACCCCTACACGAACGAGGTGATCGGCACTGTCCCCATGGGCACCGCCGAACATGCACGCAAAGCGTTCGAAATCGCGGCGAACTACCAGCCTAAACTCACCCGCTTTGAGCGCAGCCAGATCCTGCAGCGCACCGGAGAGATCATCGGCGAACGCCGCGACTACCTCGCCAAATGGCTGACGCTGGAACTCGGCATCTGCCACCAGCACAGCATCTACGAGACAAAGCGCGCGCAAGACGTTTACCAATTCGCCGCCGCCGAGGCGCTCAAGGACGATGGCGAGATCTTCTCGTGCGACCTCACCCACAACGGCAAGGCGCGCAAAATCTTCACCATGCGCGAACCCGTCCGCGCCATCAGCGCGATCACCCCGTTCAACCATCCCCTGAACATGGTCAGTCACAAGATCGCGCCGTCCATTGCGACGAACAATTGTATGGTGTGCAAACCCACGGAACTGACCCCGCTGACCGCGCTCACGCTGGCGGATATCCTCTACGAAGCCGGCTTGCCGCCCGAGATGTTCCAAGTGGTGACAGGGATGCCGCAAGACATCGGTGACGAGATGGTCACAAACGACAACATCGACATCATCACCTTCACCGGCGGCGTGCCCGTCGGCAAGATCATCGCGTCCAAAGCTGGCTACAAACGCACCGCGCTTGAACTGGGCGGCAACGACCCGCTGATCGTCTGCAACGATCTGACCGATGCCGACCTCGACAAAGCTGCGACCATCGCTGTCGCCGGGGCCACGGGCAATTCCGGCCAACGCTGCACCGCGATCAAGCGTATACTCGTACAGGACAGCGTTGCGGACAGGTTCGTGCCGCTCGTGGTCGAGAAAGCCAAGAAGATCAAATTCGGCGACCCGCAAGACCCCGCCACAGAACTCGGCTGCGTGATCCACGCCCAAGCGGCCGAACTCTTCGAAAAACGTGTTCTCATGGCCGCCGACCAGGGCGCGGACATCCTCTACCACCCAGAACGCCAAGGTGCGCTGCTGCCGCCCATCGTGGTCGACAACGTCCCCCATGACATTGAATTGGTGATGGAAGAAACCTTCGGCCCCATCATCCCCATCGTCCGTGTCCCCGACGACGACACCGAGGTGATGCGCATCTCCAACAGCACCGACTTCGGCCTGAGCAGTGGCGTCTGCACCAATGACCTGAACCGCGCGATTGCCTATATCAACGGCCTCAATGTCGGCACCTGCAACATCTGGGAACAGCCGGGCTACCGCATCGAAATGTCCCCGTTCGGCGGCATCAAGGACAGCGGCAACGGCGTGAAGGAAGGCGTGATCGAAGCGATGAAGTTCTTTACCAACGTCAAAACCTACAGCCTGCCTTGGCCATGATCGAGTGACCCTTCCCGTCCTCGGCATCGTCCTCACAGCGGCGCTTTTGCATGCGCTGTGGAATGCGCTGGTCAAGGCGTCGGGGGATCGGACTGTTACTCTTGGCTTGATCGCGTTGGGGCATTGTGTCCCTGCGCTTTTGCTGGTTCCGTTTGTGCCCGTTCCGAACGCTGTTGCGTTCTGGTATATCCTGGCATCAACGATCATTCATTGGGCGTATTACTACTTTCTTAATGTGGCTTACAGGTTCGGTGACCTGTCTTTGGTCTATCCGATCGCAAGAGGCACGGCACCTGTCATGGTTGCGTTCGGCGCCATGATTTGGGCCGATGAAACGCTGAGCTGGCTGGCATGGTCCGGCATATTTGCCGTGTCCGCCGGAATCATGGTTCTTGCCACTGTCAAACACGCTGACAAACGTGGCGTTGGAGCGGCCTTGATAACCTCGACCATTATTGCGGCGTATTCGATTGTCGATGGTCTTGGCATCCGCGCATCTGGCACACCGGTGGGCTATGTTGTGTGGTTGTTTGCAGCAGAAATCAGCGTGGCGGCCTTTGTTCTTGCCACACGCCTTGAACGTTTCCGCGGTCTTGACGTAAAAAGCCGAATGCTTGGATTGACCGGTGGCGCAATTTCCGGCGTGGCGTATGGCCTTGCTCTTTTCGCCAAGACCCTCGCTCCGATTGGCATTGTCTCTGCGGTGCGCGAGACTTCCGTTATCTTTGCCGCTCTGATTGGTGTGATCTGGATGAGTGAAGGGCCCGCCAATCGCCGTTTGCTTGCTGCGGGTATTGTTGCCATTGGTGTGATGATCCTCGCTCTGTCCTGAAGCCTGAAAGTTTTATGCAGATCCTTACTTTCCTCATCCATCTGGCAGGCGCAGTTCTGTTGCTGCTGTTCGCCGTCCGAATGGTCCGCACCGGCATTGAACGGGCGTTGGGGCCGCGTCTGCATCGCACGGTCAGCAAACCGCGATCTCCGTTGACCATGATGGCGTCTGGTTTGCTGATGGCGATGGTCTTGCAAAGCTCTGCGGCCGTCACTCTTTTGGTTGCGGGCTTTGCCGGGACCGGCAGCATTGGGTTTGTTCCCGGTCTGGCGATGGTTCTGGGCGGTGACCTTGGCTCAGCCTTGCTGATCATGCTGCTGTCACTGCAAGTCGAAGCGCTTGTTCCTGTGTTTCTTACGCTTGGCGGCCTTCTTTTCCTCAAATCCAAGACCAGAAGCTGGAAACAGGCCGGACGCATCCTGTTGGGCGTTGCCCTGATCCTGATCGCGCTCAGATACCTGCGCGAGGCCGTTGAACCCATTCGCGACAGCGCGGTCCTTCCGGCGCTGGCGGCCTATTTTGAACGAGACTTTGTTACCGCGTTCCTCACCGGTGCCGCCTTGGCCTTTGTCATGCACAGTTCGGTGGCCACAATTCTGATGACGGTGGCCGTGGTCGGCATGGGTGCCCTTCCCTTGGCGGCAGGAGTGTCTCTGGTTCTTGGGGCCAATCTCGGCTCGGCTGTGATTCCCGTATGGCTGACCCGCAATGCCGATCCCGGCACCCGACGTGTTCCATTGGCCAACCTTATCTTGCGCGGCCTGGCTGCGATAACTGCAGCGATTGTCATTGACGCATTTGGCCTGCCCCCGCAACTCGACCCGCTTGGCAACGGAGCAACACTGGTGGCCGTTCATATCGCGTTCAATACGGCGGTTCTGGCGCTGATCGTGTTCGCCATGCCAATTGAAAAACTGCTTTTGAAGCTGCTTCCGAACCCGATCTTGCTGCAAGAAATCAAACCCCTTCACAAATCTCATCTTGATCCGGGCACCATAGATGTTCCGGTTCGTGCGCTGGCCAGTCTAAGACGGGAAGTGATCCGCATGGCAGATGTGCTGTCTGAAATGCTTGCGCCCACGATGGAGCTTTACCAGACCTACAACGCCGATGTTGCCCGCGACTTGACCGAAGAGGACCAAGTGTTGAACAGCGCATTGAGCAATATTCGGGTTTTCGCCGCCGACCTGCCGCATCATGCCATGCAAAAAGAGGAAAAACGCGAACTTCGCGCGTTGGTGGATTACGCGATTGCCCTTGAGGCATCCGGAGACCTGTTGGTCAAACGATTGCTGCCCCTGGCACGGGAAAAATCTGAAAACGCATTGCGCTTCTCTAAACAAGGTTTTGAGGAACTGTCGGATTTGCACAGCCGCGTCAGCCAAAACCTTGCCACGGCGTCAAGCGTTCTGGTCAGCAATGATTTGCTGGGCGCACGCATGCTGCTTGAACAAAAGAAAGAGATTGCCCAGCTAGAGCGCAAAAGCCGCAAGGCGCATCTGAAACGGCTCAATGCCGGGATGGATGACAGTTTTGGCTCCAGCGATATCCACATCGAAACCGCCTATACGTTGAAAGAGATGCATTCCTGGATCGTGACCGTGGCCCATCCGATCCTTTACCGCGAGGGTCAGTTGCTTGAAAGCCGCCTTGCTGATGATGCCACCGGCAACAGTCCGGCCTCAGGTTGATTTGCGGAAAATGCGGGTTGACTGGAACATGTCTTCCAACGCTTCCATCCGGTCCCGCGCACTGTCGGGAACGCGCGTTTGCACTTCTGCAATCAAGGCCTCGATCACCAGATTGATCGCAAGCGTCGAATCCCAGCTTGATGGCACCTCGATCAGCGCATTCACCACGTGATCGGCAAGCTGCGAAATCGGAGATCCCCATTGGTCTGTAAACAATATGATCTCGGCCTCACGGTCTTTTGCCAATGCACACAGGCGTTGCAGGTCTTGTTCATAGCGACGAATATCGAACACGATCAGGACGGATCTGCGGTCCATATCCAGTATGTATTGCGGCCAGACATTGGGGGATGCGCCCAACAAGGTCACACCGGGGCGGATGATCTGCAGATGGTTGTAAAAGTAATCCGCATTCGACCGGGTGATCCGCCCGCCGGACAGGTACACAGGCCGCTTTGTGTCAGCCAGAACGCTGGCCAAAGCATCCAATCGGCCCGGTTCCAGCCTGTCAATTGTCCGGCTGAGGTTGTCAAAAACCGCCTCGGCAAAGGCTTTGAAGGCGGCAGAGCCGGGTTTTGCATCCCCCCACCCGTCGCGTTTGCGGATCGGTGTTTTGAATTGCGCTGACGCTTCCTCACGCATCGCGGCCTGAAGCTCGGGAAATCCGTCAAACCCAAGCTTGCGCGCCAAACGGATGACTGTGGGCGTGGAAACGCCCGCCGCATCGGCAATCTTGGTAATCGATTGCAACCCCCCCACCGGGTAGTCGCGCATCAATACGCCGGTCAATTGCCGCTCTGCCGGGGTAAGCGCGGCCGCGTGATCTTGCAAAAGCTCCTTGACGGAAACGGGCTTTGGCATGGGTGTGTCCACCTTTGTAGCAATTGCTACAGACTAGTCGATCAAAGTAAATAATTCAACTAAATTTGCTTGACAGGTGAGATGCCTGTCCTCCTAATGCCTGCGTGACACCCGCTGATCCTCATACGATTCTAAGCCATGATGAACGCCGGGTTGCCGAGGTTATCAACCCCACCGGCACCTCGCCGATCTGTCTGGTCTGCGAACATGCAAGCGCAGTGATCCCCGCATCCCTGTCGGATCTGGGGCTTGCTCCGCAACATCGGCACAGCCACGCCGTGTGGGATATTGGCGCTCGCGATCTTGCGGTGGCATTGTCAAATACGCTCAACGCGCCGCTGGTCGCATCGCGGATTTCTCGACTTGTCTATGACTGCAATCGCCCGCCCAGCGCGCCCGACGCCATCCCGGCCAGGTCCGAAGTCATAGATGTACCCGGAAACCTCGGGCTAAGCGATGCTGACAAAGCCGCGCGCGTTGCTGACGTCTATGCACCGTTCCGCAGTTTGCTCAGCCAGACCCTCGACGGTTTTGCTTTTGCACCGACGCTTGTCACGCTCCATTCCTTCACGCCTGTCTGGCACGGCAAGCGGCGCGACGTTGAGCTTGGGTTGCTGCATGATCGTGATGACAGGCTGGCCAAGGCCATGCTGCAACACGCACCCGAAACGGTCACAACCCGCCTTAACGCGCCCTATTCGGTTACAGATGGCGTCACCCATACCCTGCGCGAACACGCCATTGCGCGGGGATTGCATAACGTGATGATCGAAGTCCGCAACGATCTCATTTCAGACCAGCAGGGGGTTACACGCTTTTCCGACATCCTGAACGATATGCTTTCCAAGGCGCTCACGACACTTGCGGCGCAGGCGGTCACATGACCAGACTGCTTCAGCGCTATGTCGCAATCATCGACCCGATGAACCGTACGATCGGCCGGATCGTAATGTACGGTATCTTCGTGATGATGGGCATTCTGCTCTGGTCGTCGGTGTCGAAAACCTTCTTCCTGCCATCGCTCTGGACGCTCGAAATGGCGCAATATGCGCTGGTCGCCTACTACGTCCTTGGCGGGCCATACGCGATCCAGATGGGCAGCAACGTGCGCATGGACCTGATCTACGGCGAAATGACCGACCGCCGCAAAGCCGCCATCGACGCAGTGACGGTGGTTTTCCTGCTGATCTACCTCGGCTTCCTGCTCTATGGCGGGTTGGCCTCGACCGCCTATTCACTGGGCTATTTCGGCTCTGAGCCGTTCAGCTTCTTCACCGGCCTCATCACAGGCTCCGAAGAACTCGGCTTCCTCGAACGCAGCCCAACGGCGTGGCGACCGTACCTTTGGCCCATCAAAACGGTAATGGTCATCGGCATCCTTCTGATGCTGCTGCAAGTCCTTTGTGAACTGGCAAAAGATATCCTGCGCCTGCAAGGGCACGATATGGGGGCCAAGGTCTGATGCCGTACGAGTTGATCGCCATCCTCATGTTCTCGACCATGATGCTGATGCTGCTCACCGGGCAACGGGTGTTTGGCGCGATTGGCTTTGTCGCGGTCATCGCCGCGTTCCTGTTGTGGGGCGATCGAGGCGGATACAACCTTGGCTTTTCGGCCGCGATGAAGCTGATGAAATGGTATCCGCTCCTGACCCTGCCGATGTTCATCTTCATGGGCTACATCCTCAGCGAAAGCCGCATCGCGGATGACCTGTACCGCATGTTCCATGTTTGGTTCGGCGGCGTCTCGGGCGGGCTGGCGATTGGCACCATCGGCCTCATGGTCCTGATCTCTGCCATGAACGGCTTGTCCGTCGCAGGCATGGCCATCGGCGCCACCATTGCCCTGCCTGAACTGCTCAGGCGCGGGTACGACAAACGCATGGTCACAGGCGTGATCCAGGCCGGATCATCCCTCGGCATCCTCGTTCCACCCTCTGTTGTGCTGGTCCTCTATGCCATGATCGCCCGCCAGCCGGTTGGCCAACTCTGGCTTGCAGGCGTGATCCCCGGCCTGATGATGGCTGCGATGTTCATCGTCTACATCACGATCCGCTGCAAACTGAACCCATCCCTCGGCCCCGTCCTGCCCGCCGCTGACCGCGACATCCCCAAGGCCGAAAAATACCGCCTCCTCGGCGCAGGCCTGCTGCCACTGGGCATCTTTTTTACCATGATGATCCCCTTCGTGAACGGCTGGACCTCGCTTGTCGAAAGCTCCGCCATCGGCGCCCTCGCCGCCATGCTCGCCGCGATCCTCAAGGGGCGCATGACGCGCGAAGTGTTCGAGAACTCGGTCCGTAAGACCCTTGGCATCACCTGCATGTTCATGTGGATCATCCTCGCCGCTCTTGCCTTCGGCGCAGTGTTCGACGGCCTCGGCGCGGTGAAAGCCATCGAAAGCCTGTTCACAGAACAGCTTGGCCTGAACCCCTGGGTGATCCTGATCCTGATGCAACTCAGCTTCATCATCATGGGCACGTTCCTGGACGACACCGCCATGCTGGTGATCGTCGCACCGCTTTACGTGCCGCTGGTGGGCGAACTTGGCTTCAACCTGATCTGGTACGGCATCCTCTACACGATCACGACCCAGATCGCCTACATGACGCCGCCCTTCGGCTACAACCTGTTCCTGATGCGCGCGATGGCCCCGCCCGAGATCGGCCTCAAGGACATCTACACCTCGATCATCCCCTTCGTTCTGGTGATGGTCTGCGCGCTCGCCATCGTCATGATCTTTCCGGAGATCGCCCTTTGGCTGCCCGGAGTTGTTTACGGAAATTAACCAACCAGACCCCGAACAAACGGGGCATTTCACACCAACCGAGAGGATTTGAAAATGACCACAAGACGTAAGTTTCTCACCACCGCCGGTGCAGGCGTCGCCGCCGCACCCCTCGCGGCCCCGGCCCTCGCGCAATCGACCATCACATGGCGCATGCAAACCTACGCGGGCGCGGCACTGGCCGAGCACGTGATCGATCCAGCGATTGAGATGTTCAACAAGATCGCTGGCGACCGCATGCAGATCGAGTTGTTCTACGCCGACCAGCTTGTCCCCACAGGCGAACTCTTCCAGGCGATGCAACGCGGCACAATCGACGCGGTGCAATCCGATGACGACAGCATGGCGTCGCCCACCGAAGTCACCGTGTTCGGCGGCTACTTCCCGTTCGGCTCGCGCTATTCGCTCGACGTGCCAGTGCTGTTCAACCAGTACGGTCTGAACGAGATCTGGGACGAAGAATACTCCAAAGTCGGCGTCAAACACATCTCTGCCGGTGCATGGGACCCGTGCCACTTCGCCACCAAAGACCCCATCCGCTCTCTCGCAGACCTGCAAGGCAAGCGCGTCTTCACCTTCCCGACTGCTGGCCGCTTTATGAGCCAATTCGGCGTGGTCCCGGTCTCGGTCCCATGGGAAGACGTGGAAGTCGCCCTGCAAACCGGAGAGTTGGACGGCATCGCTTGGTCCGGCATCACCGAAGACTACACCGTCGGTTGGGCGGATGTGACCAACTACTTCCTCACCAACAACATCTCGGGCGCATGGGCCGGGTCGTTCTTTGCGAATATGGAACGCTGGAACGAACTGCCCGAAGACCTGCAAACCCTGTTCCGCGTCTGCTGTGACCAATCGCATTATTACCGCCAGTGGTGGTACTGGGGCGGCGAAGCCAACCTGCGCGTCAACGGTGACAAACTGCAACTGACGTCCATCCCGGATGAAGAATGGGCCACGGTTGAGGCCGCCGCGCGCGAATTCTGGGACGAGATCGCGGCCGAGTCTGAGACCAAGGCCCGTGTTGTCGAGATCTTCAAACAGTACAATGCCGACATGGAAAAGGCGGGCCGTCCGTACCGTTACACCTAATCGCCAAAGATCGGCCCCGACCTTGCGTTCCGGGGCTGATTTTGTTCGAACAAAATCACCAGCTCCTGTGAAGGGGCTGGCACCCAGACCACCCAAGAGGACCCCCATGACATTCGAAGACCTCAAAGCCCTAGCCGAAACCGGCGAGATCGACACGGTGCTTGTCTGCATGGTCGACATGCAGGGCCGCCTCATGGGCAAACGCTTCCACGTTTCGAACTTCATCGAGAACGCGTGGAAAGAGACCCATTGCTGCAATTACCTGCTGGCCACCGACCTCGAAATGGCGACTCCCGAAGGGTACAAATCAACCAGTTGGGAATCTGGGTATGGCGACTACGTAATGAAGCCCGACATGCACACGCTGCGTCCGATCCCATGGCTTGACGGCACTACAATGGTGCTCTGCGATATCATCGACCACCACACGCATGCCGCCGTCCCACACTCGCCCCGCCAGGTGCTCAAAAAGCAAGTTGCGCGGTTGGCCGAGATGGGCCTGACCCCGATGATGGCGACCGAACTGGAATTCTTCCTGTTCGAAAACTCCTTCGATGACATTCGCAAAGGCGGCTTCCGCGACCTCGCCCCGATCAGCGGCTATAACGAGGATTACAACATCCTCCAAACCACCCGCGAAGAGCACGTCATGCGCCCGATCCGCAACCATCTGGTGCGCGCCGGTGTCCCGGTCGAAAACTCCAAGGGCGAAGCCGAAACAGGCCAGGAAGAACTCAACATCCGCTACGCCGATGCTGTCGCTTGTGCCGACAACCACACCATCGCGAAACACGCGGTGAAAGAGATTGCGCAGCAACAGGGTCACGCCGTGACCTTCATGCCCAAATGGCGCGCTGATAAAGTCGGCAGCGCCGCGCATATACACCAGTCTCTGTTCAAGGGGGGCACCAACGTCTTCCACGATGCTGATGCGCCGCTGACCATGTCGGACCTGATGAAATCCTATGTCGCGGGCCTGATCAAATACGCCCCTGACATGACCGTCTTCCTCGCGCCCTATGTAAATAGCTACAAACGCTTTTTGCCGGGCACCTTTGCGCCGACGAAAACCGCGTGGTCCGTTGACAACCGCACCGCAGGCTATCGCCTTGTTGGCGAGGGCACAAAAGGCGTCCGTATCGAGTGCCGTATCCCCGGCTCGGACATCAACCCCTACCTTGCCTGCGCCGCGCAACTGGCTGCTGGCATCAAGGGAATGGAGGAAAAGCTTACCCTTGACGATCCGGTCACGGGCGATGTCTACAACATGAAAAACATCCCCGAGATCCCCAACACCCTGCGCGCCGCAACCGAAGCCCTGCGCGGATCAACCCTGCTGCGCGAAGCGATGGGCGAAGATGTGATCGACCACTACACCCGCTGCGCCGAAGTCGAACAGGAAATGTTTGACGCCGCCGTCACCGACTGGGAAATCCAGCGCGGATTTGAAAGAGCTTAACCCATGACCAAAACAGTTGACCTAATTTCGCCCATCGACGGGTCGGTTTACCTCACCCGCGAGGTGCTGACGCAAGACGCTGCTTTCGCCGCCGCCCAGCGCGCGAAAGACGCCCAATCAGACTGGGCCGCACGGCCCATCGCGGATCGCATTGCCATGGTGCGCAAAGCGGCCGACATTATCGGCAAGCAGCAAGACCGCATGACAACCGAAATCGCGCATCAGATGGGCCGCCCTATCCGCTATGGCGGCGAATTTGGCGGGTTCAACGAACGCCTGACCTATATGGCAGATGTGGCCGAAGACGCGCTCGCGCCAATGGAAATCGAAGACAGCGAGGCGTTCCGCCGCCTGATCAAGCGCGTTCCGTGGGGCACGGTCATGGTCATCGCGCCTTGGAACTACCCTTACATGACCGCGATCAACACGGTCGCCCCGGCCCTTATTGCAGGCAATACGGTGATCCTGAAGCACGCGGGCCAGACCCTGAAAGTAGGCGAACATTTGGCAGAAGCGTTTCACAACGCGGGCGTTCCAAAAGACGTGTTTCAAAATCTTGTCCTCGACCATGACACAACCTCGGCTTTGCTATCCCGCAAAGCTGTCGATTTCGTTAATTTCACCGGCTCCGTCGGCGGCGGTCAGGCCATCGAACGCGCCGCCGCTGGCACCTTCATGCCCGTCTCAACCGAACTTGGCGGCAAAGACCCCGGCTATGTCCGCGCCGATGCCGATGTGGATGCGGCAGTCGAAGGTCTGATGGACGGCGCGATGTTCAATGCGGGCCAGTGCTGCTGCGGCATCGAACGCATCTATGTGCACGAAACTCTTTACGATCAATTTGTCGAAAAAGCCCTTGCTTGGGTCAACGCCCAGACCCTCGGCAACCCGCTCGACCCCGACACAACGATGGGCCCCATGGCCCACAAACGCTTCGCAGCCGAGGTCCGCGCGCAGATCGACGAGGCCGTCGCCCAAGGCGCCAAAGCCCATATCGACTCCATGCCAGCCGATGATGGCGGCGCCTACCTGACCCCGCAAATCCTCACCAATGTCACCCACGACATGCGCGTGATGCGCGACGAAAGCTTTGGCCCCGTCGTCGGCATCATGCCGGTCAAGGACGACGCTGAAGCCACCGCGCTAATGAACGACAGCCAATTCGGCCTGACAGCCTCCATCTGGTCTAAGGACGTGGCCAAAGCCGAAGAGATCGCCGACCAGATCGAAACCGGCACCGTGTTCCTGAACCGCTGCGACTACCTCGACCCCGCGCTCTGCTGGACCGGCTGCAAAGACACCGGGCGCGGGCAGGGCCTGTCGAAACTGGCGTATCAGGCTCTGACACGGCCCAAATCCTACCACTTAAAGAAAGCGTAAATCATGGCCCTGACAGGAAACTGGTCCTACCCCACCGCCATCCGCTTCGGTGCTGGCCGCATCTCGGAAATCGCCGAGGCGTGCAAAGCCGCAAACATCGCCAAGCCCCTGCTGGTCACGGATCGCGGGCTGGCGGATATGGACATCACCACCAAGACGCTCGACCTGCTGGACGCGGCAGGGCTGGGCCGCGCGCTCTTTGCCAATGTCGATCCGAACCCCAATGAGAAGAACGTCGAAGAAGGCCTCAAGGTCTACCGCGAGGGCGGTTTCGATGGCGTCGTCGCCTTCGGAGGCGGTTCCGGCCTTGATCTGGCGAAAACGCTTGCCTTCATGGCAGGCCAGACGCGCCCGCTCTGGGATTTCGAAGATATCGGCGACTGGTGGACCCGCGCCGACCCCAACGGCATCCACCCCATCGTCGCCGTGCCCACGACAGCAGGCACCGGGTCCGAAGTGGGCCGCGCCAGTGTCATCACCAACTCTGAAACGCACGAAAAGAAGATCATCTTCCACCCCAAGATGCTACCAGCCGTGGTGATCTGCGACCCAGAGTTGACCGTTGGAATGCCCAAATTCATCACTGCTGGCACCGGCCTCGACGCCTTCGCCCACTGCGTCGAAGCCTTCAGCAGCCCGCATTACCACCCCATGAGCCAAGGCATCGCTTTGGAGGGCATGAAGCTGGTCATCGACAACCTGCCCGTGGCCTATAACGACCCCACCAACATCGACGCCCGCGCCAACATGATGAGCGCTGCCGCCATGGGCGCAACCGCCTTCCAAAAGGGCCTCGGCGCGATCCACGCCATGTCCCACCCCATCGGCGCGCATCACCACACACATCACGGCACAACCAACGCCGTGTGTATGCCGGCTGTGTTGAAGTTCAACGCCGACGCCATCCGCGACCGCTTTGATCAAGCGGCAGGCTATCTTGGTATAGATGGCGGGTTCGAGGGCTTCCAAGCGTTTGTCGACCAGTTCAACACACAGCTCGCTATCCCGAAAACACTCTCCGAGCTGGGTGTCAAAGACCCAGATCTCGACATTCTGGTTCGCGACGCGTTGAAAGATCCGTCCACTGGTGGCAATCCCGTCAAAATGACAGAAAGCAACACTCGCACCATGATGGAAGCCATATTGTAAAATTCAACTGGCAAAGATCACGGATCGCGTTCGAAAAGCAGACAGTCTTTCAAGCCGCTGTTTTTCTCAAATTCCTTGAAAGCAGCTCAAACCTATCGAGGCTGGCGCTTGGTCCGCGTCTTCTTCTTTTTTGAAATATGCCGGGGGGTGCGGGGGGCTGGCCCCCCGTGTCTCGACGGGTTCCGGCACGGCGACGCCAGTATAATCAGGCTGCTACGTCAACAGAATGTGCATCAAATTTTGTAATAGTCACGATACCACGCCACAAACCGCGCCACACCGGTTCGGATGTCGGTTTGTGGCGCATATCCGGTCAGGTTTCGCAACAGCGACGCGTCGGCCCAAGTGGCAAAAACGTCGCCCTTTTGCATGTCCATGTAATTCCGTTTGGCGGTGATCCCGGTTTCCGCCTCGATTGCTTCGATAAAATCAAGCAATCGTACCTTGTCTGAATTGCCGATATTGACCACCCGGTAAGGCGCTGCTGGGCTCAGCGTATCATTGTCCACGGCTGTGTCAGGTGCGCCGGGGATCGTGTGCATCAACAATCGAATCCCACGCACCAGATCATCCACATAGGTAAAGTCCCGATACATGTCGCCATGATTGTAGATGTCGATCGGCGTCCCTTCGAAGATCCCTTTGGTGAATTTGAAAAGCGCCATATCCGGGCGGCCCCATGGCCCGTATACCGTGAAGAACCGAAACATCGTGGTCGGGATTTGCCACAAATGCGCATAGGCATGGGCCATCGCCTCATTCGCTTTCTTCGTCGCGGCATAGAAGGTCAGCGGCGTGTCGGCCTTGTCCGTCTCGCGAAATGGCATCTGATCGTTGGCCCCATAAACCGATGACGTTGACGCCATCAGCAGATGCGCAACCTGCAAATGCCGCGCGGCTTCCATGACGTTGAACGTGCCCACCAGATTGCTGTCCAGATAGGCACGCGGGTTTTCCAGCGAATAGCGCACTCCGGCCTGCCCCGCGAGGTGAACGATGATATCCGGCTCGAACTCTATCGCGACCTGCGAGAACGTTTCGTTTTCCTCCAGACTGGCTTGCGTAAAACTGTAGTTTTGCGATTGCAGCAGCATTTGGTTGCGACGCTGTTTCAATGTGACATCATAGTAATCTGTCATCGCGTCATAGCCATGAACCACATAGCCCTCACCAAGAAGCAACCGGGCCAAGTGGTATCCGATAAAGCCGGCCGTGCCGGTGATGAGAACGCGGGTCATAATGAAACTCTTGGGTGTCGTATCAGCCAAAACACGCCTATCACGCCGCGTGTATCACCGCCATAGACGCACCTTCACTGCCCGTGCTTACTCTCTTAACGCGACCTGACCAGTGATTTCGCAAACGGACTGGTACAGGGCGGACCGTGGACATACATCCACTTTATGAGACTTCGTTCGCTTTTCGAAAAATCCAAGCGTTCTACTGTGGCTGTTCCCTATGACCCAATCGCACCGGATGGAGCGTTTTGTGTCATCGGCGACATTCATGGGCGGTTTGATCTGCTACAGTTATTGGTTGGCGCATTGCCCAAAGGGGTCAGTATCATGTCGGTGGGCGATATGATCGACCGTGGCGCACAAAGCGCGGATGTTCTGCGCTTTGTCAAAGATCATTCCGAAATGTCGGCCTTGATGGGCAATCACGAAGCGATGATGCTGGCCTTTTTGTCAGATCCGGAAACCAATGGCAGCCGCTGGATCAGAAATGGCGGGCTTCAAACCCTGACCAGCTTTGGCATTTCCGGTGCGACCGAAACCGCAAATGCCCAGCAATTACGCGATATGCGCGACGCCTTGTTCAATGCCATGGGCGACGATCTTGTCACTTGGGTATCGGGGCTTGAACATGTCGCCTCATCCGGCAATGTCGTGGTGGTTCATGCCGGGGCCGATCCTGATCTGCCCCTGACCGATCAAACCGCCGATACATTTATCTGGGGCCACCCCCAATTTCACAAGAAACCCCGAAGCGATGGGTTTTGGATTGTGCATGGACATACAATTTTCGATACGCCCAAACTGCGGGAGGGTCGTATTTCCATAGACACCGGGGCGTATGCAACGGGCCAACTGACCGCGGCCGTGTTTTCCAAAGATGGCGTTGAGTTCGTGACAACCTGAACCCGTTCTGCTCAGGACGTTGCGGCAATGTATACCACTGTATGCGGTTTACGACTCGCAGCATTTCTTTTATGGCAAGAGCAAATCCAAGAAAGGCGTGACCCATGGCTGACAATAGCACTCCCGATATCATTTACACCAAAGTAGACGAAGCCCCGGAACTGGCTTCGGCCTCTTTTCTGCCAATCATCCAGAAATTCGCAAGTGCCGCAGGGGTGAGCGTCGGCACCAAAGACATCTCTCTGGCGGGTCGCATCATCGCCACCTTTCCCGAAGTCCTGACACCCGAGCAGCAGCAATCCGATGACCTGGCCGAACTTGGCAAACTGGTTAAAACGCCCGAAGCGAATGTGATCAAACTGCCGAACATCTCGGCCTCTGTTCCGCAATTGGTTGCGGCAATCAAGGAACTGCAAAGCCAAGGCTATGCGCTTCCTGATTATCCAGAAGCGCCCAGCACCGACGCAGAGAAAGCCATCCGCGCAAAATACGACACAATCAAAGGATCTGCCGTGAACCCGGTCCTGCGCGAAGGCAACTCCGACCGCCGCGCGGCCAAGGCGGTGAAATCCTACGCCCAAAACAACCCCCATCGCATGGGGGATTGGTCCGCCGACAGTAAAACGCGCGTTGCGTCGATGTCGGGGGGGGATTTCTTTTCGAACGAAACATCCGCAACTTTGGCCGAAGACAGCACCGCCAAGATTGTTCTTGTCGGACAAGACGGATCAGAAACGGTTCTGAAAGACGGGCTCAGCTATCCGGCAGGCACGGTTGTCGACGCGACCTTCATGTCGGCCAAGGCTCTGGATGCGTTTCTTGAGGACGAGATCGCAAAAACAAAAGCGGACGGAACGCTCTTTTCGTTGCACCTCAAAGCGACGATGATGAAGGTCTCTGATCCAATCATCTTTGGTCACGCGGTCAAAGCCTTCCTCAAGCCTGTCTTCGATAAATACGGCGACGAAATGGATGCGCTTGGCGTTGACCCCAATTCGGGTCTGGGCGATTTGCTGGCCCGGGTTGATGGCAACCCAGAGATCAAGGCCGAGATCGAAAAAGTCATGGCAGATCAACCGCCGATGTATATGGTGGACAGTGACAAGGGCCTGACCAATCTGCACGTTCCCAGTGATGTGATCATCGACGCCTCTATGCCCGCTCTTATCCGCGCAGGCGGCAAGGGATGGGGGCCGGATGGCGCGGAATCTGACGCCAACTGCATAATCCCCGACAATTCCTATGCACCGGTTTATGACGAGGCGATCAAGTTCTTCAAGGAAACCGGCAAGATGAACCCGGCCACCGCTGGCACCGTTCAGAACATCGGCCTGATGGCGCAGAAGGCGCAGGAATACGGATCACACCCAACCACGTTCGAAATCCCGCACCCGGGTACGGTCAAGATGATCCTGGGCGACGGAACGGTCCTGCATGAACATACCGTCGAAACGGGCGACATCTGGCGCTCTGCCTCCGCGCGCAAGGCCCCGATCGAAGATTGGGTGCAACTGGCCATCGACCGTCAGAAAGCGGAGGGCTGCGAAGCGATTTTCTGGCTCGACGCCGACCGCGCGCATGACGCAGAGCTGATCAAATACGTTAAACCGATCCTTGAGGCGAAAGGCGTGGCCGACAAGTTCAAGATCATGGCCCCCCGCGAAGCGACCCGTGCGTCGTTTGAAACAATCACCGCTGGCAAAACGTCCATCGCGATCACCGGCAACGTGCTGCGCGATTATCTAACCGACCTGTTCCCGATCCTTGAATTGGCAACGTCGGCCAAGATGCTGTCTATCGTCAAATTGATGAACGGTGGTGGTCTTTTTGAAACCGGCGCGGGCGGATCGGCCCCAAAGCACGTCCAGCAGTTGGTGGAAGAAAACCATTTGCGTTGGGACAGCTTGGGCGAATTCTGCGCACTTGGCGAAAGCCTCCAGTTCCTTGCTGACGCGCGCAACAACGAAAAGGCGCGCGTTCTGGGCAAGGCGGTTGATGCGGCAACGCAGGGCATCCTCGACAACAACCGCTCACCTTCGCGCAAGGTGGGGGAACCCGACAACCGCGACAGCCATTACTGGTTCGCCCGCTACTGGGCCGAGGCGCTGGCGGAACAGTCCGACGATGCCGAGCTTGCGTCACATTTTGCGCCCATAGCGAAAGAGCTGGCCGATAAGGAAGACGCGATCCTGTCTGAGCTTGCAGCGGCACAAGGCAAGCCAGTGGATATCGGCGGATACTATCACAGCGATCCCGCAAAGACGGCGGCGGTTATGCGACCGTCCAAAACGTTGAACGCAATCATAGGCTAAACAATCTAGGTCGGGCAAACCTGTCCGACCTACCCCAACGCCCCGTCATTGGTGCGGTCAGGGCATCTCAGATCCTCGACGATGCTGAAGCGTTCCCAGACGACCATCATGTCTTCGGAAAAACCACCATTGCGCAGGAAATACGCGCGGTGGTCAGCGGCCCAGGCCTCTCTGGTTTCCCTCTCGCCCTCTGCCAGCGCCATGTCATCGGTCACGTCCAAGAAGCGGCATTTCACAACCTCCTCTGTTTTGATGACAAGTTCCGGATCACCGCTCCAGTTCAGCACGATATCGCACCGCCCCGGTTCAGGCAGCGGTTCCCCCTGCTCAAAATCCCGTAAGGCTCCGGTTGTCGCGGTTTTCTTGCCCACACGCACAAGACGGATCAACCTTGCGCTCAAATCGGCAGAGTCGCCGAATTTGAACGTCACCGCACCCGAATAGCGGCGGTGCAAATGCAGCAGATCTTGGGACAAAGCCATACGCCTTCTATACGTTTAATGGGCTGTTTCTCCGGTCAGCTCTACAGTAAAGAACCAATCTTCATCGGCGTTTCTGGACAGCATCTCGTCTGGGACAACTTCTGGACCGGACAGGAAAACATTCGATCCGAAGTGATGATGCAAGCGTGACAGCTTTTCCAATCGTGCTCCAGTCAAATCTGCATAGAAATTCGCGTAATTTTCGGTCGCGCGCAGCGCGTCGATCTTGGCGCGGTGCGCTTTGACGGCGGCATCATGCGCCGCGGCAATCTCGGGGTCGGCCATCAGGCGTGCCAGCTCTTTGCGCATCATCGGCAGGCGGGTCTGGATCGACAGCTCTTCTTCGGCGTTGTTGTTCATGCGAAACCAGTAGGCGAGCCCCTGATCCCGGTCCACGTGGTTCACCCGCCCGCGATCCCGCTTGACCAGAAAGCTCTCGGCAGAGCGCACGGCGTAATGGTTCAACTGCACCAGATCATAGCCATAGGTATCGGTCGTCGACCGCCAGCCATTGCGGAACATCTCACGCGGGAGCGGTTGGCCAGATCCGTTGACCCAGTTGATCTGTTCCCAAAGCTGCGGGTTCAGCCCCTTGGGCCGGTGCACGCCCAGTTTTTTGAACAACCCGATGTTCTGGAACAGCGTCTTGAACCCCCAGGCCTGATGCGGCTTGCGGGCGAACTCGGGCGCGCAACGCAGGAATTGTTCGGTGATCGGGCGGTCGCTGTATTCATGCACATCCCCGTTGCCGAACAGCCGCCAGGTCATCGCGATCATGTTGGCGTTGGGCACCGCGTCGAACAAAGCGTCGAGAGTGCCGTCGCCGACCTTGATGTTCACGAACTCGTCCACGTCGATGCACGTCACCCATTTGGCGTTCTTGATGACGGGCTCAGTCTCTGACGCCTGCAATGCTGCGTGCTGCGGTTTCAGGCCACTCTCCCGAAACGGATTTTCGCGATGCTGCACCAGCCCTTTGCGTTCGAGCATTTGAAGCATCGTGTCGGTGCCGTCGGTGCAGTCATTGGTGTAGACGATAATGTCGTCGAACCCGATGGCGTGATGATAAGCCAGCCATTCAAGGATGAACGGCCCTTCGTTTTTCATCGTCGTCACAATCGCCCGCCGCCCTTTGCCTTTTGGCACGGGATCAGGCTCTAACTCGGGCATTCTGACGGGTTTGTGGCCCCAATAGCTCTCTGCCATCTCCAAAAGAGGCGGATGTTCGATCAACGAGGTTTTCGGCACGATCTTGGAAATCGACGGCGTCGGGTGCCGCAGTGCCATATGACGGTAAAAGAGCTGCGTGCGCGTGCGGTCCGGCACCGCGTTGCCGATGCGGATCAGCCGCCATATCGCCGCCTCGGGCGCTTTGGCAGGGGCGATACACCAACGCTGGCGGCCCCCCTTGGCGTCGAACTGCACACAGATATGGTCGGCAAAGCGCGTCGGCTGACCCTTGCGCACACGCCACGGATAGCAATGTCGCCCGATCAGCGCGATCACCCCGCCTTCAGCCGCGACAGCACTGTCAAAGACATTGGGCGCGTCCACCGGCATCAGGTCATGCACATCAAGGTTGGCCACCGCCCGCGCGTCTTTCAGAAACCGCGCGCGCAGGATTTCGTAAAGCGACATCGCGCCAAGCGGGGCATCCCAAGGCGACGGCGGCGGCACCTCCATCCGGTCCTTGCCCGGAGCTTCGGGCACGTTGAACGGATGCGCCTCGGCGGGGGCATCGGCTTTGCCCAAGGGCAGGTCGCTGCACAGGATCACGACCTGCATGTCGGGCAGATCCGCAGCTGCAAGTTCGCGCGCAAAGTCCGGGTCCGACCCCGGTTGCGCACGATCCACGATCACAGCGGCTTGCAGGTTTTGCGTCGTCGCATGATGCCGCAGCCATGTGGCCACTGTGCCCGCGTCTTCCCCATTTCGTATGGCGGCAAGGGTGTTTTGGCCTTCAAACAATCCGTGTTCCGCAGCAAACGGAGTGATCTGGGCCTCTGCGCCATCAACACAAAGCGTCACCGACGTGTTTGGGGGGGCTGCATAGGTGGCACAAACAGCGCCACCGACGCTGATCTGCGAAAGGGCCTCTGCCCCGCGATTGACCACAAGCCGGGAAACATCACTGCCAGCGGCAAAGAACAGCGTGGTGCAAGAGATGCCGTCGACAACATCGCACACGGCATCGAGCACTGTGACCGCCCCAAGGCGAACCCCTGTCATGCGCCGTTCAATAATCTTGGCCATAGCGTCTCGCATGTGTGTCCAGGTGCAAACCTACGGGATGTTCTGAAACCTTGTCACCCGCTCGCGACCAGGCCGGCGGTGTGAATGGCAATTGAGTCACAACCTGACCGCCGTTCCCACGCTTTGGCGTAACTTTTCTTTACAGATCCGCAATGTCCTTCCACCATAATGCGACATGAGCCCGACAAGAGGCAGAGCAGAGATCCCGAATATGGCCCTTCCAGACACCTTCGCGGTGCGGTTGATCGAGACCGTGAAAGAAAACAATCTGTCAGACTGGATCGCCATATTGGGTCGTCAATGCCGGAAAACACACAATGACAAGAGGCGCACAGCATGAAACGTATCGCAGAAGATGGGTGTCACCTTGCGACGGGCCTTCAGTATTTGTCATTTTTCGAGAGGCTTCATCAGACGGTAAAGCCAGACTGGTATCTTGAGATTGGCACCCAGACCGGCGCAAGCCTGGCACTGAGTTCCGCAAAGTCGATCTCGGTCGATCCCGTCTACCGCTTGCGGCAAGAGGTCGTGGGGCAAAAGCCCGCGTTATATGCGTTTCAGGAAACAAGTGATGCGTTCTTCGAGGCTGACAGGCTCAAAACGCTGGGCGCACGTGTCGATATGGCGTTTCTGGACGGCATGCACCTGTTTGAATATCTGTTGCGCGACTTTATCGGGACAGAAAAACACGCCTCCCAAGATGGTGTAATCCTGCTTCACGACTGCCTGCCATGGAATGTCGCGATGACATCAAGGAAGCGGGGGCAGACGAAAACGTCATCCTGGACAGGGGACGTTTGGAAGATGGTTCCGATCCTGCAAAAATATCGACCAGACCTGACACTCGAAATCGTCGACGCGGCTCCAACCGGACTGGTCATTGTCAGCAGTCTTGATCCAAGCAATCGCGCACTCGAAAAGAACTACGACGCGATATTGGAAGAGTTCCTTGATGTGGAACTCGACAGCTATGGGGTGGACAGGTATTTTTCATCGTTCCCGATCCAAGATGCACAAACCTCGCGCTGGATGTCTGAATATCCGCTCGATCTTGGTGCCGGGTGGGAAAATAACCCCGATATTTGCATTAAAATCGCGGCACCTTCGCAAGCCAAGATCGAAAACTGGGGTGATTATCACTTTGCCAGGGGTCTGGCGCGTGCCTTCTCGCGGCAAGGACACCGGACGACGATTGCATCCAAAGACAATTGGAATACGCACACTACACCGGGCGGTATTGACCTTGTGCTGCGCGGGCGTGCCCAGGTGCCTCGCATTCCGGGTCGGAAAACCCTGTTCTGGTGCATTTCAAAGGGGATGCGCGATATGAATTATGACGAAGCCGATCATGTTTTCTGGGCCTCACCCACGGAAATGAAAGAAGGCATGAAGGGCCGCGCGCAGGGCATATCAACTTTCCTGCCGCAAGCCTTTGATGCCGACCTGATGCATCCCGGCGACGCCAAAACCAGACGCGGGATCGTCTTTGTCGGACGTGCCCGCGCCGGAGAAGAGCGCAAGGCGATCAAATTCGCAAAACAGGCCGGAGAAGATGTCAAGATCTGGGGGCCAGGCTGGCGCGACGGGCCGTATGCAAACTACGTGGTCGACGATTCCGTTGCCAATGCCGATCTGCCCGCGATCTATCAGACGGCCGAGATCGTTCTCAACGATCACACGCCTGTCATGCAGTCTCGTGGTTTGCTGTCCAACAGGGTGTTTGATGCCCTTGCGTGCGGTGCCATTCCCGTTTCGGAAGATGTCGGCTTTCTGCCTGATGATATTGCGGAATTTGTCTACACCTTCCACGATCAGGAGAGTTTTGAAACCGCGATCAAGAAAGCGCGTTCCGAAACCGCAAACAAACGTAAAAAGCGCGTTGCATTTGCCAAGGCGTTGGCCAAAGCACATTCCTTCGATGCCCGGGCACGGTCTATTCTAGACGTTGCGGCATCGGTCAATCAGAATCGAAAATGGGCTGCCGAATGATCTTTGTCGGGGTCAAAGCGACGCTTTGATCCCATCCACCAACGCATCCATATCCGGGTCCATGCGCAGGGACGCCGCCTTGCGCTTGTGCCATTCAACGGCGCGGGTGTGGAGGTCTTTCAGGACCGGATCGGATTTCAGCTCGCGCGCCAGTTTACCCGCCTTGGCCTTATAGCGGTCGATCGACGTGTCCTCTTCGTCGTTCAGATTGAACCGCTCCCAATAGTCCAGCCCCAGCACATGGTGCGAATGGTTCGCGCGTCCCCGTGCGCGTTTGACAAGAAAACTGTCCATCGAGCGCAGCGCATAGTGGTTGACCTGCGCGTGCGTAAAAAGCGGCGGGTTGTCCGTGCGTTCCCCGTTGACGATATAGGGCGCACCACCGGGCAAAACGCGGAGCGTGTCATTCACATGCTCGTCCAATGACACCGGCGCGTGCAGGCCCATGCGCTGAAACTTGTGCTGATTGGTGTAAAGCGATTTGACGAACTTGCCGGTCTGGGGCCGCTCTTTCGCGTCCCATTCATACTCGCCCATCCTGAACTGCTGCGTGACGGGTTTGTCCGCGAACTTTTCAATCCCGTCCGGCCCGAACACCCGCCACGGGACCGAGATCACATCGGCGTCTTCGCCCGACCCGGCAACCAGATCCTGAACCGACCCGTCGCCCATGTGGATGTTGAGGTATTCATCCACGTCACAGACAAACACCCATTTCGCATCCATCACGATATCATAGCGTCGGCTGGCCTGCCGCAACGCACTGCGGTGGATGCCAGCCTTGCGCACGATGGTGTTATGCTGTGTGACCAGCCCCATCTCTTGCAGGCGCAGCAGGATATCCACCGTCGTGTCGGTACAATCATTGGTGCAGACGAGGATATGATCAAAGCCCAGCGTCTTATAATGCGCGACCCAATCAAGGATATAGGGGCCTTCGTTCTTCATGGTCGAGACAACCGTGTAGGTGTCTGTGCTCATCTTAGCCTCATACCAGCGGGTCATTCGTTGCCCGCCATTGTTTCTGTTTAAGAAAAAGTACCGCATCATCGCCTTATGGCGCAAGCAGCATGGCCACGCCGCCACGGATGATGGAAAAACTGACGCAAAAGTCACGCAGGCTACCCAAATGGGATTTCATTGCGTAGGCTGACCTTAATCGACGCACACTAACAAGACGTTGACGTGATTGAGGACATGCAGATGCCACGCACCCGCGAGGTTGGAACGCTTTGGATCGGGGGGCCGCTTTCCTGGATGGAGCAGTTGTGCCTCAAGTCCTTTGTGGACAAGGGCCAGAAGATCACCCTGTTCAGTTACGAGGATATTCCCAACGTGCCGGACGGTGTGATGCGCCGCGACGGGCGCGAGGTGATCGATACCGACGATTTTATCAAGTACGAGCAAAAGAACAGCTTTGCGCTTTTTGCCGATTGGTTCCGTCTGCACATGATCCACCAGAACCCCGGCATGATCTGGGTGGATACGGATGTCTATTGCCACCGCCCGATGGACTATGACAGCGATTACGTGTTCGGCTACGAACTGCCCGGTGAACACCGGGTCAACAACGCGGTTCTTGGCCTGCCCGCTGACAGCCCGGCCCTGAAGCAGATGCTGGACTTCACGTCAGACCGCTTTTCCATCGCACCGTTCCTGCCGAAAAAGCGCCGTGAAGAGATGCGCAAGAAGGCGGAGCGCGGCAAGCCTGTGCACATCACCGAACAGCCGTGGGGCGTGTGGGGGCCGATGATGGTCACGCATTACGTGCATGCGCTTGGGCTGGAAGAGCATGTGCAGCCGCTCAATGCGTTCTACCCGATCACGTTCCGCGAGCGGTTCAAGTTCATGCGCCAAGCGGACATTGCCGAGGGGCTGATCACCGATGAGACCACCGCCCTGCACCTCTGGGCATCGAACAAAAAGCAGCTGGGCACGCTGCATAACGGATTACCGCCCAAGGGATCGTACCTTGAAAAGCTGGTGCAGGAACACGGCATTACCCCGGCGCTGGCCCCGATCAAGGCGCGGGGGAAGCAAACCTTTGATGGGGCGCTGATTGATGAGGTTGATTTGGAGGAGGTCAGCACTGTCGCCGATCTGACCGGACAGGCGCGCAGTTTCGTGCTGGCGCTGCACCACAAGTTCGACTGCGACATTCATCTGGTGAACACAAACCGCCGCGCCAAGTTCAAGGGCGAGGACATGCCTTGGCTGGCGGACTACATCACCTTTCTGACGGACAACGAGGTTGATCCAGACCGCATCAAGGTCATCCGCTCTGAAAAGGATTTGCGGTCGGTTGATGTGCTCTGCAATCTGAACGGCTTTGGCGATCAGTGGAAAACGCAGTTTCTTGAGCCGTTCTTGCAATGCTGCGTGCATTCCGACACCCGCGTGTTCATGGATGTGCGCAAAGGCTCTGGCGCGTTTCCGTTTCTCAAGGCGTATGGCAGCAATACCAAGCTGTCCGAGCGTGAAGATGACGGTAAACCTGTCACCCGCATCCGCGTGGAACCGAACCCGCCAGAGCCTGTGCAGGATGACAGTTGGGACGACATCGCGCTGCAGCTTGCGGGCAAGGACGGCTGGTATCGGCCCGGCACAAACGGGCACAGCTTCCTCTACGTGCCGCGCGACCCCGATACGTTGGTGGTGACGTTCGACAACCTCGACATCGCCATGACCAAACGCAAAGATCGCCGCCCGTGGGGGTATTCCTTCATCAAGGATCAGGATTGGTCGATGCTGGGTGTGCTTGCGGGCGGCTGGACCTGGTATCGGGAGCAATGGGTCTATGACCAGTTCGATGATCTAAAGAAAAGCGGGTTCTTCAAGCAGTTCAAACGCGTGGTCTTTTACGGCGCGTCAATGGGCGGCTACGCGGCCTGCGCGTTTTCACCTGCCGCACCGGGATGTGACGTCGTGGCGATTTCGCCCCAATCGACGGTGGACAAAACCGTTGTACCTTGGGAAACGCGCTACAAGGTTGTGTGGGACCGGGACTTCACCGGGAAATACGGCGATGCGGCGAAGGTCAGCAAGGCGGCGCACCGGGTGTCGATCCTGTTTGACCCGTATGAGCCGCTTGATGCCCAACACGCCGCGCGGTTCACGGGCAAGAACGTGCAACACCTGCGCGCTCCGCTTTTGGGGCATCGCCTTGGCAGTTCCTTGAACCAGATGGGCATCCTTAGCCCGATCATCCTTGGTGCGCTGAATGGCACGCTGACAAGCGAAGACTATTACCAGATGCTGCGCCAGCGCCGCAGCTTCCCACGCTATCAGCGAGAGCTGTTCAAACGCGCGGTGGACAAAGGCCATACCGATCTGGCCAAATCACTAGGGACCTATATTCTGGAACAAAATCCCAATCGTGCTGTGCGTTTGGGGATGAAAGAGCTGGGTTAGCAAACCAACCGTAATATTCTGATAAGACCTTACCTGAACCTTAACGCGTCCTGCGCAGCAGAAGCCATTCCGGTGTTCGATCCGGTCCGTCCTGAACAAAGCCTGCCTTCTCCAACACCCGGACCGACGCGGCATTGCCTTGTTTAACACGCGCGATCAGGGCATTCAGGTCCGGATGATCCGACAGGCAATGCTGCGCAAAGCGTTGAACGGCGGCGCTGGCTATGCCCTGGCCCCAATACGCCCGGCCAATCCAATAGCTGATCTCGGCCGTGTGATGGCTTTCTTCGTTTCTACCAAATTCCACCCGCACCTGACCAACCGGCACATCCTTTAGCAGGATTGCGTAAACCCGATGATGAGGACTGTTATTCGCAATCTCGATCAATGACTTGGCCAAATCTGGCGAGAGCGGATCAGGATAGGATTCTGGCATATGCGCCCAGATATGCGGATCATCCAACAATTCTACAAAACGCGCGATATCAGATGCCGTCCACGCGCGGAGGTTTAGATCATCTGCGTCGTTTGAGTGTTCTGCACGCTGATCATGAACGCCGGAATGGGCCAGATCATCCTGAACCTGTGCCGTGACCCAACCGCTTTGCAGCGGATCAAAGGCAATTGGAATATTCTTCGACCGGCAATATGCGATCCCTTCGGGACAAAGAACGCCGTCCGACCGGGGTCTTGTGACAGTCAGCGGCGTACCGGACGGCAGAATGTGGATGTTGTGATCAAAAACATGCGACATGCAGAACCCCGATTTACCTTTTTCAAATGGGGACGCAAATTTAAGATACAAGGCAAATGCACATTAAAATCTGGAAACAGATTATTCATTGTGCCTTAAAATGTCCGAGCCAGCCTTGCGTCATGCAAAGCTGGCTCATCAAAACTCTTTTCATGAAATGATCTGTTATTTGACTTTTTCAGGCTCTGGCTGATCGACTGCGGGTTCTGGATCGGCCGCTGCCTCCACAACTGGATCTGTGTGGGGATCTGGTTCAATGACCTCGCCATCCTCGGCAGCGGGGGCCTCGGGGGACGTGTCTTCAAGCGATCCAACGATCAGTGGAAGCATCTCGGCACCTGCGGGCAGAACGGTTTCGCTTTGCGGCGGTGTCTTCCAGCTCAGCGTGTCAAAGCTGTTGCAGGTGCTACAGATTGGCACCCATTCGGTGTGAATCGTATTGCAGTTCTCGCACACCCATTGCGGACCACGCGGCGCGGTCAATGCACGCGCCAGCCAACCCCGGACGACAGCGTCAGACGCACCTTCCCCGCGTTCAATCGCAGCAGCGATTGCAAGCACGCGTGTGTCCGGATCTGTTTCCGCCAGAGTGCCCAGGGACCGGCGCGCTTCGGGGAAATCTTCTGCAGCAAGGTTCAGCTCGGCCAAAAGCAGTTTGGTCTCGCGATGCTCGGGCCGTATCGCAGTCAGTTGGCGAAACCGTTTGAGACGGTCTTGCGCATTTTCATTGGGTGCAATTTCAGCGAACGCAGCCGCCAAATCAGGATGGGGTTGAGCTTGCCACGCCTTCTTGAGCAAACGAACCGCATATTTGGGCCGCCCTTGCGCGATGTGGCTGCGTGCCGCCATGGCCGCCGCCGGGATCAGGTCGGGCGACGATTTATTCGCCGAAATAGCGGCTTCCTGAGCCTCTATCGTCTTGCCTTCATCCAGAACGTCTTTTGCTTCTGACAGCGCAAGAATGGCATCCCGACGTTTGTGCACATCACGCGGCAATGCCCCATGCTTGAGCTTTGCATTCAACGTTTTCCGCGCCCCCGACCAATCGGCAGATTGGGCCTGAAGCCGCAAAAGTGTGTCCTGGACCTCTTCATGCTTTGGTTTGATCGCGAATGCGCGTTCCGCCAGTTTCAAAGCGGTTGTGGTGTCGCCCGCCTCGAGCTTTTGTTTCATCAATCCGCGCACACCCACAAAACGGGTGGAGTCGTTCTGCACGAGGCGCTTATAAACCTCCTCGGCTTTCTTCTGATCTCCGGTCATTTCGGCCGCTTGCGCCGTGATCAAATCGGTCAATTCGGGCTTGTGCAGGTATTTTTCAGCTTTGGTCGCCTTCGCCATGGCCAACCGGCCTTCGCCAGACGCCAGCGCCATCAACCCCTCGCTTAATGCCTGGAACCCCTTGCGTTCGCGATTGCGATCAAAGTAGCGCGATATGGCTGTTTCGTCCCCGTTGATGAACCTGAGCGTCGCGATGAGCAGTGAAAACAGTTTGAGAAAAATCCAAACAGCAAGAATTGCCAGCAAAGCTGCGATAACCGATTGAAGCGGCCCAAGTGTGAATTCAACGCCGCCGGCGGTGATCTGAATGCCACCGCTGCTTTCGATCAGGTAGCCCGCACCAAGTGTCAGGGCCGCGACGATAACAACAAACAGAACGATCTTAAAAAGAGACCAAAGCATCAGACGCCCCCCTAATTATTGAAGTAGCTGCTGGACAAGCGCGTCCGCGGCTGTTTTCGCCTCAAGGCGTGTTTGTGCGCTGGCCTGCCAATCCGCAAGTGCGCTTTGCGCCACCTCGGGCAGCGCAGAGATTTCGTCCAGCGCCGTGCCAAGATCACCCGACCGGACGGCTGCTTCCGCGCGTGACAAGACGGCATCGGGGTCGTTTCCCTCTCGTGGGGCAACGGATCGCGCACCAAGCTGGTTTGCAAAGAACGTCGCAACGCGGTTTGCGCCTTCGGCCGCTTCGGTTTCTACCTCACGCGCTGCTGAAAGTGCCGATCGCGCCGCATCAGGAAAGCGTTCAACAAGCGTATTTTGTGTTGCAATCCCGTCATCGGCCTGCACTGACAAGGCCTCTGGCACATCAACGCCATTTTCGGACAGCACAGAAATCGCATTTGCGTATCCGGCCCCGGTTTCCAGCGCGGTTGTCACCTCGGCCAAGGCGGCACGAGACGCTGCGAGCCGTGCCTGTTCTTCGGCGTTGTCTTCGGCCTGAACGGCCTCCTCTGCCATCTGTGCAACTTCGGCGCGTTGCGCTTCTACCTCTGACTGAAGATCCGCCAACGCACGTTCATAAGCGGCAATCGCTTCGGGCGAGACTGCCTGTTCCATGGGCTGTCGTTCAAGCGCATCAATCCGTTCGACCATGCCATCAAGACGCGCAGACAGATCAGAAGCCGTCGATTGCACCACGGTGATTTGCTCTTCCAGCGGCGTCAGGTCCACAGTTGGAATTTCAACGTTTTCAAGAGCATCGACACGGGCAGAGATATCACTCAGCGCAGTATCCTGCGATGCCACGGCATCGCGCATTTCCGTTTCAAACCCATCCTCGGCGGCCTCAAATGGCCACAGATCCTGTGAAATATACGCGGCTGTGCCATATCCCAGGGCGGCAGCAACAACACCACCGATCACCATAGACCCGAACCCGCCTTTGCGTTCGACAGTGGTTTCGCGGATCACTTGTGGCTGCACGTCGTCTTCGCGCGGCTCGACTGGGATTTCGGGATCGTCAATTGTGGTGTCGACTGACTCCGCCTCTGTGATCAACCGTTCGGCCTCTTCTTCGGTCAGGTGATCCTCCGGCGTGTCGTGTTCGGGTGAAGTTTCGCCCTCAGACACACCGTCATCTGTCGCCGTGCCATCAATTGTCTCGGGACGGTCCGTATCGGTTTCGGCGTCATTGCCGGTCACTGTATCGGTTTCGGCAGCGGCAAGGGTATCTTCGCCTTCAAGCGCCTCAATGCTGTCCGGGTCATCAAGGCGCTCTGAATGTTCGACCGTATCATCCGTCATATCAGACGGAACAGTTTCGGCATCAGTGTCAGCTTTTGCAACCAAATCCGTTTGATCCAGCGTTTGAGCCGCGTCGTCGTTTGGCTCTGATGGCGCGCTGGGGGTCTGATCGTCGGAAGCGTTCACCACGTCTTCGGCCCCGACCTTACTTTCGGCCTGTTCTTTTTGTGTTTTGTCCGTGCTTTTGCGTTTCGCCACCGCTTATTCCTTCGAATCTGTCAAGTCTACAAGACACGACTGTCAACTATACCTTACAGCCGACGCTTGGATCGCTCAAGCGTCACGGCCTCTGTGATTATTTCTTCCACCAATCGCACCATCTCCTTGCGGCTGGGTGCTTTGGCAACCCACGTCCTTATGCCTGCGGTTTTGGGCAACGCATCGGCCACCGCCGGGCTGATCGCTGCAAACCACATTGCGCCAAGCTGCTCCGATTCGCTACTAAGCTGACGCGCTGTCCTGGGTGAGAATACCGGGGCTATGATGGGTCTGTCTTGCGACAAAGCTTCCTTGGTTGTTGCCGAGAATGTTTCAAGTCTTTGTTCATATAGAACAGCCTCCTGCGTTTTCACGCCAGCTTTTGTCAGCCTTTGTGCCAACGGCTGGATCGCGACCTCGCCGCGCAAATGCATTAACGGGCCTTCGAAATTCTGTTCGACAACCAGATCAAAAAGAAGGTCTGCGGTTCCACCCGCCACATAAACCGAAAATCCAAGGGCCCGCGCGGCGCTGGCTGTTTCTTCGCCAACTGCGATTACAGGAACATTCAGGATTGGCCCGCCCAAAGATTGATAGGCGTCTACCCCATTGGCTGAGGTGAAAATCAGACCTTTGATGCCATCCAGATTTGGCAACGGCCCGGTCACATGAATCGACAAAAGCGGATTGATCAATGGGTCAACCGACGCACGGCACTGACCGGACAGAGCGTCCCAAAAGATGTGTGACGACGCCGTCGGGCGCGTCAAAAGTAAGAGCGGGCGCATCGCAGCCATACCGTCCCGGTTGTTGTGAGCAGCACCCAAGGGTGGTAACTGGTCCTTTGCATGGGCGCAACGGGAAGTCTGATGAAACAGAACCTCGCAGTTCTAGGGCTGGAAAGCAGCTGTGACGACACGGCAGCAGCCATTGTGCGCAATGGTGTGATCCTGTCCTCTGTCGTTGCTGACCAGACCGAATTGCACGCGGCCTTTGGCGGTGTGGTTCCCGAAATAGCGGCACGCGCGCATGCGGAAAAGCTTGATCTGTGTATTGAACAGGCGCTTGACGCGGCAGAGCTGGGGCTGAGTGACATTGATGCAATTGCGGTGACAGCCGGGCCAGGGCTGATCGGCGGTGTGCTGTCTGGTGTGATGATGGCCAAGGGGCTAAGCGCGGCAACCGGAAAACCTCTGATTGGAGTCAATCACCTGGCCGGACATGCACTGACGCCGCGCCTGACAGATGGGTTGGGCTATCCCTATCTGATCCTTTTGGTGTCTGGCGGTCATTGCCAGTTTTTACGGGTCGATGGCCCGACAACATTCGCGCGTTTGGGGAGCACAATTGACGACGCGCCCGGAGAAGCTTTTGACAAAACCGCACGCTTGTTGGGGCTGTCGCAACCGGGCGGTCCGTCTGTAGAGCGCCGCGCGAAAGAGGGAAGCGAAACACGCTTTTCATTTCCTCGCCCGCTTTTGGATCGGCCTGGATGTGATCTGTCATTTTCGGGATTGAAAACCGCTTTGCTGCGTCAAAGGGACAAACTGATCCTTGATCAGGGCGGCTTGCATGAACACGACATCAACGATTTATGCGCCGGTTTTCAAGCTGCGGTGCGCGATGTGCTGGTTGAGAAATCCCGCCGGGCCCTAACGGCATCGGACCGGATCACCGGATTTGCCGTAGCCGGCGGCGTTGCGGCAAACAGCTCGCTCAGAGACGCTTTGCACGACCTGTCCAGCCAGCATGACCTGCGGTTTGTGGCACCACCGCTGGCGCTCTGCACGGATAATGCCGCGATGATCGCCCATGCCGGTGCAGAAAAATTCGCGGTAGAGGGGGCAGACGACCTTACGCTGTCCGCGCGCCCAAGATGGCCCCTGGACACCAATGCACCCGCCGCGTTGGGCAGTGGCAAGAAAGGTGCCAAGGCATGATCGGGGTCATGGGTGCCGGCGCATTCGGAACCGCTCTTGCCATTGCATTGGCGCAGACCGGAACGCCGGTCCTGCTTTGGGCACGATCTCCAGACCATGCCCGCGCCATGGCACAACAGCAAAAAAACGACAGGTATTTACCAGACACCGCTTTTCCAGATCACCTGTCCGTCACGAACAGCATCGACGACTTGACACACAGCCGGGCGCTTTTGATTGCCGTGCCGCTTCAACAGCTGCGTGGGGCACTTGCCGTTGGCCCATTACCCGACGCGCCGCTGGTGGCCTGTTGCAAAGGGATCGAACTGTCCACAGGTTTGGGCCCGACACGCGTCATTGCCGACTCTGCACCCAATGCGACAACCGCCATTCTAACCGGTCCCAGCTTTGCCGCAGATATTGCCATCGGCAGGCCAACGGCGTTGACACTGGCGTGTGCTGAGCCTGACGTTGGGATGGTTTTGCAAGACCTGCTCACAACGCCCACACTTCGACTGTACCGGACAACCGACACGGTTGGGGCTGAACTGGGCGGGGCGTTAAAGAACGTGATCGCAATTGCATGTGGTGCGGTTGTCGGCGCTGGTTTGGGTGACAGCGCACGGGCGGCCACGCTCACACGCGGGTTTGCGGAAATGCAGCGGATTGGCGCGGCGTTTGGTGCACAGCCCGAAACCTTGAACGGGCTGTCCGGGCTGGGCGATCTTGCCCTGACTTGCACCTCTGATCTGTCTCGCAATTATCGGCTTGGCCTGTCGCTTGGTCGCGGTGACCGTTTCAATCCGAACATCACCGTCGAAGGCGCGGCAACAGCGCGCGCAATGCTGGCGCTTGCGGAAAAACACGGCCTGGATGTGCCGATCACAGAAATGGTGACACATCTTCTTGACGGTTCAACAACAATTCCCGACGCCATTCACACGCTCATGACACGCCCATTAAAGGAAGAATAAATGCTCGTTGCTCTGATTGCCCGCGACAAGGATGGGGCCCTGGAAATCCGCAAAGCAAACCGGGATGCGCATCTGGCCTACGTCAAATCGACCGGTATCGTGGAACAAGCCGGACCGCTTTTGGGGACCGATGACCAAATGATCGGCTCCTTGATCGTGCTTGAGGTCAAAGACCTTGCCGAAGCGCAAAATTGGGCCAAACATGATCCCTATGCCAAAGCCGATCTGTTTCAGAGTGTTGAACTGATCCCATGGAAGCGGGTTATTGAAAAATGAAGTATTGGCTTTTCAAATCTGAACCCTCTGCCTGGTCATGGGACCAGCAAGTCGCCAAAGGCGATGATGGCGAAGAATGGGATGGCGTGCGCAACTATCAGGCGCGCAACTTCATGCGCGAGATGGCGATCGGAGACAGGGGGTTCTTTTACCACTCGCAAAAAGAGAAATCGATTGTTGGGATTGTCGAAGTCATTGCCGAGGCGCATCCCGACAGCACAACCGATGACGACCGCTGGGAATGCGTCGATATCAAAGCCGTGAAAGCTGTGAAACAGCCCGTGTCACTGGACCAGATCAAAGCTGACGAACGGCTTGCCGACATGGTCTTGGTCAACAATTCGCGCTTGTCGGTTCAACCGGTCACAGAAGACGAATGGCGGATTGTCTGCAGTTTGGCCGGGTTGACGGAATAATGGGGCTGGCGTCACAGTGTACGAAACGGACCAATTGTGCTGCTAATCATCGGCGAGGACCTTGATGTCGTTTATATCCGTTGCCATGGCCAGCCTTGCCGCATTGGTTTTCGGCGCAATCTGGTACAGCATTTTCGCGAAATCGTGGAGTGCAGCGTCTGACGTCACTTTGGATGAAAACGGCAAGCCCACGAACTGGAAAAGGCCGCTTCCTTATATCATCGGTATCCTGTGCGCAGTGATTGTTGCGGCAACCATGCACTATGCGTTCAATATGCTGGACATTGTCACACCGCGCAAAGGCTTTACCTCGGGTCTTGGCATAGGAGCGTGTTTTGCAGCGCCCTGGATTGCCACGAATTACGGGCTTGCCGGCAAGCCACTGACACTTATCGTCATAGACGGGGGGTATGCGATCCTTGGAAGTGCAATCATAGGCACCGTTCTGACATTGATCTAAACTGCGTCGCGATAAACCGGAGGGCTCCGGCAAGTGCCGAAACCCTCCGTCCCCGCGCTCCCAAGTCACCACGCGCGTCAACTGATCTGGTTTCGGCCGTCCTAGCCGTCATCAATTGTATACAAGACGTTGCGCTGATCACCAAATGGCAAATGCGGATAAATTGACTCAAAAGAAAAAGGCGTCCGGAAATGGACGCCTTGTCTCGTGTTTCAAATGGCACTTAGCCGTAAACCGCTTCTTTGCCAAAGTGCTTTGTTAACATATAGTAAACGACAGCGCGGTACTTGTTGCGCTCGGATTTGCCATATGTCTCAAGTACCGAATGAATTGCATCCATAAGCTCAGGCCCATCAGCGAGGCCCAGCTTTTTCATCAAGAAATTGGTCTTAACGGTCTCCAATTCTGAGGCCTGTGATCCAGCGACTGTAGACGCATCCGCATTGTAGATCGCAGGTCCGCAGCCGATGGTTACTTTCGTCAGCAAATCCATGTCAGGCGTCATGCCGCATTTGTTTTTTAGATCATCCGCATATTGCGCGATCAAATCGTCTCTCTTGCCCATCACTGTCTCCCTTTGATTATTTTGGCATCCCCAGAGGTCCGGCCCCTAAAGCACGCGAAAGGTGGCAAAAACGCATGGTTCAGGCAACGAAAAATCACGTTTTGCAGTCTATCAGCGTATTTTCCCGCCAAAGGAGTTCCCAAAGCCACGCGTTGCTTGTCCCTCCAGACAAGCCCCACCTGCTCTGACACCGCGCAACTCTAAGGCGGTGTAGTCGTCCCGCTTGTGACAAATTCTAAAGGCCGAATGGCGTGTCGAGCACACCGACAACCTGCAACAGGAATGCGCCATCCGTCGGGTTCAAAGCATCCTGATAATGATCATCAATGGCAAGAACGGCATCGTCGATACTGATATCAGAACCATCGAACAAAGACATGATCAACGACGCGTGGTCCACGTCCGACATACCGCGATGGACTGCGAAATACGCGCCGATATCAACCTTGTCCTCAAGGTACTTTCTGTCTGCCAATCTCTGGTCTGCAAAGGCCGCATCATCGTCAACATCCGACTCTGACGTGACCCCTTCCAGAACCTTCAGAATAAACTGATCCCGAGACACGGTTTCTTTTTCTAGGGCATCAACCCAAAACTCAAAACCAGCCTGATCCGGCGTGCGGCCCAGAACATTGTTGTAAACCGCTGTTGCAAACGCAGAGTGAGACATGTCTGCCGAATAGGTCGCGCGGCTTTCTTCCTGATCAGCGAAAGATAACGCAATGGCGTCCAGCGACATCCCGTCGGCGCGTGCCGTACTCCAGAAATTCAAGCCGATAGCGTCGGGCGCGCGGTTGAAATAAGCGATATAAAGCTCGACCAGTGACTCAAGCTCTGCTGTGTCCAGGCGGGCCGCCCCGCCGATTGTCGCAAGATCCAACGGCCCCGAGAAAGCTTCTATTTCCGTTCCGAAATCAATCAATTCGACAGACTCCAGCACAACCATACCGTCTGCACCAAGTGCATGGTTGTCTACCAAAACCTGATCGGATTCGATGATCACAGTATAGTTTGACTGATTTCCCGCAAAAAAGGCGGTGTCTAAATCGTCGTCACCCCTGATCTGCGTCACACCCGGAGCGGCGATCAACGTATCAGAGCCCGACGTCCCGATAAGACTGTTTTCGTTCGATGCATCGTCAGAAATCGATGGCGCATATTGATCAGAATTCGGCCCGTTCAGGGACGTTGAGATCACGCTGGGCTTTGTGTTGCTTGTGACCGATTTGCTGTTGCCAAGCAGATCTTCATAAAAATACACGACGCTCAATTCTGCATCCAGATCTGCCCATGCCACATCATAGCTTTGCCCGGTCGCCCCGGGAATCGCCTCGCCATCACGCAACCATTGAAACGCGACAGTGCTGGGATTGATGCCATTGTCGTCAAATACGCCATTGGGGCGCGCGGTCAGCGTTTCACCAACTACAGCCTCACCAAGAACCGCGAAAGGATTGAACGGCTGGTCATCTTCAGGCTTCAGAGTTCCAGCGGGCGGGACGGCTGGTTCGGGATCGCTGATCAGAACCTCCAATGTCCCGCCCAGATCCATATAGCTGTATTGAATGCTTAGAGTGTGCCCAACATCCACGGTACTGACGTCATAGGTCCGGCCCGTTTCTCCTATGATCGGCTCTCCATCACGAAGCCATTGAAACGCGGCAGTTGTATGGTCAATCCCGTCCGCGTCACCGATTGCGTTGGGGCGCGCAATCAAGGTTTCCCCGACATACGCCTCGCCGAGAATCGTGACAGGTCCCTTTGGCGTATTGTTTTGGACATCAACCGTTTCCATGCCGTCGTCTTTCTTCATTCACTCAAGCGGCTTTCCGCAGGGGTCGTTCCGTGCAAAGCGGCATACACAACAGGTATCGCGTCTTTTCAGCGCGACACGTATTTGCCACACCACGCAGCGCAGTTTGCGATACAAGTCCAGAAAGCACCGTTTACTGCTCGGTTTGGGATAAGCCCCACACTCTTGCTTCAGCGCCCGCACTAACATTTCACACGTTCGCCGCAACCACGCCATCCATCAGGTCGGCGATTTTTGGCCGGTTGTGGCATTGTGAACAAGCCAACTGGGCATCTGCGCGCAGCCGATAGGCCAAATCTGCCTGACACCGCAGGGTGGCACGACGCGTTTGGCTGATGTTTACAGGGCTAAATGGCGTTCCCGACAGCTAGTTAAGAAGACCCAAACTCGTTGCGACCGCTGGATCATAACTGGGCTCCCGGCCCGTCTTTTTCGTAAAACTGGCCGTGGCGGACTTCATCGCGTCCTGTAAGGGAAAGCCAGGGCCGACATAGGTCACGTCAAGGCGGGACGGCTTGGAGTGAACCCGGCGAAATACCGTCACATCAGGTTTTTTGTCGAACCAAAACCGGTCGACATGGTCAGCGCGATATTTCCAGGCTTCGGCAATCACCTTATCCTGCAATGCCTTACTCGTAACGGTTTTGGTCACAAAGGGTGAGCCATGTCGCGTCATCTGCGTTTTTCCCGTATCAAAGACAAGCTGGTTCTGTCCGGGACCACGCCGCGACCCCAGATACAAAGCCATGATGGTGCGGCACAGCTGTCCGTACCCTTTGTCGACGCGCTTTGAGAGTTCATTCTTGTCGGTCTCGATAAATCGGTTCTCCGATACGAACAGGCGGATAAAAACATCAAGATCAGCAGGCTTTTCAAAGGGGAGCTTAGAGAATTTTCCAAAAACCGTGTCGATTATATTCTGGCCATAGGTTGTGGACTTGAACACCATCGACGCATCATCAATCGCGTTAAACAGATCGTCTTTGATCGTTTTGTACTTTGCATCAAGCATGCTTTGGTGGCTTGCAATATAGGCGTCATACGCTTTGTCGAAACCTGCCGCTGCCTGGCTCATAATAAATACAGGTGGCGCAAACTTTGCGTTGGATGAGACCTCGGCAATCAGCTTGCCAGGACTTGACGCGGGACAGAACGAGGTAACCGCATCCTTACCAGTTGAAAGCAGGCTTGCCTTTTTGAGAAAGGTGTCACTGTCGATGTCAGGATCAGACATTCCATCCAAGGCAGCTTTCATATTCTCGCGCCAGATCGTGATGATAAAATCAAGCTGATCGCCAATTTGTTTGCGGGTCGCATAATGGGCCATAATAATACTCCTTAAAAATATAAAGGAGCCTAAGCCTCAATGGCGCGCCGAACAAGCATAACACGACACGAGCCACCAGTTGGTCCCGCTCGTGCCGTTTGTGGATGTCGTTTTTCTCTGCCTTGACCCTTAAATCGGAACAGGACAAGGCAGATTCAAAGTCAGTAGCGATAATGCTCTGGTTTGAACGGACCTTCAGGTGTCACACCGATATAGGATGCCTGATCCGATGACAGTTGTGTCAATTTCACTCCGATCCGGTCCAGATGCAAACGGGCCACCTTCTCGTCCAGATGCTTGGGCAGGATGTAGACCTGATTGTCGTAGTTCTTGCCGTTCTTCCAAAGCTCGATCTGGGCCAGCACCTGATTGGTAAAGCTGGCCGACATCACAAAGGATGGGTGGCCAGTCGCATTGCCAAGGTTCAACAAACGGCCTTCGGACAACAGGATGATCCGGTTGCCCGAAGGCATTTCGATCATGTCCACCTGTTCCTTGATGTTGGTCCATTTGTGGTTCTTGAGGGACGCCACCTGAATTTCGTTATCGAAGTGGCCGATGTTGCCGACGATGGCCATGTCCTTCATCTCGCGCATGTGTTCGATGCGGATCACGTCCTTGTTGCCGGTGGTGGTTATGAAAATGTCCGCTGATGACACCACGTCTTCGAGCAGGACAACCTCGAACCCGTCCATTGCCGCCTGAAGCGCGCAGATCGGGTCGGCTTCGGTCACTTTCACGCGCGCACCTGCGCCGGCGAGGGACGCGGCAGAGCCTTTGCCCACATCGCCATAGCCGCAGACAACAGCCACCTTGCCCGCCATCATCGTGTCGGTCGCGCGGCGGATTCCGTCAACGAGGCTTTCTTTGCAGCCATATTTGTTGTCGAATTTCGACTTGGTGACAGAGTCGTTCACGTTGATCGCCGGGAAGGGAAGTTGGCCGTTCTTGTGCAATTCATAAAGGCGATGCACGCCGGTGGTGGTTTCCTCGGACACGCCTTTGATGGCGTCGCGGGTCTTGGTGAACCAGCCGGGGGTTTCGGCCATGCGTTTGGCGATCTGCTTCTTGATGACTTCTTCCTCTTCGGATTGCGGCACCGGGATGATGTCTTCCCCTGCCTCAGCACGCGCGCCGAGCAGAACGTAGAGTGTCGCGTCGCCGCCATCGTCCAGGATCATGTTGGCACCTTCGGGGAACATGAAGGACTGGTCTAGGTAGTCCCAGTGTTCCTCGAGCGTCTGACCCTTGATGGCAAAGACCGGCACGCCTGCTTCGGCAATCGCGGCTGCCGCGTGATCCTGCGTGGAGAAGATGTTGCACGACGCCCAGCGCACATCCGCGCCCAGCGCGGTAAGCGTTTCGATCAGAACCGCCGTCTGGATCGTCATGTGCAGGGAACCGACAATGCGCGCCCCGGATAGTGGTTTGCTTTCGCCATACTCTTCCCGCAGCGCCATCAGGCCCGGCATTTCGGTTTCGGCGATGTCCAGTTCCTTGCGGCCGAACCCGGCCAGTGCAATGTCTTTGACGATGTAATCTTTGGCCATTTGTGGCGCTCCTGAATGTCGTACTGTGTTGCGCGAGGAGGTAGCACGGGGTTGCGCTTGCGGCAATGCGGTGCAGATTGCGCATAACAGCGGATGAGGCGAGAATGGCAAAAGCCCCAAGAGCGTGGCAGCGGATGTTATCCGGACGGCGGTTGGATCTGTTGGACCCGACGCCAGTGGACATTGAAATCGAAGACATTGCCCATGGCCTAGCCTTTGTGGCGCGGTGGAATGGGCAGACATTTGGCGATTACGCCTATTCTGTCGCGGAACATTCTTTATTGGTAGAAACGCTGTTCACACGCCTGTCCTCCAAGGCCACCGCGGCAGAGCGGTTGACAGCTCTTTTGCATGACGCACCCGAATACGTGATCGGGGATATGATCTCGCCTGTGAAAGCCGCGGTCGGACCAGGTTATGGCGCGCTTGATGATCGGTTAACGGCGGCGGTGCATATCCGCTTTGGCTTGCCAGCGGTGACGCCGATCAAACTGAAAAAACAGATCAAAAAAGCGGATCGGATCAGCGCCTGGATGGAAGCCACCCAGATCGCCGGGTTCACGCGCGACGAGGCGGACAGGTTTTTTGGAGCGCCTGATCTGGATTTGATTGCGGATTTGCGGATTGTCCTGCGACCGCCTGTTGAGGTGCGACAGGAGTTTACAGCGCGGCACGCGTGTCTTTTGGGACAGATGTAAGTCGGACCGACCGTCCGACCTACCGAGGAGACCGTTTTGCCAATATGCGCTGCAATGTTCGACGGTGCATATTGAGCCGACGCGCCGTTTCAGACACGTTGCGATCACAAAGTTCGTAAACGCGCTGAATATGTTCCCAACGGACACGATCCGCGCTCATCGGGTTCTCAGGAGGCGGTGGTAAATCATCCCCTTTGACCAACAGAGCGTTTGTTATATCAGTCGCGTCAGCAGGCTTGGACAGGTAATCCGTCGCACCGATTTTGACAGCGGCCACCGCTGTGGCGATGGCCCCGTATCCGGTTAAAACCACCACACGGCTGTCCGGGCGTTTTTCCCGGATCACCTCGACAACGTCCAAGCCGTTACCGTCTTCAAGTCGAAGATCCACAACCGCATAAGCAGGCGGTCGCGCGGTTGCTATGGCCGATCCGGCGGTAACTGACGGGGCTGTCTCGACATCAAAGCCACGTTTCTCCATGGCTTTGGCCAGCCGACGCAGAAATGGTTCATCATCGTCAACTAGAAGCAGGCTCTTGTCTTCGCCCAAATCTTCCGCTGTGCGCTCGCTCACGTGGTTCCCTCCGGTTGCGATTGAATTAACGCACTATTACTGGGGAATTTTTCAACATCAACGATCAAATGATGTGCCGCTAGACTGCATTTACAAAGCACGCGGTCCGATCAGCAACATCCTGCGGACTAAGATCGCGGCGGAAGAACTCGACAAACCCATCCTCTGGCATCACCAGATAGCTGAATGTCGAATGGTCGACGAGGTAGTAATCATCGTCTCCCGGCTGACGGCGATAATAGGTGCGATAAGCCTGGCTGGCAGCGCGTACCTGCTCTTCAGAGCCGGTCAGTCCAATCATGTCTTCGTGCAGATTTTCTGCGAAATCCCCAACAACTTCGGGCGTGTCGCGGTTTGGATCAACCGAGATGAACACAGGCGTCACATCCAGCCCACGCTCTTTCAGAATATCAACCGCCTCTGCGTTTCGAACCGTATCAAGAGGGCATACATCGGGGCAGAATGTATAACCGAAATACACCAATGACGGTTTTGTGATCACGTCCTGGTCGGTCACGGTCTGCCCTTCGGAATTCACCAAAGTGAACGGCCCGCCAATTGTGTCGGTGCCACCAGCCACTTGTGTCGACCGGCACGACGCATATTTGTCACCGCCCGATGATCCCGGCGCAAGCACATACCAAAGCCCGCCAATCACTGCGGTAACAACCACCACTGCTGAAATTGCTGCCAATCGTACCATTTTGCCCTCTCTGTTGTCGCAAAAACAAAGCACTTCTCATCAGGTGAGTCATGATTATGCTCGGCATCACTTGAGGTAAGGATTTTCAAACCCGAGACAAGCGGCGAAAGGGCGCAGATGACGCAATCCGATTTCGGACTTTTTCACGAGCGCCAGCGCGGCAGCTTTATACGGTTGCGCACAATGATCTGGTTGCGCTGGTTTGCGATTGTCGGCCAACTGACCGCGATCACACTCGCGCAGCGACTGTACAATCTGCAGTTAGAGCTGGGGCTGTGCTATCTGGCGGTCGGCGTGTCGATTGTCGGCAATCTGATTGCGATCTTCGTGTTCCCCGAAAACAAACGCTTGAACGAAGCCGAGAATTTCATGATGGTTTTGTTCGACCTGCTGCAATTGTGTTTCCTGATCTACCTGACCGGTGGGCTACATAACCCATTCACCATTCTGATCCTCGGCCCGGTCATCGTCTCGGCCACAATCATGACCCTGCGCTCAACGATCATTATCGGAGCAACCGCGCTAACGCTGGTGTCTTTGATGGTGTTTTTCCACCTGCCATTGCGTACGGAACAGGGGTTCATTCTTCGGATTGCAGATGTGTTTGTCTTTGGCCAATGGATCGCCATCGCCATCGCCGTTGTCTTTCTGTCACTTTATGCGCGCCAGATCACCGAAGAGATGACATCCATGTCGGACGCGGTTGTTGCCACGCAAATGGCGCTTGGCAGAACACAAATGCTGAACAATCTGGGAGGCGTCGTTGCCGCTGCCGCGCACGAGCTGGGCACGCCTTTGGCGACAATAAAACTGGCCAGCGCAGAGCTGATCGAGGATCTGGAGGACAGACCGGAACTGCAAGAAGATGCCCGGTTGATCCGGGAACAGGCTGACCGATGCAGAGACATACTCAGGTCAATGGGGCGCGCTGGCAAAGAAGATCTGCAAATCCGCACAGCGCCCTTGATCGAAGTTATTCGCGAAGCGGCTGAACCGCATCTGGACCGGGGAAAAGATGTTCTGATTGAAGGGTTTGCAGCCGATGCCACGGATATACTGCCTCCTCCAACATTGCGTCGGCCCGAAATCATCCATGGATTGCGAAACCTGATCCAGAACGCGGTTGATTTTGCGCGGGCAACGGTGTGGGTCGAAGCGACCTGGAATGAGAAGTCGGTGACCGTTCGGATTATGGATGATGGACCGGGCTACCCGACAAATCTTTTGGGCCGGATCGGTGATCCGTTTGTGCGCAATCGCCGGACCGAACGCGACCGGACCGCCCGCCCTGAATACGAGGGAATGGGGTTGGGTCTTTTTATTGCCAAGACCCTGCTTGAACGATCCGGTGCAGAGTTGAGTTTTGCCAATGGCGGCGAACGCGCGAATGGCAAAGGCAAACGTCGAGGAGCGGTGGTTGAAGTTGTTTGGCCAAACGATGCGATCATCCCACCAACTCGGCCGAAAGGCGAAGGGATCGGGGAAAACCAGCCTTTCGATTTATAGTCCGTTCCCGCTTCAACCTTAACGAACCGTTAATCATCTCGCTGTTCAATAGGACAGATGTGGAACAGCGCGGTGCGATATGGATATCTGGGTATTTGTTTCTGTGGTGATCGGACTTGCATGTGCCGGGGTCGCAACCACCGTTCTGATGCGCCGTAACGCGGTCGGACAGCCGCCTGAAGCCAGTACGCCGGACACCTCCATCGCTTTGCTGTTTCGCGACGACCAGCTTATCGATGCCGACAACGCAATCTGGCCGTTATTGCCAGACAGCGAAGGCAAACCAACATGGCAGGACGTCGCCCAAGCCTTGCAAAAAACAGTTCCGGCATTTCCCAAGACAGCCGTCGCGCCCGTTGGAGAAGCGGGCGAGTCTGGCGTCACGGTACAGGTGACGCAAGTTGAGGATGTCACCCGTGTGACACTGATCCCGAAAGACGCCCAACCGAAAAACTGGTTCAAAACGCGACAGGCCGAAGTCGCTTTGGCGCATATTTCGCCTGCTCTGGACCTCGCCCCTAACGCGATTTGGTTCGGCGATCCAGACGGCACCGTTCAATGGAGCAACGCAACCTTCAAAGCGTTGGAACAGGATTATGCCGGCTCAAAACCACTTGCGGCGCATATCACGGATCTTATTCAGCCGCCGACAGCGCGTGGCACCAAACGGATTTCCCTGAAATCAAAACACACCCGCGATGATCGTTGGTTCGACGTATCCATCCACAAAACAGCCGAGGGTGACTTGCATTTTGCCTCCGCAGTCGATGCTGTGGTGAAAGCCGAAGAAGCCCAGCGCAACTTTGTGCAGACCCTGTCGAAGACCTTTGCCAACCTGACAACCGGTCTGGCGATTTTCAACCGCGACCGCCGGCTCGCCTTGTTCAACCCTGCTTTGATCGATCTCAGCGGACTGTCAGCCGAATTTCTAAGTGGGCGGCCAAATCTATTCGAATTCTTCGACAAACTGCGCGAACAGCAGATCATGCCCGAACCTAAAAACTATGATGATTGGCGCGAACGCATGGCAAAGCTGGTTGCGGCTGCAAGTGATGACCGGTTCCGCGAGACATGGACTCTGTCTGACGGTCAAACCTATGATGTGACTGGACGCCCCTATCCGGACGGTGCGATTGCGTTTTTGTTTAACGATATCACCGCAGAAGTCTCTCTCACACGGGGATTCCGAACCGAGCTGGAAACGATGCAATCCCTGATTGATACCCTGGATGACGCGGTGGCGGTGTTTAACCAGCAAGGCATCCTGACGGTGTGCAATGCCGCCTACAAAGAGGCTTGGAAGGTTGATCCGGATACCAGCATCACTGACGCGAATATTCTGGATGCAACGCAGGACTGGAAAGCCGCCTTTCACCCCAACCCGATTTGGCCGGAAATCCGGGATTTTGTCACACGCACAACCGAACGCGCCAGCTGGGACACCGACCTGCGTTCCAGAGATGGGCGTGACGTGACCTGCCGCATTGATCCAATGTGCTACGGGGCCACGCTGATCCGTTTTAGCATCGGTCATAAGCGCCAGGCACAAAACGACGAAAAAGATCGTTTGGAGATCGTTTCCGCCTGAACCGGCAACTTCCAATCTTGCGACCCGCGTTGCGGCAAGTCATCATGGCGGCATGACTACCCATCGCGCGGCGTTCGCCTCACATTCCCCTGACGCCACGGCGCATCTGGCCACCTCTCTTGGGGCCGTTCTGAAAGCGGGCGATTGTCTTCTTCTGTCCGGGGGCATTGGTGCTGGCAAAAGCCATTTCGCCCGCGCATTGATCCAATCGCGCCTTTCAGAACCCGAGGATGTCCCGTCGCCGACATTCACACTGGTACAGACCTATGATTTGCCCGAATGCGAGCTGTGGCATGCTGATCTGTATCGCCTTGGCGCGCCGGATCAGATTATCGAACTGGGGTTGTTGGACGCGTTTGAAACGGCCATCACCCTGATCGAATGGCCGGATCGCCTGCAAGATTTGACACCAAGCCATGCGCTCCACCTGGATATCCAGGATTCAAATCATGATGACACACGGCAGATCACCCTGACATGGACTGATCCAAAATGGTCGGATGTGATGGCACGGGTGGTGACATGACGGATTTCACAACATTCCTCGCCGAACACGGGTGGGATACAGCACAACAAGAACCATTGGCCGGTGATGCCTCAGCCCGGCGATACATCCGGCTCTCTAAAGGCAGAAAACGCGCCCTGTTGATGGTTGATCCACAAGGTGACACAGCACGGTTTGCAGCTATGTCCCGGCATCTTCAGGCGGTAGGGCTATCGGCCCCGTCGATAATGGCTCAAACCGGACAATTGATGCTGATCGAAGACTTTGGCGATGCCCAATTCGCCCAAGTGATCGGCAATGACCCCGGTATGGAAAACCAGCTATACCGCGCCGCAACGGATGTCCTGTGCCATCTTGAGCAATGCGCGCTGCCGGACGAGATCCCGGAACTGGGGTCCCAAATTCTGGGCGACATGATCGAACCCGCATTCACCCATTACCTGCCCGCCATGGGAGGAACGCCCGGTCAGAGCTTTGTTGAAATCCGGAAATGTCTGTCGGAACGGCTGGCCGCCCATCTGCCCGGCACCAATGTCATGGTTCTTCGCGATTATCATGCAGAGAACATGATCTGGCTGCCCGATCGGGATGGCATCAGACGTGTTGGTCTTCTTGATTTTCAGGACGCGGTGATCGGGCCGCCGGTGTATGACCTTGTGTCCATGCTTCAGGATGCCCGGCGCGACGTGTCGGATGATTGCCGCCATGCAACGTTCACCCATTACCTGGAACGAACAGGCCGCTCTGAAACCCGCGTAGCGGCACTCTTCCATCTTTTGGGCATCCAGCGGAACCTGCGCATTCTTGGCGTTTTTGCCCGATTGGCAGTGGAACGCGGAAAACCGGGATACCTGGCCCTAATTCCAAGGGTCTGGGCCCATATCCAGACCAGCCTGGACGCCCCGGTTGCCAAACCCCTGAAAGGCCTGATCACCGACAGCTTTCCACCCCCAACGCCAGATCGGCTTAACACTTTGAGGCAACAATGCCTGACGCCGTAATGTTGTTTGCTGCCGGGTTCGGCACGCGAATGGGCCGCTTGACCGCTGATCAACCCAAGCCGCTCATCAAGGTGGCGGGGCAACCCTTGATTGACCATGCAATGAAATGGGTGAATGACTTTGACCCTCGGACCGTCGTGGTAAATGCGCATTACAAATCGGACCAGATAATTCACCATTTCGCACAAAGCCCGGTTCAGGTCAGGGTCGAATTCCCTGATATCCTGGACACCGGCGGTGGCCTCAAGGCCGCGCTGCCTATGTTGGACGCCGAAACGGTGTTCACGCTGAACAGCGACGCGGTATGGCAAGGGCCAAACCCGCTGAAATTACTTCAAGACGCCTGGACAGATGACATGCAGGCCTTGCTGCTGTGCGTCCCGAAGGCACAGGTGATTGGGCATATCGGCACGGGGGATTTCGACATGTCCAGCGATGGCCATGCGGTTTGGGGAACCACAATGATCTATTCCGGAGCCCAGATCCTTCGGACAGATCTCGTGTCTGATAAGGACAAAACCGTGTTTTCCTTAAAAGAAATCTGGGACGATCTTGTCGGACAGAATGCATTACACGCCATTTCGTATCCCGGGCAATGGTGTGATGTTGGGCATCCCGAAGGCATAGCGCTGGCTGAAGACATGTTAAGGACATCCCATGTTTGATCCCAGCGATGCACCGCGTATTTTCGCGCTTCCACCGGGCGCAGATTTTGCACAACAACTGGTGTTGGGCCTCAAGCACCGTCTGCAAGATGCCCCGCCCGAAGCGATGGCTCGGGTCGAGCTGGTTTTGAACACCCGGCGGATGCAGCGGCGCGTCGAAACCGTTTTCGATTCCCTCGGTGCCGGTTTCTTGCCCCGCATCCGGTTGATCACCGACCTTGGTGACCCATTGGACAGGGCGGTGTTGCCAGACCCCGTACCCGCCCTGAGACGACAGCTCGAACTGGCAGAGCTGGTTGGACGGTTGATTGATGCCGACCCAAGTTTGGCCCCCCGTTCCGCAACTTACGATCTGGCGCAAAGCCTTGGCGCGTTGCTGGACGAAATGCAAGCCGAGGGCGTCACGCCGGACGATATCGCAAATCTTGATGTCACCGATCAATCCGGCCATTGGGAACGCGCGCAGCGCTTCCTCGGGATCATCACGCATTACTTTGACCCCGCAACCGACGCACCAGACATTGCGACGATCAATCGAACGGTTCTCAGGTCAAAACTGGCGCGTTGGGTCGATCACCCACCAAACCATCCGATTGTCATTGCCGGATCTACAGGATCACGCGGCTCTGCGTTTCAACTGATGTGCGCCGCGGCACGGTTACCGCAAGGTGCGGTGATCCTGCCGGGGTTTGATTTTGACACGCCCACCCACGTTTGGTCTGTGCTGCGCAACAATGCCCGCAACACAGACGCAATGCAGGGCGAAGACCATCCGCAGTTTCGATTTGCACGACTGATGGAACGATTGCAGATCGGGCCGGATCAGGTTTCGTCTTGGACCGACACGGCAGCACCGAACCCCGCAAGGAACGCCCTTGTCTCGTTGTCCCTGCGCCCCGCACCTGTGACGGATCAATGGTTAAGCGACGGGCCGAATTTGCCGCCGTTGACCGACGCAATACAGTCTCTGACCTTGCTCGAAGCGCCTTCACCACGCGATGAGGCCCGAGCCATTGCACTGCGTCTGCGCCAAGCGGCAGAAGACGGCACAACAGCCGCCTTGATCACCCCAGATCGCATGTTGACCCGTCGTGTGAGCGCATTGCTGGACCGGTGGGGCATCCTGCCGGATGACAGCGCGGGAACACCCGCCCAGCTGACCGCTCCGGGTCGATTGTTACGTCACATCGCGCAATTGCGGGTCAACGGACCAACTGCGGACGCGCTTTTGACACTGCTCAAACACCCATTATGTCATTCAGGCGCGGATCGTGGACAACACCTTCTTTGGACATCCGAGCTTGAACTTTTCATCAGAAACAAAGGCGTGCCCTATCCCGATTTACAACAGTTGATGGCATGGAAAAAGGCGGATGAGGCAGCGGACTGGCTGGCGTGGATTGACGCCTGCCTTCTGCGTCCTGCCATCACCGGAAGGTTGTCATTGTCGGATCAGGTCACCCAGCATATCGCCCAAGCTGAAGCGATTTGCGCCGGTGCCAGCAGCACCGATGCATCCGAGCTTTGGGCCAAGGACGCTGGCAAAACCTGCCGCAAAGCGTTCGATGCGATTGTCCAAAATGCCTATTTCGGCGGTGCCATGACGGCCCGCGATTACGCGGATCTTGTCGATGGGGTTCTGCGATCAGAAGAGGTGCGAGACCGCGATGCGCCGCATCCGCATATCCTGATCTGGGGCACAATCGAGGCACGTGTCATGGGGGCTGATCTGGTGATCCTTGGCGGGTTGAACGAACATTCCTGGCCGGATGCTCCGCCTCCCGATCCGTGGCTCAACCGGCGCATGCGCCAGCAGGTGGGTTTACTCTTGCCAGAGCGACGGATCGGCCTGTCGGCCCATGACTTCCAGCAGGCGGTTGGTGCCAACGAGGTCTGGCTTACCCGAGCCGAGCGATCCGAAGATGCCGAAACAGTCCCGTCCCGGTGGCTTAACCGTCTGACCAACCTGTTGAAAGGATTGCCCAGAACCGGTGGACCAGACGCGCTTGCCGAAATCAGAGATCGTGGCCAAAAATGGCTCCGGCTTGGGCGCGTGTTGGAAACCCCCATCGCAACCGACCCTGCCGCGCGCCCGTCACCGATTCCCCCGGTAAGCGCCCGACCAACAGAATTGTCGGTCACCAATATCGAGAAACTGATCCGCGATCCTTATGCCATTTACGCCTCCAAGGTGCTGCGCTTGCGGCCTTTGCATCCCATTCAGCACGCGCCCAATGCCATGAAACGCGGGACAGTTATTCACAAGGTATTTGAGGAATTCGTCTCTGATACCGCTGAAAAGGCCGATCTCATCAGCACAGAGAAACTGGTCGCGATTGCCGAAGATGTTCTGACTTCCGAGGTCGCGTGGCCGACAGACCGGATTCAATGGCGTGTTCGGATCGAAAAAATCGCCGAGTGGTTCGTCCAGAACGAACGCGCCCGACGTGCGATGGCGCGGCCTGTTCTGTTCGAAAAAACCGGCGCAATGGACATATCTACCCCGCCCTTCAGGATTACCGCAAAAGCAGACAGAATTGATCTGAACAGCCGGGGCGAAGCGTTGGTCTATGACTACAAAACCGGAACCGCGCCGACCAAGGATCAACAGATGTTGTTTGACGTGCAGCTGCTTGTGACAGCCGCACTCATCTGCGAGGGCGGGTTTCCCCAGATTTCACCGCGCGGGGTGGCTGACGCACGTTACATATCGTTGACCGGAGAGGGCAAAGAGGTGCCAGCACCTCTCGAAGAATGCCCGCCAGAGCGCATATTGGCAATGTTGACCACCCTGATTGATGCCTATCGCGACCCAAACACAGGGTATACCGCACGCAACAAGATGCACAAAGATGTCTTTGGATCAGACTATGATCAACTGTCGCGTTTCGGCGAATGGGATGCATCGGACGCTGCGCAGAAAGTTATTCTCTCATGATCCGAAATGATGCGACAGAAGCCCAGGTTCGGGCGGCCGATCCAGGTAAATCGACCTGGCTGGGCGCAAATGCGGGATCTGGAAAAACCCGCGTTCTGACGGACCGTGTGGCCCGTCTTTTGTTGGGCGATACCCGCCCGGAACGCATTTTGTGCCTGACCTTCACCAATGCCGCTGCAAGCGAGATGCAAAACCGTTTGTTCAAGCGGCTGGGGGAATGGGCAATGCTGGATGACGCTGCGCTGACCAAACAGCTTTTGGAACTTGGAGAACATCAGGATCATCTGACCTCTGACTTTCTATCGCGCGCGCGCACCTTGTTTGCGCGCGCCATCGAAACGCCCGGTGGGCTGCGGATTCAAACAATTCACGCCTTTTGCGCGTCTATCTTGCGTCGTTTTCCGCTGGAAGCTGGGATCAGCCCGCAATTCAAAGAAATCGACGACCGCGCGGCTCAGCTTTTACGAGAGCAAATTCTGGATGACATGGCGCAGGGGCCAGAGGCCAATTTGATCGCCGATATCGCGCGCATCGCGTCCAACAATCCGCTACAGGAATTGGCCGACGCGATTGTCGGGCATAGGAACGGGTTCGCACCATCGCTGACACATGCCGAATTGCTAGAACGGTACGGATTGCCGGGAAATGCATCACGCGACGATGTGGTGAACAGCGTTTTTTTGGGCAGTGAAATCGCTCTTTTGGCAGAGTTTGTGCCACATCTATTGGCCAGCGGTCCGATGGATCAAAAATTGGGGCGTGCCCTCCAAAAGGTGACGGCCCCGGATTTACAGGCCCTGAGAACACTGGAATCGGTGCTTCTCAAAGCGGATGGCGTTGCAAAAATAGGGTCTATTCCGACGAAAAAACTGCGTGAAGGCGTTCTTTCGCCGCTGATGGCACGCTTTGAAGATCTGATTGGCAGGGTCGAATCCGCGCGTGAAACGCGCCTGGCGTTGGACGCTGTCGCACGCGACGCCACGCTGCACCGTTTCGCCGACGCCTTTCTTGGACGCTACGAGAGCACGAAACAGACACTTGGCTGGTTGGATTTTGATGATCTTATCACCCGGACAAGACAGCTTTTGACAGACAGCCAACAGGCGCAATGGGTGCTCTATCGTCTTGATGGGGGTATTGATCACATTTTGGTCGACGAAGCCCAGGACACCAGCCCTGCGCAATGGGAAGTGATCAACCGACTCGCCCAGGAATTCACCTCAGGCGACGGCGCGCGTGCAGATATTCAGCGCACGATTTTTGTGGTTGGAGATAAAAAACAGTCGATTTATTCGTTCCAGGGCGCAGATCCGCAAGAATTCGATCATATGCGCCTGGCGTTTCAGGATCAGATGAAGACGACACCCGCGCCATTGCAGGACGGGCAGTTAAGCTATTCGTTTCGATCCTCGGTTCCGATTTTACGATTGGTGGATACCTTGTTTCGGGGGCGCGACAAAGCCGGGTTTTTGCCGGATCAGACCCACATTTCCTTCCATGATACCCTTCCGGGCCGCGTCGATCTGTGGCCCTTGCTGGAACCCGCCACACATGACGATGACGACATGCCGTGGGACTCTCCGGTCGATCGGGTAAGCCCGACACACCATAATGTAGTACTGGCCAGCAGGGTTGCGGGTTTTATCCATCGGACACTGACGGATGGAACGGCCCTGCCTGTCGGAAAAGCCGACGACGGGTCAATTCAGACCCGCCGCGTTCATGCTGGCGATTTTCTTATTCTGGTGCGCAGTCGCGGGGCGCTGTTTCACGAAATCCTGAAAGCCTGCAAATCACGTGGGCTTCCGATTGCAGGCGCAGACAAGCTCAAGGTTATGGCGGAACTGGCGGTCCGGGACTTGCGCGCGCTGCTTGCCTTTCTGGCCACCCCAGAAGACAGCCTTTCGCTTGCCGCAGCCTTGCGATCCCCGCTGTTTGGCCTGGATGAACAGGCCATTTTTGACCTCGCCCACCGGCGCAAATCTCCGCATCTTTGGGAAGAGTTGCGCAAGCAAAGAGACACATATCCCGCCATTCTTGAGGTTCTCGAAGACCTCCGCGCCCGACTGGACTTTCTGCGACCCTACGACCTTTTGGAACGGATTCTCATCCGGCATCAGGGACGGCAAAAACTGATCGGGCGGTTGGGTGAAGAGGCCGAAGACGGTATCGACGCCTTGCTCAATCAGGCCTTGGCCTATGAACAAACCGACATTCCCAGCCTGACCGGGTTTCTGCACTGGATGGAAACGGACGATATCGAAATCAAGCGAAGCGTAGACAGTGCCGGGGCACGGATTCGGGTAATGACGATCCATGGGGCAAAAGGATTGGAAGCGCCGATTGTCATCGTGCCGGACACCCACAAAAAGGCGTCTCAGTCCAGCAAGGAAACCTTTGTCCTGGCCGACGGTCACGCCCATTGGCGCGGGTCAGATAAAACACGCGCGGCCTATCAACGCAACGCATTGGACCGAGCGCGCCAAGCCGAAGAAGAGGAAAAAGACCGCCTGCTTTATGTGGCTCTGACACGTGCGGAACGTTGGCTTGTTGTCGCGGCAGCAGGGGCACCGGACAAACGCGCAGAAAGCTGGCATGACCGTATTTCGGCAACGTTAGAGACAGTTGGCGGCGTGTCCACATCTTTTGAATTCGAGGATTCCGGGCCAAAACTGGGCCAGCGGCTGGACCATCTGACATGGCCTGATCCGGATAAAGCGGCTGCGGGACCCGACGCGACAGACACGCCAGCGTTGCCCGATATCTTCGGGACATCAGCGCCCGTTGCAAAGCCTCCGGTCGAGATCTTAAGCCCCTCTGATCTTGGCGGTGCCAAGGCGCTGTCCGGCGCCGATGGTGATTTAACCGAAATGGCCAAAGACCGCGGTACGATGATCCATCTGTTGCTCGAAACGCTCCCTGCTGTCCCCCCAAACGACCAACGATCACTTGCAGAGCGGCTGATGGGATCTCACCCATCGGCCGCAGACCTGATTGAAGAGGCTCTGACCGTACTTTCATGCCCAGAGCTGTCACATATCTTTGATCCCCAGGCGCTGGCCGAAACCCCCGTTACAGCCCGTCTTACCGAACTGGGGGAAAAATCGGTCCACGGTATCATCGACCGATTGATCGTCACCCCAAAGAAAATCACGGCAGTCGATTTCAAAACCAATCGCATCGTCCCAAATACCCCAAGCAAGACGCCTGAGGGCCTGCTTCGCCAAATGGGGGCCTATCACGCAATACTCACCAAGATTTACCCCGACCGGGCAATTGAAACCGGGATTTTGTGGACCCGCCCTGCCACCTACATGATGCTGCCGTCGTCTCTGACGACCCAAGCTCTCTTGAGAGCCAGCCACCTTGACGCCCCGACTTCGGATACTTAGTCTCTTGCTCCGACCCAATCATGCGCACAGCCGCAAGGAGAGACCAGATGTCCACCGTCGCCGTAACTGACGAAACTTTCGACAGCGAAGTTAAGAATTCCAGCGTACCCGTTGTGGTAGATTTCTGGGCCGAATGGTGCGGCCCGTGCAAGCAAATTGGCCCGGCTCTGGAAGAGCTGGCGGCAGAATATGGCGATGCAGTCAAGATCGCCAAGGTTGACGTTGACACCAACCCCAACACAGCCCAAGCCATGGGCGTGCGGGGCATCCCGTCCCTTTTCATTTTCAAGGACGGTCAGGTGGTTTCCAACAAAACCGGTGCCGCGCCAAAGGCGGCTCTTAAAGGCTGGATCGACGAAAGTATCTGAGATTAAATGGTTTTGTGACAAACGCCCGGTGTCTTTCGCCGGGCGTTTTGCGTTGCGGGGCTTGTGCCAGTGAAAGGTTCGGCCCATATCCACACCAAACAGGCAAAGGACTTGGCATGGCTGACACAGAGTTTCCCGGCTGGCACGGCACCACAATCATTGGCGTTCGCAAGGGTGGCAAGGTTGTGATTGCAGGAGACGGCCAAGTCAGTCTTGGTCAAACGGTCATCAAGGGTACCGCCCGAAAAGTTAGGCGTATTTCACCGGGTGGTTACGATATTGTCGCCGGATTTGCAGGCTCAACCGCCGATGCGTTTACCTTGCTTGAACGGCTGGAGGCCAAGCTCGAGAACACGCCCGGACAATTGCAGCGTGCAAGTGTGGAACTGGCCAAGGATTGGCGCACCGACAAGTACCTGCAGAAACTGGAAGCGATGCTCATCGTGACAGATGGATCAGAGCTATATGTCATCACCGGTGCCGGCGATGTGCTTGAGCCGGAACATGATGTGACGGCGATCGGATCGGGCGGCAACTACGCGCTGGCCGCAGGTCGCGCCCTGATGGATACAGACAAGGACGCCGAAACCGTCGCGCGCGAAGCGATGGCGATTGCAGCGGATATCTGCGTTTACACCAACGGCAATCTGACGGTCGAGGCAATCAGCGCCTAAACGCTGCCTTCCGCTGCCTGAAAGGATCACTCTATGACCGACCTCACCCCCCGCGAAATCGTGTCCGAACTGGATCGGTTTATCATTGGACAAAAAGACGCCAAACGCGCCGTTGCCGTGGCCTTGCGCAATCGTTGGCGGCGCAAGCAATTGACCGATGATCTGCGGGACGAAGTGTACCCGAAAAACATCCTGATGATCGGCCCGACCGGCGTTGGCAAAACCGAAATCAGCCGCCGCTTGGCAAAATTGGCCAAGGCCCCATTTCTCAAGGTTGAGGCCACCAAGTTTACCGAAGTGGGCTATGTCGGGCGCGACGTAGAACAGATTGTCCGCGATTTGGTGGATGCGGCCATCGCTATGACCCGTGACCAAATGCGCGAAGACGTAAAATCCAAAGCTCACGAAGCCGCCGAAGAACGCGTGATCGAAGCCATTGCAGGCGAAGGCGCGCGCGATGCAACCCGAGAGATGTTCCGCAAAAAACTTCAGGACGGGCTTCTGGACGACACCGTGATCGAACTTGAATTGCAAGACACCTCAAGCCCCTTCCCGATGATGGACATCCCCGGACAACCCAATATGGGTGGTGGTGCGGGTATGATGAACTTGGGCGACCTCTTCGGCAAAGCCTTTGCTGGAAGGACCACGCGCAAACGCATGACGGTGGCAGAAAGCTACGATACTCTGATTGCGGAAGAAGCAGACAAGCTTCTGGACGACGAACAGATCAAGGAAAAGGCGCTTGAGTCGGTTGAACAGAACGGCATCGTCTTTCTGGATGAAATCGACAAGGTCGCAGCCCGCCAGGAAACGCGCGGCGGCGATGTGAGCCGCGAAGGTGTGCAGCGTGATCTGTTGCCGCTGATCGAAGGCACCACCGTCAGCACCAAACACGGCCCGGTGAAAACCGATCACATCCTCTTCATCGCCTCCGGTGCCTTTCACATTGCCAAACCGTCAGATCTATTGCCCGAATTGCAAGGCCGTCTGCCAATCCGGGTAAACCTGCGGGCGCTAACCGAAGAGGATTTCGTGCGCATCCTAACGGAAACCGACAACGCGCTGACCCTGCAATACACCGCGTTGATGGCCACCGAAGAGGTCAATGTCACGTTCACGAAAGAGGGCATTGCCGCCCTTGCCAAAATCGCGGCGGATGTAAACCAGTCGGTGGAAAACATCGGCGCGCGCAGGCTCTATACGGTGATGGAACGGGTGTTCGAAGACCTGAGCTTTGACGCGCCGGATCAACCGGGAACATCCGTCATTGTGGACGCCGCATTCGTGGAAAAGCACTTAGGCGAGTTGACCAAGTCGAGCGATCTGAGCCGCTACGTGCTCTGATCCGTCTTCTTGCTAAAAATATCCCCGCCGGAGGCATCAGCGACTTCCACCAGCGGAGATGCTTGTTTACGTTGGCACCGACACCGCCAAGAGGCGCAGCATGAAACGGTCCCGCATCAATGACATTTTGCGCGAAGGTGACGCATTTATCCGATCCTTCGGATACAGATTACCGCCCTTTGCATATCTCTCCCCACGGGCCCTGAAGGCAAGCAATCATGCCCAGATAAAGGCCCGTCGCATGGGATGGGACATCACCGATTACGGGGCCGAAAAGTTCGATGATATGGGGCTGTTTCTGTTCACAACCCGCAACGGATTGAACAGCGATTTGGGCAAGAAAAGCGCCATGCTCTATGCCGAAAAAATCATGATCTCGCGCGTCAAACAGCTGAGCCCGATGCACCGTCATAACCTCAAGGTTGAGGATATCATCAACCGGGGTGGCGGAACGCTGGTGATCGAGCTGTTTATGGCCGATTCTGCCGGTCACATTGACCGCGATGCCGATGTGTCCGTGATGGTTGACGGCATCCACCGAACACTTCCTGCCGGCGAACATTTAGCTCTTGATCCGGGTGAATCAGTGACTCTTTTTCCAAACAACTGGCACGCATTCTGGGCGGATGGTGGCGATGTTTTGATTGGCGAAGTGTCGACAGTGAATGATGATCTGACTGATAACATCTTTGAACAGCCGATTGGCCGGTTTTCGAATATCGAAGAAGATGAAGACCCGCTGTACCTCTTGGTTTCGGATTACGACATCCACCTGTCACCTTAGCGTTGATCCGGTCGGGCAGTTTTGCCCGACCCAACCTTCAAAGTGCACCGTTCCGGCTAAACAGCCCACCACCGCTCTGCCATGCGGCCGTTGTCCATCTGCCAAAGATTTCCAACCGTCTCTGGTGTGGCAACCTTGTTGGTCAACGCCTGAACGTAGTTGGCAAACATTGGCAGGATCACGCCACCATCATCGCGCAGGATCTGCTGCATCTCGTAATACATCTCGCGACGCTTGTCGCTGTCCAGCTCTGCACGGGCTTCGACCAGTAGGTTCTGGAACCGTTCGCTGTCATCATTACCCCACTGCGTGTCATTCCAGGGTGCGCCCTCTTCATATGACAAAGAGAACATCCAGTCTTCGGTCGCACGGCCTGACCAGTAGCAGGCACACCATGGCTTTTTAAGCCACACATTCGACCAGTAACCATCCGCAGGTTCTTGCACCACGTTGATGTTCACGCCTCCGGCCTTGGCGGACGCCTGATACAATTGTGCGGCGTCCACCGCACCTTCGAACGCCGCGTTAGATGTGGACAGGTCCACATCAAGCGATGACAGACCAGCTTCTTTCAAATGGAATTTGGCGCGATCTGGATCGTAGGCAAGCTGCTCCATATCACCATGATAATACTGGTTCGCAGGGCCAATGGGCGTATCATTTCCAACCTGGCCATGGCCCAGAAGGATTTTGTCGACCATCTCCTGACGGTTGATGCCATATTTCAATGCGCGGCGCACATTCACATCGTTAAACGGCGCGACATTGGTCAACATCGGGAAAGTGTATTGCTGGTTTCCCGTCACTTCTTGAATATTGATCATCGGATTGGCGCGCAAAAGCGGCTCGGTCTTGAAATCAATGCGATTGACCGCGTCGACCTGGCCCGTCATCAAAGCGTTCATCCGGGCGGTATTGTCGTTAATGGCGATATACTCCACCTCGTCGAACCAGCCAGCTTCGCCATCCTTGTAATGGCTGTCCACGCGGCTTGCGACCATACGCACGCCCGGTTCAAAGCTTTCGGCCCTGTAAAGGCCCGTGCCGATCCCTTTGGCAATGGCTTCCTCGATCTGCCCGGCAGGATAGATCAATAGATGGTAATCCGACATAAGGTAGGGAAAATCGGCATTGCCCGTTTTCAATGTCATCTGAACCTGGTGGTCCGTCAGCTTTTTCATGTCGGCAATCGTGTCCACAATCGGCTGGGCCGCCGATTTAGAGCCTTCCGCGACATGAATCTGCAAAGACTCAATCACATCGTCCGCGCCAAAAGGCTTTCCGTTGTGAAATGTCACACCTTTGCGCAGGTCGAAGGTCCAGACCTTGGCGTCCGGAGAGGCTTCCCAATTGGTTGCCAATTCCCCGGCCAGCGAACCGTCGGCGCTGACCTCTGTCAGACTGTCGAACACGGTGCCTTGTGCGCTGGCGATCATGAACAAATCAGAATGGGTGCGACCATCCCAGCTGTCTGAGGTGTTGGCCCCTGAAAGCCCGGCAACCAGGCGCCCACCGCGTTTGGCATCGGCGCGCACGGATAGGCCGCTCGCGGCCAACACGGCAGCTGCCGTGCCGGTTTTCAGCAATCCACGTCTGTTCATTCTAGTCATTTTGATAGTCTCCCTTTTGGCGTGCTGGGCTTTTCAGCCCTGCTCTCTGTTTGATCAGAGAAGCGATTCTCATGATATTTTATCAGCAGCGGCGTCACCGATGTTATCAACTCCACGTTTATCCAGCAGATTTGTGAGCCAATCAGGGTCCATCTCCGGAACCGAACTTAACAACAGGTCGGTATAGGGGTGGTGTGGTGGCACAAACATGTCGTGCTTTGTCCCCTGTTCGACAACCCGCCCTTCTTTCATTACCACAACTTCATCGGCAATGGCTTTGACCGTCGCAAGGTCGTGCGTAATGAACATATAACTTAGCTTCAAGCTGTCTTGAAGTCGCGCCAAAAGCCTAAGAATGCCTTCGGCGACCAACTGGTCAAGCGCGCTGGTCACTTCATCACAGATAATAAACTTTGGCTCGGCTGCAAGGGCACGGGCAATGCCAATGCGTTGTTTTTGACCGCCAGACAATTCACCGGGCAGACGGTCAATATATTGCGCGGCTGGCATCTCGATCTCTTCTAAAAGCTCCTCGACGCGCCTGCGCTTCTGCTTGCCGGTCAGTCCCATGTAAAATTGCACAGGGCGACCGATTATATCGCCAATCTTTGAACGCGGGTTCAGTGCGGTATCGGCCATTTGATAAATCATCTGCGCCTGACGCAGCTGATCTTTGCTGCGCTGCTTATAGCCGGCTGGCAGTGTTTCACCTGCGAATTGGATCACACCCTGGGTGGGTGCCAGCAAGCCGGTAATGCACCGCGCCGCGGTGGATTTGCCAGATCCGGATTCACCGACAACAGCAACCGTACGCCCTTCGTGGATGTCAAAACTAATGTCATGCAGCACCGGAATCTTGCCATAAGACGCCGATACGTTCTGGACAGAGACAACAGGGGTCGCGCCGCTATGCACTGCGGGTTTTTGCGGCCGCTCAAAGGCTCGAACGGCCCAAAGGCTTTTGGTGTACTCTTCTTTCGGGTCCGTCAGCATGGTGCGTGTGTCCGCCTCTTCCACCTCATCCCCTTTAAGCAGAACTTTGATCCTGTCCGCCATCTGCGCAACAACCGCAAGGTCATGCGTGATATAGATCGCGGCAGTATCGAACTGTTCGACAATATCGCGGATTGCGGCAAGCACCTCGATCTGGGTGGTCACGTCCAGAGCGGTCGTCGGTTCATCGAAAATGATCAGATCAGGACGACAAGACATCGCCATCGCAGTCATCGCGCGCTGAAGCTGACCACCCGACACCTGATGGGGATAACGGAACCCGATTTCTTCGGGATTTGGCAGACGCAAACGACGGTACAGCTCGATTCCGTCTTCAATGCTTTCGGCGCGGCTCATCACGCCATGTTGCACAGGGCCTTCTGTGTGCTGATCAATCAGCTTGTGTGCCGGATTGAAACTGGCCGCCGCCGATTGGGCGACATAGGCGATGCGCTTGCCCAGCAGGTTGCGCTTTTGCGACGACGAGGCAGATAGCAGGTCGATCCCGTCAAATTTCACCGATCCGCCGGAAATACGCACGCCATCACGGGTGAACCCCATGGCGGCCAACCCCAATGTCGACTTGCCTGCGCCGGATTCACCGATCAGGCCAAGAACCTCGCCTTTGTTCAGATCAAGACTGATGCCTTTGATGATCGGCATCCAGGTTTCATCACTCCGTCCCTCGATGAAGATATCGCGGATTTCGACCAGCGCGTTCATTCTTTCAATCCCGAGCTTTTCTGAAGCATCCAGTCTACAATAAAGTTCACCCCAACAGTCAGCAGAGCAATGGCTCCCGCCGCCAAGATGGGCAATGCCGCAGTCAACGGTGAAAAGGCAGCAAAGTTGATAAACTGCGCGCTATCTCGGACCATCGTTCCCCAATCTGCCAGCGGTGGCTGAATGCCAACACCCAGAAAACTTAGTGATGCGATGGTCAGAAACACAAAGCAGAAGCGCAAACCGAATTCTGCCAGCAACGGCGCAGTTGCATTGGGCAGGATTTCCCGGAAAATCAGGTAGCCCAACCCTTCACCTCGCAGTTTGGCCGCCTCGATATAGTCCATGACAACAATGTTCAGGCCCACCGCACGCGCAAGGCGGAAGACACGTGTGCTGTCGATCACCGCAATGATGATCACCATGTAAACGGTCAGCAACCATCGTTCTGACCCAGCCCAAGCGCTTGCAATGGTCATCAACAACAAGGCAAAGATAAGCGACGGAATGGCCATCAGAACGTCAACCGCGCGGCTCAGAACCTGATCAAGCCATCCCTGCAGCGTTGCCGCCAGAAAACCCAGTGTCCCACCCAGGAAAAACGCCAGACAGGTGGTCACAAACGCAATCCCAACCGTGTTTTGCGCGCCATAGATCAACCGGCTCAGCAGGTCGCGGCCGATCTGATCTGTGCCAAGCGGATGCATAGGGTCGCCGCCGCTCGCCTCGTTTCCACCCGGAAGCACATTCACACGCGCAAAAATCTCGTCTTGGCCGAATGGGGCCAACAAAGGCGCAAAGATTGCCGTAAACGCGTATAACAGGACAACCAGCACACCAAAGCTTGCCGTTAACGGCATTTGGCGAAAGAGCTTCTTGGTCCCTTCTGTTCCAACTGTCCGGCCAAGCAATCGAAACAGATACGCCGCAATGACCGAGACGATGAAAAAATGAACCGCCCACCGAAAGAAAACCACGCCTGCATTCGGCGTACCCGCATCAGTGACCGTGGGTTGGAAATAGTACCACACCGAAAATAGGAACAGGCTTGCCGCAAACACATATCCAAACGCGACGGCGAACGGCATGTCGCGAAAGGTTGGCGCATTTCCCGTCGCCTTCTGGCCGACAAACCGCAACAGCCAACCGCCCAGCGCAAGTCCCACCAGCAAAAGACCCAGGGTCAAAAGCGTATTCATTTCGGATGCCTCAGACGTGGGTTCGACAGGATCGACATGATATCGGCCGTCAGGTTGAGCAGAATATACGCCGCTGCAAAGATCAGGCAGCAGGCCTGAACAACCGGGATATCCCGAATTTTGACACTATCCACAAACAGTTGACCGATACCCGGATACACAAACACCACTTCAACAACCACAACCCCGGTGATCAGATACGCAAGGTTTAATGCGATTACATTTATGATCGGTGCCAGCGCGTTCGGCAGGGCGTGTTTCACAATCACCCGCATCGGCGACATGCCTTTAAGCCGCGCCATTTCGATATAGGGCGACGCCAAAAGGTTAATGATCGCAGCGCGGGTCATACGCATCATGTGCGCCGTGACCACCAGTGTCAGGGTCAGCGCCGGCAGCAGCGTTTTTTCCAGACGCTCGCCAAAGGACATCCCGTCAAAGATGTTCGACAGCGACGGCAGTAACGGATTCAAAACAGCCAGAAACAGGATCAGCACATAGGCCAGAAAGAACTCTGGCGACGAGATCGAGGATAATGTCGTGACATTGGTGGCGCGGTCAAAGGCAGAGTTGCGATAGAGCGCGGCAAGAATTCCCAAAGTAATCGCAAACGGCACAGCAATCACTGCGGTAACCGTGGCAAGAAACATCGTATTCGCAAAGCGCGGCGCGATTTGTTGTGCGACGGTTGTGCTGACGCCGCTGTCAGCCCCCACAAAGCTTGCAAAATTGGCTTGCGCAAACGAATTGCCCAGATCACCCTGCAAGGCCCCGCCAAGCCATTGAAAATACCGGGTGATCGGTGGCTGATCGAGACCCAGGTCCTTGCGGATCGCCTCAACCGCTTCGGGTGTCGCGCCTTGACCAAGAATGGCTTGAGCAAAGTCGCCCGGCAGCATGTTGACAGCAGTGAAAATCACAACGGAAACGACAAAGAGGGTCAGCAAGCCAAGCGCCAAGCGCTGCAATATGATGCGGATAACGGAATTCAAATTTTCGGCTTAATCGTTGTTCCCGGATTGGCCCTTAGGTTAGCAAGCAACGGGAATGTGTAAACCGGAAATACCTGTTTTCTGTTAAGCCTCTGAAATTGTGTCCATAATCCTTACCAACTCGGCACTTATCCCGGGTTCTGACAAGGCATGGCCGGCGTTCCGGATCATGCGAAGATCACATTCGGGCCAAACCCGCGCCAATTCCCACGCCCGGACAGGCGGGCAAATCATGTCGTAGCGACCTTGCACAATCGACCCCGGTATCCCCGCAAGACGATCCATGTTCTTGAAAATCCACCCATCTTCTTCAAGAAAACCGTTGTTGATGAAGTAATGGTTTTCAAGCCGCGCAAAGGCCCGCGCATAATCGCCGGGGGACTCTCCGCCTGATCCGCTTGAATACACCGACGCAAGCGCGTTTTCCCAAGCCGACCATGCACGGGCATAGCGCGTCTCTGTTCGCAGATCTCCGGAAAACAAACGGCGATGATATGCCGAAATCAGGTCGTCCCGTTCATCTTCGGGAATGATATCGACAAACCGAGCCCAGGTTTCCGGCCAGAATTGCCCGGCCCCGCCGCCATAGAACCAATCCAGCTCGGCTTTGGTCATGGTAAACACACCGCGCAGCACAAGGTGGCTCACCCGATCAGGGTGCGAAATACCATAGATCAGCGCCAGGGTGGCCCCCCAGCTTCCGCCAAAGACGATGAATTGCTCGATGCCCAGTGTTTCACGGATCAATTCGATGTCTCGCACCAGATCCCAGGTGGTGTTGTTGGCAACGCTGGCATGCGGTCGCGACCGCCCACAGCCGCGTTGATCAAACAAGACCACACGAAATACCTGCGGATCAAAATAGCGACGCATTGATGGGCTACACCCACCGCCCGGACCTCCATGAAGAACAATCACGGGTATCCCGGTGTCAGAGCCGCATTGTTCGACATAGACCATATGGCCATCACCAACGGACAGCATACGTTGATCATAGGGATCAATCGGCGGGTAGAGATATTGCACTGCGCGCTTTTGGCTCGGGTATTTGTCCATACGCAATCTATATTGCTCCAAGAATGAAAAAGACCATGGGGAAACGTCGCATGTCCGGTGTCACAACTGTTGATCCGTCAGAAATCGCAAAATTCGAGGCCATGGCCGCCGAATGGTGGGATCCAAACGGCAAGTTCAAGCCGCTGCATATGCTGAACCCGTGTCGGTTGGATTATATCACAACACAAATCGCAGAAGAGTTCGACCGGGATCTGAACGCAGCGACACCGTTCTCCGGATTGCGCATTCTTGACATCGGATGCGGCGGCGGGCTGCTGTGCGAACCGATGGCCCGCCTTGGTGCCACAGTGGTTGGCGTCGACGCGGCAGAGCGTAACATCCCCGTGGCAAGAACCCATGCCGAACACTCGGGTCTGGACATCGACTATCGTCACACCACCGCCGAAGCGATGGCGGCCGACAACGAACAATTTGACGCTGTTTTGAATATGGAGGTTGTGGAACACGTCGCCGATCCTCTGGCCTATCTGACCGCCTGCCAGCAATTGCTCAAACCCGGCGGGCTGCACATTTGTTCAACGATCAATCGCAATCCCAAAAGCTTTGCGATGGCGATAGTGGGCGCGGAATATGTGATGCGCTGGCTGCCCAAGGGCACGCATGAGTGGAACAAGTTCATCACCCCGGATGAACTCTTTGATCTGATGCGCCAAGCCGGTCTGGACCCGGTTGATCGAAAGGGATTTCAATTCAATCCGATCACTTGGAAATGGCGGTTGTCGGATCGTGACCTCAGCGTGAATTATGTCACTGCAGCGCTCAAGCCTGCTTAATCTGAACCCGCAGATTCAAGTTTCACCCGCAATTCCCGCAACACGGGGATTGCCGCGCGCACTTTGGTGTCGCCCAATTCGGTCACCATCTCGTTGATCAGAGGTGTGATCGCCGCAATCGCCGCATCGCGCGCAGCAAGACCTGCAGGGCTGATTGACACTTGTTTACGTCGGGCATCGTCCCAATCGGGGCGAATGTGAACATATCCAGCCGCTTCGAGTTTTCCCAAGGTGTTGGTCATCGCCCCCCGTGTCACATGAAAAGACTTCGCCAGCTGCGCGGGTGTCCGTTCCGATGTGCCACGGGCCAGCTGATTCAGAACGGAAAAATGCGAAATCTCCATTTTATTGGGCAATACACGGGTCAGCCTGTTCCGCAAAAGTTGATCTGCGGTCAGCAATTCGCTGAAAAGCGAAATGGCAAGGGGGCTGCTGTCACTCATGCGGGTCCGCCAAAATCTCTATCATGCTGTAAAGACGGAATTTTCTTACGCGCATTCTCTACATCTGACATGTCGACGTCAACATAATGCGCACCAAAGCGCTGTCCTGCGTCGATAAGCACCTCTCCCCAAGGTGAGATGGCCAAAGAGTGACCATGTGTTGTACGCGACCGGCCTTTGCTGCTGGGGTGCTGACCCATTTGCGCCGGGGCCAGAACATACGATCCCGTCTCGATCGCGCGTGCCCGCAACAAGGGTTCCCAATGCATCGGACCCGTCGCGTGTGAAAAAGCGGCAGGAACGGTCAGAATCCCCGCACCGGCCTGCGCCAGTTTGCGATAAAGATAGGCAAACCGGACATCATAGCAGATGCTCAACCCAACGGTTCCAAAGGATGTTTGGGCTACCACAGCTGTGTCACCCGGTTTGAACCCCGCGGATTCCCGATAGGTTTCGGTCTCTGATACCGCGACATCGAACATGTGAATCTTGTCGTAACGGGCAGCAATTGACCCATCCGGTGCAATCAGGAAAGACCGGTTCAGAAATCGCGCCTCGGGCGGGTCGGCTTTCAGTGCCAAAGACCCAATCAACAGCCAAACACCAAGCCGAGCGGCATCGTCCCGCAACGCCGAAAGCGTCGGATCGTCCTGTTCCCTGTGGAGAACCGTACGCTGGTGTGATCGGCTATTGCTTAGGCAGTTGGTGACTTCGGGCGTCAAAATGAATTCCGCACCTTCAGCCGCCGCATCGCGCACAAGGTCGGACGTGACCCGCAGATTGTTTTGCGGATCATCCGACGATGTCAATTGAAGCAACGCCGCCCGCATGTGGCTCAGGCCGCCAGCAAAGGATCAAGCTTTCCAGCCCGCTCCAAGGCGTAAAGCTCGTCACAGCCACCGACATGGGTGTCTCCGACGAAAATCTGCGGCACCGTTCGTTTGCCATTCGCGCGCTGAATCATCTCTGGCTTGCGCTTTGGATTGGCAAGAACGTCGATTTCAGTGAAGGTCGCGCCCTTCTGCGTCAACAACCGCTTTGCCGCATGACAGAAACCACAAAGTGGCGAAGTGTAAATTTCGATATTTTGCATGGCAGATCCCTTAACATGATTGTCTGGGATTTAGGCTGCCTTTGCAACGCGTGCCAGAACCATGACACAAATCTCGCGGCTCTGTGCAGAATGACAGGCCAATGAACAGGCCCCCAGCGTTGCGCCCGATGTCATGACATCATCAATCAAAAGAATGGGCCGGTCTTTCAGCAATGCCGATCTTTTTGGATTGGGCACGATAGAATCCGACAGTTCCGCAAACCGGTCAGCACGGTTTTTTCCGTCCAGCGATGCAGTCCGCCGTATGCGCAGCAACCCATCGGGACAATACACCAGCTTACGACGCGCGGCAATCGCTTGGGCCAGCAAGGCCGACTGATTGTACTTGCGCTTCAACAGACGTGTCAGATGCAGCGGGACGGGGATCACAACGGTATCCGGAGCCAGTGGATTTGCGCCCGCACCGATCATCCAATCGGCGGCGGTTTTGACAATATCGTGCCGATCCCCGTGCTTCAGGGCCAAGACAAGCTTTCTGCCAACGCCCTCGTACCGAAGCGGAGCGCGTCCGCGCACCCAGGGCCTGCCAACACGCATGCAATCATCACATTGCACACGATCCTCGGATGTCCCCGGAAGGGGCACACCACAAAGATCACAGACCAGCCCCGTGATAAACGGCGTTTCCGCGAAACACGCCGCGCAAAGACCGTGATCCTGTTCAACAAGGCCCCCGCACGCAAGACAGCGCGGCGGATAAACCATACGCAAGGCCATTTGCAATCCAGCCTGCAGCACCCTATCTGCGCCTCATGTCTGATACTCCTCAACTGACCGATCGCAACGCGCTGACGGCGCACCGTGCTCGCGCGGCCAAAGACCCTGCGCTGTTTCTGCACGAAGAAGCGATGGCTGATATCGAGGATCGTCTGTCGCTGGTTAACAAAACGTTTAGCAACCCGGCGATCATCTCTCCTTTTCCACAGATGTGGCAGGCGCGCTTTCCCGATGCCCGTTTTATTCAGGACGATGACATCCTGGATCTTGTCGAAGACAAACATGATCTGGTGATACACAGTCTTGCCCTGCATTGGGCGAATGATCCTGTCGGGCAGTTGATCCAGTGTCGCCGGGCGTTGCAGGCCGATGGGCTTTTGTTGGTCGTTACATTGGGCGGGCAAACCCTGCATGAATTGCGCGCCGCGTTGGGGCAGGCAGAGGTGGATGTCACCGGTGGTCTGTCCCCACGGGTTGCGCCGATGGGCGAAATCCGCGATCTTGGCGCATTGCTGCAGCGCGCCGGGCTGGCTTTGCCCGTCGCAGACAGCGCAATGTTGACCACAACCTACGAAACACCCTTGCATCTGATGCGCGATCTTCGCGCGATGGGGGAAACCAATGCGCTTTCCGGGCGTCTACGCACCGCGATGAGGCGCGATCTGCTGATGCGCACCGTTGAAACCTATATCGACACCTATGGGCGCGACGATGGCCGAATCCCTGCCACGTTTGAACTGATCACGCTGACAGGATGGGCACCGGATGCGTCACAGCCAAAGCCATTGCGCCCGGGATCAGCCTCACAAAGGCTGGCAGATGCATTGAAAACCGTCGAAACGCCTCTCAAAGATTGACCTGACCGGGATAGAGCTTAGGTAGCCCGAAAGATTGTTTAAGGACGAAGGCCTGATGTTGGACGCCACAAAAACCGCGCAACGCCCGACCCACGCACCAACCGAGCATCCAAAGGTGCCGGCGGCACGGGTGGGTATCCTGTTGGCCAACCTGGGAACGCCGGATGATTACACGTACTGGCCAATGCGTCGGTATCTGAACGAGTTTCTGTCAGACCGGCGTGTCATCGACTACAGCCCATGGCTGTGGCAGCCGCTTTTGCAACTGATCATTCTGACGAAACGTCCGTTTAGTTCGGGCGAAGCGTACAAGTCGATCTGGAACGAAGAACAAGGCGAAAGCCCGTTGATGACGATCACCAAGGACCAGACGGCCAAAGTTACCGAAGCGATGAAAAACCGCTATGGCGATCAGGTGATGGTTGATTTCTGCATGCGCTACGGCAATCCGTCGACGAAATCCAAGGTCCGCGAGATGGTCGAGGCAGGATGCCGCAAGATCCTCTTTTTCCCGCTCTATCCGCACTATGCCGGAGCCACGTCGGCCACCGCCAATGATCAATTATTCCGCGCGCTGATGGAAGAAAAATGGCAACCAACAGTTCGCACGGTCGACCCGTATTTTGAACATCCGCTCTATATCGAAGCATTGGCGCAGTCGATCGAGACAGCTTATTCCAAGATGGAAAAGCGCCCGGATATCCTGGTGTGTTCGTACCACGGGGTGCCAAAGCGCTATCTGATGGAAGGCGATCCGTATCACTGCCAGTGCCAAAAGACGACGCGCCTGTTGAAAGAGCGGCTTGGCTGGGATGATTCCGAAATTGTGACGACCTTCCAGTCAAAATTCGGCCCTGAAGAATGGCTCAAGCCTTACACCGTCGAAGAAGTAGCGCGGCTTGCAGAGGAAGACGGGAAAAAGAACATCGCTGTCTGTGCGCCTGCCTTTTCAGCGGACTGTATCGAGACGCTGGAAGAGATCAATGAAGAGATCAAGGAAAGCTTTGAAGAGGCCGGCGGCGAGCATTTCACCTATATTCCGTGCCTGAACGACGATCCGGCGCATATCACTGCGCTGTCTGCCGTCATCGAAGAGAACCTGAACGGGTGGCTTGATTAAACGAAGCGGCCGGTTGCAATAAAAAAGGCGGTGCCAGAAGCACCGCCTTTTTCAATTTCTTAACCCAAATTGGATTAGTCAGCAGCTGCAGCAGCCAGAAGGACGATAAGGACCAACGGGATGATCAGACCTGCGGAAGAGGAGCTTGCCGCTGCTTCTTCAACAACGACGACTGGCTCCATCACCACATCATTTTTTGCGTAAGAACCGGCCATTGCTGTCGAAGCAGCACCAGCAAACGCAGCGGCGAGAACGAGTTTCTTCATGTTAACCTCCAGATAATTAGCGTGTCGGTCCACCATAAGGTATGACGCAACAAGCACCCAAGACTTACCTCGTAGGGCTTTGTAAGCAGCTTATGAAGGCAATTGCAAACCTATCCTATCAAACGACTTTCCGGCGTTGCCGCTATGTCGTCAAATAAGCAACACCTGTGTGCCCACTTTTGCCAGCTCGTACAGTTCTTCGATATGTTCGTTGTAAAGGCCGATGCAGCCATTCGAAGAACGCCGTCCGATCTTGCGGGTGTCGTGCGTGCCGTGAATACGATAATACGTCCAGCTTAGGTGCAAGGACCGTGTGCCAAGCGGGTTATCCGGACCCGGAGGTACATAATCTGGCCATTCTGGATTGCGCTTTTTCATCGCCGGAGTTGGACGCCAATCCGGTTCCGGGTCTTTGAGGGTCACGCGCGTGCGACCGCGGCGTGTCAGATCTTCGCTAAGCGGCACCGAAGACGGGTACAAGCGATAGTCACCGCTTTCCATCCAGTAGTGCAAAGCGCGCGAATCGATATCAACCAAGATTGCTCCGTCTTTCAGGTTGCTGAAATACGGCCGCCAGTCGAGCGAGCGGAAACTTGATATGTTCCGGCGCACGATCTGCGACAAATCGCGCTCGATCTCGACTGTTGACGCATCGTTCACGTCTTGCGCGACAGCCGGTGTGGCGATTGCCGCAGCCGATCCTGCCAGAAACGCGCGGCGATTAACGGAGAAACGCGTAGATTTTGCCATGTCGTTGGCCTCTTGATTACGAAAACAGGGTCTTTAGGGTCTCAATGAACATATGACCGGAATGCCTCACTCGCAATTCAAAGGAATGTCAGACCGGCGAATCTTGGCCTTGTGTGTTTGATCCCACGCACCTGTGCGGCTAAGCGAAATATGAACCAGGATTTAGGTGACTGATCATGAAGCGTTCGACATTTCTTTTGGGGGCAGCGGCCTTGGCATTAACAGCCTGTGCCGGGGCACCTGTCACACCGACGCTTGGTCCGGATGGAAAGCCACTTCCGCGCCTGTACCGGATTCGCGCAGGCGATACCGGACGCATTCAGTTTCGGATGCTCGACGCGCTGAACGCGTTGCGTCAGGCATCCGGCGCGCCCGCTCTTGAACTGAATGCGCGGTTGAATGCAGCAGCCGCAACACACGCCCGCGACATGAGCGTTCAGAACCGCCCCTGGCATTTCGGGTCTGACGGGTCTTCCCCGATCACCCGTATCCAACGCGCAGGGTATTCTGGCCGCTTGGTGGGCGAAGCCATTTCCGAAACCTACGAAACAGAGCTGGAAACGCTTGGCGCATGGATGGAAACGCCCACGACGCGTGCTGTTCTGCTTGACCCGACGGGTCGGGATATGGGGTTTTCCTGGTTCCAGGAACCCAATGGAAAAATCTGGTGGAACCTGATCGTCGGCGCACCGGGTGAAACCGGGTTTATCCCGGTCAACGCGCCGTCCTGATCCGTGATTTCCCTAAAAATTTGACCTGATTCAAGGGTTGATCGTGATCGGCGTGCCATTGCGCACCATCGAATAAATCTCGCGCATCTCGCGATTTGTGACCGCGATACAGCCCCACGTCCAATCCCGACCACCCTTGCGATTCTTCCATGGTCGCCCATGGATAAAGATGTCGCCGCCGGGCGATTTTCCCATGGTACTGGCAATCTCTATGTCGCGCGGCCGGGGATAATCTATACCAATCGATAAATAAAAACTGCTGTTTGGATTGCGCCGGTCAATAAGATACTCGCCTTCCGGCGTGCGCCCGTCACCCTCGACCTGTTTGTGACCGACCGGCGCAAAGCCAAGACCGATATCATAGGATTTCAGCACTGCATCATGGTGCAGAAGATGCATTTTGCGTTCGCCCTTTTGAACCACCACGCGGGTGACCTCGGGGCCATCGTAGGTTGGGAACTTGCCGCAGGCCGTCAGCCCGACGAGAAGTGCCAGAAGACACAGAATTCGAAACATTGATTACACACTGCCTGTGTTCGTTTTCGTTTGCCGATATTATTTTGAAAACAGTTTACACGAGTTTAGCAAGAATTGGAAAAACGAAAACGTGAACTCAGCGCTCATTCAGCCGTTTTTCGATCGCTTCAAGCCTGTGCAACACCTCGTCACGGTAGGCATCCGTCTTTTCGTTTGATTCTTCCGCATGTGCGTCTTGCATGGAATTCACGATCAAACCGACCAAAAGGTTCACCACGGCAAAGGTGGTAACCATGATAAACGGCACGAAAAACGCCCAGGCCCAGGGATAAACCTCCATCACCGGACGCACGATCCCCATAGACCAGGATTCCAGGGTCATGATCTGAAACAGCGAATAAGCCGATAGACCAAGCCCACCGAACCAGTCGGGGAATGTCGCTCCGAACAGTTTTGTCGCCATCACCGCGCCGATATAGAAAATCAACGCCATCAACAAAAACACGCTGCCCATCCCCGGCAACGCGGTGATAAACCCTTCGACCACCCGGCGCAGCCGCGGTGTGGCCGATATGACCCGCAGTACCCGGAGAATTCGCAGCGCCCGCAACACCGAGAACCCCTGCGTGGCTGGCACCAGGGCGATCCCCACGATCACGAAATCAAAAAGGTTCCACCCACTTCGGAAAAACCGCCAACCCTGCGCAAACAGTTTCAGACCAATTTCAACGACAAAAATTGCAAGGCACAGCTGATCCAGGAATATGATCAGCGGACCCGCCAAGGCCATCGCGGCGTCAGAGGTTTCCATACCCAGAAGCACGGCGTTGAACACAATCACGCCAATGATAAAATTCGTCACCCACGGCTGTTCCAGAAATGACGCTACCTTGTTTCGCATTCGCCTGCCTCTTTACTTGTTACGACGGAGCAGCGCCGCCACCTCGACATGGGTGGACCATCTAAATTGATCAACCACCGTTACCCATTCAAGATCATAGCCCGCCCGCAAAAGAGTGGCGGTATCCCGCGCGAATGTGGTGGGGTGACACGAAACATGCGCAATTTGCGACACGGTGCTTTTCGCCAGTTCGGCAATTTGCGCAGCCGCTCCGGCGCGGGGCGGGTCAATGATTGCGGAATCGAACCTGTTCAGCTCGTTCGGGATAAGGGGATTGCGAAAAAGGTCGCGTGCCTCGTGAGTGATCCGTTTCAGGCCTTCGGTGTTGCGCCATGCATGATCAAGCGAATTCACCATGTCGCGGTCACCTTCGACGGCATGAACGGGTGCAAACTCGGCCATCGGCAAGGCAAATGTTCCGCATCCTGAAAACAGGTCAACAACGGCTTTGGGCCGTGGCAGAGCCTGTTTTACACTTTGAACCAACGCGGATTCACCCTCTTTGGTGGCTTGCAGAAACGCACCAGGCGGTGGTGTCACCTCGGCTTTGCCCAGTCGCACAACAGGCGACCGCCGCTGCAATACGATTTCGCCATCCCACGAGATCCGGGCAAGATCATATGCCCGCGCAAGATCAGACAACGCCTGATGCAGCGTAAGGTCCATGTCCTTACCGCCCGTGACAGCGATATCAAGGCCAAGCTCGGATCGCGTGACGAGGACCGACAATTCGCCCTTACGGGATGCGCCCAGCACGCCCAGCGTTTCGACCATTGGTAGCGCTGCTGTCAGATCGGGATGCACCAGCTGACAGTGTGGCACCGAAATGATCGTATCGGAGGCTTTCATGTGAAACCCGGCCAAAGCGCCCTTCTTTGTGCGGCGGACGGAAAAAGTTGCACGACGGCGCGATTGGGGCGCTGACGTGACCGGCGCGTCGAGGTCAATCGAAATTCCCTGACCCGCCAGCGCATGCCGGACGACATCACGCTTCCATTCGGAAGCAAATCTGTCAGAGACATGCTGAAGCTGGCATCCGCCACAAGATTTGGCATGGGAGCAGGGCGGCTTCACGCGATCCTCGGATGGGGTAACGATCCGAATGTTGCGAAGACGGTCCCCATCAAGGTCACCCGTCACGGTTTCACCGGGCAATGCGCCGCGTGCATAAATCGGGCCTGTGGCAATACCATCGCCATGCTGGCCGAGCCGTTCAATAAGATAGGTGGTCATGCGACGCGACATGACCGGAAAAATTCCTGCCGTCCAGATCAGACTTGAACGTCATCCGTCAAAGAGTGTCGATGCGCCGCGATTATTCCGCAGCCTGCGCAGAAATAAAGCCACCCGATTGCCGATCCCAATAGCGCGCATAGAGCCCATCTTGCGCCAGCAGCGCATCATGCGTGCCCATTTCGGCGATGCGGCCCTGGTCCATCACGATGATCCTGTCCATACGCGCAATAGTCGACAGACGGTGCGCAATGGCCAGGACGGTCTTGCCCTCCATCACACGCTCCAATGCGGCCTGAATCTGCGCCTCGACTTCGGAGTCCAGTGCGCTGGTCGCCTCGTCCAGTATCAGGATCGGGGCATCTTTCAGAATGGCGCGGGCCAACGCGATGCGTTGACGTTGACCGCCGGACAGTTTGACACCGCGTTCCCCAAGATGCGCATCATATCCTGTGCGCCCGCGATGATCTTCCAGATCCTGAATGAAATCATGCGCCTCGGCTTTGCGGGCAGCTTCGACAACCTCGGCCTCTGACGCGTCCGGTCGCCCATACCGGATATTGTCCATCGCAGACCTGTTGAACATGGCCGTTTCCTGCGTGACCATTCCAATCTGATGCCGCAGGCTGTCCTGGGTCACTTTGGAGATGTCCTGCCCGTCAATGGAAATCACGCCTTTTTCGGTGTCATAGAGCCGTAACAAAAGCGACACCAATGTCGATTTCCCGGCACCCGATGCGCCGACAATGGCCAGCTTTTCGCGCGGATGTATGGTCAGAGAAATGTCGTCAACGCCACCGGTTTGACGACCATAAGCAAACCCGACGCCGTCCAGATGAATACGTCCCTCAGTGACAGACAGTTCCCGCGCGTTCCTGGCGTCGACCAGGGTCTGATCCGGTGTCAGCGTGCGCATTCCATCCTCGACCTCTCCGACATTGGCGTAAAGACTCATCAAAGTGAAACTGACCCACCCTGTCATCTGCGCCAGCCGCAGGCTGATTGCGCCCGTTGCTGCGATATCTCCTGCCGAAATCAGACCCAGCGACCAGTACCACAACGCGCCGCCAATCAGCAGAATGGGCAGGATACCGGCCAAAGCCATCAGCCAGAACCGGAACGACACAGACACAGCGCTGAATTCAAGAAAACGGTGTCGGTATTCGCCCATCGCGCCCAGCGCCGCTGTGTCTTCGTAGCCTTGTCGACCGAACAATTTAACCGTCTTGATATTGGTCACAGTGTCCACAACCTGCCCCGTCACCATCGCACGCGCAGAGGCGCGCGCCTTGGATCGGGCCCGGATGCGCGGCATGAAGAACCGGATCAGGAAACCATATGCCACCATCCAGACCGTCAGTCCCAGAGCAATGCGCCAATCAACGGTGCCCAGCAAGACAACCGCACCGACAACCGACGCAAGCGCAAACAACACCGTGTGCACAACTTCGGTCACAACATCGTTCAATGCGCGGGCGGTCTGCATTTCCTTTTGGGCAATTCGGCCAGCAAAATCATCGTCGAAGAACGTCACCGACTGTCCAAGCGTATAGCGATGTATCCGCGACAGGGTCAGGTTCATGACATTTGGTTGCATCATGATGTTCTGCGAATAGGCATTCGCCCAAAGCAAAGCCGGGCGCAGCACAAGGAAAAACCCAAGCGACATAAGCAACAGAGGAGCGCCTTCGCTAAAAACCGCATCAGGGCCAGAGTTCAGCGCAGAATCGATGACCATCCCCAGCAGAATGGCTGCAACCACTTCGGTCACACCGCCCATGACCGACAACACCCCCGTCAGCCAAAGCACAGGTGTGCTGCCCTTTAGCGCCCAGCCAAAAAATGCGCCCAGTGTTTTGGGCGGTGGCCCGTCTGCCTCGGCAAATGGATCAATGTAGAACAGTTTCACTCTGCAGCCTCGGTATCAGTCTTTGTGGTCATGTCTGCGTCAGGGTCTGTGGCGATAAATCCGCCAGATTGACGCGCCCAGAAAGCTGCATATAGCCCTTTCTGCGCCAAAAGCGCGTCATGGGTGCCATCTTCGACGATCTTGCCCTTATCCATGACAAGAATTCGGTCCATATGCGCGATTGTCGACAAACGGTGCGCGATAGCGATTACGGTTTTGCCTTCCATCATGCCATACAACGTATCCTGAATCGCCGCTTCGACCTCGGAATCAAGAGCGCTTGTGGCCTCGTCCAGCAGAAGAATCGGCGCATCCTTCAGGATGACGCGCGCCAGGGTCACACGCTGGCGCTGGCCGCCGGACAGTTTGACACCTCGTTCGCCCACCTGCGCATCATATCCCACCCGGCCCTGCGGATCGGTCAAGTCCTTGATGAACTCATGCGCCTGAGCTTGTTCGGTCGCCGCGATAACCTCCTGTTCCGATGCCGCCGGACGGCCATACAGGATGTTGTCGCGCACCGACCGGTGCAGCAGCGAACTGTCCTGTTGCACCATGCCAATGGCCAATCGCAGGCTGTCTTGTGTGACCTTGGTGATGTCCTGACCATCAATCAGAATACGGCCGCGTTCCGGGTCATAAAACCGCAGCAGCAGTTTGACCAAGGTGGATTTGCCCGCACCGGATCGCCCGATCAGACCCACTTTTTCACCCGGAGCGATTGTCAGATCAATAGCATCCAACCCACCCGACTCGCGCCCGTAATGGTGTGTTAGAGACTGAATTTCAATCTTGCCCCGATCAAGCCGAAGCGGCTTGGCATCCGGCGCATCGACCAGTGAAATGGGCTGCGCAATGGTCTGCATCCCCTCAGACACAACGCCCAGCTGGCGGAAAAACGATGTCAGCGCCCACATAATCCATCCGGTCATCGCATTCAGCCGCAAGGTCAATGCAGTGGCCGCCGCCACGACGCCAACGCTGGCCTGGCCTTGCATCCATAGCCAGAATGCCCAGCCGACAACAGCGACGATCAAAAGACCGTTCAGCGTGACAAGCACCACATCCATGATGGTGAAAAGCCGCATTTCGTATTGAAAAGTCTTGCGCGTTTTTTCGATCGCGTCGCGGGCATACGCCAGTTCGTGATCATCATGGGCAAACATTTTGACCGAATGGATATTGGTGTAGCTGTCCACAACGCGGCCCGTCACCTCGGATCGCGCGTCAGACGCGGCCTCAGAGGCAGGGCCGACGCGTTTCACGGTCCAGACCACAAGCGCGCTATACAAAAACAGCCACCCGATCAACGGAATCGCCAGCCGCGGATCGGCTTGACCCAGCAGGATCAACGCACCGACGACATAGGCGATGGAAAACGTGAGCGCGTCAAAGATCTGAAACACCGCTTCTCCGGCGGCCGGAGGTGTCTGCATGATCCGGTTGGCAATGCGGCCGGCAAAATCGTTTTCGAACCAGCCAACCGATTGCCGCAACACATGTTTATGCGCGCGCCACCGGATCAAGGTTCCAAAATTCGGCAGGATGGTGTTGTTCAGCAAAAGCACATCCAATGCCTGCAACGCGGGGCGGATGAACAAGATGAACACAGCCAGCGCAATCAACCAGATGCCATAGCTGTCCCACACCTGCGCGGGATCGCCGGCAAGGATGTCAACAACCCATCCCATTGCCCAAATCAAGCCAATCTCGATAGAGGCAACCACCACAGACATCAGCGCCGCGTAGCCAAACACCCGCTTAAACGGCTTGGAATAGTCCAGCATGAACGGAAGCAGCTTTGTTGGCGGCGTGTCCGTCTCGTCATACCGTCCATACGGATCGACCATGTTTTCAAAAAAACGGAACACAGGCGTGTCTCCTTGGGTGCAAAACGGCAAGCAACACGCGTTCAAAGTGAAAGCGCCCGCAGTAAGATATAGTGTTGTGTTCGGTGTTGTCCGTCGTGACAGGCGCACATTAGCTGCGCGTCGCCCAAAAGGGAAATGGATCAGCGCAAAAGCTCTTCTTTCGTCAGGGTCAATCCCGATGCAATCCAGCGCGCTTCGATTTCCCTTAGCTTTTCGCCCAATGCCGACCCGGAAAATTCGGGCATCAAATGCGAGGCTTTGACCGGACATTTTGCCGATGCAGCATCGGCAGCAACATCAAGGCAAACCGGATCAAGCGGTGTTTCCAGCAAAGCAGAGCGCAGCAAGATCACGCTTGTCGCCACATCAGCCCCGTATCGGTATCCCAACTCTGCCGCTGTTTCAGACCCAGAGATAAGGCTCTGATACTGGGTAAGTTGCCGTTGTGATGTCTTTGACAGCCGCAGCGACGCGCCATCGAAAACGCCCAAACACGCCAACCGCCGCATCGGATCGGGTGCGATGCCATGCTCCTGCTCAAGATGCACTAATGGCGCAAGACCGCGCATATCGCTGCCGGGCAGGATTGCAATCAATACGCCGGTTTGCGCCATCGACCCAACAGCAGGGGCCGGATCATGGGCCGACAACAGCTTGACCAATTCCGCCCCGACCCTCTCGCGGGAGAGCGTGGTCAACCCGTCTAGGTTTGCCGAAATCGCAGCAAGCGCATCGGAATCGAACCCAAGGTCAGGATCACCATACCAAGCGGCAAACCGGAAGAACCGCAGAATACGCAAGAAATCTTCGGTGATCCGGGCGGTGGCATCCCCAATAAACCGCACGCGCCGCGCCTGCAGGTCAGGCAAACCATCCAGCGGGTCAAGAACCTGGCCCGACGCATCGGCATAAAGCGCATTCATCGTGAAATCACGACGCCGCGCGTCTTCTGTCATATCTGTGGAAAACTGCACGATGGCATGACGCCCATCCGTTTCGGTGTCGGCCCGGAACGTGGTAACCTCGTACCCTGTGCCACCTGACACCAACGTCACCGTGCCGTGGTCAATGCCGGTCGGGACCGATTTGATACCAGCCTCTTTTGCCAAAGCCTGAACCGTTTCGGGTGTGGCGTCGGTGGCAATGTCCACATCGGTGACAGGCACACCCAGCACGGTGTTGCGCACACATCCGCCAACGGCAAACGCCTGATGTCCCGTCGCAGTCAGCGCCGAAAACACCGCTTGTGTTGCCTCTGCGCCAAGCCAGTCTCCAGACACTTTCATACGGCCTCCATGCGCTCTGCCAGTCCACGCAGAATACGCGCTGTCGCGCCCCAGATGTAATAAGGACCGAACGGAACCGTATAATAGTGCCGCCGTGTTCCCCGCCACCTCCGGAACTGGATGGTGAAATCCTCCATCCGGGTGACATTTTCAAAAGGCACCGTAAAAACTTCATCCACCTCGCCCGGCTCTGGCAAAACGTCAAATGCGCTGTCAATCCAACCGACAACAGGCGTCACCATAAAGCCCGTTACGGTCTCGTGCGGAGGAAGCGTTCCAAGGACTTCGACAGCTTGTTGAGGCAACCCCACCTCTTCATTTGCTTCGCGCAAGGCTGCTGCAATAACGTCAGAATCAGTGTCATCCTGTTTGCCACCGGGAAACGCAATCTGCCCCGGATGGTGCTTTAGGCGGGATGATCGTTTCGTCAACAACATCCGCGCCCCAGCCCCATGCCGCAACACAGGCACCAATACACCGGCAGGGCGCAGTTTACGCCCTTCCGGCAAGATCACATCTGGGTTCAGATCAAAATCAGAGGACGATCCGCTGGTTGATGCCAAGGCAGAGAAAAGACGTTCACGTTCATTCACCCGACACCTCTTTTGCCTCGAACCCCACGCTTGCCGGATCAAGGTCGTAATGCGCGCCGCAGAATTGGCAATCTGCCGTGACACGGCCCTCCTCGGTGGTCATTTTTTCAATGTCCCGCGCCGAATAGATCGAAAGACTTTGGCGCACACGATCCTCGGAACAGGTACACCCGAAGCGCACCGGCAAGGCATCAAAGACACGCGGGTCTTCTTCGTGAAACAACCGCACAAGCAGATCCGTCGTTGGCAGGGATGGGCCGATCAGTTCCATATCCTCGACTGTGGCCAAGTGAAAATTCACACGAGTCCAGTTTTCGCCTTCGTCATCGCTCAAAAGATCCTCGGCAAGCAACAGCCCTTTTTCACCAGAACCCCCGCCAGAGACACTTGGCGATGCTTTGGGCATATGCTGGATCATAATACCCCCGGCACGCCAATGCTGCGCCACGCCCGGTTCGGTCGATTGGCCAAAGCTCAGGGCGAATTTCGTCGGGATCTGTTCGGACTGCGCGAAATACGCTTCGGCACAAGACGCCAGCGTTTTCCCCGCCAAAGGCGTGATGCCCTGATAGGGCTGCATCCCTTCGCCCTGATCCATCAGAATGGCAAAGTAGCCTTCTCCGATCTGATCCATCGGCGCGCCATCCGTGATCTTGTCCGGATCAAAGCTGGCATAGGCCCGGATGCGCGCCGGCTCTCCTTCCGCCTCGGGTGCATAGAAATCTGTCGCTATCATGCGCACAGCACCTTTGGACTGAACCTGAAGCGACAGCTTCCAACGCAATTTGATTGTCTGGCCGATCAACGCGGTCAAAAGCGCCATTTCGGCGACCAACGCCTCGACCGCAGGTGGGTAGTTATGTTGTTTCAAAATACCGCTCAGCACCCCATCAAGACGGGTAACACGGCCACGAATGTCCGCGCGATCAAGCTGAAATGGCAGGACAGTGTCGTCCCAGGCGAGTTTCGATCCAAGTGTCATGGGGTTTCCTTGCTTGCCGCCCTCCGGCATACCCGCGTCTATATAAGAGTCCTTAGAGCAGGTCCAAGGGTCAGAAAGGGATTGCAGCAATGCGCAGGTTTGGTGAACCTCCGGAATCGGGTCGCTCATACAGGTTGAGAACCGGGGCTTACGCAATCTTACCCGGCGCAAGTGGCCTTCTTTTGACGCATCAGGATGCCCCCGAACCAGAAATCCAATTGCCGGGGGGCGGTGTTGATCCCGGGGAATCCCCGGTCCAGGCGTTGATCCGCGAAGTGTACGAAGAAACCGGGTGGCGGATTGCACGCCCGATGCGTTTGGGGGCCTATCGTCGTTTCACCTATATGCCAGAATACGATCTGTGGGCCGAGAAAATGTGCCTGATTTATATGGCTTTGCCCGTGAGGTGTTATGGACCACCCTTAGAACCCGGACATACCGCACTTTGGATGTCAGCCGAAGAGGCCCTGTCACACTTGGCCAATAGCGGCGATCGGGATTTCGTTGACCGCTTTTCATCATACGCCACCATATTCCAAAAGCGCCGCTGAGATGTCATCATCGAAGTCCTGCGCAAACCGGGTTTTGGCTTGCAATGCCTCGTAGAGACCATCAAGAAAGTCCGGACCGGACCGATCCGCCGCAACCGATTTCACAATTTCAAGAAATCCATCCTCATCCAGCATCCTACCATCCGGCAGCATCGCTTCGGTAAACCCGTCGGAATACAGCAACACTTTGTCGCCAGGATGCAGCTTAACGGTATGATCTTCGTATTCCGCGTCTTCTATCAGGCCGATGGGCAAGCCCCCATCCCCCAGAAAAGCCACCTCACCAGTCGCGCGAAGCAACAGCGGCGGCGGATGGCCTGCCTGCACGAACCGGGTGCGCCCGGATTGCGCGTCGACCTGAACATACGCCATCGTCAGATATTCGGTAACACCCTTCTGCCCCACCATCCGGGCGTTCAGGCGGGACGCCACGCATTTGGGTGGCAGGAATCCATCCTGCGCCCCACACCGGCGCAAAGCGAGGTTTTCGTCAGGGTATTTTGACGTCAGATACCCGGCGACCCGAGCGGTAATCATCGCAGATGCGATACCGTGCCCAGAGACATCCAGATTGAACAAGCCAAAATCACCACACGCGTCCCCGAACATCCCGGCAAGATCCCCGCCAACATGGCCACATGAATGCAGCATGACACTGACCTGGCTTTTGCCATAGCGCACCGATCGGGTCGGCATCAGCGATTGCTGCAACACGCGCGCTTGTTGAAGGTCTTTGTTGATCGACGCGTGAACGGTTTGCAGCTCGGACAATGTTTTGGCGATAACGCCGTTTTTCGCTTGCAGCTCTTGCTCCATCGACAAAATGCGCGCCCCTGCCAGGATACGCGCACGCAGTTCATCCCCGTGAACCGGTTTGGTCAGAAAATCATCGGCACCGGATTCAAGCCCTGACGCGACCGCCGCTTTTTCGGATTTTGACGTGAGCAAGATAAAATACCCATATCTGTCACGCTTCATCCGGCGGAACGCTTTGCAAAACTCGACACCGCTCATGCCGGGCATCATCCAATCCGAAATGATCAAGTCCGGATAGAAGCTTTCACATAATGTCAGACCCTTTTCGGCATCTTCCGCCTCTGCCACCTCGAACCCCCAGCGTTCGAGCATCAGAGTCAGAATGCGTCGCTGTGCACGACTGTCGTCCACAACAAGAACGCGACGAAGGCAGTCGGACTGCACTTTGGGGAACGCGGATTGCGCGTTCCGTAACATACCCATTTCACCAACCCACACGTTGGCCCCCGCAAGCGGCTTACGGTCGAGACCTTAACAAGACATGAAACCTATAATTGTCACGAATAACCCAAACATCGTTGCGTTTTCTTCATAATCAGCCGGTAACAAGAACCGCGGAGGATTGTGTGATGATCGACTGGGTTCGTGTATCGGAACTGCGCAGCGAAATCGGTGCAGATGATTTTGAAGAGGTGGCAAACCTGTTCCTGACGGAAGTGGAAGACACGCTTTTGCGTCTCGACGCGGCGGCGGGGAACAACGCCGAAATGCAGGCCTTGATGCATTTTCTGAAGGGGTCTGCCCTGAACCTTGGGTTTAGCGACCTTTCGATCCTGTGCAGCAAGGGCGAAAGCGATGCCGCGCAGGGCCATGTCACATTTGACCCGCAAGCCCTAAAAGACCTTTTTGCCCAGTCCCGTAAAGCCTTTGAAACCGAATATCCGAAACGATACGCGGCTTAGGTTAGACGATGATGATCCTAGATCACAAATTGCGCAAGAAGATCGTCGTCAGTGATATCCTGATAGGTGAATCCACCTGCATCAAGTTTGCCAAACAGATCATCAAAACTGGACGCTCTTTTGGTTTCGATTCCAATCAACACTGAACCATAGTTCCGTGCGGATTTTTTCAGGTATTCAAAACGGGCAATATCGTCATCGGGGCCAAGAAACCCCAGAAAATCTTTCAATGCGCCGGGGCGTTGCGGCAGCCTGAGGATGAAGTATTTCTTCAACCCAAGATATTTCTGGGCGCGTTCTTTCACTTCGGGCAAACGTTCAAAATCAAAATTACCGCCGGTGGTGACACAAACCACCGTTCGACCCCGAATGGACTGGCCCAAATCCTGCAAGGCATCAATCGACAACGCACCCGCAGGTTCCAGAACAATGCCTTCGACGTTCAGCATTTCAAGAATGGTCGTACACAACCGATCCTCGCGGATGGTCAGTGTATTGGCCAGACCAACATCCTTGAGCCGGGCAAATGTCTTTTGCCCGATCTGTCCAACAGCTGCGCCATCGGCAAAGGTGTTTACCGTGTCCAAACTGACAGGTTTTCCGGCATCCAATGCCGCACGCAGGCTCGCACCGCCAGCAGGTTCAACAAACGTGTATTGGCACTGGGTTCCAAGATAGCTCAGCATCCCGGCCGACAGACCGCCACCGCCCACCGGAAGCACCAGATGGTCCGGGCATTTACCAAGCTGCTCCATCATTTCGACCGCAACACTGGCCTGCCCTTCGATCACATCCTCATCGTCAAATGGCGATAGGAAATGCCCCCCGGACTCTGCGCAGAACGCCTGGGCCGACGCCAGCGTGTCATCAAAATAATCCCCCGTCAGGCGGATTTCGATGCTGTCGCCCCCGAACATGGATGTCTTTTGGATCTTCTGCTGTGGCGTTGTCACCGGCATAAAGATCACGCCCTTTTTCCCGAAATGGCGGCACATATAGGCAACGCCCTGCGCATGGTTTCCGGCACTTGCGCACACAAAGACACCAACATCGGGCCGTTTGCGCATCGCATTGAACGCACCCCGCAGTTTGTAACTTCTTACCGGGGACAGATCTTCGCGCTTGAGATAGACTTCTGCGTGATAGAGGTCCGACAGATGCGCGTTGCGTTGCAACGGGGTCTGCGGGAAAACATCGCGCATCGCCTGCGTGGCGTCGCGCGCGGATTGGGCAAAATCAGTCATACAGTCCCCCTAGGCATTTTGCCAATAACCGCAACCCCTAGTCGATTGGCCGGTTTTCAACGAAATGCCCGTAAAGCGTGGTCAGAACCGATATGCCAATGATCGTGGCGAACCAGTTTACAACAAGAGAATACACCACATTGATCACCGAAGTCGGGTCATCATTGAACCACGACGGCAGTTGAACCACGATGCTTGCACCGACAACAATCAGAGCCAGCGTAAAAATCGTTCCGCTTTCGCCACGGGTTTGCTCCCACGCCTGACCAACACTCAACTTTTCGCCCAGCGCCGCCGCCGGCAGCATTACACCAAGCCGGAAAAACAGATACGCGGCGATCCCGATCAGGGCCAGCGTCATGATACCGGCCAATCCCGGAATACCGATAGAGATGACGCCAACCGGTATCGACACCACAACAATTGCCAGAATCACAAGAAGCCCGATCAAAAACGACCTGCCAAGATACCCAAGCACCGCTGACCCGTGAAACTGTGGCAGCCAACCGGATGTTGTTTCACCCGTCAACGCAAACCGATGCCATGCGACCGCAATCCAAAGGCTTGCGATAATCGCCAGAAGCCCCAAAAGCAGCGTTGGCAAAATGGTCGCCGGGTCCATCACCGGCATTTGAGTGCCTTCGATTTCCATCATTTGTGGTGGGTTGAAAAAGCTGTAAATCGTGTAACTGCTTTGCAAAACATACAGCACCAGCGACAGCCGCAGCGCTTGGTCCAGGTTCGCCATCACCAAATTGAACGAATGTCGGAATATCTGCCAACCCTTCATCTCACACACCTTTTTTGTCGGTTTATCATTGTCAAACGGCGACTTCTTGCCCCTGTCCGGAAAAACAAGTAATCGCCCCAGCAAACCCGTTAAAGGAAAACCCATGTCTGCGCCCAAAAAAGTTGTGCTGGCCTATTCCGGTGGCCTCGATACCTCGATCATCCTCAAATGGCTGCAAACCGAATACGGCTGCGAGGTTGTCACCTTCACCGCCGATCTGGGACAGGGAGAAGAGCTGGAGCCGGCACGCGAGAAGGCGGTGATGCTGGGGATCAAACCGGAAAACATCTATATTGAAGACATCCGCGAAGAATTTGTGCGCGATTTTGTGTTTCCGATGTTCCGCGCCAATGCAGTTTACGAAGGCATCTACCTGCTTGGAACGTCAATCGCGCGGCCTTTGATCTCGAAACGGCTGGTCGAGATTGCAGAGCAAACAGGTGCCGATGCGGTGTCGCATGGCGCAACCGGCAAGGGCAACGACCAGGTTCGGTTCGAACTGTCCGCCTATGCGTTGAACCCAGATATCAAGGTTATCGCCCCTTGGCGCGAATGGGATTTGTCGTCCCGGACCAAACTTCTGGACTTTGCCGAAAAAAACCAGATCCCGATCGCCAAAGACAAACGCGGTGAAGCGCCTTTTTCGGTGGATGCAAATTTGTTGCACACCTCGTCTGAAGGCAAAATTCTGGAAGACCCGGCACAAGAAGCGCCTGACTATGTGTATCAGCGCACCACGCATCCCGAAGAGGCACCCGACACACCCGAGATGGTCGAGATCACCTTTGAAAAAGGCGATGCTGTTGCGATCAATGGTGAAGCGATGAGCCCCGCCACGATCCTCACCACGCTGAATGAACTGGGTGGCAAACACGGCGTGGGGCGGCTTGATCTGGTTGAAAACCGCTTTGTTGGCATGAAATCCCGTGGTATTTATGAAACACCCGGCGGCACCGTTTTGTTGGAAGCCCATCGGGGTATCGAGCAAATCACCCTGGATAGCGGCGCGGGTCATCTTAAAGATTCGATCATGCCGAAATACGCAGAGCTGATTTACAATGGCTTCTGGTTTTCGCCGGAACGCGAAATGCTGCAGGCGCTGATCGACAAGAGCCAGGAACATGTCAGCGGCACCGTGCGCGTGAAGTTGTTCAAAGGCTCTGTGCAAACCGTGGCCCGTTGGTCGGATCAATCCCTGTATTCAGAGGCGCATGTCACCTTTGAGGAGGACGCCGGTGCCTATGATCAGAAAGACGCGCAAGGCTTTATCCAGCTTAACGCATTGCGCCTGAAACTGCTTGCCTCGCGGAACCGTCGCCTGAAAAAAAATTAGACTCGAACACAAGCCAATACGCGACATCAAAGTCGAAGCTTGCAGGCACTCATTTTTTTGAAATGCGGCATGCAAGCTTTGACAAGGGTCTGGTGATCGCCAACATCAGGCATGGGGCCTTCGGGTCCGGCAAATCCTGTCGATTGATGAACGCTTTTGTACCAATGCGCAGCCCAAACACCATCTGACGGATGCCCGCCCTTCGACCATGACAACATGGATGCATCCCATTCGAGAGAGATCGCATCACACAACGCGCGCAACGCGTGCTTGGGATCGGTGCGTATATCCTCACTGTCGATGACCACCGGCGTCTGACCCAAAGCACCCACCTCGTCAAAAAGCCTAGATTGTTGGTGAAAGCCGACATCATCAACCGTCAATTTTGGATAACCCTTCGCAAAACTAGCGACAACGCGTTGCGGATGCCGAATAAGAAACACGTTTGTGCACTGCGCGATAAACGTCCTTGGCATACCGGGCAGCATGTGTTGGCACATGTGTTTGTGATACACGTTTGGTTTGTCGTCGGGGATCGGTCCAATCAGGCTCTGTTCCACCTCAAATTCCGTTTCGGGACGCGACGCCAGAACCTCTTGGCGCATCGGATGATCAAGCCCTGTCAAGCGAAGATATGGTCCATAAAAGGGTTCGTCGACCACCGCAAAATCGCGGCGCTGCGCAAACGAATACATCATCGCGGTGGATAAATTGCGGGGCCCAGACCACATCGCCAGTCTCATTGGACCGCTCCTTTCTGCATCATTTTCGGAATAGGTATCGGTCTGCGCGCGACGCACAAGCGGTAACCGACTGTCACCTTCCGGTGAACATCTCATTCGGAAATTGCAGACCACGAAGATCCTGTCGCAATATGACTGCAAAATGAAGGAGTTTCCTGATGCGCCAACTTCGTCGCTCGCGTCCAGTTGCCCTTGCCTTTGCAATCGTAGCAGGACTGTTTATCCAGACCGCCTCTGGCAAAGCTGGTGAAACACATCACATTGTCGTCGCCGGGGGATGCTTTTGGTGCGTGGAAGCAGATTTTGAACGCGTCAAGGGCGTTCATGAAGCCGTGTCCGGCTATACCGGCGGAACCACGGCCAATCCCACCTACAAACAGGTGACCCGTGGCGGGACAGGGCATTATGAGGCAGTAAAGATCTCATATGACAGCGCGCAGCTAAGCCTGGAACAGCTTTATGACATGTTCTTCCGGTCCATTGATCCAACAGATGCAGGCGGCCAGTTTTGTGATCGCGGCCAAAGCTATGCAACGGCGATTTTCGTCTCTGATCCGGCGCAAAAAGCGGCAGCCGAGGCCGCAAAGGCCAAAGCGCGGTCCCAATTGGGACAGCCCATCGTCACACCGATCCTGCCCGCTAAAACCTTTTATGACGCCGAAGACTATCACCAAGACTACTATAAAGGCTCCAATCGGGTTCTCACGCGGTTCGGACCGATCAAACAAAGCGACGCATACAAGCGCTATCGCGATGGCTGTGGTCGGGATGACCGTGTGAAAGAGCTTTGGGGAAATGCCGCGCCGTTCGTCTCTAATTAGGAGAAACGGGCATCCTGAACGTCTTTGAGATCCGGAATGACATCTGCCGTCCCATGACGCGTGACCATAATGGCACCAGCTTGCTGGCCCAGGGCAATCGCCTGCTCCATCGGCATGCCCCGGTCCAGCCCAGCCACCAGAAACCCGGTAAACGTGTCGCCCGCCCCGGTTGTATCGACGGGAACCACCGGCACGGCCGGGAACACCTGGTCTGAACCCAGATCCCTGTTCAGCCATCGGCACCCATCACCACCCAGCGTGACCACAATATCCCGCACCGGAAGATCCGTCAGAGGCGTGTCCATAGCTGCGCAAAGCTGGTCCGCTTCGACGGAATTCATCACAATTATGTCAAGCAATGGCAAAACCGCCTGAACCGCTTCTGCATCGAAAGGTGCCGCTGCATAGACCACACGCAGACCTTTGGCTGACGCCAATGTTGCGCCGTTCAATTGTGCCGATGTTTCGTTTTGAAACAGGAACGTGTCTTTCTCAGTGGCATGGTGCAGAGCGGCTGCGACATGTGGCTCTGACAGTGCATGATTTGCGCCCTGAAACAGCAAAATAGCGTTTTCCCCGTTGGCATCGACCATGATAATTGCATGTCCGGTCTGATGCTCCAGCTCTGAAACAAAGCGCGTATCAACGCCATATTCCAATAGCCGATCCACCGCCCAGCGCCCATCAAGACCCACAGCACCGATATGAACAACCCTGGCCGCCGCACGGGCAATCGCGACCGACATGTTGGCCCCTTTGCCACCCAGACCCCGACGATGATCCGTCGATGCCAGCGTTTCACCGGGCACTGGCAAATGCGGCACCTGGTAAAACAAATCGGCATTGATCGAGCCCAGATTAAAAACCGCCATGGTTTATTTGCCTTTGCACGCCGCCAGGACAGCCATGTTTAGAATGTCATTTGCCGTCATGGTGGTGGAACAAATCTGGATTGACTTGTCGATCCCGGCAAGAATCGGCCCAATTACCGTGGCATCCGCCATTTCCTGCATCAATTTAACCGAAATCGACGCAGAATGGCGCGCTGGCACAACAAGGATATTTGCCGGTCCGGTCAGCCGCTGGAACGGATAATTGGTCTGTGCCTGCGGGTTAAGGGCGACATCGACGGTCATTTCCCCCTCATATTCAAAATTCACGCCGCGCCGGTCCAGAACTTCGGGCGCGAGGTGCATTTTCTCGGCCCGTTCTGACACCGGATACCCAAAAGTCGAAAACGACACAAACGCCACGCGCGGTTCAAGCCCGATCAACCGGGCAACTTCGGCCGCCCGCTCTGCAATGGTGGCCAAATCTTCCTGATCCGGCCATTCGTGAACCAGCGTATCCGCAATCAGCACGATCCGACCCTTGTGAAGCAACGCCGTAACCCCGGCCGCCCCATGCGCCGCATCGGCATCGAACACGTGATTGATCAACTCCATCACATGCGCTGACTTTCGCGTCGCCCCGGTTACCAAAGCATCGCCATGCCCTTGTTGAAGCATCAAAGCCGCAAACACATGTCTGTCACGCGCGGCAAGGCGGTGAATGTCTTCGCTGTCATGCCCTTTGCGCTGCAAACGGCCATAAAGATAATCTTTGTAGCGCTCTAAATGCGGTGTCTTGGCGGCGTTCACAACTTCGATCTCTCTGACGGCGTCGCCCAGTCCGGCCTCCTCAAGCTTGCTTGCCACATCGGCATCGCGGCCCACGACCAACGCTTTGCCAAAGCCCGACCGTTGATACATCACCGCCGCCCGCAAAACGCGCGGGTCGTCGCCTTCGGCAAAAATCATCCGCGCCTGAGCAGATTTGGCGCGGGTATTGATCCCGCGTAGGATGCTCGCGGTGGGGTCCATACGCGACTTGAGCGTGTCTTCATACGCCTCGAGATCAATGATCGGACGGCGTGCTGCACCGGTATCCATACCTGCCTTGGCGACAGCGGGCGGCACGCGGTGAATCAATCGGGGATCAAACGGCGTCGGGATGATATAGTCACGGCCAAATGACAGGCTGGTGCCATAGGCCAAAGCAACCTCATCGGGAACATCCTCGCGGGCAAGCTCTGCCAATGCTTGCGCACAGGCGATTTTCATTTCGTCATTGATTGCGCGGGCGTGAATATCAAGCGCCCCCCGGAACAGATAGGGAAACCCCAGAACATTGTTGACCTGATTGGGGTAATCGCTGCGTCCCGTTGCAACGATGGCATCGACCCGAACCTCGTGCGCCTCTTCCGGTGTAATTTCAGGGTCCGGGTTCGCCATGGCAAAAATCACCGGGTTGTCTGCCATCGACCGAACCATGTCTTGCGTCACCGCGCCTTTGACGCTGACACCCAAAAACACATCTGCATCGACCATGGCGTCTTCCAATGTGCGCGCGTCGGTTTTTACTGCGTGCGCCGATTTCCACTGGTTCATGCCATCGGTGCGACCCTGATAGATGATGCCCTTGGTATCAGCGACGATGCAATTCTGATGCCGCGCGCCCATCCGTTTGAGCAACTCGATACAAGCAATTCCGGCGGCACCGGCCCCGTTCAGGACGATCTTCACATCTTCGATCTTTTTCCCTGAAAGATGCAGCGCGTTAATCAATCCAGCCGCGCAAATCACCGCTGTGCCGTGTTGGTCATCGTGGAAGACCGGAATATCCATCTCTTCTTTGAGCCGCTGTTCAATGATGAAACACTCAGGGGCCTTGATATCTTCAAGGTTCACACCGCCAAAGGTGGGCCCCATGAGTTTGACCGCCTTGCAAAATTCGTCCGGGTCTTCGGTGTCCAGCTCTATGTCAATGGAATTGACGTCGGCGAACCGCTTGAACAAAACGGATTTGCCTTCCATCACCGGTTTCGACCCCAAAGCGCCCAGATTGCCCAGACCCAGAACCGCCGTTCCGTTGGAAATGACCGCGACAAGGTTACCTTTGTTGGTGTAATCATATGCCAGCCCCGGATCTTCGGCGATATCTTCGCAAGGCACCGCAACGCCCGGCGAATAGGCCAAAGACAGATCTCTCTGGGTGGTCAGCGGGACTGTGGCTTGCACCTCCCACTTGCCCGGAATGGGTTCGAGGTGGAAGGTCAACGCCTCTTCGCGGGTGTATTTTGTGTTGGACATGGAGCCTCGCAGTCAAATTCGGGTTTTCCACCCGGGTCGCCCGCCTTAATGTCACGCCAAAGCACCGAGGGGAAGCTGGTGAACGCGAATAAATCGGCCGTCACACCCATGATGGCGCAATATTTGGAAATAAAATCACAATATCCGGATGCTTTGTTGTTCTACCGGATGGGTGATTTTTACGAATTGTTCTTTGATGACGCAGTTGCGGCGGCAGAGGCGTTGGACATTGCCCTTACCAAACGCGGCAAACACGCGGGCGATGACATCCCCATGTGCGGCGTGCCGTTCCATTCCGCCGAAGGATATTTGTTAACCTTGATCCGCAAGGGTTTTCGCGTCGCGGTCTGCGAGCAGATGGAGACACCGGCAGAAGCCAAGAAACGCGGATCGAAATCCGTTGTGAAGCGGGGCGTCGTCCGATTGGTCACGCCGGGAACACTCACCGAAGAAACACTGCTAGAGGCGCGACGGCACAACTTTTTGGCCGCTTTGGCCTGTGTCCGAGACGAATGGGCGCTTGCCTGGACCGATATTTCAACAGGCGCGCTTCATGTCTTGCCTCTGTCCCTTGCGCGGGTCGGGCCGGAATTGGCCCAATTGTCGCCTGCTGAAATTTTGATAGCAGACGGAGAGGGTGAAACTGTCAAATCCATCCTTGAAGACCTGACCCTGACACCCACGTTCCTTGGTAAATCCAGCTTTGATTCAACGGGCGCGTTAACCAGGTTGACTCAGCAATTCAGTGTTTCATCGCTTGACGCTTATGGTCAGTTTTCGCGCGCTGAACTGTCGGCGATGGGCGCGTTGGTCGATTATCTTGACCTCACACAGAAAGGCCGTCTGCCGCTTTTGCGACCGCCTCAACAGGAAAAGCTAAGCGCCTCCATGCAGATTGATGCAGCGACACGGCGCAATCTTGAACTGATCCACGGTCTTGGCGGGGGACGCGCAGGATCACTTTTGTCTGTCATTGACCGTACGGCAACGGCCGGTGGGGCGCGGTTGTTGGAACGTCGTCTGTCGACACCGTCTTGTGACCTGACAACAATTCACGCTCGTCAGGATGCGATCAGCTGGGCCATTGAGGACACAAATTCAGCCAATTGGATCAGAACCGCCCTGAAACGCGTGCCGGACTTGGATCGCGCCATTTCCCGACTGGGACTGGATCGCGGAGGGCCAAGAGATATGGCCGCTGTCCGCAACGCATTAGAGCAAGCAGAGGCGATTTCAGCTTTGTTAGAGACGATATCGTTGCCAGATCCGTTAAAGTCGGCTGCGGCATCTATGACAGGCCACGCCGATCTTCTTGCCCATCTGGATGACGCTCTAATTGCCGAACCACCCCTTCTTACACGGGATGGTGGATTTATTGCGCAGGGCTATGATGCTGCATTGGATGAGGCCCGCAAGCTGCGCGATGAAGGCCGCGGCGTCGTTGCCGCGCTGCAGACGCAATATGCTCAGCAGACAGGGGTCTCATCGCTCAAGATCAAGCATAACAATGTGTTGGGTTATTTTATCGAAACAACCGCGACCCACGCAGAAAAGATGATGGCACCGCCTTTGAATGAAACCTTCATTCACCGCCAGACCACCGCCAACCAGATCCGTTTTACCACGGTCGAGCTGTCCGAATTGGAACGACGTATTCTCAATGCCGGAAGCGAAGCGCTTGAGATCGAAAAGCGTCTCTATATCGCCTTAAGTGATGCCATCCTGACAGAGCAACCAGCCCTGAACGCGCTTTCCGGCGCTCTGGCGGAATTCGATGTGGCAACAGCGCTGGCAGATTTGGCCGCAGATCTGGACTGGTGTCGCCCGAAAGTTGACAACAGCCGGACCTTCGACATTCAGGCGGGGCGTCACCCGGTAGTAGAACGCGCCTTGAAAGCGCAGGCGGACGGCAATTTTGTTGCCAATGATTGCACCCTATCAGCGGAAAACGATGCCGCCTCGATCACGCTTTTGACCGGCCCTAACATGGCCGGTAAATCAACCTATCTGCGCCAAAACGCGTTGATCGCGCTGTTGGCGCAGGTCGGGTCTTATGTACCGGCGACGTCGGCGCATATCGGGCTGGTCAGCCAGATTTTCAGCCGCGTCGGGGCGTCAGATGATCTGGCCCGAGGCCGCTCTACATTTATGGTGGAAATGGTGGAAACGGCTGCAATCCTGAATCAGGCGGACGACCGCGCGTTGGTGATCCTTGACGAAATCGGGCGCGGCACAGCGACATATGATGGTCTTTCGATCGCGTGGGCCACTTTGGAACACTTGCAATCGGTCAACAAGGTGCGCGCCTTGTTTGCCACACATTATCACGAACTTACCGCACTTGCGTCAAAGCTGGACGGAGTTCGCAATTCAACCGTGGCCGTGCGCGAATGGGATGGCGATGTCATCTTTCTGCACGAGGTGCGCGATGGTGCGGCAGACAGGTCTTATGGCGTGCAGGTTGCCCAACTTGCCGGATTGCCGCCGGCGGTCATCACCCGCGCGCGCTCGGTTTTGGACGCGCTGGAACAAGGGGAACGGGAAAACACGTCACCCAAGGCGTTGATTGACGATCTGCCGTTGTTTTCCGCTGTCGCAAACACGCCTCAGCCTGCAAAACCGATCGAAGAAAACAAAATCGAGGCGCAGATCAAAGATCTGCACCCCGACCAAATGACACCAATTGAGGCGTTACAGGCTCTGTATGACCTCAAGGCGCTGATGCAAGACGATTAGGACTTCGGTGTCGAGCTGACACCCACCTGGGCAGGACGCAAAAGACGATCATAAAGCATGAACCCTTCGGCCGAGACCTGAATGATGTCGCCTGCTTGCGTTCCGGGAACCGGGGCTTCGAACATGGCTTCGTGCAATTGCGGATCGAACTTGTCGCCCACTTCGGGTTTGATGGCCTGAACACCGTGCTTGGCAAAGACGTTCAGCAATTCCCGCATGGTCAGCTCAACACCTTCGATAAACGCTTTCGACGCTTCGCGCTGATCCTCGGGAATCGCGTCAACGGCACGTTGCAGGTTGTCATAAACCGGCAACAAATCCCGTGCGAGCCGTGATCCACCATATTGATGCGCCTCGCGCCGATCTTTGTCTGACCTTTTGCGCGCATTTTCGGCCTCTGCCAAGGCACGCATGAATTTGTCCTTCAGATCATCGCGTTCCGCACGCAACGCATCAAGATCAGCGGCTTCATGGCTGATCTCTTCTTCAAGCGCTTCATTTTCTTCTGCCTCGGCCTCAGCAAGGCTATCCAGAAAATCTTTTGTGTGATCTGTTTCGGCCATATTCTTACCCTCAATTCCGGTCGCCGAGCATTTTCCCGACAAGCTGCGCGGTGTAGTCGACAATCGGCACGATCCGCCCATAGTTAAGCCGTGTCGGGCCAATGACCCCGACCGCACCGATTATCTTACGATCAGCGTTCATATATGGAGAGACCACCAAAGAGGAACCCGAAAGTGAGAAAAGTTTGTTCTCAGACCCAATAAAAATGCGCACACCGTCGCCTTCTTCGGTCAGTTCCAGAAATTCGGCGATGTCCCGCTTGCGCTCCAGATCATCAAACAGTTCTCTGATCCGGTCCAGTTCCTCGGCATGTGCATCTTCGGCCAAAAGATTCGACCGTCCGCGCACGATCAACCGCTCTGGTGCGCCGTCTTCGTCATCCCAGATCGCGATACCTTGCTCGACCAGCGTGGCAGCAAGGGTGTTCAGTTCCTGTCGCTTGCGAACAATGTCATCCTTGATCGTTTTCCGAAGTTCAGACAACGTTTTGCCTTCGACCAGCGCATTCAAAAAATTCGCCGCTTCGCGCATAGAGCTGGGCGTTTGTCCCGGCGGGGGTGTGAACAACCGGTTTTCGACATGACCATCGGCAAACACCAAAACGACAAGCGCTTGATCGCCACCTACGGGTACAAATTCGATATGCTTGATCGCGGCCTCATGTTTCGGCGTCAAAACCAGGGACGCGCCCTGCGTCACACCCGAGAGCGCCGATCCGACGCGATCAAGGATTTGGCTCACGTCTTGCGAATTGCTTGTGACGGTCGCATCAATCTTTTCGCGATCGTCCTGATCGAGGTCGCGCACCTCTAACAGGCCATCAACAAACATTCGCAAGCCCAGCTGCGTGGGCACGCGCCCGGCACTGATATGTGGGCTGTCCAGAAGGCCAAGAAACTCCAGATCCTGCATGACGTTGCGCACCGTCGCCGCCGAGACCTTTTCATCCAGCGTGCGCGTCAATGTACGAGAACCAACAGGTTCGCCGTTGAACAAATACCCTTCGACCACCTTGCGAAACACTTCGCGAGAGCGGTCATTGAGTTCATCCAAGAGTTTTGATCCGTCGCTCAAACGTCACCTCATTCTGCGGCTCGTTAAGGGGTTGCGAACCAAGAAAGCCTGCCTGTATCCGTACATGACAAATATAGGGGCTTGCCATGCGACCGTCAGGACGGAAATTAAGCGAAATGCGCGGGGTTTCAATCGAAACCGGGATCAGCAAACACGCAGAAGGATCATGTATGATCCGAATGGGCGACACCCATGTTCTGTGCACAGCCACAATCGAAGACCGCGTCCCGCCGTTTATCAAGGGATCTGGACTTGGCTGGGTCACGGCAGAATACGGTATGTTGCCCCGATCTACCACAAGTCGGATGCGCCGGGAAAGTGCCGCGGGCAAACAGCAGGGGCGCACGGTTGAAATTCAACGCCTGATCGGCCGCAGTTTGCGCGCCGGCGTTGATCGCGTCGCCTTGGGCGAACGTCAGATCACCGTGGATTGCGATGTCATTCAGGCAGATGGCGGAACGCGCTGTGCCTCTATCACCGGCGGTTGGGTCGCTTTGCGTTTGGCGGTCAATGCCTTGATGAAAGCCGGTGATGTCACCTCCGATCCATTAATTTCGCCGGTGGCGGCTGTCAGTTGTGGGATGTATGCGGGCCAGCCGGTTCTGGATCTGGATTATCCCGAAGATTCCGAGGCAGGCGTCGATGGTAATTTCATCATGCGCGGCGACGGTCAGTTGATCGAAGTCCAAATGTCTGCCGAGGGCGCAACCTTTTCACGTGATCAAATGACACAACTGCTTGATCTGGCTGATGTCGGCGTTCAAGAGCTGGTCGCCTTGCAGCTTAAGGCGTCAGAATGACGCGCAAGTTCATAGAAGATCGGTTGCTTGTGGCCACCCATAATCAGGGAAAGCTTGAGGAAATTGCCGATCTTCTAAAGGACTACAACGTCACGGTTGTTGGTGCGGCAGACATGGGGCTGCCAGAACCCGTTGAGGATGGTGCCACATTTGTCGAAAACGCACGAATAAAAGCACATGCAGCGGCCAAGGCAACCGGCCTGCCCGCCCTATCCGACGACAGCGGTCTTGAAATAGACGCGCTCAATGGTGCTCCCGGTGTTTACACCGCTGATTGGGCTGAAACAGGGTCGGGTCGGGACTTTGTGATGGCCATGGAAAAGGCGCACAAAGCCGTTCTGAAAACCGGAGCCACCCAACCCTGGACCGCCCGTTTTTGCTGCACGCTTGTTCTGGCCTGGCCGGACGGACATGACGAGGTGTTCCCCGGAACAATGGAAGGTCAGGTGATCTGGCCAATGCGCGGGTCTCAGGGGCATGGATACGATCCTGTGTTCCAACCTGATGGTTATGACCTGACATTCGGCGAAATGGATCGGTGGGAAAAAAACAAGATAAGCCACCGCGCCGATGCCTTCCGCAAACTGGTTGCAGGGTGCTTTGACTGAGCTTTGGCAACAACGCGGGTTTGGGCTTTATGTGCATTGGCCCTTTTGTGCAGCAAAATGCCCATATTGCGACTTTAACAGCCATGTCAGAGCCGAAATCGACCAATCCAAATGGGCGCACGCGCTCGCCCAGGACATTCGCAGATGCGGGATGGAAACGGGGCCACGGATGCTGTCTTCCATCTTTTTCGGCGGCGGTACACCCAGCCTGATGGAGCCGTCGACGATGGATACCGTCCTATCTGCGGCGCGTGATGTCTGGAGCTTTGCCAATGACATCGAAATCACGTTGGAAGCAAACCCCACATCTGTCGAAGCACACCGTTTTGAAGGTTACGCGACTCTGGGCGTTAACCGGGTGTCGCTTGGGGTTCAGGCGCTGAATGACAAGGATCTGCAAAAGCTTGGCCGCCTTCATTCCGTCGATGAAGCCCGACATGCCTTCACCCTTGCACGGCAATTTTTTGATCGTGTCAGCTTTGATCTTATCTACGCGCGTCAGAACCAAACCCTGGAGGACTGGCGCGCTGAATTGACCGAGGCGCTGGAGCTCGCCATTGATCACTTGTCTCTTTACCAATTAACCATTGAAGAGGGCACCGCCTTCTGGGATCGCGCCGCCCGAGGTCGGCTGCATGGCCTGCCCAACGACGATTTGGGCGCAGACCTGTATGAGGTGACTCAATCACTGTGCAACGACGCGGGCCTGACCGCCTATGAGGTGTCCAACCACGCCCGGCCCGGATCTGAATCAAAGCACAATCTGCTTTATTGGCGCGGTGGTGATTATGCGGGCGTCGGCCCGGGTGCGCATGGGAGATTGACGCTCAATTCACAACGGCTGGCGACCCAAAGTTGGAAGCAACCCGAAGCCTGGTTAAAGGCGGTCAGCCAAGGGTCAGGTGTGAATGTAACCGAGCCATTGACCCCACAAGATATAGCGGAAGAACGCCTCATCATGGGGCTACGTCTTAAAGAAGGCCTAGATATAGATGACGCGCAGTCCGTTATAGATTGGACCCGGTTTAATGATCTATTGAACGGCGGGTATGTCTGGCACCACGACGGCCGAATCGGTGCGACGCCCACTGGTCGGCCCCTGCTGAATTACATCATCTCTCAATGTGCCAAAGCCGACTAGCGCGTTGCGCTCAGCAGCATGCAAAGCGCGTCCAGATCCTCCAGTGAATCATAGCTTACGGTCAATGATCCTGCCTCTTTTCCCGCTTGATGGTTGATCGAAACCTTCATACCTAGAGCTGCGGCCAAATCAGCTTCCAATGCCTTTGTGTCAGCATCCTTTGACCCAGCAGACGCCGTTTTAGATTTTGGTTTGGTGTTTGCCTCGGCGGTCGGTGAGTGTGCCTCTTTAACCAGCCTTTCGGTTTCCCGTACAGAAAGACCCCTCCGCACAATATCTCCGGCCAAAAACACCGGATCGGGCGCGGTAACCAAAGCACGGGCATGTCCGGCGGTCAGTTTCCCATCCTGTACCGCGTGTTTAACGACGTCAGGCAAGGTCAGCAAACGTAACAAATTGGCAATGTGGCTGCGACTTTTCCCCAGCTCTTTCGCCAGCTTTTCCTGAGTGTGACCAAACCGCGTCATAAGCTGTTCGTATCCAGCAGCCTCTTCAATCGCGTTTAGGTCTGCTCTTTGGATGTTTTCAATAATCGCAATTTCAAGAACATCTTCATCAGTAAATTCACGCACCACCACGGGCACTTCATGCACGCCAGCTTTTTGAGCAGCGCGCCACCGCCGTTCGCCGGCAACAATCTCGTAGCGTTCAGCTTCACCATCTTTTTTGCGAACGATTAGCGGCTGTATGACGCCCTTGCTCCGGACAGAGTTCGCCAATTCATCCAGCGCATCCGCATCAAATTGGCGACGCGGCTGATTTGGGTTCGGCTCAAGCTGCTCAACAGGAAGCACGCGCGTTGAGCGGGAACTGGCTGTCGTCGCCTCTGAATCCGGTTCGATATCTGCCATCAGGGCTGAAAGACCACGCCCCAAACCGCGGCGTTGCTCTTTTTTATCTGTCATTGTGTCACCCTCATGCCTCTGTCAGTACTTTGTTTTTCGCTAGAAATTCACGCGCCAATGCACGATACGCAGCCGCTCCCTTGGAATTCGTATCATATTCCAGAACCGGCATTGCATAAGATGGTGCCTCACTCACCCGAACATTGCGGGGAATCACGGTCGTAAAGACCAGATCACCAAGATTATCTCGGGCATCCATTTCGACCTGTTGGGACAGATTATTTCGCGCATCATACATGGTGAGCACGACCCCTTCGATCCTCAAATGAGGATTGGCCGTTTGTCGCACCTCACGGATGGTCAACATAAGCTGGCTAAGACCTTCCAATGCGAAAAATTCGCTTTGAAGCGGTACAAGAACCGAATGCGCGGCCACCATCGCATTGACGGTCAAAAGGTTCAATGACGGCGGACAATCGATCAGGATGTAATCAAACGCGAACTGATCAATATCAGGCTGACGAAGCGCATCATGCAGCAAAAAACTCCGTTTTTCGTTTGCGATAAGTTCAATATCTGCAGAGCTTAGGTCCGTCGTAGAGGCAACCAAGCTCAGATTATGCTGCTGCGTTTTACAAATGATGTCTTGGAGCGGGAAGTCGTCGAGCAAAAGATCATAAGTGGTCGCTCGCCTGTTCTCGGGCATGATACCCAAACCGGTTGACGCATTGCCTTGAGGATCAAGATCGACAACCAACACATTTTGGTCAATCTCAGCCAGGGCAGATGCAAAATTAATTGCCGTCGTTGTCTTACCGACGCCACCTTTCTGGTTTGCGATTGCTATGATTTTAGGGCCATTCGGGCGTTTGGGATCATGCACGTGACAAATCTCCAATTTCCAAGATGGCAGCATCGGGGTTCGTTGTACTTTTATGACTTTGCAAAGAGAACCGCCACTTCTTTTCCGCCTCAGCGACTTCTTCTTTCCAGGTTATTCCTTTGGGAAAGATGGCCAAACCTTCAGATTTCAAATGCAGCTCAGCATAGCTCAATAAATCAGAGAGCGGCGCAAGGGCTCTGGCGCTTAAAATATCTGCGTTGAGCGGCGGTATGTCCTCAATCCGCTGGGCCAGCACAGTAAATGGGACTCCGACCTCCCGTGAGACGGTTTTCAGGAAAGCCGCTTTTCTTTGGTCACTTTCGACCAGTGTGACCTTGGTTTCGGGACATGTTTCGTATTTCAGAATGGCGATGGCCGCGCCTGGGAAACCACCACCGGACCCTAGATCGGCCCAGTGTAGCGCTTTTTTCCTGTTCAACTCCGCGATCTGAACCGAATCCTCAAAATGTCTTTTAGCGGCATCTGAAAGAGACGCCGCTGAAACCAGATTTATTTTTGGGGACCATTTTTTTAAAAGCTTGAGATGTATGTCCAATCGCTCTTGTGTTTCACGTGAAACATTCATCAAGCTAGCTTCTTTCGAATTTGTTTGGACTTCAGACGCGTCAGAATCAATAACAAAGCGGACGGGGTGACCCCGTCAATCCGAGACGCCTGCGCCATATTTTGTGGACGATGGAATGAAAATTTTGCTTTCAACTCATTCGATAAGCCTTCAATTTCATCAAATGGAAAGTCCTTTGGTATCTCTTCCAACTCATCCCGCTGCAAAGCTTCAATATCTCTCCGCTGTCGTTCAAGATAATTTGCGTACAACGCGTCTTTTGACAACTGTTCCCGTGTCACATCGTCAATGTCACACAAGTTTGGGTGAATCTTGATCAAAGCATCCCAGGACACTGAGCCGATTGACAAAGCTTCATACCCAGTCCGACGCGCGCCATCACGAGACACATCTACACCCGCATTAACCAATTGCTGCGACGACACCGACAAGCTGTCAAGTTGAGCTTTGGCCTGATCAAGTTTTTCCTTCTTTTTCGTAAATTCCCGGACCCTAAGCTCAGTCACACATCCCAACTCCATTGCCAACGGCGTCAATCGCTGATCGGCATTGTCTGCCCGTAATGACAAACGATACTCCGCTCGTGACGTAAACATGCGATAAGGTTCGGTCACACCGCGCGACGTGAGGTCATCGATCATCACGCCAATATAGCTATTCGACCGACTGAAGTTAATTGAATCCTGGCCTTTGGACCGGCGGGCCGCATTAATCCCCGCGACCAGACCTTGCGCCGCCGCCTCTTCATAACCCGTTGTCCCGTTGATCTGTCCGGCAAAATACAGCCCCTGACATGTCTCAAGAGATAGGTCCAAGTTCAACGCACGCGGGTCGACATAGTCATATTCAATGGCATATCCCGGCTGCAAGATCTTAGCATGTTCAAGACCTTCTATTGACCGAACATATTCTTCCTGAATCTCTTCAGGTAAAGACGTTGAAATCCCATTGGGATAAATGGTGTGATCCGCCAAACCCTCGGGCTCCAGGAATATCTGATGGGACGGCTTATCAGAAAATCGTACAATTTTATCTTCGATTGAGGGGCAATACCGTGGGCCGATACCCGCAATATGACCGCCATACATGGCGGAACGATCAAGATTTTTCCGAATAATGTCATGGGTATGTTGATTGGTATGCGTTATCGCGCAGGCGATCTGTCGGGCGGTCGGTTTGGATGATAAAAACGAAAACATCGTTGGGTCATCATCACCAGGTTGCCTATCTAGCCCGTCCCAATTGATTGTGCGCCCATCAATCCGCGGCGGCGTACCTGTTTTAAGCCGTCCAAGCGGCAAGCCAAACTCCTCGAGCCGATAGGCCAATTGTGTCGACGGTTTTTCACCCATCCGACCCCCTGCAATTTGGCGATCTCCAATATGGATTATGCCACGCAAAAAGGTTCCAGTTGTGAGGATAACGGTCTGAGACGTTAACTTTTGATTTCCATTTAGCTCGATACCGGCGATCTGACAGTTTTTAACAATCAAATCTGTGACTTCGCCTTCAATGATTGCGAGATTTTGCTGTGCTTTAGTCGCCTTCAGCATCTCGGTTTGGTAAATTTTTCGATCAGCTTGTGCGCGTGGGCCCTGAACCGCCGGACCTTTACGCCGGTTCAACAACCGAAACTGTATACCGGCTTTATCAGCGACCCTTGCCATAACACCGTCAAATGCATCGATTTCTCGGACAAGATGGCCTTTTCCGAGGCCGCCAATCGCGGGATTACACGACATGACGCCAATTCCCTGCTCGGACAAGGTGACCAAGGCCGTCTTAGCACCCATCCTGGCAGATGCATGTGCGGCTTCGCTTCCGGCATGGCCGCCCCCGACGACGATGACATCGAAATCAAATTGTTTCACGTGAAACACTCCTTACTTTCCGATGCAAAAACTAGAGAATATTCGATCTAGCACATCTTCGACATCCACGCGACCCACCAAGCGTTCCAAGATGAAAATCCCAGATCGCAATTCCTCTGCGGCAAGGTCATAAAAATCGGGGCCACGTTCAACAAACTCCACACTCGATCTCAAATTGGCCAAGCCTTGCGAAAGAACATCCCTTTGGCGTTCATGAGACACAAGCCCGCCACTTGTCGCCTTAGATAAAAGAAAACCTTTCACCCTTGCGATAAGTTCAGACAAGCCAGCACCGGTTGTACCAGAGACCCCATCCAACCGACCGGACAAATCAGATTTTCCAAAGACAACGATGTCGTTGTCCTTCGGTTGCAAGATCGAAAATTCCTCTTCATCGCTTAAAAGAAAAACCCTCAGATCTGCCGTATCTGCTCGTTGAAGCGCGCGTTGGATTCCGATGTTTTCGACTGTGTCATTCGAATCGCGAAGTCCGGCAGTATCGAGAAATGTCACCGGCAAACCATCCAAATCCATCCGCACCTCGATAACGTCGCGCGTCGTTCCGGCGATTTCGGATGTAATGGCGGCATCACGACCGGCCAAAGCATTCAATAAGGTCGATTTGCCAGCATTGGGAGGGCCGACAATGGCCACCTCGAAACCAGAACGGATTCGTTCTGCCACGCCAAAGCCCTGGATTTCCTCGTCGAGATTTTTGATAATGCGCGACAGGGATCGCTGAACATCATCAGAAACATCAATCGGGACTTCTTCATCAGCAAAGTCTATTGTTGCTTCTAACAAGGACAGGGCATGGATAAGCTCACCGCGCCAATCCTCTGCCGCATCTCTTAACCTCCCAGAAAACCCCAGCAACGCTTGTTTTCTTTGCATTTCTGTTTCTGATTTAATCAAGTCTGACAACGCTTCGACTTGTGTCAGATCAAGCCGACCGTTTGACAAAGCGCGCCGTGTGAATTCACCCGCGTCTGCCGGGCGGAAACCAGGCATCTCATTCAGGCAGTTCAGGACAACCTGGACAATTGCGATGCTGCCATGAAGGTGAAATTCAACCACCGGTTCGCCAGTAAAGCTTGCCCCATCGTCGAACGATAAAATCAGAGCCTCATCAAGAAACCCACGCTTGGCGTGAGTCAAGCGGCGAAGCGATGGTTTTCGGGCGTCGGGACAGGGGAATCCGAATAAGTCACAACTCTGGGCCGCATCCGGACCCGAGACACGGATAACAGCCACACCTGATTTCCCTGGCACGGTTGCCAAGGCAAAGATCGTGTCCATACACCACCCTGCCCTATGGGTTAGGAATTCATTGAATCGAAGAATTCAGAATTTGTCTTGGTCTGTTTGAGTTTACCGATCAGGAATTCGATAGCATCGGTGGTTCCCATCGGGTTCAGAATTCGACGCAGAACAAATGTTTTCTGCAGATCGACCTTGTCCACCAACAGCTCTTCTTTCCGCGTTCCGGATTTGAGAATATCCATTGACGGGAAGACACGTTTGTCCGCGACTTTACGATCAAGCACGATCTCGGAGTTCCCCGTGCCTTTGAATTCTTCAAAGATCACTTCATCCATCCGGCTGCCCGTGTCGATCAATGCCGTGGCGATGATGGTCAGCGAACCGCCCTCTTCGATGTTCCGTGCGGCACCAAAGAAACGCTTGGGCCGCTGCAGTGCGTTGGCATCGACACCGCCGGTAAGAACTTTACCCGAAGACGGAACGACAGTGTTGAACGCTCTACCAAGTCTTGTGATCGAATCAAGAAGAATAACAACATCTCGTTTATGTTCGACAAGGCGCTTTGCTTTTTCGATCACCATTTCCGACACCGCGACGTGCCGGGTTGCGGGTTCATCAAAGGTCGAGGACACAACCTCACCTTTTACAGACCTTTGCATGTCGGTCACTTCTTCGGGTCGTTCATCAATAAGAAGAACGATGAGATAACACTCCGGGTGATTCCGCTCGATCGAATGTGCGATGTTTTGCAGAAGAACCGTTTTACCCGTACGCGGTGGCGCCACGATCAGCGAACGCTGGCCTTTGCCGATGGGCGCAACAAGATCAATGATCCGCGCGGACCGGTCTTTGATAGTCGGGTCTTCGATTTCCATTTTCAAACGCTCATCCGGATAGAGCGGGGTCAGGTTGTCAAAGGCGATCTTGTGACGGGCGCGTTCCGGTTCCTGAAAGTTGATCTGACTGCAATTGGCCAAGGCAAAATAGCGTTCGTTGTCTTCTGGTGCCTTGATCTCGCCATCGATAGTATCACCTGTCCGAAGCGAAAATTTGCGGATCATTTCTGGCGACACGTAAATATCGTCAGGACCAGGAAGATAGTTGGCTTCGGGTGACCGCAGGAAACCAAACCCATCCTGGAGCACTTCTAGCACGCCATCCCCGAAGATTTGCCAACTTTCATCGGCACGTTCCCGAAGAATCTGGAACATGATCTCGCCCTTGCGCATCGTGGATGCGTTTTCGATCTCAAGCTCTTCGGCCATCGACAACAGGTCTTTGGGGCTTTTCGCCTTCAGATCGGCAAGGTTCAACTTTTCGGTCATGATATATCCTGGACCATCGGTAAGTGTGGTCGTCTTTAGTGTCTCTTAGGAAAGTGCCATCCAGAACAGGACTGTGCTGCTCTTAGCCGAGCCGTTCCGAGCTGTCAAACGACCAACCTTTCTTTAAAAAATTAAGAGAAAAGTAAGGTTTTGGTTGTTTGTTGTGCGCCAGCAGGGCTGTGGATTAACATTTTATACCAGAGTTATCCAGTGAGGGTATCTCTGTGGGTAGGTCTGTTAATTTTCTTAGAGAAAGCAAAATTTAGATCATATCTATCTGATAAATAGAATGATTTTATGCACAAACTCCGGTGTATTTCTTAGGAACGACTTTGTTTGTTAAGAGTTGTCAAAGTCAACAAGTTATCCAATTCACAGGCAGAACAAGATGCGGGTAGGTTCTGAACGGTTCGGTGAGCTGTGAAACAGCTTGCCGCGGCTTGGCCTTTTCCTCAAAACACTCCGTGAAACAAACCTGACTTGTCCGCGGAGTTGTCCACATGAATCTCGATCTGGTTTTGGCGTCCGGGTCCGATATCCGCGCAAAGATGCTGCGCAACGCTGGTCTGAGATTCGATGTTCAGGTTGCGCGAATCGATGAAGAGGCAATTCGCCGATCCCTTGAGGCAGAGGAGGCATCGCCACGCGACATTGCCGATACATTGGCAGAAATGAAAGCGCGCAAGGTTGCTGACAAACTTCCTGGCGCGCTTGTGCTGGGATGTGATCAGGTGCTGTCCGTCGACAAACAGGTGTTTGGTAAGCCACAGAGCATTGCTGAGGCCAAGGTTCAGCTACAGCAGCTGAGGAATCGTTCGCATACTTTATTGTCGGCAGCGGTTCTGTACGAGGACAGCGCGCCAAAATGGCGTCATGTTGGCGTCGTTCGGCTTCGTATGCGTGATTTTTCCGATATGTATCTGGATGACTATCTTGAGAGAAACTGGGAGAGTGTCCGCCATTCTGTCGGCGGATATAAGCTTGAAGAAGAAGGCGCACGGCTGTTCACACAGGTGCAGGGTGACTATTTCACGGTTTTGGGCCTTCCTTTGCTTGAGCTTTTGAACCATCTCACACTAACCGGACGGATTGACGGATGAGTGACAGTAAAATTCCCCTCGCTGGCGTCATTGGCCACCCCATCGCACATTCCAAAAGTCCAAATGTTCACAATTATTGGATCAGGAAATATGGTCTGAAGGGGCATTACGTTCCGATCGACATAGACCCCGAAAAGATCAAGGACATGCTGCCCCGGTTGGCGGATCTTGGGTTTGTTGGGGCCAATGTGACCATCCCGTACAAGGAAACCGTGATGGATATTGCGGATCTGATTACGGATCGTGCCACCCTGATCGGGGCGGCGAATACCCTGATTTTTCGCAAAGATGGCAGAATTCATGCCGATAATACAGACGGTTACGGATTTATTGAGAATATTCGCCAAACTGTTCCGGATTGGACTCCAACAAGTGGGCCAGCGGTTGTTTTCGGTGCAGGTGGTGCTGCGCGGGCGGTGATTGCGTCTCTTATTGATGTGGGTGTTCCAACGATCATGCTGACAAATCGCACGCGCATCCGGGCAGAGAAATTACGCGATGATTTTGGTCAGCGCGTTCAAGTGGTTGAATGGGTGCAGGCCGGTAATGTGCTTGAGGATGCAGATCTTGTTGTGAACACTACGTCACTTGGCATGACCGGAAAAACCGAAATGCGCGTCCCACTTGATGGGTTGCGTCCGGGAATCATTGTCAATGATCTTGTGTATTCGCCATTGCGGACACGATTGCTCGCAACCGCCGAAGAGCGCGGTTGCAAAACTGTCGACGGGTTGGGCATGTTGCTTCATCAAGCGGTTCCCGGTTTCGAGCGGTGGTTTGGCAAACGCCCCGTGGTCGATGAAAATGTCCGTGCGGCGGTTTTGCGGTGACGTTCAAGCTTGGGCTTACCGGGTCTATCGGCATGGGCAAATCTACCACCGCGCAGATGTTTGCAGATGCCGGATGCGCCGTTTGGGATGCGGATAATGCGGTTCACCGTTTATATGAGCGGGGTGGAGCTGCGGTCCCTTTGATCGAAGCGGCGTTTCCAAGCGCTGTTTCAAACGCGCAAGTCGACCGGACAGCCTTGAAGCGCATTATCATGACGACTCCTGTTGCGTTAAAGAAGATCGAAGAGATTGTTCATCCTTTGGTTCAAAAGGATCGGGCAGAGTTTGCAAAAACCGCGACGGCGGAGATACTTGTTTTTGACATCCCGCTGTTGTTTGAAACCGGGGCCGAGAAAGAGATGGATGCCGTTGTATGTGTCACTGTTTCACCTGAACTTCAGGAAGAACGGGTTTTGGAGCGGGGTACGATGACGCAGGATCAGTTTCTAGCCATTCGCGACAAACAGATGCCGAATGATGAGAAAGTGCAGCGGTCTGATTTTGTGATCACCACCGAGACTCTTGAGGATACGCGCCGTCAGGTTCACACTGTTTTGAACCAGATCAAGAAAGATATGAGTGATGCGTGAAATCGTACTGGATACCGAGACAACCGGTTTTGAACCTGAACAGGGCGACCGGATTGTCGAGATTGGCGCGGTGGAGCTGTATAATCATGTGCCGACAGGCCGTACCTATCATCAATATATCAACCCTGAACGATCCATGCCGCAGGACGCGTTCGAAGTGCATGGCCTTGGTGATGATTTTCTGCGTGACAAACCCGTGTTTGCAGATATCGCGCAAGCCTTTGTTGATTTCATAGAAGACGCGACCCTTGTCATTCACAACGCCGCGTTTGACATGAAGTTTTTGAATGCGGAATTGACGTGGCTTAAACGCCCGGTCATTCCCATGTCGCAGTCATTGGACACGTTGGCCATTGCGCGGCGCAAATTTCCGGGCTCGCCTGCGTCGCTTGATGCGCTGTGTCGTCGCTTTGGGATCGACAATTCGTCGCGCACATTACACGGCGCATTGCTCGATTCCGAAATTCTGGCCGAGGTGTATCTTGAGCTGATTGGCGGCAAACAACCGGATTTCGGATTGAGTGTATCGCAAGGCAGATCCGGATCGGGGGAAATGGGCGAGGATTGGCGTCCGACCGCACGACCGGTGCCGTTGCCCTCTCGGATTTCGGAGAGCGAAAAGGCGGCACATGCCGCCTTTGTTGAAACGCTAGGGGATGCTGCGCTTTGGAAGCGCATGTAACGTCTAGGCGTTCGCCGTTTCCGATTGCTGTGATTGCGCACGTCGCGCCAATTCTGTGCGATAAAGCTGAAGGAAATCAATCGTTTCCAGGTTAAGCGGTGGAAAGCCACCATCGCGTGTGACGTCACTGACAATGCGGCGCACGAAGGGAAAAAGCATGCGCGGACATTCAATCAGAAGGAACGGATGAAGCTGGTCTTCCGGGACGTTTTCGACGTGGAATACACCGGCATATTCAAGCTCCAGCACAAAAAGCGTGTCGCCGCTTTCCTTGGCTTTTGAGTTGATCTGGACCTTCAGGATCACCTCGTATTGGTGATCTGCCGTGCGTTTCTTTGCGTCCAGATTGACTTGCAGCTGCACATCCGGCTGCACGTCGCCCTGAACACCCTTTTGCGCAAGGATATTTTCAAACGACATGTCCCGCACGAATTGCGCGAGAACATTCATTTTGATGGGTGCCGGCTGTTCAGCGGCCCCATTCGAAGCGGTTTCTGGCGTGTCAGCCATGTGTCTCTCCCTGAGATCGAGCAATTGATCGGTTCAGCGCTGCATATCAGCCACAGATCAGAGCCTCAATGCTTGGTCCAACCGGAACCATTCTGTGTGGGTTTTTTCGTATCGGTGACATCCTTAAAGTCGGCATCAATCACCGTGTCGCGCGGACGCCTGTGTCGTGGGTCTTGTTGAAACGGGTCGTTTTGTGAGCCCATCTCAAAGCGCTGTACCTTGATGCGTTTGCGCAGATATCCAATGATCGCCAGCCGGATCGGCGGGGCGAGAAGGGCAAATCCAACCGCATCCGTGAAAAATCCGGGTGTCAAAAGCAATGCACCGGCAACCAGGATCATCGCCCCATGCGCCAGCGGTTCGGACGGATCTTCAAGATTCGAGAATGAACCACGCAGGTTGTCCATTGCCGCCAGACCCTGCGATCGGACCAGATACGTACCGATAACCGCGGTCAGGATCACAATCCCGAGTGTCGGCCAAAGACCGATAACGCCCCCAATTTGAATGAATAAACCGATCTCGACCAAGGGAACGAGCAAGAAAGCCACAAACAGCCACATAACAGGGCACTCCTTTCAGCGGGCGTGCGGTGGACTATGCACGGCCCGTCACCTACATAAGAGCACAACGTTGACGTTTCCACTTTGGTCTGGGCGAGGTCCTGATGAATTCTCCGCTGATACAGCTTTTGGTGCTTGCTGGCATCGCCGTGTTTTTGATCCTGCGCTTGAAAAGCGTTTTGGGAACACGGGACGGTTTTGAAAAGCCGCCGCTTCCACAACAAGATACCCGCTCATCCTCTCGGCCGGACCTGGAGGTGATTGAAGGAGGGCCAGATCGCGACATTGTTGATCACGTTGATGAACATAGCGATGCGGCCGATGCCCTGGCGCGTATGAAACGTGCTGAACCATCCTTTGGCGTTGCGGATTTTCTGGGCGGCGCACGCGGTGCCTATGAAATGATCCTCATGGGGTTCGAGCGTGGTGAACTTGCAGAGATCAAGCCCTTTCTAAGCGAGGATGTCTACGAAACATTTGCCGAGGTGGTCGAGGCGCGTGAAGCGCAGGGACTCACGATTGAAGCCGAATTCATCGGTGTTCGAGAGCTGTCCCTGGTGGATGCCACATTCGATGAGGCAACACGCACGGCCGAGATTTCGGTGAAGTATGTTGGCGAACTGACGTCTGCTGTCCGCGACAGCTCGGGCGAGATTATCGAAGGATCGTTGACGCAGATGAAGCGTCAAAAAGATGTTTGGACATTCTCGCGTCGCATGGGTGAAGATGACCCGAACTGGCAGCTTATCGCCACGGGCGAATGATCCGAAGGCTGGGCGCAGCCATTCTCCTGAGTCTACTGGTGGCAGGATCTGCTGTGCCGAACGAGACGGACACACATTACGCCATCCTCGGGTTCGAGGATCTTGAGGGCTGGGCAGATGATGATCATGCCGCAGCCCTTTCGGTTTTCAAAAACACGTGTGCGGATCTGGATGAACCTGATTGGTCCTCGCTTTGTGCCCTGGCCTTCGATGCCAAGGACTCGCGGCAATTTTTTGAACTGTTTTTCCGCCCGCTGTTGATCACTGACGGGAACACTCCTTTGTTCACCGGGTATTTTGAACCCGAACTGAGCGGATCACCCGTGCCCACCACCCGATATCGCCATCCGGTTTACCGAATGCCACCCGAAGCACGCGACACGCGTCCATGGTTGACGCGACAAGAGATTCTGACAAGCGGGGTCATGTCGGGCCGAGGGTTGGAAATTGCCTGGGTTGATGATCCTGTGGAACTGTTTTTCCTTCAGGTGCAGGGGTCTGGACGTATCCGGTATCCCGACGGGCGTGTTATCCGTGTTGGATATGGCGGAGCGAATGGGCACAATTATAGCTCGATCGGGCAAGAACTTGTGCGCCGCGGCACCTATCAGGCGCATCAGGTTTCAGCCGAGGTGATAAAAAACTGGGTGCGTCGCAATCCTTTTGACGGAGAGAGCCTGCTGTTTCACAATAAATCCTATGTTTTCTTTCGTGAAGTCAGCCAGGTTCCTGCCGACAAAGGTCCGCTTGGTGCGATGAACCGCTCTATCACGCCGATGCGGACGATTGCGGTCGACCCGGCATTCACGTCATTGGGTGCGCCTGTCTGGATTGAAAAAGATGGCGAAACCCCATTGCGCCGTCTGATGATTGCACAGGATACCGGCTCGGCGATCAAGGGGGCACAGCGTGCGGATATTTTTTTTGGAACCGGGGATCAAGCGGGTCAAGCGGCAGGCCGGATCAAAGACCCGGGACGCATGGTGGTTTTGATGCCGATCCAACGCGCCTATGCGTTTATTCCGGAATCGCTTCAATGAGCCGTCGGAAACTTCGCGCTGAAGAACGTGCGCTTTGGCAAAAGGTGGCGCATTCCACCACACCTTTGCCAGAGGCGCTGCGGCGCGAAGCGCAAACACCGGAACCGGCTGTTCCCTCTGCGCCGCGTCAAGACAGCCTCGATTTGCCAAAAGCGTTCGGCATTTCAACCGCGAAACCCCTGCCCCATGGTCAGATCACCACGCCGCAACCTGTCCAGCGCGGCAAGCCTGCGATGGACAAGAAAACTTTCGGCAGAATGCGACGCGGCAAACTGGTTCCAGAAGCGAAAATTGACCTTCATGGGATGACCCTCGATCAAGCGCATCCCGCGCTGACGCGGTTCATTATGACGTCCTATTCCCGCGGTTTTCGCCTTGTGCTGGTGATCACCGGCAAGGGACAGCGGGACGATCCCCATGATCCGATCCCCCGCCAAAGGGGCGTTTTGAAGCGTCAGGTACCATTATGGTTGAAAATGGCACCCCTGCATTCAGCGGTTCTCGAAGTCAGCGAAGCGCATGTGCGCCATGGCGGTGGCGGGGCTTATTATGTGTATTTGCGCAGAACGTCGCGGACGTGATCAGCGACAAGCTGTGGTGCCTCTTCGTGTAAAAGATGCCCGTATCCCGCATAAGGGATGACCGTTGCGTCGGGCATTGATTTGGCTGATGACACAACGGTCTTCGGCGGCACGGTTTTGTCATTTTCACCGATCAGAAAGGTGCAGGGCACGTCGATCCGGGGCAGGTCAGCTAACAAACCGTCCAGCTTCCATTGCGCCATCATCAATAATGTTCCGTCGATATGAGCGCGGTTTTGAAACAATCGGGCGTAAAGGTTCAGACCCTCTGACGATATGTTTGACCCTGTCGTCCCCAGCATCGAAATAACCTGCCCAGGGTCCGACATACGTCGTTTGACCATGTTCACCATAAGGGGGCTCATCGCGACCATCCGTGCGGCCATGGGAAAAAGAACGCCGGTCAGCCCCTTAAAGGGTGTCAGCGCCGGATTAACGGCAATCAGCGGGACCGGTCCATCCGAGTTTTGCAAGATGCGCAAGGCCAGTGCGGCACCGGCGGAATGTGCAAGAATAGCCTTAGGTGCCCAGCCCTCATGCGTCAGCAGACTTTGTACGTCTTGCGCCATCAGTGACAAAGACGACCTGTGCCGCGACCCAAGTCTGGTTTGTCCATGACCGGGAAGGTCGATGGCGACTACGTGAAAATCCTTTGCCAGATCGGTCATCACATCTCGCCAGGAATGTGTTGATCCGCTTGCGCCATGCAACAGCAGAACGGTCTCGCCCTGGCCCATTTCCTGAACGTGCCAGTGATGGGGGCGGACATCGACAAACCGCGAATGTGCCGCATGAGGCCAGGCTGTTAGGGTTTCGGCGACACCCATGACATCATTCGCCCAATGCCGTTTCGATGGCACGGCTCAGCCCTTTGGAATCGGCGCGGGGCAGCGCGATATACTGGGCACCCATCACGTCGCACAGGGCGCGCAAATCCCGATGCGGGCGTACAGACGTGTCGATCATGGCGCTGGGTACATTCAACGCTCGAATATGGCGCGCCATCGCTTGAGCATCCTCTTGCGCCGCCTGACGCCCGGTTTTTCCGGGAAGTGGAACATTCGCGCGTCCGTCTGTCAGAATGGCAATGGACGGGGACAACCCTTGCGCACGTGCTCGTTGGGCCAGCTCTGCCGAGGCTTTCAGTCCTGACGCCAGTGGGGTGCCGCCCCCACCGGGAAGACCGGCCAATCGCCGCTTGGTTTGAACCAAGGATCGGGTTGGCGGTAAAATAAGATCGGCAGCTTCGCCGCGAAACGCAATCAGCGCAACATGGTCGCGGCGCGCATAGGCATCTGCCAACATCAGCTCAACCGCGCCTTTCGCTTCGGCCAGTCGGGCCACCGCAGATGATCCAGAGGCGTCGACGGCGAAGATCACCAGCCGGTCTGATACCTCCTGATAATTGCGCACATGAATGTCTGAGGGGCGGATTTGAATGCCGGACCTGCCAGGGTGTTGACGCTTTCGGATCGTTTGCCAGGGCACCGCTGCCCGCAATGTCGCAACAAGGTCAATCCGGTTGCCACCGTCCAACCGACCAGGGCGCGACGGCAATGGCCGTCCGCGACGATTACCGCGTTTTTTCTGTCCTGCCCCGCCGCTTCCTGATGCGGCTTTAACTCGGCCTGTGCCTTCCAACATGGACAGCACATCAAACGGCAACATCGCCTTGACCGCGTCGATCAACAAATCGTCCGGCAGGGTCAGATCAGACTCGTCCTGATCGGGGCTTTGGGTGTCAGGCTGATCGTCTGGCTGTGTGTCGCTTTGATCAGGCTCTTCTTCGTCTTCGTCAGCGGGCATTTGCGTGGCGCGATGGGCATAGACAAGCTGGACAGCGACCATAAGATCATCATCAGTGACTGTTTCGCGACCATTGAGGGCCGCATGCGCCCGCGCCGCGGCAAGAGCCAGAACAGGGGCGCGCAATGACACGATGCCAAACCGGGCTGCTGTGACCGTCAAGGCAGCGGCTGTCTGGTCTGGAATGGAGATTGTGTTCAGGCGGTTTCGGGCGTCCTGAATCGTGTCTTTCGACAGAACCAGTTCGGCCAGTTCGACATGCCGCAGACCTTCCAGATCTACCCGAAATGCAAGGCGCTCTGTCAAAGTTTGCGGCGCAATTTCGTCGTCTTCTGCGCCTTCGTCCAAAAGGATAAGGCAATGCTCCATTGCAGTATCCAGGGCTTGTGCCAACCGTGCGGCAAGACCAGGTTCGCACCGTTCGGCCATAGTGAAAACAAGGGGCGTTGGTGTTTCAAGAATTCCTTTCGACCGAACGACGTTGCCCCGCGTCAGCGTTTCACCAACGTCTATGCCGCCGAACAGCTGTAGATCGCTGATTGCGGGCGAAATCCGGCGGGCGGAAGGAAAGAGCTGTTTGATCGGTTTGCAAAATGCGTCGCGCACCGGACCGGCGCGTGATCGCAGATGCAGCCCGCCAAGCCCGTTGGGATCGACCGCCAGAAGCGACAGGGCCAACTGGCCTTGCACCTGAATGCCGGTCCGATCTTCTTTCATGCAAACACTTCCTCAACAGTGCGCATAATACGTGTCGAAGACCCCGCATCGTCAAGAGGATCGCGGCGCAGCCGGTGGCTCAGCGCCATTGGGGCAACGGATCGAAGATGCTGACGATCGACTTTGGGGCTGCCTTCATACGCGGCAAGGGCGCGCGCGGCACGCAAGAGGGTCAGTTCACCGCGCAGCCCGTCGGATCCGATTGCCACACACAGACCTGCGCAGTCCCGCAAGGTTTCATCCGGTGCGTCAATGTCACCAAGGTTGGCGCGCGCGGTCAGAATGCGATCCCGGATTTTTGCATCTTCCGGAGCCCAGTTTTTCACGAAACTGTCCGGATTGATGTCAAATGCGGCACGGCGCCGGATCACCTCTACGCGTTCATCAATGTCATCCGGGGACCGGACTTCGACGGACAGGCCGAACCGATCCAGAAGTTGAGGGCGCAGTTCGCCTTCTTCGGGATTGCCTGATCCGACAAGGACAAAGCGCGCGTCGTGGCGGACGGACAGACCTTCTCGTTCGATGACGTTTTCACCTGATTGTGCAACATCCAGCAAAAGGTCGACCAGATGGTCTTCAAGAAGATTGACCTCGTCGATGTAAAGATAGCCACGATTGGCCTTGGCCAGCAAACCCGGCTCAAACGCTTTTTCCCCGCGGCTTAACGCACGTTCGATGTCCAGCGCGCCGACAAGCCGGTCTTCTGTAGTACCAAGCGGAAGATCCACGACAGGGGTCGGGGCGGTGATGACCTCGCCTGTGACGGGTTCGGCCCAATCCGGCATATCGTCCAGCGTTTCGGCATTGGTCGGGCTGCCCTTCAGTTTGGAAATCTCTGGCAACAAAGCGGCCAATGCCCGGACGGCCGTGGATTTACCTGTCCCGCGATCGCCAAAGACCAGAACACCGCCAATTCCGGGATCAACGGCCGTCAGAACCATGGCGAGCTTCATTTGATCCTGGCCGACAATGGCCGAGAAAGGGAAAGGATGTCTCATGCGGCAACTTCCTTGAGAATTCGAGGGGATTGGCCTTCCCAACTTCCGGTTTCCCCGGCGATGCGGAAACGCGCATATAATTCTTCGCGAAACCATTGGCCGTCGCGGACAGCGCGAATGGCGTGTGCGTGTGGCCCGTCCACACGGGCAAATTCTGCCATGGATTTGGAATCGGGCCAAATTGAAAATGTGATCTGTTGCAGCAGGGGCAATTCCCCAATTCCGATTTTGAACATCACATTCGGGTCTTGCCCGATGACACCGCTGATATCGGGCACGCGTTTCCAGAATTGCGCGGCAACCGAAGGGCGGACCGTTGCGCGCGTCAATGCCGCGATAGGCCCGTCCGAAGGCGGTGTTTCTTCTATGAACGGCGTCTGACCAGACCAGACCCCGCGCGCCGAATACGGCGTCAGGAACAAGGTCCAGTTTTCAGAGGCGTGTTTTCTGTATTTCTGGAACAACGGCTCGGATGCAATCGCGTCCCGTGCGCGGGATTCGTCAGACCACACGGTCAGGATGGCGTAGACAGCTGTGTTCGGCATGGGGGTAAACCCCTCGCCCGTACCAGAGCCGCACAGTTTCCAGAATTCAAGCCCATCGATTCGCGGCAGCGACAGGCGCGCGGCACCCATCATGGACAGCGCCCAAAGCCGCGTAAGCGGTGTTGCAAAGCGATAAAAGCTAAGACTTACGGTCTGCATTTCGGTTCCCATAGTGTCAACTTAGTCTGACACATTTCAGCGCAGTATGAAAGATAGATAATTTTAAGCCATCTTTTTCTGCGAAAAGATTGTAAAGTAAAGTTGACAGTATAACATAGAGCAATGATGACAAAGCTAGACACTGCCCTTGCGGCCCACTCCGACAAACTGACCTCTGCACATGCCGTCGTGATTGGCGCCGGCCTGGGCGGCCTTGCCTCTGCGATGCGCTTGGGCGCAATGGGGTATCGCGTAACGGTTATCGACAAGCTTGATGTTCCTGGCGGGCGGGGGTCGTGTCTCTGGAAAGAGGGCCACCGCTTTGATCTGGGACCAACGATTGTCACGGTTCCTCAGGTTTTCAAAGAGTTGTGGGCGGTTTGCGGCCGCAACTTTCATGACGATATTGATCTGCGACCGCTTGATCCGTTCTACGAAATTCGCTGGCCGGACGGGTCCAGTTTTACGGCGCGGCAGGATACCGATGCTATGCGTGCCGAGGTCGCCCGATTGTCGCCGGGCGATGTTGCCGGGTACGACAAGTTCTTGCAAGACAGCGAAGAGCGGTACTGGTTCGGGTTTGAGGATCTGGGCCGCCGGTCGATGCATCGCCTGATGGATCTGATTCGGGTTTTGCCAAAGTTTGCAATGCTGCGGGCGGATCGGTCGGTCTATGCGCACGCCGCCAAACGGGTCAAAGACGAACGGTTGCGTATGGCGTTGTCGTTTCATCCGCTTTTCATCGGCGGTGATCCATTCAACGTCACTTCCATGTATATTCTTGTCTCGCATCTCGAAAAAGAGTTTGGCGTACATTACGCCATGGGCGGGGTGGCGGCCATTGCCGAAAACATGGCCGAGATCATCAAGGAACAGGGCGGCACGGTCCGGATGGAAACCGAAGTTGACGAGATCCTTGTCAAAAACGGTCATGCGCGCGGCGTAAAGCTCAAGTCGGGTGATGTTCTGACGGCCGATATCGTGGTGTCCAATGCAGATGCGGGGTTCACCTATGATACTTTGTTGCGCAAACAAAAACGCAAGCGTTGGACCACACCTAAACTCAAAAGCCGACGATGGTCGATGGGTCTTTATGTTTGGTATTTTGGGACCAAGGGAACCCGCGAGATGTGGAAGGATGTGGGACACCACACCATTCTGAACGGACCGCGATACAAAGAGCTGGTTCAGGACATCTTTATGAAGGGCAAAGTCTCGGATGACTTTTCGCTTTACATACATCGGCCGACGGTGACCGACCCATCAGCGGCACCAGAAGGGGATGATACGTTCTATGTGCTAAGCCCGGTTCCGCATCTTGGACACGCGGATTCGGCGGATTGGTCAAAGATAGAGCGGGAATACCGTATGCGTTTGACCAAAGCGCTGGAAGAGCAACTGTTGCCCGGGTTTTCGAGTCGAGTCACCGCCAGTGAGGTGTTCACACCCGAAACCTTCAAAGACCGCTATGCGTCGCCCTATGGGTCCGGATTTTCGATCGAGCCGCGCATTCTTCAAAGCGCATGGTTCCGTCCTCACAATGTCAGCGAAGAACTAAAGGGGCTTTACCTGACGGGTGCCGGAACACATCCAGGCGCGGGCCTGCCGGGCGTTATCTCTTCGGCAGAGGTGTTGGCACAATTGGTGCCTGATCCGGCTTTGGTGCGCGGATGAGCAGTTACGACGCAGATATGCAAGCCTGCCACGAAGCAATTCGGCACGGGTCATTGTCCTTTCATATGGCGTCACGGCTATTGCCTGCGTCTGTACGTGATCCGTCTTTGGCGCTTTATGCCTTTTGTCGCCTTGCTGACGATGCCGTTGATCTGCAGCAGGAAAAAGCTGCTGCCGTGCTGTGCCTGCAAGAAAGGCTTGAACGCATTTACCAAGGGCGACCTGACAATGCGGCCCCGGACCGGGCGTTTGCGCGCGTTGTCGAAAATTTTGATATGCCACGGGCTTTGCCGGATGCCTTGTTGGAAGGGCTGGCGTGGGACGCCATGGGCCGAAATTACCGGACCTTGTCGGAATTGTTCGATTATTCCGCGCGGGTTGCATCGGCCGTTGGGGTGATGATGTGCGTCCTGATGCGCGTGCGCGATCCGAACGCATTGGCGCGGGCATGTGATCTTGGCGTTGCAATGCAGCTGACAAACATTGCCCGTGACATTGGGGAAGACGCGCTGGAAAAGCGGGTCTACCTCCCGCTGGATTGGCTGGATGAGGCCGGGTTGGACAAGGATCAATTCCTGTCCGATCCAAAACCCACCAAAGCCATTCGCCAGATGGCCCGACGCCTCGTTATGGAAGCCAATCGGCTTTACATGCGGTCCGAAGCCGGTGTTGCGGCGCTGCCTTTGTCGTCGCGGCCCGGTATCTATGCTGCGCGGTTCATCTATGCGGGAATTGGCCATCAGGTGCAGGATGCCGGATACGATTCCATCTCGACGCGGGCGCACACATCCAAGGGTCAAAAACTTGGCTGGATCGGTGTCTCTGCAATGAAGGCGATGACAACGGTTGTCATGCCAAAATCTGCGGTCCTGTTTGCTCGACCTCTTCCGGAAACGCAGTTTCTTGTCCATGCCGCCGGGCATGAACCCAATGTCCGGTCACGATCAGAATCGGTTCTGGACGCCTTGGCACAGGTTGCGCGTCATGAACGCGACCAACGTGATGCCTTGAATGATGTCCGGGTTGGGTCTACCTGATTTAGATGTTCTGGCTTTTATTTGGCATTTTTCTCGCGGCGTGTATGGCCGTAGGCGCGACGGGTGGATTGTTTCCCCCGGGGGCCTGGTACCGCCAATTGAACAAGCCGTCCTGGACACCGCCGGATTGGGTGTTTCCCGTCACCTGGACCACGCTGTACGTATTGATGGCCGCAGCGGGCGCACGCGTGGCGTTAAGCCCGGACAATGCGCTGGCGATGGCGCTTTGGGCGCTGCAAATCGCGATGAATGGGCTTTGGACCCCGGTATTTTTCGGATTGCAGCGGATCAAGCTGGGCATGATCGTCTTGAGTTTGCTGTGGTTGTCCGTGGCGGCAACCCTTTGGGCGCTGTGGCAGGTGGATTGGATCGCTGGTCTGATGTTTGTGCCTTATCTGATCTGGGTCTCGATCGCGGCTGCGCTCAATTGGTCGGTTTGGCGACTGAATCCCAAAGCGGCCAATGAAAAGCGCGCCGTGTCGTCTTAATCGAAGGTCCAGTTGCGTCGGCGGGGCACGCGCACGGCCAGCATCGGCTTGAGCAGCGGAGATCTGAACCGCGCCAGATCAAGAGCCTCATGAACGCCGATGGATGTTTCTCCATCAAGTTTTGTTTCCACCATGGACCGTGAATAGAACGGAGCGTCTAACATGCTCATGATCTGTTTGGGCTGCGTTCCGTCATCTCCTCGGGTTTCGCGCCGGACCGCCCAAAGCGAGCGTTTGAAACCAAGCAAAGGTGGCAGATCAATTTCCGACGCGGTTCCGTCCCGCTCAAAGTGAAACCCAGAGCCAAGTTTGGACCCGTCCAACCGGGTTGCATCGTAAAAGCAGGTGCTGCCTTTGCGGGCTGGGTACCGGCCCCATGTCCAAAATGAAAAATCTTCCTCCAACGCCCGCGTTCCAAAGTTGGCATCAAAATACCCGTGCCCGTCCCATTGCCATCCCGGTGCCTCCAGATCGACCGAGATGTCCGAGACCGGGCCAAAGGGACGCCAGATATGCGCGCCATCCGCCGTTAATGGCAGTTCAACTTGGGTGATCGCGCTGGGCGTGACGGTGATGGTGCCACGCACCCTGCTGATGATCGGGGGGCTGGAAACCTCGTTCACCTCGATGATCAGCTTACCATCAATCCACTGCATCGAGGATGGACCAACAGTGAATGAATCTGTCGTTTGACGCAATGCGGGCTGGCCGCGGTCGGTCATCGTAAATCGCCCGCCGGGGCCGTATGTGGCCACGTTGATGCAGACATGATCTTCGGGATTTTTGCGGCCTGACCAGCGATACCAGGGCGAAAAGACCGATCCTATGAACCCGATGACCGAGACAGCGCGCGTGCCGTCGTCGCTGATTCCGTCGACATACCACCACGCATATCCGTTTTCCGGAACCTTGAGGTTGAAGTTAGGTCCGTCACAATCGCCTCGGCCGCGTGCCGACCGGAGAGTGCCGCCATCGGAACGCCCGCCCCCGGATGTGTGCCGCCGCCGCTCAGATACAGGCCCCTGATCTTGGTTCGGGCCGTCGGTCTGCCCAGCGCCGCTGTCATTCCATGTGGGCTCTGCCCGTACAGCGAACCGGCGCTGCCTGGAAAGAGCGCGTCGAAGGTCTTGGCCTGGCTCAGACTGTTCGCTCCCGGTTCGGGTGAAAAGGTCAGACCAAAGCGGCGAAGCTGGGGAAATGTCCGGGAATGACATGTGTCAAAATCCTCCGGTTGGGGGGTGCGCTGTGTAAGCGGCGGTGCATTCATGATGATTTCAAAGCGTTCGGTTTCGGGGTGTGGCGTATCTTGCCCCCGGTCTTCCGCGCAAACGTAGAGCGTTGGATCACGCGGGATCTTGCCATGTTTGATATCCGCGAATTCGTTTTCAGACGGATCACAGAAAAACACATTGTGATGAACAAGCGGCAAATCGGATGGCATAGATGAAAAACTCCAGACATTTGCCGAATGGCTGCGCGCTTTTTTTGTCGTTACACGGGCTGTGGTTTGAACATCGGTCCCAAGCAAGCCAAGCGCGAGCGCCCGTGGATCACCGTTAAACACTACATGATCGGCAGAAAGAGTTTCGCCGGTTGCAAGGGTGACGCCCGATACGCCCCCCGATGTGGTGTCGATGGATTGGACATGGGCATTTGTCCTGATGTCGCCGCCTTTGGATTGGATCAAATCGGCGATAGAGCAGGCCAACGCATGCATTCCGCCTTTGACGCACCAAACGCCGCGCGCTTCGGCCTCCCAGATCAATGACAACAGGGCAGGGGAGCGATCCGGCGATCCGCCGACATAGGTCGCGTAACGGCCAAAAAGCTGTTGCAGTCTTGGGTCACTGAAACTGGACTTCAGCAGCTGCTTTAATGTCAGCCCGGGCGTCATGTCAAGAATCAGGCGCGGATGTGTCAGGACATGTTTGGTCAGGCGGCCAAGCCTTGGTTCGGCGCTTAACATCATTGGTTCGTGAAACCCGTCAAATAACCTGGCAGCGCGGTGGGTAAAGGTCAGGAATTCGGTTCGGGACGTTGGCCCGGCAAATTCCTCAACAGCATCCGCACTTTTTTCAGCGCAGGGAAACAGGTCCAGCGGGCCGCTGTCGGCCCACCAATGGCGCGCCAAAATCTCTTGTGGAATCAGGGTGACGTGATCGGACAGTGTTTCACCAACATCGTCGAACAGTCTTTCAAAGACTTCCAGCAAAGTCAGCACGGTTGGACCAGCATCAACACCATTGACCTGGCGCATTTTTCCGCCGGGGGCGGGATGGCGTTCAAGAACGGTAACGTCAAACCCATGGTGAACCAAAGGCAAAGCAGCCGTCAGCCCGCCGATCCCAGCGCCGACAACAATGACGCGTTCAGAGCTTTGCTTTGGTTTTTTCATCATCGAATTGTTGACTCACATTTGCCAAGTGTCCAGTATGATTTACACAAGTGTGTCAGATAAATTTGACAATATACCGTTTAGGAGTGTTCGATGGGACTGCATACCCGCATCAATTCTGCCGTAGAATCCGCAATCCGTGTCGGACAGGGCGGCACTGCTCCAGCCAAGTTATCGGATGCACTGCATTACGCCTGTACCCCCGGGGGCGCACGAATTCGTCCAACTATTCTTTTGTCGGTCGCGATGGCCTGCGGCGACGATTCACCCGAGACCACAAACGCCGCTGCGTCAGCGCTTGAATTGATGCACTGCGCCAGTCTGGTGCATGACGATCTGCCATGTTTCGACGATGCGGACACGCGCCGTGGCAAACCGTCTGTTCATCGCGCCTATTCAGAGCCGATAGCGGTGTTGACCGGGGATGCGCTTATTATTCTGGCTTTTGAGACGCTTGCACGCGCGGCCCAGTATTCGCCGGATCGGGCTGTCAGGCTGATCCGCACATTGTCACAGCAGTCAGGTATGCCAAATGGCATCTGTGCCGGGCAGGGGTGGGAAAGCGAATCCAAGATTGACCTGTCCGCGTATCATCTATCCAAAACCGGCGCGTTGTTTATCGCGGCGACCCAGATGGGCGCGATTGCCGCCGGTCAGGACGAAGAGCCGTGGTTCGAACTGGGCGCAAGGATTGGTGAGGCGTTTCAGGTTGCCGATGATCTGCGCGATGCACTTTATGACAGCACGACACTGGGCAAGCCGGCGGGTCAGGATGACTTGCACGGGCGGCCAAATGCCGTGTCTGAATTGGGCGTCGAGGGCGCGACCAAGCGCTTGAAAGCCATTCTGGGGGGCGCGATCTCGTCTATCCCGTCATGCCCGGGCGAAGCCAAACTGGCCGAGATGGTCCGCCTTCAGGCCGAGGCGATTATGCCGGTTGTGAAAACCAACGCCGCCAAAGCCGGGTAAATGGCTCTGGCCTCGGATACCCCTGCGTCTGCGATCCGCCCCAAAGTTGGTCTTAAGACCCGGATGATGCGCCTTGTTGCGCGTCCGGGATTTCAGCGCTGGGCGGCGTCCTTTCCATTGACAAGGCGTGTTGCCGCCAAGGATGGGGCGGCGCTGTTCGATATTGTTCAGGGCTTCGTGAAATCACAAGCTTTGTTCGCGTTGGTTGATCTGCGGGTCATGCACCGGCTGATGGATGGATCACAAACCGCACATGATTTGGCAGGTGTCTGCGTCTTGCCCGTGGATCGGATGGACCGATTGTTACGGGCCGGGGTCGCGATGCAGTTGCTCAGGCGGGATCGAAAAGGACGGTACAGTCTGGCCCGCAAAGGAGCGGCTTTGGTTGGTGTTCCCGGACTTGAGGATATGATCCGCCACCACGCCACGTTTTATCGGGATCTGAACGATCCCGTCGCTCTTTTGCGCGGTGAGGTTAATACCGAACTGGCACAGTTCTGGCCGTATGTGTTCGGGGCTGACAACGCCACCGATGCAGACACGTCGACTCGTTATTCAGATCTTATGGCCAGATCACAACAGATCGTGGCCGCAGATACTTTGGCGACCGTCAAGCTTGGTCAGACGCGGCTGCTATTGGATGTTGGTGGCGGTTACGGCGTGTTTGCCGAAGCAGCAGCGCTTCTTTATCCCCGGCTATCCGCCACCGTTTTCGATTTGCCAGCCGTGGCTGCCAACGCAACCTCGCGTCTCGCAGCATCCCAGGCCAAAGATCGTCTGCAGTTTGTATCCGGATCTTTCCGGGACGATCCGCTGCCCGCCGGTGCAGATACGATTTCCTTGATTCGAGTGTTGTACGATCACGAGGATGCAACCGTCACAGATCTGCTGTCTAAAGTTTATGACACTTTGCCGGATGGCGGAACGCTTGTGGTCTCCGAGCCGATGTCAGGTGGAGATCAGCCCGAGATCGCCGGCGATGTTTATTTCAGCTTTTACTGTCTTGCGATGCAAACCGGAACGGTGCGGAGCGCCAAAGAAATAGGGGCTTTGTGCCAAGACGCGGGCTTTTCTCGGATCAAAAGCTACCCATCGCGCCGTCCTTTTGTGACCACCGTGCTGACAGCCACAAAGGTAGAAAAACACACGTCAATGCAAGAGTTTGAGGTCTAAGGTGTCAATTATAGTTGACACTTTAGCCTGTAAGAATAAACTGACAGTGACAAAGCCAAAAAGCGACATACCGGAATCGATTCTTCGACCCACATGTCCCGCGACTGCAGGAGGTTAGGATGCAAACGAACGCTGTTGTGCTAAACGCACCAAAGACCCTTGCGATTGAAACGGTCGAGCTTACCGCGCCCGGGTCCGAAGATCTTGTGGTTGAAATTTCCCATTCTGGCATTTCGACAGGGACGGAAAAGCTGTTTTGGTCGGGTGACATGCCCCCGTTTCCCGGCATGGGGTATCCGCTGATCCCCGGCTACGAAGCCTCGGGTGACGTTGTCGAGGTTGGGTCGAACAGCCGCTACAAGGTTGGTGACCATGTGTTTGTGCCGGGTGCCAATTGTTATGACGGCGTCTTTGGCCTTTTTGGCGGCGCGACCAAGCGATTGGTGACAGATCAGGACCGTGTGACCAAAATTGATCGCGGCCTGGGTGCGCAAGGCGCGCTTCTGGCGCTGGCTGCAACGGCGCGTCATGCGATGGCAGGTTTGGACAAGGCTGTGCCTGATCTGATCGTCGGACACGGCGTTCTTGGTCGTCTGCTTGCTCGCTTGACCATTGCGGCCGGGGCCCCTGCGCCCACCGTTTGGGAAATTGATGCGGATCGTGCGACCGGGGCCGAAGGGTACGAGGTTTTGCACCCTGACAAGGACGAACGTCGCGACTATCGGTCGATCTATGATGCAAGCGGCAATGGCAATCTGCTGAACGATCTCATCGGTCGGATCGGCAAAGGTGGCGAGATTGTTCTGGCCGGGTTCTATACCCAGCCGCTGCAATTTTCGTTCCCGCCCGCGTTCATGAAAGAGGCACGATTCCGCGTCGCCGCCGAATGGGCGCGCGATGATCTGACAGCCACACGCACACTGGTCGAAAACGGTGCGCTGAGCCTTGACGGCCTTATCACTCATCAAGCCGCAGCGACGGATGCGCCCGGTGCGTATCGCACGGCGTTCGAAGATCCGTCCTGCCTGAAAATGATCCTCAATTGGGAGACTTCTTCATGAAGGACGAGGTTCCAAACCTGAAAGACTTTGACCAGCGGTTGAAGGACGAAGCCAACGAGGATCTCGCTGATGTGATCCCGACAGAGGCGACAAAGAAAACCCAGATCATTGCGATCTATGGCAAAGGCGGGATCGGTAAATCCTTCACGCTGGCGAACCTCAGTCACATGATGGCGGAACAAGGCAAACGCGTGTTGCTGATCGGCTGTGATCCGAAGTCTGACACCACGTCTTTGCTGTTCGGCGGCAAGGCATGCCCGACGATCATCGAGACCTCGACCAAGAAAAAACTCGCGGGCGAGGAAGTGAAGATCGGTGATGTGTGCTTCAAGCGTGGCGGCGTCTTTGCGATGGAGCTTGGCGGTCCCGAAGTGGGTCGCGGTTGCGGCGGTCGTGGGATCATCCACGGGTTTGAGCTGCTGGAAAAGCTGGGCTTCCATGATTGGGATTTTGACTACGTTCTGCTCGACTTCCTGGGCGATGTGGTCTGTGGCGGCTTTGGCCTGCCGATCGCCCGTGACATGGCGCAGAAGGTTATTCTGGTTGCCTCGAATGATCTGCAATCACTTTATGTGGCGAACAACGTGTGCTCGGCGGTGGAATACTTCCGCAAGCTGGGCGGCAACGTTGGTGTCGCGGGTCTGGTTGTGAACAAAGACGACGGATCGGGCGAGGCGCAGGCCTTTGCCAAAGCTGTCGACATCCCGATCCTTGCCTCCATTCCGCAGGACGATGACCTGCGCAAGAAATCCGCGAACTACCAGATCGTCGGCACGAAGGAGTCCCAATGGGGCGGCCTGTTCGCAGAGCTGGGCTTGAACGTGGGCGAAGCCCCACCCGTGCGCCCAACGCCGCTGACGCAAGATGGTTTGCTTGAACTGTTTGATGGATCGGAAACCGGAGCTGGTTACACGCTGGTGCCTGCAACCGACACCGACATGCGCGGCAAGAACGCGGCACCGCAAGAGTCATTGGAAGTGATCTACGACGACGCGTGAGGGTCAGCCACCCTGCGTGAAATGGGAACCAAAGAGAAGTAAGTGACGTGAGCAAAGAAGCAACATACGACGAAACGGCAGAGGTTGAGGTCATCCGTGGTGAACCACGTGATGAGGCCGCCGCGATGCCCGTTCCCGCCGATGGGCTTGGCTGCCATTCCGGGTCCGAGATGGAAAAGGCCGCGCGTATGGCGGGCAATTCCGAGATGCTGGACCAGTTCGCCAAGGACTATCCCGTTGGCCCACATGACCAACCGCAATCCATGTGCCCTGCCTTTGGGTCTTTGCGCGTCGGCTTGCGGATGAAACGGACCGCGACGGTTTTGTCCGGCTCGGCCTGTTGTGTTTATGGGCTGACCTTCGTGTCGCATTTCTATGGTGCGCGGCGGTCGGTTGGCTATGTGCCGTTCAATTCCGAGACGCTTGTCACAGGTAAGCTTTACGAGGACATCCGCGACAGCGTGCATGAAATGGCAGACCCGGATCGGTTCGATGCCATCGTCGTGACAAACCTTTGCGTGCCCACCGCATCTGGCGTGCCTTTGCGGCTTTTGCCGAAAGAGATCAACGGCGTGCGGATTGTTGGCATCGATGTGCCGGGTTTCGGTATTCCAACCCATGCCGAGGCGAAAGATGTCCTGGCCGGGGCGATGCTCAACTATGCCCGCGAAGAGATCAAAGCAGGCCCGGTGCAAGCGCCCGAAGCCGGTAAATCGGACCGTCCGACTGTTGCACTGTTGGGTGAAATGTTCCCGGCGGACCCGATGATGATCGGCGCGATGCTGGCCCCGATGGGTCTGGCCGCTGGTCCTGTTGTTCCCTGCCGCGAATGGCGTGAACTCTACGCCGCGCTCGACTGCGGTGTCGTTGCTGCGATTCACCCGTTCTACACCGCTGCTGTTCGTGAATTCGAAGCTGCGGGGCGTCCGATTGTCGGCTCTGCGCCGGTTGGCCACGATGGCACTGCCGCCTGGCTGGCCGGGATCGGTGACGCCTTCAACATTCCCAAAGATCAGATTGCCGCCGCCCAAAATGCGTTCCTCCCTGCCATTAAGGGTGCGTTGGCTCAGACGCCGATCAAGGGCACGATCACCTTGTCTGGCTACGAGGGATCAGAACTGCTGGTCGCGCGTCTGCTTGTCGAAAGCGGGGCTGACCTCCGCTATGTGGGCACCGCCTGCCCGCGCACGAAATGGTCTGACCCGGATCGTGAATGGCTGGAAAGCAAGGGTATCAAGGTCACATACCGCGCGTCTTTGGAAGACGATTGCGCCGCGATGGAGGCTGTTCAGCCTGATCTGGCGATTGGCACGACGCCCGTTGTCCAGAAAGCCAAGGAACTGGGCATTCCCGGCCTTTACTACACCAATCTGATTTCTGCGCGCCCCCTGATGGGGCCTGCTGGTGCCGGGTCGCTGGCCGAAGTGATCAACGCCGCCATCGCGGGCAAAGCGCGCATGGACGACATGAAAGCCTTTTTTGAAGGCGTCGGTCATGGCGATACCGCCGGTGTCTGGGAAGGCAGCCCAAATCTGCGCCCCGAATACCGCGCGACAAACCTCAAGAAGCTGGAGCGCGCCGAAAAGGCCCGCGTCGCGGCGAATGGGGGTGTCAAATGCTGATCCAGGATCATGATCGCGCAGGCGGCTATTGGGGCGCGGTTTATGCCTTTACCGCCGTCAAAGGTTTGCAAGTCGTCATCGACGGTCCCGTTGGGTGTGAAAACCTGCCCGTCACTTCGGTATTGCATTATACAGATGCGCTACCGCCGCATGAGCTCCCCATCGTGGTTACTGGCCTCGGTGAGGAGGAGCTGGGTCGGGAGGGGACCGAGGGGGCTATGAAACGCGCCTGGAGTGTTCTCGATCCAGCTCTCCCAGCGGTGGTGGTCACGGGGTCGATTGCCGAAATGATCGGCGGAGGCGTCACACCGCAAGGCACCAATATTCAGCGTTTCCTGCCGCGCACCATCGACGAGGATCAGTGGGAAAGCGCGGACCGCGCGATGACGTGGATCTTCACGGAATTCGGCATGACCAAGGGTCGGATGCCGCCCGAGAAGAAGCGCGAAGAGGGTGCGAAGCCGCGGGTCAATATCCTTGGGCCTATGTACGGCACGTTCAATATGCCAAGCGACCTGGCCGAGATCCGGCGTCTGGTCGAAGGCATCGGGGCCGAGATCAACATGGTGATGCCGCTGGGCGCGCATCTGGCCGAAATGCGGAACCTTGTGAACGCGGATGTAAACATCTGCATGTACCGCGAATTTGGTCGCGGCCTGTGTGAATGCCTTGGCAAACCATACCTGCAAGCGCCGATTGGCATGGACAGCACAACGAAGTTCCTGCGCAAGCTGGGCGATATGTTGGGCCTCGACCCGGAGCCGTTCATCGCACAGGAAAAGCATTCGACGCTGAAACCCGTCTGGGATTTGTGGCGGTCAGTCACGCAGGATTTCTTTGCGACCGCGTCTTTCGGGATTGTCGCGAACGAGACTTATGCGCGTGGTATCCGCAACTACCTTGAAGGCGATCTGGGTCTGCCTTGCGCCTTTGCCGTTGCCCGTGTGGCGGGTTCGAAAACCAACAACGAAGAAGTGCGGTCTTTTGTGCACAACAAAAAACCGCTCGTTCTGATGGGGTCGATCAATGAAAAGATGTACCTGGCCGAGATGAAGGCGGGGCATGGCCCGCAGCCGACATTCATTCCTGCCAGCTTTCCCGGCGCTGCGATCCGCCGCCATACCGGCACGCCGATGATGGGCTACGCGGGGGCAACTTACCTGCTGCAAGAGGTCTGCAACGGCCTGTTCGACGCTTTGTTTCACATTCTGCCGCTTGGATCAGAGATGGATCAGGCGGATGCCACCCTGACACCACTGCGCCGCGACTTCCCGTGGGATGCCGATGCGCAGGCCGAGCTGGACCGCATTGTGTCCCAGCATCCCGTACTCACCCGAATTTCTGCCGCCAAGAACCTGCGCGACGCCGCAGAGGCTGCAGCTTTGAAACAAGGCGCTGAACGTGTGGTCGTTGAGACCGTTCAGGCATTGTCCCAATCCCAAGGAGGACCGAAGACATGACGGATTTTACCTCTTCTGACACACGCTCGCAGAAGCACTGTCACACAAAACGCGGACCCGAGTTTCTGGTCTATTTCAGCATTATCTTCATCTTTGCGATCCCGTTCGCAACGGTGATGTGGATGCTTGATATCTTCCGGAGGCAAACGCTCAACATGCGCGGCCCATTGGCACGCGCTTGGTGCGAAGCGGATCGGATCACGCCTCTTATTTTCTCTGCCTGAAAAGGTTGGAGACCAAGAACTGACCACCCGGCGGGGTGGACAGGACCCGAGGGGCGTTAAACCCCCAAGGGACCCGGCCGCAGGGAGTGCGGCGTCAGCATAACGTTCCGGAGGAAAGTTCATGGCTGATAATACCGACCTGTCATTCACAGGTCTTACTGACGAGCAGGCCCAGGAGCTGCATTCCGTCTACATGAGCGGCCTTTGGCTGTTCTCGGCGGTTGCAGTGGTTGCACACCTCGCAACCTTCATCTGGCGCCCGTGGTTCTGAGGAAGGATTAGAAAATGGCAAAGTTCTACAAGATCTGGCTCATCTTTGATCCGCGTCGCGTGTTTGTCGCGCAAGGCGTGTTCCTGTTCCTGCTGGCTGCAATGATTCACCTGGTGGTGCTGTCCAACGGCATCAACTGGTTCGAAACAGCAGCAGCCGCTGGCATGTAAGCCAGTCAGCTCGACACGAGCCCAAAAAATCGCTGCGGGCGGCATCTCTTTGAGCCCGCCCGCGGCAAAACCAAACGAAACATGACGGCTTCGACCCTGACGGGCCATGCCGACAAACGCGGAGATAAAGAAGATGGCGCTGCTCAGCTTCGAGAAAAAATACCGCGTCCGCGGAGGGACGCTGATCGGCGGCGATCTGTTCGACTTCTGGGTTGGGCCCTTTTATGTGGGCTTCTTCGGAGTCACGACCGCCTTTTTCGCTCTGCTCGGTACAATCCTCATTTTTTGGGGTGCGGCAGATCAGGGCACATTCAATCCATGGCTTATCAACATCGCGCCGCCTGACCTGAGTTATGGTCTGGGCATGGCACCGCTGATGGAAGGTGGCTTGTGGCAGATCATAACGATCTGTGCGACAGGCGCGTTTCTAAGCTGGATGCTGCGCGAGGTGGAGATTTGCCGCAAACTGGGCATTGGCTATCATGTGCCCTTTGCCTTTGGTGTTGCGATTTTTGCGTATGTGACGTTGGTGATTTTTCGCCCGCTTTTGATGGGTGCCTGGGGTCACGGATTTCCATATGGCATCTTTAGCCATCTCGATTGGGTGTCCAACACCGGCTACGCCTACCTGCACTTCCATTACAATCCGGCGCACATGCTGGCGGTGACGTTCTTTTTCACCACCACTCTCGCGCTTGCATTGCATGGTGGTTTGATCCTGTCCGCTGCTAACCCTGAAAAGGATGAAGAGGTGAAGACGCCCGATCATGAAGACACCTTCTTCCGGGATTTCATCGGCTACTCGGTCGGAACGCTTGGTATCCACCGCGTTGGTTTGCTTCTCGCTCTGAACGCCGGGTTCTGGTCCGCGATCTGTATCATCATCTCTGGCCCCGTCTGGACCAAAGGCTGGCCTGAATGGTGGAACTGGTGGCTCGAACTGCCCATCTGGGGCTCCAATGTGGGACTGTAATCATGGCTGAGTATCAAAACATTTTCACGCAAGTTCAGGTTCAGGGGGCACCCGAATGGGGGCTGGAGACTGAATCTTCCGACAGAGAGCGTATCGGGAAACCTCGGTTTTCCACGCTCGTCGGTTGGATTGGAAACGCCCAGCTTGGTCCGATCCACCTTGGATGGACAGGGATGGTGTCACTGGCAACCGGTATCCTTGCGCTGAACATCATCGGGTTGAATATGCTGGCGCAAGTCGGCTGGTCGATCCCTGAATTTATCCGGCAACTGTTCTGGCTCGCGCTTGAGCCGCCAAGCCCGGAATACGGACTGACCATTCCACCACTGCAAGACGGCGGCTGGTACATCATCGCAAGCTTCTTTTTGCTTGTGTCGGTGATGAGCTGGTGGGCAAGGACCTACATCCTTGCGATGGAACACAAGATGGGCAAACATGTTTTCTGGGCCTTCGGCTCGGCGATCTGGTTGTTCCTTGTGCTGGGTCTCTTTCGGCCGATCCTTATGGGATCGTGGTCAGAGGCGGTGCCCTACGGCATCTTCCCGCACCTTGATTGGACCACCGCGTTCTCGATCCGCTACGGAAACCTGTACTACAACCCGTTCCACGCGCTTTCGATTGTGTTCCTCTATGGTTCTGTTCTGCTTTTCGCGATGCACGGCGCAACCATTCTTGCCGTCACCCGGTATGGTGGCGACCGCGAGTTGGAACAGATCGTGGACCGCGGCACTGCCACGGAACGCGCCGCCCTCTTCTGGCGCTGGACCATGGGCTTTAACGCCACGATGGAAGGTATCCACCGCTGGGCATGGTGGTTCGCAGTCCTCACTCCGATCACAGGCGGCATTGGCATCCTGCTGACGGGCACCGTCGTCGATAACTGGTTCATCTGGGCCCAGGAGCACCACTTCGCACCAATGTATGACGGCTCATATGGCTACGAAGCTTTTGGTACGGGATATCAGGAGTTTATTGGACAGGAGACGAACTGATGCTTCCTAAGTGGTTCAATACATGGAACAGGGATAACCCGACCAACATCTACGGTCCGGCAATCCTTGTGGGGACGGCCGGTGTGGCCGTCACCGTCGCCGCCTTCATCGTCATCGTGGGCCAACCGTTCAAAACGGACAGCTTGCAAACCGGCCCACGCGGGACGGGTATGTCGGTCCCTGAATTCGTCAATGAAGTCCGGGAGGCAGATCCGACCATAGCCGGTTATTTAAGACGAGAGGACATCACCGAAGAGGATATCGCCGCAGTCAGCGCCGAAGCCTTGCAGAATGTTCCGCCGGCGCTGGGCAATATCTCGGACGAAGATTATGCCGAACTGATCGTGGCAATGCGGTCATGGACGGGAATTCCCGACCTGATGGAAGACCCTGACAATTACCAAACCCAGATCGCCTATACGATGGTGGGTATGGTGCAAGGGATCAACGAAGACTGGATCGGCCACGTTCAATCGAACGCTGTGGTGGGTGTGAATTGTTACACCTGTCACCGTGGACAAGCAGTGCCGAGCGAAATTTGGTTTCGTCTTGGCCCTGTGAACGAAGCCGCCGAAGGCTGGGCTGCGGTGCAGAACCGTGTGACCGTGCAGTCGCAGTTTACATCGCTGCCATCCGATGCACTCGAAGCGTATTTGCTGAATTACGAGCAAATCGGCGTGCATGATCTGGAATCCCATGTTGCCGAATATCCGGCAGACGGTATCCAGACCTGGCAACATACCGAGCGGACGTACAGTCTGATGAACTATGTCTCGAATTCGCTTGGGGTGAATTGTGTCTTCTGCCACAACAGTCGGGCCTTCTATGACCCTGAGCAGGTCACCCCGCAATGGGCGACCGAACAGCTGGGCATTTCGATGGTTCAGGAAATCAACAATGATTGGCTTGTTCCCCTCGAAGGTCTGTATCCGCCGGAACGGCTTGGCCCGGTTTTTGCAGACGCGCCAAAGGCAGCGTGCAAGACATGCCACAAAGGGTATCAGCAGCCCTTGCAAGGACTTAACGTGATTGACGAATGGCCCGAACTGGCCCTCACCGATCCCGAGTCCTGATCACTTTCCCAAGCGATAGACTTATCGCTTGGGACGCCAGATCCGGTTTCGACAGGTTCCCAAACTAGAAACCGGATACGGGGCTCAACACCCCGGTTTCCTTCCTGTTGGCTACAGGAACTGGCGTCACGTCTCTGGGTACACCCGGCAAACGTGGCGCCTTCAATCCCTCATGTCCCCGAGGAGACTGCCACATGACACAGACCCCAAATCTTGATCGCATCGCAGGTCCTGCAGACCTCCGAACCATGGATGACGCAACGCTGAAGGCTGTGGCCGACGAAGTCCGATCCGAGGTGATTTCCGCCGTTTCGCAAACCGGGGGTCATCTTGGCTCCAGTTTGGGTGTGGTGGAACTGGCTGTGGCCATTCACGCCGTTTTCAACACCCCGTTGGACAAACTGGTCTGGGACGTGGGTCATCAATGTTATCCGCATAAAATCCTGACCGGGCGGCGTGACCGTATGACGACGCTTCGTCAGAAGGGCGGGTTGTCGGGTTTCACCAAACGCAGCGAATCCGAATACGATCCATTTGGTGCCGCGCATTCCTCAACCTCTATTTCCGCAGCTCTTGGATTCTGTGTTGGTCGCGACATGGGTCGCCCGAGTGGTGATGGCATCGCCGTGATTGGCGATGGATCGATCAGCGCCGGTATGGCGTATGAGGCGATGAACAACGCAGGCCACGAAGGTCGACGGTTGTTTGTTATTCTCAATGACAACGAAATGAGCATTGCGCCGCCGGTTGGGGCGATGTCCTCGTATCTCAGCCGCCTTTACGCGAATGAGCCTTTGGCGCGCATGAAATCTCTTGCCGAGGGTTTTGAATCCGCACTTCCCGAACCGATGCGCGAAAGCGCCAAGCGTGCCCGCCAATTGGTGACCGGCAATCTTCAGGCATCCGGGACGTTGTTTGAAGAGCTGGGTTTTGAATATATCGGCCCGATTGACGGCCACGACATGACCCAGCTTTTGCCGGTGCTGCGCGCTGCCCGAGCACGGGCGACGGGGCCGGTCCTGATCCATTGCTGTACGGTCAAGGGCAAGGGATATTCCTTTGCCGAGAACAGCGCCGACAAATACCACGGTGTGGCCAAGTTTGACGTGCAGTCCGGCACACAGGCCAAATCGAAACCCAACGCACCAAGCTATACCAAGGTTTTTGGTGACACATTGACAGAAGAGGCGGCGCGCGATCCCAATATCGTGGGGATAACTGCGGCAATGCCTGGGGGCACCGGTATTGATATCCTGGCGGACCGCTTTCCATCTCGGGTGTTTGATGTCGGTATTGCTGAACAACACGCCGTGACGTTTGCCGCTGGTCTGGCCGCAACCGGGCTCAAGCCGTTCTGCGCAATTTATTCGACTTTTCTGCAGCGCGGGTATGATCAGGTTGTCCATGATGTGGCCTTGCAAAACCTGCCGGTGCGGTTCGCAATTGACCGTGCCGGTCTGGTCGGGGCCGATGGGGCCACGCATGCTGGTGCCTTTGACGTTGGATATCTGACTGCCTTGCCAAATATGACCGTGATGGCTGCCGCAGATGAGGCCGAGCTTAAGCATATGGTGGCAACGGCGGTTGCACATGATAGCGGACCGATTGCGTTCCGGTATCCCAGAGGTGCGGGCAACGGTGTCGAGATGCCGGAACGCGGCGAGGTACTTGAAATTGGTAAGGGACGCGTTCTGCAAGAGGGCAGCGATGTTGCCTTTCTGAGTTTTGGGGCGCATTTGACAGAAGTCGAAGCCGCAGCGCGTTTGTTGGAGAATGACGGGCTGTCTGTGACTATTGCGGACGCCCGGTTCGCCAAGCCGTTGGACATTGACCTCATTCTCAAACTTGCCGCGAGCCACGAGGCTTTGATCACCGTTGAACAGGGCGCACGCGGCGGGTTTGGTGCCATGGTTCTGCATGAACTTGCGGATCGTGGGGCGTTGGACAAGGGCCTCAAGATCAGAACGCTGACATTGCCCGATCGCTTTATCGACCAGGCATCACCAGATGATATGTATGCCGACGCGGGTCTGACACGGTTCGATCTGTATAAAACCGCGGTCTCGATCACGTCTGATGATGGTAAAGTGGTTCCGCTGGCAAAAGGTGCTTAGCGGTCACACCCAATCAAGCGCATCCTCGACCAGCCCGGTCACACTGATGGTGAATTCTGAACCACGCGCCGTGTCTGCCAAAGCAGCGTGAGCATCAATAATCGCTTTCGCATCGACGACAGAGCTTAGGCTGCCATCGAACGTCTGCATGGCGGTGCTGGCCACGTTGAGGTTGTTCAATCCGTTTACGACAGCGAAATAAGCGCCGATCTCGGCTTTGGTTTCAAGATATTGGGCGTCGCTGACACTGCCAGTTGCAGCTTTGGCACCGTCGATCATCGCAAGGATGAATTCGGCCCGGTCAATGGCACCAGTGTCAAGCGTGCCGACCCAATAATCGAGACCCGCGTCATCGGGGGGGCGACCAAGGATGTTGGAATACACCGCCGTCACAAACTGTGTATTTGCGCCGGTTGAGCCATATAACGCCTGGGTTTCTGGTTGGTCAAAGAACTGCCGTGCGATGTCTTGCATCGACATTCCGTCCGCCAACCGCGACCCCCAGTACAACAATCCCGCTGCATCCGGAGCACGGTTGAAATAGGCCACATACAATTCTGAAAAAGCCAGCATATCTGAATCGCTCAACGCACTGACATTGGTGAACGATGCCAAGGCGAAGGGCGTGTCATTGAATTGAAGTGCCTCAATGCTGTCCAATGTGTCGATGCCGTCTCGTCCTTTTCGGTCCTCGATCATGATCGCACTATCGGTGATGGTGATCCCGTAATCCGCTGCGTCACCCATATAAACCGCCGTGTCGGTGCCCGCACCGCCGGTCAGAATGTCGTTGCCACCTGATCCCGTTATGGTGTCATCCTGAGCGGTTCCAACCAGATTTTCCGCTGTGGAGGTTCCGACAAGAACACCAGACAATTCCGCTGAGGGGTCAGACGGGTTTTCTTCGGCATTTGGTGTGTCTGTCACGATGTCGGGCGTCGTTACACCGTCTGTCATGGCAAAATTCTGTGTCGCCATAACGGAAAAATACGTACCGGTATCGTAGCTGAACGTCCCGGTTTTTATGCCAATTCCGATCACCTCTAGCTCTGGCGTCAAAATATTTTCGCGGTGTCCGGTGCTGTTCATCAACGCCATGTGCAGATCATAGACGTCGTCAAAAAGGCCGGGTTCACCACGTTCGCTTTGCGCTGCGATGTTTTCTGCTGTCCGCCATGATCCGGAAAAGTCGAAGCCTGCATCTGTCATACGTTCCGTGGGCGTCGATCCTCCCACGCCGGTATGGCTAAAGATATTTGTGCTGAGCATCCATTCAGAATGCGCATCCGCGGAGGCGTTAAGCGTCTTGTCGAGCACGAGCGCGTTCAAGCCACGGCTTGTACGTTCCTCGTTCACAAGGTCCAACATGTACCGCTCCAGTTCACTGGCGGTCGCAGCAGCAGCAGACATCTCAAACTCCCCAGTTCGAGCCCCGTCTAAATATTTAGGAGCGAACTAGGGCAAGAAACTGGAGCGAATGTGTTTAAAATTAGCTGTTTTAAGCCGGATTTGCGCAGGAAATCGCCATGTCGCCAAAGATTTGTGGCGCATATGTGTCAAGGTAAATGCGTAACCAGGGCGTGAAGCGGTTTGGTTCGTTTACCACCTCTTTCATGAGGTCCGCGTACCGAATCCATTGCGTCGCCATGACCTCGTCGGGGTTCAGAACCAGCTTTGGGGCCTGATCGACTTTTGACACAAAGATATCAACCACCTCGTGTTCGATAAGACCGCCACCCACATCGGCGCGATATTCCACCCGATCCCGGTAGTCGAGCGGCAACCCAATGATGCCCAGCTCTTCTTTCAGACGACGCTGCGCACAATCGAGGCTGCTTTCGTTCCAGTTTGGATGTGTGCAGCAGGTGTTCGCCCAAAGGCCGGGCGTATGGTATTTTCCCAATGCCCGTCGCTGGATTAAAATCTCGTCGCCGCGCAGTACGAAAACAGAAATCGCCTTGTGTCGCAGCCCGCGGATATGCGCGTCCAGTTTTTCAACCGGACACAGCGTGTCATCCACCCAGGCCGGGATGAGCGTTTGCGTCATACATGCGTCTCCCGGACCAATCCCAGCAGATGGCGCATGTTTTTGAAGCCGATCTTGATATGTGCCATGGGCCGCGCCTTGACGAGTTTTTTGTTCATATATGCCTCGAACGTCAATTTCTGAACATCGACATCGTGACACAGCGACACGAATCTTTCGCGCCGCGAGTCGCTTTTGTAATAGGCATCCTGCATTTGGCCCAACACGCGGAACACTGTTTTGTGCTCCTTCATGAACAGCTTTCTTGCAAGCGCCAGATCGGTGATCCGACCAGTTTTCAGCGTCGCGGCACAGGCGGTGGCGGCGAACCGTCCGCAGATCATGGCGTAATAAATGCCTTCCCCACTTGATGGCGCAACAACGCCCGCAGCATCGCCAGCGACAACCACATCACGGGCATTGTCCCAAAAACGCAGAGGTTTTAACGGAATAGGCGCACCTTCTTTTCGCAGCGTTTCGCAATTGGCCAGGCCTGACGCTTCGCGCAGGGCGGCGGTGGCGTCCTTGAGGTTCACGCTTTGGGCATAGGTGCCCATCCCAACCGAAGTGGTGCCGCCATGCGGGAAAACCCAACCGTAAAAATCGGGGCTGATGGTGCCGTCATAGATCACGTCGCAGCGCAGCGGATCATAGGTGTCGTTCGGTTCCGGTGCGGCGATGATCTCGTGATAGGCAAACACCAATGGCACTTTATCTCCGCCGGGGATCTCATCGCGGGCAACACGGGAATTTGCACCATCCGCGCCGATAATCAGCTTGGTTTGCAAGGCGCGCTCTTCGCCCGTTTCCTTGTCACGATAGATCACTGACCGCGTTTTGGCCGCTTTGTCGCGATCAATGCGGACATAGGTTCCGGTGAACCGCTTGGCCCCGGCCTTTTCGGCGCGATCGCGCAGGAACGGATCGAAATCCTTGCGATCGACCATTCCGACAAATCCATTTTCAATCGGAATATCAACATGGCGGCCTGTCGGCGAAATCATACGGGCGGTGTTCACCTTGGCGACAAGCTGATCCTCGCCAATATCAAAATCCTGCATCAGACGCGGCGGAATGGCACCGCCGCAAGGTTTGATACGACCTTCCCGATCCAGAAGCGCGACCTTGTAACCAGAGCGGGCCAGATCCTCTGCGGCGGTTGCACCGCACGGGCCACCGCCCACAACTACGACATCAAACATCATCATTCTCCTGCGATCAGTTCGGGTTGGCGGACAGAGCCTTCCATGATGCGCAGTGCCATCAGGGCCGCGCAGAGGAACAATCCAGCCTCGAATACAAATACAGCGCCAAATGCCGGGGCGTCTGTGGTGAGTGTGCGCATAATATCGGCAGCTGCAGCACCGGTCAGGCCGCCGAAGCCGGCAGCAATTGCTTGCGCGGCACCCCAAAGACCCATGCGCGTGCCTTCGCGTTTTTCCCGGCCTTCCCCGGCAAGCGCCATCATCGACCCGATTGCCGCAACAGCAAACGCGCCGTTAAAGAAACCAAGGGCAAAAACCGCCGGAAGAAGTGTTTGCGGCAGGGCATAGCCCCCCAGGATCGCAATGACGCACAAGCTTGCCGCCGAGCCAAGGCAGCCACCGATCACCCAATTGCGCAAACATCCAAAGCGCAGCGCCGTTGCCGCGATGCCCACGGTCAGCATCCCAAGGAACACGCCCCCGTTCTGGATGCCGGACAATGTGGTGCTTTCACCGGGTGTGAAGCCAAAGACAAGGCCGGCATAGGGCTCTAGGATCAGCTCTTGCATGAAATATGCGGTCATCGAAAGAAAGACGAACAAGGTGAACATCCGCGCCTTTGGTTCGGCCCAGACTTCGGCGAGACCTTCCCGGAACGGCACGGGCTTTGCTTCTGGTTCGGCCTCGATCCCGCGCTCGACACGCCATGTGGCGGCAAGCGTGATGAAAAGCGCAACAGCGGCCACGCCACTGACCACGCGGATCAAAACGGCGGGTGTATAGGGATCAAGCAATTGACCAACCACACCTGCGGTCATGGCAATGCCAAAGATCATCATCAACCAAGTGATCGTGGCGGCGGCCGCCCTGCGATGCGGAGCGGTTGCAGTGGCAAGAAGCGCGAGCACGGATGTCCCGGCCGCCCCGGCACCCAGACCGATCAACGCATAGGCGACAATCGACATGGCAAGCCCGGCCCAATAGCTGTGCTCCATCTGAACCACGCCAAGCGCGGCGAGGATACCGCCAGCCGCCAGGATGATCATTCCACGAATAATCCAGCGCGTGCGCACACCGCCCTTGTCGGAGATGAACCCCCAATTGGGTCTTGTGATCTGAATTCCATAATGCAGGGCGACCAACGCGCCGGGCAAAACCGCCGGAAGCGCAAGTTCAACCACCATCAGCCGGTTCAGCGTTGATGTGGTTAGAACGACAATCGCCCCAAGCGCCATCTGCACGAGTCCAAGACGAACGATAGAAAACCAACCTAATGTCACCACATCACCTCTACAGAGCGAAGAGCAAAGGCCGAGACCATCATGCCGGACACGTACATCAGAACACCGGTGCCGTTATACCAAGGGGCCTTTGCTTTGGGATCTTTCAGCATGACAGACATTGCCCAAATCTGGCCCAGCACCAACGCGAGGATGGCAGAGGCATGCAGGGATTGCCCCCAATGGGCCAGTGCAAGAATCACAAAGATCTGCGGCACCAGCATGACACCGCACGCCACTTTGGCCGCGCGTTCCGGTCCGAGTGTAACGGGTAAGGAATTGACGCCCATCTGGCGGTCGCCTTCCAATGCCTTGAAATCGTTCAATGTCATGATGCCATGTGCGCCGATACCATAAAGTAGGGCCAACCAGATGATTGGCGCGGATGGCAATGTCTGACTAAGCACAGCTGCACCGGTAAACCATGGCAGTGATTCATAAGACAGCCCAACCAGTCCCGGCCCGAACCAGCCCGATTTTTTGAGCCGAACAGGTTCAGCCGAATAGGCCCATGCGGCGATGACGCCGACAACGGTGGCAATAAAGCCCCATGTGCCCAATAAGGCACCAAGCGAAAGTGACAGCACCGACATGGCCAACGCGATCCACAATCCCCAGCGCCCGGGGATTCGACCAGACGGAATGGGCCGATCCGGTTCGTTGATCGCATCAACATGTCGGTCGCACCAATCATTGGCTGCCTGACTCATGCCGCAAACGACCGGACCGGCCAGGATGATCCCAATGATCAAAAGGCCGATATTGTCGCTGATGGCGACACCAGATGCGACGGCACCACAGGCGTAAGCCCACATTGGCGGAAACCAAGTGACGGGTTTGATCAATTCCAACATCGCCGACGGGGCGGGATAGCGATCAGTGTGTAAACTTATGCTGACAGTCATGTGTCAACTAGACACGACAATTCGATTCACATCAAGCAAAACAGACAGGTCAATGCATTAAATGAGCGGGTCATCTCGACGCGCCAGACGCAGGTCAGTTTCCGTCGCTATCCTTATTCAAAAGCCCGTACTTGCGAAGTTTCACATACAGGCTTTGTCGTGACAGCCCCAGCATTTCAGCCGCTGCCACCCGGTTGTTTCGCGTCAGGCTGACGGCCGTTTCAATACACATTTTTTCAACCACATCGGTCGTTTCGGACACAATTTCCTTCAACGTGGCCGAACCAACAAGCTCCATAACATTGCGGTTTGATTCTTCGCTGCTGTGGACCTGCGTCTTGCGCATGGCATCCACGCGGCTGATGTCGCGGATAATGAAACCCAGTTCAGGTTCATTATGATTTTCAAGAAACGTGACCGACATCTCAACCGGCGTTTTGGCACCGAATTCATTCAATACCTTGGTGGAATACATGCGCATCTGACCAGCGCGGCGTGCGTTTTCCACCAAAACACTAAGGTCAATCTGACCGCGCCCCAGGTAATCCGACAGGTTGCGCCCGCGAACATCTACCGAATGTGCGGCATCCACCAGATCCAAAAACGCATCATTGCAGGCCTCGATAACGCCGCGAACCGACGTAAAGACAAAGGCATCCGGTCCTTTTTCAAAAACCGAGGACAGGTTGGTGGTCAGGCTATCAAATCGCTTGGGGCTGCTTTCCGACGTGGACAGACGACAAATCAGAATGCGTTCACCGCCGGCCCGAAACACGCTGGGGACCACACTGACCTGCTGTCGGCCTCGGCGTGATTGCACGTCAACGCCTGTGGTATTTTCGGACATCGCCTCATTGATCAGGGCTTCGATAAATTCGTCGCCCCGTTTGTCACGGAACTCTTGGGTGAACGAAGAGCCAACCAGATCTTCCCGAGTTGAGCCAAGCATCATTGCCGCCGGTTCATTCAGATCTTTGATTTTGCCATCGTTCACAGAGACAAAAACAACGGGGTCTTGCACTGTGCGCAACAAAAGGCGGTAGCGCGCATCGTATTCGCGTCGGGCCTCATAGCCCTGTTCCAGCGACATTTGTGCTTGCACCAGCTGTTGCTGGGTTTCGGCAATCGGGCGCAAATCCCGTCCCAGCATGAGGAACGATCCGTCTGACCCAAATGGATGAAAGCTGTATCGAACGGGAAATTCCCAAACAGCATTGTCTGAATGGTTCAATTCGACCGACCGTGACGGAAGCTCACCAGACGCCATCTTTGACATGACGGCATCAATTTTCGGGATGCACTCCTTGGTCAGAAAGTTCTTGAGAGGCCGACCTTCCCAATGCTCAAGCTTGCCAAAGGATGTTTCATTTGGATTGACAAGCACGGACAAGACTTCGCCGTCTTTTGATACGACAAGGGCAATATCCGATGCGACGGCAATAATGCTACTTAATACGCTGGCATCTATTAACGGAACGGAACCGCTGCTCCAGAAGGTGGACCCACTACTGTTCATCTACCTTGCCATCGACCCGCTTCTGGACTTCTTTTTCTCGCAAAGCTTAAGTGCAACCTTCACGTCATTTGTCACCAGATCGACGTCTGTCTTTTCTTTAACACCGTCCGTCAGGCTCAGGACGATACCGCCTAGTACAAGTGGCGGCGGTGTCAATATACCGGCACGTATTCGTTTAACTAAATTTGAAATTGATGCAAGAGCATCAGGTCTGGACCCGGAAAACAGGACCATATCATAGTTTTCATCCGACAGCGCCTGCACGATCGTGTCAGCATGTGCGCCAAACAGGATACGCACAGACGCCCCCATCCGTCGAATTTGGGCTGTCGCAACATGAGGACCAAGCGTGTGGCTGTCATCGCCCTGAAGGATCAATAGAACATTTTTCTCCTGCGCCGCTGCGCAGGGCTTGCAGGACCACGGCGGGGCCAGAAGCGTCAAAAGTCCTTGAAGCCGGGCGGTGGCAATGGTCACCTTTGCAAACCCGATATCATCATTCACCCACATCGCGCCCAATTCATGAGCCGCCTGTGGAATGTAGATGTCGACAATCTGATCTGCGCTGATGCGGTTGTTCTGTAATGCCAAGAGCAGCCCGTCAGGGTCGAATGCGCCTGGCTTCAGAACTTCATTCAAAAGCCTCAGAACCGCGCTTGCACGAATCGTGCGCGCAGCCTCTTCGCCTTTGTCGTTAAGAACAGAAATCACGGTGGACGCCAAAACCGATACATCGGGGCGATACTCTTCGGTCGTTATGCGATCGTCTGAATGGTCGTTCGCCATAGCAAAACCTCTTTTCCGAAAGCCTGACACAGATGTCAGACGGATCAGACACTATTATTGTCTAATTCTTGCGCCATAATGTCAAAGACAATTGACACCGTGTCGCAGAACGCTTTCCTTTCAACGATGTAGAACGCGAAAATTGTCAAAAAAACATGGATTAAACAGCGATCTGAGGGATTCGGGGCACGATTTTGCCTGCCGCATAGCCCCGAGTCGGAAAGTGTAAGTTTTAGTTGACACTTGGCCTCAGCAGGCGATACTTTTTCCTAAGCAACTACGGAATCGTACACATGACTGGACCACGTCGCGCCCCTCAAAAGCCGGTGTTTCTCTATACAGAGGAGCAGCGCATGCGCCGTGACAGCACCAAATGGACTGTCATTCAGGCTGTGCTTGCCCCTGTGCAATTTCTGGTTTTCCTGGTCTCGCTTGGCCTAGTGCTGCGGTATCTCTGGACAGGTGCCGGGTATGATGCGGCAACGCTCTCGATCCTGATAAAGACCGCATTCTTGCTGTGCATTATGGTGACAGGTGCCATTTGGGAAAAGGTCGTCTTTGGGCAGTACCTTTTTGCCCATGCCTTCTTTTGGGAAGACGTGTTCTCGATGATGGTGATCGCGCTGCACCTTGCCTATGTTTGGGCGGTGTTCACGCAGGCATTGGCCCCGGCCGAGGAAATGTGGCTCGCGCTTGCCGCCTATGCCGCTTACGTGATCAATGCAGGTCAATTCGTCTGGAAGCTCCGCCGCGCGCGTTTGCAGGCGGCCAATGCGTCTGTTGTCGAACCTCTGACTAAGGAGGCTGCGGCATGACCGAACAATTTACACCGCCCCCCTCGCGCGGGTGTTCAAACACACCTGTGTTGAAGCAGCGCGGTCAGCACGAAGTGTTCTGTGGCCTGACCGGCATCATCTGGCTGCACCGCAAAATGCAGGACGCCTTCTTCCTTGTTGTCGGAAGCCGCACCTGTGCGCATCTTCTGCAATCTGCCGCTGGCGTGATGATCTTTGCGGAACCGCGCTTTGCGACGGCCATCCTCGAAGAAACCGACCTGGCTGGCATGGCTGATGCGCAGCAAGAGCTGGATCGGGTTGTCAGCGAATTGCTGGAGCGTCGTCCTGACATCAAACAACTGTTCCTTGTCGGGTCGTGCCCATCCGAGGTGATCAAGCTTGACCTTGCCACAGCCGCCGAACGTATGAGCGCGCAATTCGCGCCGAACGTGCGCGTGCTCAGCTATTCTGGCTCTGGCATCGAAACCACGTTCACCCAAGGCGAAGACGCATGCCTTGCCGCGATGGTGCCGGTCATGCCCAAGACCGACGCGCGCGAATTGCTCTTGGTTGGCGCGTTGCCCGACGTTGTCGAAGAACAGGCTGTCGGATTGTTGGAGGCGATGGGCATCGGCCCGATCCGCGTTCTGCCTGCATCGCGCGTGAACGACGAATACGGCATTGGCCCGAACACGCTCTACGCGCTGACACAGCCCTTCCTGACAGACACGCACGAAGCGCTGCAACGCCGGCACGCGCAACATATCGCAGCGCCGTTCCCATTCGGCGAAGAAGGCACAACCGCCTGGCTTCGCGCAATCGCAGATCAGTTTGGCGTGTCGGATGCAAAGTTTGCAGAAGTCACCGACGCCCCCCGCGCCCGCGCGCGCAAGGCGGTTGCACAAGCGTCCGAGGCGTTGCGCGGCAAGTCGGTCTTCTTCTTCCCGGACAGCCAGTTGGAAATCCCGCTGGCCCGTTTCCTGACCCGCGAATGTGGCATGGAGGCCGTAGAGGTTGGCGCGCCATTCATCCACCGCGCTGTCATGGCGGCTGACCTCGACTTGTTGGCCGAGGGCCCAACCATCGCTGAAGGGCAGGATGTCGACAAACAACTCGACCGCTGCCGCGACGCGCGTCCTGATCTGACGGTCTGCGGCCTTGGCCTAGCCAATCCGTTGGAAGCCGAAGGTCTCACAACCAAGTGGGCGATCGAACTCGTATTCACGCCTGTGCATTTCTACGAACAGGCGGGCGACCTTGCCGGTCTCTTCTCGCGCCCCGTGCGCCGCCGCGACCTTCTGAAATTGGAGGCGGCAGAATGAAACTCACCGTCTGGACATACGAGGGACCCCCGCATGTCGGCGCGATGCGCGTCGCAACGGGGATGACTGGTCTGCATTACGTGTTGCACGCTCCCCAAGGTGATACGTATGCAGACCTTCTTTTCACCATGATTGAGCGTCGCAATCACCGCCCGCCCGTCACGTACACCACGTTCCAGGCGCGCGATCTGGGCGCAGACACCGCGTATCTGTTCAAAGACGCCGCAACCGCCGCTTATGAGCGCTTCAAGCCCGAAGCGATGATCGTCGGCGCATCCTGCACCGCCGAGTTGATCCAGGACGATCCCGGCGGTCTGGCCGAAACGCTTGGCTTGCCGATCCCTGCGATCCCGCTTGAGCTGCCCAGCTACCAGCGCAAGGAAAATTTCGGCGCGGACGAGACGTTCTTTCAGATCGTGCGAGCCTTGGCCAAGCCGATGGAAAAGACCGCGCGCGTCACGGCGAACCTGATCGGCCCCACTGGCCTCGGCTTCCGCCACCGCGACGACATTGTCGAAGTGACTGGCCTGCTGATGGACATGGGGATCGAGGTGAATGTCGTGGCCCCGATGCCCGCCTCGCCGTCCGACATCGCCAAGATGGGGCAGGCGCATTTTAACGTGCTGATGTATCCCGAAACGGCCGAAACCGCCGCGCGGTATATGGAGCGTGAGTTTGGTCAGCCCTATACCAAGATCGTGCCAATCGGCGTCGGCGCGACGCGCGATTTCGTGCAAGAAGTGGCTCAAATCTGCGGAATAGAGCCGAAACTCGACGACAGCCGCCTGCGGATGCCGTGGTATTCGGCCAGTGTCGATAGCACCTACCTGACCGGCAAGCGTGTTTTCCTGTTCGGCGATGGCACCCATGTGGCCGCCTGCGCCCGCATCGCCCGCGATGAGATGGGGTTCGAGGTGGTTGGAATGGGCTGCTACAACCGCGAACAGGCCCGGATGCTGCGCGGTCTCGCCAAAGATTACGGCGTCGAGGCATTGATCACCGACGACTATCTCGAAGTCGAACGCCGCATCGAAGAGCTGGCCCCCGAGATGATCCTCGGCACCCAGATGGAGCGTCACATTGGCAAGCGTCTGGGCATCCCCTGCGCCGTCATTTCCGCACCCGTGCATGTGCAAGACTTCCCTGCCCGCTACAGCCCCCAGATGGGCATCGAAGGCGCGAACGTGATCTTCGACACCTGGGTGCATCCGCTGGTCATGGGTCTGGAAGAGCACCTGCTCACCATGTTCCGCGAGGACTTCGAGTTTTACGACGAAGCCGGGCCAAGCCATCACGGCGGCAAAGCCACGCCGCGCGCGCCAGAAACAGAGCCTGTCGCGGCAGAGCCACAGGTCAACATCGGCCCGGTCGAGATCGTCTGGCTGCCCGCGGCTGAAAAAGAGCTGAAGAAAATCCCATTCTTTGTGCGCGGCAAGGCCAAGCGCAACACCGAGACCTTCGCGTCCGAACGCGGCGTGCAGGAAATCAGTGTCGACACCCTTTACGAAGCGAAAGCCCATTATGCGCGATAACTTCGACGAAACCCGGGCGTACAACATCGCCATCATCACGCTGGACAGCCACGCGGCTGGTCCCGTGGCGCGGGCGTCGTTGAACCTTGCCAAAGACTTTCCGGGGCTGAGCGTCACCGTGCATGCCGCCGCTGAATGGGCCGAAACGCCGGAAACGCTGGAAGAGACGAAACAGGCCATTGCACAGGCCGATATGATCGTTGCCAACCTGCTCTTCCTTGAAGAACACATCGCCCCCATCATGGATGACCTGTACGCCGCACGGGACCGGGTCGATGGCATGATCGGCGTGATCGCTGATGCGCAGATCATCAAGCTGACCAAGCTGGGCAAGCTCGACATGAGCAAACCTGCCTCTGGTCTGATGAAGCTGCTCAAATCGCTGAAACCCAAATCCACGGATTCAGAGGTCGAAAAGGGCGAAAAGCGGATGCAGCAACTGCGTCGCTTGCCAGGTCTTTTGAAGATGGTACCGGGCAAGGCCCAGGATCTACGGTCCTGGTTCCTGGTCATGCAGTATTGGCTGGGCGGGTCCGACGACAACATAGAACAGATGGTGCGCTACCTTCTGGGCAAATACGCCAAAGGCCGTGATGAATGGCTGGGCGCGGTGGCCGAAGCGCCGATTGAATACCCGGATGTGGCTCTGTACCACCCCGATTTGCCGCAACGTATCACGACAGACATCTCTGACATGCCGCGCCCGGCAGAGGTCAAGACAACCGTTGGCCTGCTCTTGATGCGGTCTTACGTGCTGGCCAACGACACCGCGCATTACGACGCTGTGATCCGCGCCTATGAGGCGAAAGGCATTGCCGTTCTACCTGCATTTGCCGGTGGTCTTGATGGCCGCCCTGCGATCAACGCGTTCTTCCAGACCGAAGACGGCCCGCGCATTGACGCCTTGGTGTCGCTGACCGGGTTCAGCCTTGTGGGCGGTCCTGCGTATAATGACAGCGATGCGGCGGTTGAGGTGCTCAAGGCGCTCGACATTCCCTACATCGCCGCGCACCCGCTTGAATTTCAAACGCTGGGTCAATGGGCCAATGGCGATCAGGGCCTTGGTCCGATTGAGACCACAATGCTCATCGCGCTGCCCGAACTGGATGGCGCGACCTGCCCAACCGTGTTTGGCGGGCGTCATGGGCCAGAGGGCTGTAACGGATGTCAGTACCAATGCCCCTGCGACACGACAAGCAAGGCGATGGCCCCCTGCCGTGAACGTATTGACAGTCTGGCTGAGAAGACGCTGCGTCAGGCCACCCTGCGCCGCAAGGAAAACGCGGACAAGAATGTGGGCATCGTGCTCTTCGGCTTCCCACCCAATGCGGGCGCTGTTGGCACGGCGGCGTATCTGAGTGTGTTCGAGTCGCTCTACAACACGCTGCACCAGATGAAGGCGGACGGGTACGACCTGACGCCACCAGAAAGCGTTGCCGCCCTGCGCGCTGCCGTGCTTGAAGGCAACGCCAAGCAATACGGCCAAGAGGCCAATGTCGCAGCCCATGTGAGCGCCGACGAGATCGTGCGCAGCACGCCGCCGCTCAAAGCGATCGAGGCTGTTTGGGGTCCGGCCCCGGGTAAAATCCAGTCCGACGGAACCGGTGTATTTGTTTTGGGCGCGCAGTTCGGCAAGGTGTTTGTCGGTGTCCAGCCGACCTTTGGGTACGAAGGCGACCCAATGCGGTTGCTGTTCGAAAAGGGCTTTGCCCCGACCCATGCGTTTGTTCAGTTCTACCAATGGATGCGCAACACGTTCTGCGCTGATGTGGTCTTGCATTTCGGCATGCACGGCGCGCTGGAATTCATGCCGGGCAAACAGGCGGGTCTTGGCGCGCGTGACTGGCCGGATCGCCTGATTGGCGAGATGCCGAATGTCTATCTCTATGCGTCCAACAACCCGTCCGAGGCCGCGTTGGCCAAGCGTCGCTCTGGTGCTGTGACGGTCACACATCTGACACCACCACTCGCGCAATCCGGTCTTTATAAAGGTCTGCAAGAGCTGAAAGACAGCCTCACACGGTGGCGGTCGCTTGACCCCGCTGATGGCGAATTGACTGATCTTGAGGCGCTGATCGTCGAACAGGCCGAAGCGGTCGATATGGATGGCAGTGCACCCGAGGCGCTGTGGCTCAAGCTGCTGGAAACCGAAGACGCGCTGATCCCGGATGGTCTGCACATCGTCGGCAAACCGTTCAGCGATGATGCGCGTGCCGAATATCTCAAGCTGTTGGTCGATGCCGATGACGACACACGCGCCAAGGTCGATGCGCTGTTGCAGCAGGAAACCGAACTGCGCGGCCTGATGCATGCGCTTGACGGTGGCTATACCGCGCCCGTGCCCGGTGGTGATCTGATCCGCTCGACGGATGTGCTGCCAACGGGCCGCAACATCCACGCCTTTGATCCGTTTCGTATGCCCACCGAATACGCCTGCCGCGATGGTATGAGGCAAGCAGATCTGCTGCTGGCGACACACGACACCCTGCCGCGCACGGTTGCACTGGTTCTGTGGGGCTCGGACAACATCAAATCCGATGGCGCACCTTTGGCGCAGGCGCTTGCTCTCATTGGCGCGAAGCCCCGCTTTGACAGCTTTGGCCGCATCTCTGGCGCGGACCTGATTCCGCTCGAAGAGCTGGGTCGGCCACGCATCGACGTGGTGATGACGCTTTCGGGCATCTTCCGCGATCTTTTGCCGTTGCAGACCCGCATGTTGGCCGAAGCGGCAAAGAAAGCGGCCGAGGCCGATGAACCTTTGGAACTTAACTACATCCGCGCGCACGCTTGGGTCTATGCGCAGGAAAACGGTGTCGATATCGAAACCGCCGCGTTGCGCGTGTTTTCAAATGCCGGAGGCGCGTATGGATCGAATGTCAATGCGCTGGTCGACAGCTCTGCCTTTGGCGATGAAGACGAACTCGCCGACGCCTACGAGGCGCGCAAGTCGTTTGCCTACGGTGTGAACGGCAAAGCCGCCGCCAACCCGGCGCTGCTGCAAGAGACGTTGAAAACCGTCGATGTCGCCTATCAGAACCTTGAAAGCGTTGAACTGGGGGTCACGACCGTTGATCACTACTTCGACACGCTTGGCGGCATTTCCCGCGCCGTGAAACGTGCGCGCGGCGGGCAAGAGGCGGCGATCTATATCTCCGACACCACGCGCGGCAACGGCAAGATCCGCACGTTGCAGGACCAGGTCGCCCTTGAGACGCGTTCGCGCAGCCTGAACCCCAAATGGTTCGAAGGCATGCTCAAGCACGGGGCCGAAGGTGTGCGCCAGATCGAGGCGCAAGTGACCAACACGATGGGTTGGTCCGCGACGACCGGCAAAGTCGAACCCTGGGTCTACCAGCGCCTGAGCGAAACCTTCGTGCTGGATGACGACATGCGCGCGCGCCTTGCCGACCTGAACCCAACCGCCTCCAGCCGCATGGCGAACCGCCTGCTGGAAGCACACGACCGTAATTATTGGCAGCCCGACGCCGATACCCTGGCCGCGTTGCAAGACGCAGCCGACGCGCTTGAAGATCGCCTTGAAGGCATCGCAGCCGAATGAGAGCGCCAAAGATGAAGTGGAACCTGACATGAGCCCATTGGACACAAAAAGCCCCCCCGCCGCGCGCGCCGCCCTGCGCGAAGCCGCCGGACTCGAGGCCCGTGGCCTGTCCGCGCCCCCCGTTCTGAAAGGGCAGGACGGCGAAGGATCGGTGCAGGTGCATCAGGACAACTCGATGAAAATCGAAGGTGCCAAGGTCTTTGCGGTCTACGGCAAGGGTGGGATCGGTAAATCGACCACGTCGTCCAACCTGTCTGCGGCGTTCTCAAAGCTGGGCAAGCGCGTGTTGCAGATCGGGTGTGACCCGAAGCACGACAGCACGTTTACTCTGACCGGCCAGTTGCAGCCGACCGTGATCGACATTCTGAAAGAGGTGGATTTCCACGCCGAGGAGTTGCGGCCCGAGGATTTCATGGCCGATGGCTTCAACGGTGTGAAATGCATCGAAGCGGGCGGTCCGCCTGCGGGCACCGGCTGTGGTGGCTACGTGGTTGGCCAAACCGTGAAACTGCTCAAGCAACATCACCTGTTGGAAGACACAGATGTCGTTCTGTTCGACGTTCTGGGTGACGTGGTCTGCGGTGGCTTTGCCGCCCCTTTGCAACACGCTGACCGCGCAGTAATCGTCACCGCCAATGATTTCGACAGCATCTACGCGATGAACCGGATCATTGCCGCCGTGCAGGCAAAGTCGTCCAACTACAAGGTGCGTCTTGCCGGTTGCGTTGCGAACCGCTCCAAGGACACCGACGAGGTGGATCGCTACTGCGACACGGTTGGCTTCAAGCGTCTTGCGCATATGCCCGATTACGACGCCATCCGCCGCTCACGGCTCAAGAAAAAGACGCTGTTCGAAATGCCGGACGAGGAAGACATCGTCATCGCGCGCAAGGAATATGTGCGCCTGGCCGAGACGCTGCTCAAGGGCACCGAAGGCATGACGCCAAAGCCGTTGGAAGACCGCGACATCTTTGAACTGTTGGGGTTCGATTAAGTGACTTACGAACTGACCAGAGACCGCGTCGAACACTATTTCGACCGCACCGCGACCAAGGTTTGGGAGCGTCTGACGTCCGACGCGCCGGTTAGCCGTATCCGTGAAACCGTGCGCAAAGGCCGGGACCAGATGCGCGAGACGCTCTTGTCGGCGCTGCCCGCTGACCTGACCGGTGTCCGCGTGCTTGATGCAGGCTGCGGCGCCGGGCAGATGACGCATGAATTGGCGATGCGCGGGGCTGATGTGACGGCGGTGGATATATCACCGTCGCTCGTGAAGATCGCGCGGGATCGTTTGCCGGAGACGTTGCACGCGCGCGTGCGGTTTAAAAGCGGCGATATGCTGTCACCTGATCTGGGCGCGTTCGACCACGTGATCGCGATGGACAGCCTGATTTATTACACCGAGGCGGACATTCGCAAAGCGCTGGCCAACTTGGGCGAACGCACCAGCGGTTCCGTGGCCTTTACCGTGGCACCACGCACGCCGCTGCTGATGGGCATGTGGTACGCGGGCAAGGTGTTCCCGAAGTCAGATCGCTCACCCACGATGATCCCGCATGGGCCACAGCGACTCGCTAAAACAGTCTCTGACATTGGGCAACTCAGCGAATTGGGCCGCATCACATCGGGCTTTTACATCAGCCAGGCGTTGGAGTTCCGGCCATGATCGTCACGCGCTCTCAGGTGAAAAATCTCGGCACGCGGTTGCTTCCGTTCTCGGATGCAGCGTCTGACGATTTGCCTTTGGGCCAACTGCTGCGGCTCGCTCTGTTCCAGATTTCTGTCGGCATGGCGGGTGTCATGCTGCTGGGTACGCTGAACCGCGTGATGATTGTCGAACTCAGCGTGCCCGCCACGCTCGTCGCCATCATGGTTGCCCTGCCTGTCCTCATCGCGCCGTTCCGCGCGCTTTTGGGGTTTAAGTCCGACAACTATCGCTCCGCCATCGGCTGGAAGCGAATTCCCTATCTATGGTTTGGCACGCTCTGGCAGTTCGGCGGTCTGGCTGTCATGCCCGCCTGTCTGTTGGTGCTGGGTGGGGATGTCACCCATGACATTCCGTTTGCAGGCGAAGTCCTGGCCGCGCTCGCGTTCATCATGACGGGCTTTGGCATGCACATGACCCAGACCGCGGGTCTGGCTTTGGCAGCGGATCGCGCGACGGACGAAACCCGCCCGCGCGTGGTGGCACTGCTTTATGTCATGTTCCTCGTCGGCATGGGGGTGTCGGCCATCGTGATCGGCTGGCTGCTGCGTGATTTCTCGGGTGTGCTGCTGATCAGCGTGATCCAGGGCTGTGCCGTTGTGACCGTGGTGCTCAACCTGATCGCCCTGTGGAAGCAAGAGCGCGTGAAGCCGATGAGCAAGGAAGAGCGCGAGGCACCGCAACCGTCCTTCAAGGACGCCTGGAACGATCTGACCCATGGCGGCACCGCGGGGCGTCTTCTTGCGGTCGTGTTCCTTGGCACAATGGCGTTCAACATGCAGGATGTGCTGCTTGAACCCTATGGCGGCGAAATCCTTGGCCTCAGCGTATCGGCCACGACACTTCTGACCGCAACCTGGGCTGCTGGTGCGCTGCTTGGCTTTGCCCTTGCCGCCCGCGTTCTTGCCAATGGAGGCAACACCTATCGCATGGCCTCGGTTGGTCTGCTGGCGGGGATCGCCGCGTTCAGCATCGTGATCTTTGCCGCCCCCATGGACAGCACGTTCCTGTTCTTTTCAGGCGCTGGCCTGATCGGGTTTGGGGGCGGCTACTTCGCCATCTCGACGCTAACCGCTGCCATGACTTTGCCTGCCGAAGGGCTGGCCGGACGGGGCCTTGCGCTGGGCGCTTGGGGTGCGGCGCAAGCCACTGCCGCGGGCCTGTCCACGCTGATCGGCGGGGCCACTCGTGACAGCGTCAACATGATCGCCATGTCCGGCGCATGGGGCGAAGCGTTGCAAACGCCGACCACCGGATATTCCGTCGTTTACCACCTCGAAATCGCGCTTCTGTTTGTGACGCTCATCATATTGGGCCGTCTCGTTAGCCAAAGCCGGACCGCGCCAACCCCTAACCAGAAACCGACAGGGCTGGGCCTTGCCGATTTCCCAACCTGACCAAGGCCCATCAAGGAGGACACTCAGATGACCGAAGACTATATCCTTGGAAACCTAGACCTGGCGAGCATTTCGCTTTGGCTGTTTTTCATTTTCTTTGTCGGTCTCGTGATCTGGCTTCAGCGCGAGAATCAACGTGAAGGCTATCCGCTTTTGGACGAGGACGGCAGCCAAGCAGACGCCGGCAGCGTGTTTCCAAACCCGGCCGATAAAACCTTCAAACTGCCGCATGGTCGCGGTGAATACACCGTGCCATCTGGCCAGACACCCGAACGGGGCGACATTGACGAAAAGCTGACACGCCAGTTTGACAGCGGCGGTTTCCCGTTCGACCCCGTTGGCGACCCGCTTGCCGATGGTGTTGGACCAGGAAGCTGGGCACCGCGCCGCGATGAACCCGAGCTGGATGGCCATGGTCATCCAAAGATCATCCCGATGTCCGGCAGCGATAGCTTTCGGGTTGCCGCGGGCCGTGACCCGCGCGGTTTGCCGGTTGTCGCAGGCGATGGTGCGATTGTTGGCAAGGTCACCGATATGTGGGTCGACGAGCCGGAACAGCTTGTTCGCTATCTCGAATATGAACTGGACGCGGAATTTGGCGGTGGATCGCGGCTTGTGCCGATCACCTTCACCCGCATCTGGGGCAATCGCGTCAAAGTCCGCTCGATCTTTGGAGAACACTTCGCCGGTGTTCCGACACTCGCCGCGGCTCATCAAATCACCAAGCTCGAGGAAGACAAGATCAGCGCCTACTACGGTGGTGGTACGTTGTATGCCAGCACAGAACGTCAAGAGCCGCAGATCTGACCTGAAACCACAAGACGCCAACAGCCGCAGCCACGGCTTTAGGAAAGGGAACCCACCATGTCGCACGATGACTTTGAAATCGAACCGGTCAAAGGCCTGCCAGAAAAACCGCCAGAGGGTGAAACCATCCTCTGGCAGGGCAAGCCGAATTGGTGGGCCCTGTCCAAGGAGTCGCTGAACTTATATTGGGTTGCGGGTTATTTTGTGTTTCTTGCCGTCTGGCGGTTCGTCGCAGTCAGTGACCTCATGCCCTTCGGCGAGGCGGTTTGGGCATCCGTCCCGTTCCTGATCCTTGGGGCCATCACATGCGCCATCCTGATCGCAATTGCGTGGACGCAAGCGTATTACACCGTTTACACCGTCACCAATCGCCGTGTTGCGATGCGGATTGGTGCAGCGCTGAATGTGACGCTGAATTTGCCCTATACACAGATCAAAAATGCCAATCTGGACTTGCGCAAAGCAGGCACCGGGACAATTGCCTTCGATCTTCTGGGTGACACACGGATCAGCTATCTGGTGTGCTGGCCGCATGTGCGTCCCTGGAAAATCTCTCCGACGCAACCTGCCTTGCGCTGCATCAATGACGCAGAAAAGATCGCTGCCATGATATCAGAAGCAGCCCAGGCGCGGGTGTCCATTCCTCGGGTAGAGCGAACACCTGTCGCACCTGCAGCTGTGGCAGCGGAATAAGGGGGCGGACAGATGCAAACCAATACAATTGACAAACCCCGGATTCATGCCACCGAAAAGGAAATCGTTCCACGTATCCTGGTGCGGGCGATGTTTGCGATGGTGATGATCTGTCTGCTGATGGTCAGCGTCTACACCTGGTTGGATGGACCAGCACAATACACAGCACCGGACAGTCCGGTGGTGATCGAAAAGACCCTCTATCTGGAGGGTAACATGAACGGCTCTGCGCGTGTCTTTTCCGAAGACCGCGCCCTGGTCGCCGAGTACAGCCCCGAAGAGGGAGGTTTCCTTTCGGGTATGTGGCGCGTTTTGCAACGCGAACGCACGAAGGCACGTGTTGATCTGGACGGTCCGGTGGTCGTTCGCGCACGTGAAAACAACCGTCTTGAGATCTTTGATCCCAGCACGGGATGGGGTGCTGACCTGATGGGGTTTGGTGCCGACAATTCAGCCGCTTTCGCCAAGCTGCTGAAGTAATCGAAAAGGGAACCACAATGGGATTACTAACGAAAGAAATCGAACGGGCCCCCTGTACCGTTGAAATCAGCCATCGCTTTGAAAGCCTGCACGCACATGTGCGCTTCAATAACGGTGCGGTGATCTATCCGGGGGACGAAGTAAAGGTTCAGGGGCCGGAAATCATGGCCCCGTTCGGCGAAGTCGTGTCGGAAGACCGCGAAGCCGTCATCGTCCGCGCGTCAAAGCTGGAACAGCTTTGGACCCGTCTGACCGGTGATTTCGAAGTGATGGAGCTATGTGAATTCTCCTTCTCGGAAGAGGTGACGCTATGAATATGCAAGCCAAACACACCGCTGACGCCACCACCGTCGAAGAAAGCCTTGCGATTCAAGAAGAGCAGGCGAAATACGACGATAATTTCGCCACCGAAACCGCGATGGCCAACACGCTGCTGACGCCGCGCTTCTACACCACCGATTTTGATGAGCTGGACGCGATCAACGTCGATGGAATTCGCGCCGAGTGGGACGCGTTGATCGCCCAGATGGAGGCAGACCCGAACAAGGGCCACTTCAAAAAGAACGAAGACTGGGACCATGTCGATTGGGAGAACATGGAGCCACAGCTGAAGAAGGAGTTTATCGATTTCCTGATCTCAAGCTGCACCGCAGAATTCTCGGGCTGCGTACTTTACAAGGAAATGAAGCGCCGTGGGAACAACAAGGACATCACGCAGCTGTTTCAATTGATGGCGCGCGATGAGGCGCGGCATGCCGGGTTCATCAACGACGCCCTACGCGAAGCGGGTCTGCGGGTGAACCTTGGCTTCCTCACGCAGTCGAAGAAATACACTTATTTCCGGCCCAAGTTCATCTATTACGCCACCTACCTGTCGGAAAAGATCGGCTATGCCCGCTACATCACGATTTTCCGCCATTTGGAGGCGAACCCCGAACACCGGTTCCACCCGATCTTCAAGTGGTTCGAGGAGTGGTGCAACGACGAATTCAGCCATGGTGAAGCGTTTGCGCTTTTGATGAAGACGGACCCGAAATTGACCCAGGGGCGCAATGTCTATTGGATCAAGTTCTTCCTCACGGCTGTTTACGCCACGATGTATGTCCGCGACCACCAGCGGCCCGCGTTCCACAAGGCGCTGGGCGTTGATCCCGATTGGTACGCGCATGAGGTGTTCACCAAGACGTCCGAGCTGACCAAGCAGATCTTTCCGATCACGTTGGACATTGATCACCCCCGTTGGCAGCCCACGCTGGAGCGGTTGCAACGCGCGAATGTGCAGATTGCCGAAGGCAAAAAGCAGGGTGGCGTTGGAGGCAAGCTCAAGGAATGGGCGGGCGCGGCCAATGCTGCGTCTTGTTTCGTGTCCCTCTACTTCATTCCGGTGAAAAAACACAAAGTGCCCGCCGTGACGCGGTTGGAGCCTTCATATTGAACGGTTTCGCCGCCTTCGGGCGGCGACCGGGGGGGGGGGGGGGGGGGGGGGGGGGGGGGCGNGCGGCCAATGCTGCGTCTTGTTTCGTGTCCCTCTACTTCATTCCGGTGAAAAAACACAAAGTGCCCGCCGTGACGCGGTTGGAGCCTTCATATTGAACGGTTTCGCCGCCTTCGGGCGGCGACCGGGTGGGGGGCCAGCCCCCCACACCCCCCGGCATATTTGGAAAAAGAAGAAGGATAGAAACGCGTGTTAGGTGACCCTTGGATTGCAGCCCTCGTGGCGCTTTTTCTCTGGTGGTTTTCCACTGGGGCGATCCTGATGGTTGTGAAATATGCGGATCGGCGTGGGATGCGGTTTGGTCAGGCGCTGACCATGGCCGCGTTTCCTGTGTTCCTTCTGGGGGCCTATGGCATCTGGGTCAGCGCGACTGGCACGAATGTGGCGTCGGCCTATCACGGCTTTCTTGCGGCGCTGGCGCTTTGGGGATGGATCGAAATGGCGTTCCTGACCGGGACGATCATCGGTCCAAACCGGATGGTTTGCCGCGATGATATCCCGGAATGGGAGCGGTTCATCCGCGCCTGGGGCACAATCGCCTATCACGAGATGCTTCTGGCGGGAACATTGGCGGCAATCTGGCTTTACACATATGAGGCCGAGAATACGTTTGGGTTCTGGACTTTTGCGGTGCTGTTTTTTGCCCGCGTGTCAGCCAAGCTGAACCTGTTTCTGGGTGTGCCCAAGATCAACACCGAATTCCTTCCGCAACCTTTGGCCCACTTGCCCAGCCATTTCCGGCACGCCAAGATGAACTGGCTTTTCCCGATCTCGATCAGCGCGCTGACCTTTGCAGTGGGATGCTGGATCGAACGGATTTTTGCGTCAGACACACAAGGTGACGTGGTCGGCTTTGCCCTGTTGGCCGCCATAACCGCGCTTGCGCTGCTGGAGCATTGGTTCATGGTTCTGCCCTTGCCCGACGAGAAACTCTGGCGCTGGATGTTGCCCGCGCCCAAACCACAACAACAAGACAAGACACTACGAAGAACGGAGGACGCCCATGGACTTTGACAGCTTGTTCAATGCCCAGCTCGACACCCTTAAGAATGAGGGGAATTATCGTATTTTTGCCGAGCTTGAGCGCAAGTGTGGCGCTTTCCCGAAGGCCAAGAGCCATGATGAGGATTGTCCCGACGAGGTGACGGTTTGGTGTTCCAACGACTATCTTGGCATGGGCCAGCACCCCAAGGTGATCAAATCGATGCAGGATGCGGTGGCCGAGAATGGCTGTGGCGCTGGCGGCACGCGGAATATTTCCGGTACAAATCACCAGCACAAATTGCTGGAGGCGGAGTTGGCGGACCTGCATGGCAAGGAATCAGCGCTCTTGTTCACCTCTGGCTATGTGTCAAACTGGGCGGCCTTGTCGACGCTTGGCTCTCGGCTTCCGGACGCGGTGATTTTGTCGGATGAATTGAACCACGCGTCGATGATCGAAGGCATCCGTCACGCGCGTTGCAACAAGGTGATCTGGAAACATAATGATCCAGAGGATCTGGACCGCAAGCTGGCAGCCTTGCCGGTAAACGCGACCAAGATCGTGGCGTTTGAATCGGTCTATTCAATGGACGGCGATATTTGCCCGATGAACGAGATCGTGGACGTGGCTGAAAAGCATGGCGCGCTGACGTATCTGGATGAGGTTCACGCCGTGGGCATGTACGGTCCACGCGGCGGTGGTGTGTCAGAACGCGAGGGACTCGCGGATCGGATCACGTTGATCGAAGGCACACTGGGCAAGGCGTTCGGCGTTATGGGCGGCTACATCACCGGCTTTGACGCGATGTGTGATTTTGTGCGGTCTTTCGCCAGTGGGTTTATCTTTACCACCGCGCTTCCGCCGGCTGTGGCTGCGGCTGCACGGACCTCGATCCAGCACCTGAAGCAAAGCAGTGTCGAACGGGACAAGCAAAAGGCGCAAGTCGCACATTTGCGCCAGCGGCTAGACGCGATGGGTATCCCCCATCTTGAAAATCCCAGTCACATCATCCCCGTGATGATCAAGGACCCGGTCAAATGCCGGATGCTGGCGGATATTCTGATGCAGGAATATGGAATCTATGTTCAGCCCATCAACTATCCAACAGTGCCCAAAGGCACAGAGCGATTGCGCTTTACGCCAGGTCCGCTTCACACTGACGCAGACATCGAACATCTGGTAATGGCTCTCTCAACCCTTTGGAAACAATGCGCTATTTCGCACGAGGTCGCTTAACGCGATACTGATCGCGACGGAGTGATACAGAACCAATGGAATTCCCGTTGGTTTATGATAATTGTGTAGGGTATCGTGCAAACGGACACGTAAAAGGAGTTTGATATGAAGCTTTTGGTCGCAACCGCAGCTACAGCACTCACGCTGGGCGGTGCAGCATTCGCAGACAGCCATGCCGGATCCGGTGATGCTGAAGCGGGCGCAAAAGAATACAACAAGTGCAAATCATGCCACATGATTGTTGCCGATGACGGCACCGAGATCGTCAAGGGTGGCCGCACAGGCCCGAACCTTTATGGCATCATCGGTAAGCAAGCCGGCACTCAGGAAGACTTCCGCTATGGTGACAGCCTTGTTGCAGCGGGCGAAGCTGGTCTTGTTTGGGACGAGGAAACATTTGTAGCCTACGTTCAGGATCCCAAGAAATTCCTGGCAGAATATCTGGATGACAAAGGCGCGCGGTCAAAAATGTCGTACCGCCTGCGCAAAGGTATGGAAGACGTTTACGCATACCTCGTATCGGTCGGCCCCGAGATGGAAGACACCGGGTCGTAACGTAAGATTTTATAAGTCTGGAACGGGGCGCGCTGTCACAGCGCGCCCTTTTCTTTTGCGTCCACCATTGGTCAGAGTTGACCCAAAAAGCTCCGGGGCGCAAAACACCACCACTCAAAAAGGGCAGGTTCATGAAAATTGCGATGATTGGCACGGGATATGTTGGGCTCGTATCCGGGGTATGTTTTTCGGATTTTGGCCACAATGTTGTGTGTGTCGACAAAGACCCGAACAAGATCGACATGCTCGAACGCGGTGACGTTCCGATTTATGAACCCGGTCTGGACACGCTGATGGCCAAGAACGTCGAGGCGGGTCGTTTGGAATTCACCCAGGATTTATCTGCCGCGATTGACGGGGCAGATGCGGTTTTCATCGCTGTGGGAACACCGACACGCCGCGGGGATGGGCATGCTGACTTGACCTATGTAATGGCGGCGGCGCAAGAGATTGCCAAGGCGGCAAAGGGTTATGTTGTGATCGTCACGAAATCAACAGTGCCTGTCGGGACAAATCGCAAACTGCGCGAGGTGGTGTCTGCGGCGAACCCCGATCTTGATTTCGATGTTGCGTCCAACCCCGAATTCCTGCGCGAAGGGGCCGCGATTGATGATTTCATGAAGCCCGACCGCGTTGTTGTGGGCATCCAGACGGATCGTGCGGCCGCCGTGATGTCCGAGATTTACCGTCCGCTATACCTGCGGGATTTCCCGATCGTGACCACCGATCTGGAATCCGCCGAGATGATCAAATACGCGGCGAATGCGTTTCTTGCGACCAAGATCACCTTTATCAACGAAATCGCGGCGTTGTGTGAACGGGTGGGCGCTGATGTGAAGCAGGTATCCAAAGGCATGGGGATGGACAACCGTATCGGCAACAAGTTCCTGCATGCGGGGCCGGGATATGGCGGCTCTTGTTTTCCGAAAGACACCAAAGCTTTGGCGCGGATCGGGCAGGATCATGCCAGCCCGATGCATATCACAGAGGCGGTCATCGCCGTGAATGAAGACATCAAGCGCCGAATGATCGAAAAGCTGCAGGATCTGTGTGATGGGTCCTTCAATGGCAAAACCGTTGCCGTGCTGGGTGTCACGTTCAAACCAAACACCGACGATATGCGCGACGCGCCATCGCTGACAATCGTGCCCGCGTTGGTCGGCGGCGGCGCGAAAGTGCGGGTCTGTGATCCGCAGGGACAACATGAAGGCGAAGCGTTGTTGCCGGGGGTGACCTGGCTGGATGATCCATACCAGGCTGTCAAAAGCGCTGACTTGCTTGTTCTTTTGACGGAATGGAACGAATTTCGCGCCTTGGATCTGGTGCAGATCGCAGAGTCCATGGATCGCCCCGCGATGGCGGATCTGCGCAATATCTACAACGCAAACGTCGCAAAAGATGCCGGGTTTGTAGCCTATGAAAGCGTTGGGCGCATTGGGTTTCAGTAAAGGTCATTGCTCCGGGTTAACCGGGCATTAACGACAATTTGATCAGTCTGGACCAACTTAGGAAAGTTGGTTCAGGCATATGCGCGTTTCAGACAGGCTTTTTGATATCTGCGTTGCCGGGGTCAGTCTGCTTTTGACGTGGCCCATCATCATTTTGTGTATGATCTGCATTGCGATTTGCGATCGCCATCCCCCGATCTTTGGCGCGCGCCGTATGAAGGGGGCGAACCAGCCCTTTACGATGTGGAAATTGCGCACAATGCGGGGCAGCGACGATGGTTTGCCGACATCTGCATCAAAGGCGTCAGAGATCACGCGACTGGGCTTTGTGCTGCGGCAATTGCGACTGGACGAGCTGCCTCAGCTGCTCAATGTCCTGAAAGGTGATATGCGTATCGTCGGGACCCGGCCCCCGACGCCCCGGATGGTGTGCCAATATCCTGATCGTTTCGAAACCATCTTGCGTGACCTGCCCGGGATCACCGGAGATGGCACGCTGAAAACACGCATTCTGGAACGTCGCTTGCTTGACCATACCAGCACCGTGCCCGCGGTTGAGACCGTTTATGTTGATCATATTCTTCGCCAACGTGTGTCGATTGATCTGGCCTACGCGCGCAAGCGCACAGCGGTGTCTGATATCTTTATTGTGCTGCAAACGCTGCGAATGATTCTGTCTTTCTCAACAATGTTCCGTCCAAAAAATGCTCGAATCTGGGCGCGATTGCCGACTCAGTGAAAACAATCCTTGCGGTATCACGCCATTGTATCCCTAAACTGCCTCAAATCCGGCGAAAAAGGCAAAACGCTTGGCTGTGTGCCACATTTCTGACAAATACGATTTTATCGGGCGGGGGCCTGATCACAGGAAATATTCATGCGTCGGGTCTCTGACCACATCCTAACTCTCTCTTTGCTCACGGATGCCGAATCTTTCGGAACAACGACGCAGGATATGTCCAGCACTGTGGCGCAGGAGCGTTGGATCTAGGACAATCGGCACGCGCGGGGGCGCGACTTTGCAGCTACAACTCATGAACCGAGGTGAAGTGCTGTGTGCCGGGTCTGCGTTTGGGGACGCATCCACGCTCCTGCGAACAGGGTGATCGCACAAACCGTTTCAGCTGCCGAAGTCAGCCAGCGCTTTCTTGGCCAAGAATCGTGCGCAGGATGGCTTTTGCGTTATCCGACGCCCAATCTGCGTCACCGCGCAAGCGCGCAACCTCTTTGCCATCCGGGTTCAGAATCACCGTGATGGGAAGCCCAAGAACACCCATTTCCCGCGCCAGCGCAGATTTCGGATCGCGGTGCAGCGGCAGGTTTTCGACGCCGATTTCCTCAAAAAATGTCTTCATCGCCGGAGGCGGGTTGCGGCCCGTTGCAATCGTGACCACTTCAAAATCATCACCGCCGAATTCCGTCTGCAATTCCGACAGCATTGGCATTTCCTTGCGGCACGGCGCACACCATGTCGCCCAGAAATTCAAAAGAACCCATTTGTCGTCATAGGCGGCAAGCGACAATGGCTCGCCCTCAAAGGTGGTGAATTCGGATGTACCAGCCGCCTGTGCCTCGCTGTGGAAGACAAGTTTTTTCATATCGCCGTCGCGCATCGCTTCGGCTGCGGCCAGATCGGCAAAGCTCGGATTTGCAAGCGTGACGAGGCCCGTATAGAGCAATGCGGCAAGCGTTTTCTTCATTTTCCCTCCGAAGGGGTAAGACATGTCCGACAAATCCTCGAACCAGATGTGGGGAGGCCGTTTCGCCGCCGGCCCCGATGCCATCATGGAAGCAATCAATGCCTCGATCGGGTTCGACAAACGCATGGCGGCACAAGACATCGCCGGGTCAAGGGCCCACGCCGCAATGCTTGCCGCGCAAGGCATCGTAACATCTAGCGATGCAAACGCGATGCGGGAAGGCTTGCTCACTGTTTTGTCAGAGATTGAAACAGGTGACTTTGCATTCTCAACCGCGCTGGAAGACATTCACATGAACGTCGAAGCGCGTCTGAAAGAGGTAATTGGCGAACCAGCAGGCCGTTTGCACACGGGCCGGTCGCGCAACGATCAGGTGGCAACCGATTTCCGGCTTTGGGTACGCGACCAACTCGACGCGGCAGAGGCCGGTTTGCAGGCTCTGATGCGCGCATTATTGGCCCAGGCCGACGCAGGCGCGGATTGGGTGATGCCGGGTTTCACCCATCTGCAAACCGCGCAACCCGTCACATGGGGTCATCACATGATGGCCTATGTCGAAATGTTCGCGCGTGATTTGTCCCGCGTTCAGGACGCGCGGAAACGCATGAACGAATCGCCCTTGGGGGCCGCTGCCCTGGCGGGCACATCGTTTCCAATTGATCGCGACATGACGGCAAAGGCACTTGGCTTTGACCGCCCGATGGCCAACAGCCTTGATGCCGTCAGCGACCGGGACTTCGCTTTGGAATTTCTGAGCGTCGCAAGCATCTGTGCAATGCACCTAAGCCGCATGGCCGAAGAGCTGGTGATCTGGTCCTCGGCCCAATTCCGCTTTGTCACCTTGTCTGACCGGTTCTCGACCGGCTCGTCCATCATGCCGCAAAAGAAAAACCCCGACGCGGCGGAACTGATCCGTGCCAAGATCGGTCGGATCTTTGGGGCTAATGTGGCGTTGATGATGGTCATGAAGGGCCTGCCGCTGGCCTATTCAAAGGACATGCAGGAAGACAAGGAACAGGTGTTTGACGCCGCCGACAACTGGATGCTTGCGCTCGCTGCGATGGAAGGCATGGTCAAAGACATGTCCGCGAACATCGAAGCACTGGAATCCGCCGCAAGCGCGGGCTTTTCGACGGCAACGGATCTTGCAGACTGGCTTGTGCGCGCACTCGACCTACCCTTCCGGGATGCACACCACGTCACCGGATCGTTGGTGGCGATGGCGGAACAGAAGGGATGCGATTTGCCGGATCTGAGCCTTGACGACATGCAGTCGGTCCATGCCGGGATAACAGCAGAGGTGTTCGAGGTGCTTGGCGTGCACAATTCTGTCGCCAGCCGCACCAGCTATGGTGGCACCGCCCCTGTCCGCGTGCGCGAACAAATCGCCCGTTGGAAGGATCGTCTGAAATGAAGCACACACCGCTCATCCTGGCTCTGCTTGTGCTTGCGGCCTGTGGTGCCGAAGGTGATCCGATCCGCCCGTCTGTGAACACCACGGTGTCTGTCGGCTCTGAAGGCATACGCACATCAACCGGGGTGATCGTGCAAACCGGGTCTGTCAGTGTTGGAGTGGGATTCTGATGACGTATATGCGCTGGATCTATCTTGCCCTTGCCGTTTGGGGTGCAATCCACCCGATGTATTATTTCATGTCCTACCTCGCGGCAAACGCGTGGAGCCTCGGGGCCTTGATTGACGCGTGGTATGTCAACGATTCGACCACCGGATTGACATGGGATCTGACCATTGCCGCCATCACTCTGACTGTTTGGATCATTGCCGAAGTCGCGATGCGCCGAAACTGGTCAGCGTTGATTGCCATACCCGCCACCTATTGTATCGGTGTCAGTTGTGGATTGCCGCTTTACCTGTACCTGCGGTCGCGTCCTGTGGACTGACAGGGAATCCGATATTTGAACAAGAAGAAGGGTGGTAACACCCACGCCGCTCGGCTACTGCGTCGCGGTCTGATGTCTGGAGACTGTCTTGGATCATTTCCTCTATCGCGATTGTGAGCTTTTCGCCGAAGACGTGCGCGTGTCAGATATCGCCGCGTCCGTTGGAACGCCGTTCTATCTGTATTCGACCGCAACCCTGACCCGGCATTTTCAACTGTTTGATCAGGCCCTGGACGGGATGGACCACATGGTCTGCTACGCCATGAAAGCGGCGTCCAATCAGGCCATCCTCAAAACGCTGGCCGAGCTGGGCGCAGGCATGGATGTGGTGTCAGGCGGCGAATACGCGCGCGCCAAAGCCGTGGGCGTACCGGGCGACCGCATTGTGTTTTCCGGTGTCGGCAAAACGCGCGCTGAAATCCGGCAGGCGCTTGAAGGCGGACTTCGTCAGTTCAACGTCGAAAGCGAACCCGAGATGCGGGTAATCTCCGAAGTCGCAACCAGTCTGGGCAAAACCGCGCCGATCACCGTGCGCGTGAACCCGGATGTCGACGCCAAAACACATGCCAAGATCGCAACCGGTAAATCCGAGAACAAGTTCGGTATCCCGATTGCCAAAGCACGCGAAGTCTATGCCGAAGCCGCCGCACTTCCGGGGATCGAGGTGATCGGCATCGACGTGCATATCGGATCGCAGCTCACCGATCTGACGCCATATGAATTGGCCTATCAAAAGGTGGCCGAGCTGACCGAGCAATTGCGGGCAGACGGCCATACGATCAAACGTCTTGATCTTGGTGGCGGGCTTGGCATTCCTTATGCCCGCAACAATGAAGCACCGCCTTTGCCGTCTGACTATGGCGCGCTGATCAAACGCACTGTTGGCCACCTTGGTTGCGAGATCGAAATTGAACCGGGCCGGCTGATTGCGGGCAATGCGGGCATTCTTGTCAGTCGGGTGATCTATGTGAAACAGGGCGAAGGCCGACAGTTTCTGATCCTCGATGGCGCGATGAACGATCTGATCCGTCCTGCGATGTATGATGCTTATCACGATATCGTCCCTTTGATCGAACCCAAGCCCGGCGTTGAGCAGCAGCCCTATGATATCGTTGGGCCTGTCTGCGAATCCGGGGATACGTTTGCGAAAAACCGCATGATGCCGCCGCTTCGCGATGGGGATCTGGTCGCGTTTCGGTCTGCCGGGGCCTATGGGGCCGTGATGGCCAGCGAATACAACACCAGACCGCTGGTTCCCGAGGTTCTGGCCAAGGGTGATCAATTCGCCGTCATCCGAGAGCGCCCGGACTTTGACGAAATCATAAATCGAGATACCATCCCCCCATGGCTGTGAGGTGCCCCTCTCGCGGTCCACGTGCCGGGAGATGGGAATGACCACACGGGATAACTTGCCCCACGACATCAGCACTGCCATCCGCTGGCCGCTGTTCCTCACCCGTCTGGGAATGGGAGCAGAGGCGGTGGTCCGGGCCTTCTGGCCGCTATGGTCGGTGATTTTCGCCGGTTTGGCGTTTCTGATGCTGGGGCTGCAGGATGTGTTGCCGGTTCAAGTCGTGTGGGCGGCACTCGCGCTTGTCACAGGCGGGGCAGTCTGGGCGCTGATCCGCGGCGTGCGCCGCTTTTCCTGGCCCTCCCAAACCGAAGCGCTCGCCCGTCTGGATGCCACAATGCCGGGCAATCCCATTCTGGCGGCAATGGACAGTCAGGCCATCGGCTCGGATGATGCCGCGTCGCATGCGGTCTGGAAGGCCCATCAGGCGCGCATGACGGCCCGGCTCAAAGACGCCAAGCCAGCGGAACCTGACTTGCGTGTGTCGCGCGCGGACCCGTTCGCATTGCGCTATGTTGCGGTTCTCGCTTTGCTGGTGGCGACAGTGTTCGGATCGGTATTGCGGGTGCAATCCGTGTCTGCGATGGGCCCAACCGGGCAGGCGCTTGCCTCTGGCCCCACATGGGAAGGCTGGCTGGAGCCGCCGCATTACACCGGATTGCCGTCCATCTACCTGAACGACATCGACGCCGCGCGTTTGGAAACGCCCGTCGGCAGCCGCGTCACCTTGCGATTCTATGGAGAGGTTGGCGCGTTAAGCGTCAGCGAAACCATTTCCGGCAGAGCATCCCCGACAGACACCGCACAGGACGTAATCGAAGCGTCGATTCAAACCGCCCAGGAATTCGACATTGTCCAGTCAGGCAGCATCGAAATCGAAGGCCCCGGCGGCCGCTATTGGGAAATTGTCGCAACGCCAGACCAGGCCCCGGAAATCACACGCGAGGAACAGATCGAGGTCAGCTACGAAGGCGAAGCCCAAATTCCGTTCACCGCACGCGACGATTATGGCGTTGCCGACGGCATGGCGCGAATTGAACTTGCGCTGACAGAAGTGGATCGGCGCTATGGTCTTCGCATTGATCCGGAACCGCGGGCCGTGATCGAATTGTCGCTTCCGATGCCCATCGCGGGGGATCGGTCCGACTTTACCGAAACCCTTGTCGATAATTTTTCGCAACATCCCTGGGCAAACCTGCCGGTCACTCTGAACCTGAGCGTCAGTGATGAGGCCGGTCAGACCGGTGACGCGATCCCCGAGGTGATCACCCTGCCAGGCCGCCGGTTTTTTGATCCGATGGCCGCTGCGATCATTGAGCTTCGGCGCTCTATCCTGTGGAACCGCGACAATGCCGCGGATGTGGGGCTTTTGATCCGGGCCATCTCGCATCGTCCGGATGACGCCTTCCGGTCCGCCACCGATTATCTGCGCCTGCGCACCATTCTGCGCCGCGTCGAGGCTTTGGCGCAGGTCCGCATGACCGATGATCAACAGGCCGAAATTGCTAAGGCGATGTGGGATCTTGCGCTTCGCTTGGAAGAGGGTGATCTGGACGATGCGCGCGAACGGCTCCAGCGCGCGCAGGATCGGTTGTCCGAGGCGATGCGCAATGGCGCGTCGGATCAGGAAATCGCCGAATTGATGCAGGAACTGCGCCGCGCGACGGATGATTACCTGCGCCAGTTGTCGCGTCAGGCGCAACAGGACACCCCTGATCAGGAAATGACCCAGAATCAAGACATGATCGAAATGAGCCAGAGCGATCTGCAAGAGATGATGGATCGCATCCAGGAGTTGATGGAACAAGGCCGCATGGCCGAAGCGCAGGAAGCGCTCGAACAGCTTCGTCAGATGATGGAGAACATGCAGGTCACGCAAGGTCAGGGCCAGCAAGGGCAGTCGCCGGGCGAACAGGCGATGGAGGGTCTGGCAGAAACCCTGCGCGACCAGCAAGGCCTGTCCGATCAGGCATTCCGGGATCTGCAAGAACAGTTCAATCCGGGACAGCAGGGCCAGCAGCCTGGACAACAGGGTCAACAAGGACAGCAGCCCGGTCAACAGCAGGGCCAAGGCCAGCAAGGTCAGGGGCAACAGGGCCAGAATGGCCAAGGCCAGAATGGTCAGCAGCAAGGTCAGGGACAGGGTCAAAACGGCCAGGGCCAAAGCCTTGAGGAAAGCCTGGCAGATCGCCAGCGGTCTTTGCGTCAGGAATTGAACCGCCAGTCGCAAAATCTGCCCGGGGCCGGTACCGAAGCCGGAGATGCCGCGCGCGAGGCGCTTGACCGCGCCGAAGGCGCAATGGAAGGCGCAGAAGATGCGCTGCGCAACAACGATCTTGCTGGTGCCATCGACAACCAATCCGAAGCAATGGAAGCTCTGCGCGAGGGGATGCGCAATCTGGGCGAAGCCATGGCGCAACAGCAGCAGCAAGGGCAGGGCCAACAAGGTATGGCCGAGGGCACTGATCCGGGTCAGCAACGTGACCCGCTTGGACGCAATGTCGGGTCCAATGGCCAGATCGGGTCTGACGAAAGCCTGCTGCAAGGTGAAGACGTCTATCGCCGGGCGCGCGAGCTTCTGGACGAAATCCGCCGTCGCTCTGGTGAAGGTGAGCGCCCCGCAGAAGAACTGGAATATCTGGAACGCCTGCTCGACCGGTTCTGACCGGGTCGGTGCCTTGGCTTAACTGTCCGGCTCGATCTTGCCGCGAAGCGCTTTGACCTCGCCCCTGACTTTTTTCGCCTTGAGCCGTCTTTTCTTTGATCCCAGGGTTGGCTTTGTCGCGACGCGACGTTTCGGCGGTGTCAGGGCTTGCCGGATCATCTGTTTAAGTCGGTCCCGCGCAATTTCGCGGTTGCGGGCCTGCGACCGCGTTTCATCCACTTGCACCACCAGCGCCCCGTCTTTGGTCCATTTGCGCCCGGCAATCCGCCGCAAACGGGCTTTTACCGGGCCAGGCAGGTTCGGGGACCGCTCCGCTTCAAACCGCAGCTCGACTGCGGTGGACACTTTATTGACGTTCTGCCCCCCCGGACCAGACGCGCGGATAAACTGTTCCGTCAGCTCCCAATCCTCGATGGTGATGGTATCCGTGACAATGATCATCCCAAGGGACATAACGCCAAAGCGCCCATACAAAAAGGGCCACCGATGAACGATGGCCCTTCGAGAATAAACGGAGGTGGGGTCCGGTTAGGTTCCTCACCAATTCGTAAAGTTCATCACCCAGGGACTGCCCTAGATGTGCGCCTCCCGAACTGTTCCGACACCTCTCTCCAATACCTCTCTCGACACTGGATCACCTCCTTTCAGCTGTTTCAAAACGCATGCTAAAGGTGGCACGGTTTTAGATAACTGCAAGAAAAATCTTTAGGATGTCGACGTATTTCCGCGAACATGCAGCACGATGAGTCGAAAAGGCACCAACGCAATCAACGCCAGCGCGATTTTCACCATCCAGTCCGCCACCGCAAGTGACACCCAAAGAGGGGCGACAGGACCAACGCCCAGCAGTGGCAACATCTCGCCCGCCCAGGACACATCGTTTTCTGGTTCCAACGCGATCAATGCGGCGGAAAAGGCGATCGAGAAAAACAACGCCGTGTCCACTGTGGCCCCAATCAGGGTAGATGCCAAAGGCGCGCGCCACCAAGCGCCTTCGCGCATCCGGTTAAAGATAGCGACATCCAGCAGCTGCGCGCTCAGAAACGCCACGCCCGAGGCAAGAGCAATGCGGAATGTCACCAGCGGGCCAAACTCTCCGGAAATCTGCGTGCCCACCAAAGAGCAAAAGACTCCCACGATAAACCCGACAAATACGACCTGACGGGCAGGGCCAGAGCCATAAAGCCGGTTCATCAGATCGGTGACCAAAAAGGCCAGCGGATAGGTGAACGCCCCCCATGTGAGCCAATTTCCAAACAGGAACTGTACGAGAATGTTCGAGGCCAACACGATGAGGGCCATGGCAAGAATGCCGGGGATATGTGTGCGAGTCATTTCGGCTCCCGTTTTAGCAAGGTTGCGGGGACTTGATTCCCGATCATCGGGAATGGCGCGACGGATAGCGCGACATTTTGACAGGCACAAGTTAATTGCTGATAGCGTATTCCACGATCTCGGTTTTCTGGAAGCGCTGGAAATTGTCGTCCGACACCAGCGTCATCCGTAGCGCTTTGTCCTCTGTCATCCAGATGGACAGCCCTTCCAGATTGTCATGCGTGCGAGGGGCGGTCGTCAAAAGGATCTCTCCTTGCATAAGTCCGGCGTCCCTCAGATCAAATCGGCGAACCTGACTGAAAAAACCAAAACCGGCAAATCCGCGTTCAAGAACATATAATCTGCCATAGGCGTCGAAATCCGCACCAACCGGCAGAAAACCGGGATGCCGGGCAAGTCGCAATGCGGTGTCCCATCCGGCGCCATCCCGAAACCGGTACACGGTAAACGGTGTCGTCAACCCGTCAGAGACTTCGGGAATGGCCAACACAGCCCCGTCAGGTGCTATGGCCAGCGCCTCCAACCCTCTGTTTCTGGGCAAATCCCGGATCTCCGGGTGATCCGGCAACAAAGACCACACGCCGTTTGTGTCCAGCCGCGCAATCCGGTTTTCGTGCTCGAACGAGATATAAAGCCGCCCCGCCGTATCGCGTGCAATCCCTTCTGTGTCGGCTTTGGGGGTCTTGCCAAAAAGCGAATGTGGAAACTGCAGGGGTGCGATGTCCTTGCTGCGCAATCCGATGATTTTTCCCTCGTGCCGAAAGATCGATCCTTCGATCACATGGCCCCGGTCGCTCAACACGACAAAATCTTTGCCATTCGGTGCCAGTTTGATCGCGGAGTAGCCGCCGAAAGGCTTGCGGTCTTTGTGCCACTCGAACGAAGACAGAAACCGCACACGGTCAGACTCAAGTGTCTCGGTTGAACCGGTGGTCACTGGGGTCAGTTGGAAGACAGCACAGCAGCGCATTGTGCCGGCAGGTCGCCCATCGTCAATTCCCGACGTGGACGCGGTGGTGGGGCATTCGGGTCAGGCGGGGGCGGATTGAGAATGTTGTTCACCCAACGCTGCGCATCCGCACAGCCATCCCCACGCGGCGGCGGATCTTGATCAACACAGCCCCGCATGCCGCGCGGACAGTTCAAGCGCACATGGAAATGGTAATGATGCCCCCACCAGGGGCGGATCTTGCGCAAATAGCTGCGATCGCCTTTTTCCGCGTTGCACATCGCTACTTTTGCACCTGGAAACACAAATATACGAGCCACCCGTGGGTCTTGTGCCGCCGCCTTAAGGATATTGTGGTGCGATTGCGTCCACTTGTCGTTCACAAAGGCCCCTGCCGAACGTCGCATCGAAATCGACGAGATATTTTCACGCTCGGTACGAGACAGGGTCAAACGATCCGGCGCGCGCATCCAGATATCGGCATCCAGCCCGCTTTGATGACTGCGATGTCCGGTCAGCATCGGCCCGCCCCGCGGCTGGCTCATATCGCCGATATACAACCCTTGCCAACCCGGCTCTCTGGCTGCGATGCGGGACAGGTCCTGCACAAAATCCACTGTGACCGGCAGAGCCCAATTGCGGTTCCGCGACAGGCGCATCGCCTGCCAGGTGGGGCCGGTTTCGGCTAGTTGCACGCCCCCGGCCATGCATCCCTTGGCATATCCGCCATAGGCTGCCGGTGACTGGTTCGAGGCCGCGCCCACGCCGCCGAACAACTGCTTGGCCTGCCGCGTGCTCAACACGCTGGTGGTACGCGCCGCAGAGGCGGAGGTTGATGCGCTGTTGATGGGTGCATCTGCGTCACCACAGGCGGCCAAAAGAAAGGTCAGTCCGATCAGAAAAGAAAACCGTGTCATCCTGCTGCCTGCTGCCCGTTTGGTTTCACCCAGACTAGCAACACAAGACCGATCAGGAAAAGCCCTATCACTGGGCTGACGCCCAATTGCTGCGATCCAGTGGCGTATGTGGTGATGCCAATCAACAAAGGTGCTAGAAAACTGGTCGCTTTGCCCGAAAGAGCATACAGGCCGAACGCCTCGGTCATGCGGTCGGGGTTGGCTTGTCGCACCATCATCGTGCGGCTTGCCGCCTGAATCACTCCGCCCGCGGCCCCGATCACGGCCCCGATCACGTAAAATGCGATGTCAGGCAACGCGGACCCGTCACTTAACGCCACGCCAAATATCGCCTCGCGCGAAATCATCACGATCACAATGGCCACAGCGGTCAGCGCCAGAATACAGACGATGATCACAGGTTTTGGCCCGAACCGCGCATCCGCCTTGCCGCCAAACCACGCCGCAATCGCGCCGGTGATGATCGCGATGATGCCAAAGATCCCGACATTCTGCACAGACCAGCCCAGCACTCCCGCCGCATAGATCCCGCCAAAGGCATACATCCCGTTCAAGGCATCGCGATAAAACATCGCCGATCCAAGATAGGCGAAAAGCGACCGATCCTGCGGCAATCTTTGCAGAGTTCCGCGCAGATCCCGCAAAGCCTGACGAACCGCGCCTTTCGGAGCTTTGCGCGCTTTCGGGTCACGGACATACAGGAAAAACGGAATCATAAAGACGGCAAACCAGATCGCCGTCAAAGGCCCTACAAACCGCGTGCCTTCCCGCATCGTGGCATCCAGACCAAATGCAGGCTCCAGCCCCAGCAATGTGCGCCCGGTCTGGGCATTGTCGGCAAAGAACGCCAGCATAATCAGCAGCGCGATCAACCCGCCGACATAACCAAAGGCCCAGCCATTGCCGGAAATGCGTCCAATCTCGTCCGGTTTGCCCAGATCCGGCAGCATAGAGTTGGTAAAGGTGGTCGCAAATTCCATTCCGATCATGCCAATCGCGAAAAAGGTCATGATCGTGAACAGATTGAAGCTGCCCGGCTCTGCATACCAAAGCCCGGCCGCGCCAATGACATACATTGCGGAAAACAACCAGATCCAGCGCAGCCTGTTCCCGCCGGTATCCGCCAACGCCCCCAGAACCGGGGCCAGCACCGCAATCACCAGACCGGCGGCACCAATGCCGAACCCCCAGGCAGACTGTGCTGCGGTTCCGTCGCCCATCAATTCCTTGATATAGGGCGCAAAGATAAAGGTGATCAGCAGCGTGTTGAACGGCTGGCTGGCCCAGTCAAAAAAGAACCATCCCCAAATCCGTTTGCGCAAAGATGCATCCGCCATTCAAAATCCCCTTTTCGGGGTTATGGGTGCGAAATGCGGAGGCGGCAAGCAGGGTTGTGGCTAAGTCGCGTCCTGCATGGGGGGCCAGGGCCGCATATCCTCGGCCTCAAGCCATTTTGCGACCCAAGCGGGCATGTCCGGCGATGTGGGTGCGCCCATGTTCAACGCGCTGATCACATGATCGGTGGCAACGATCCCGTTTCGATCTGTCACCGCAGATCGGTAAACGGCGTGATTGGCACATTCGCCATTCGCCTTCCACATCGTCTGCTCAATATACATGAACCGCGCGTCCCAGCACAGCAGCCGACTGCGCATTTCAAACCTCTCAAACGTGCGGATGCGACGGCGATACCGTACAACAACCCCGGCCATTGTCAGCCCCCAGCGCTCGCGCCGGATCAGTGACATCAACCCGTTTACCTGCGCCAGCGGAATGCGCCCCAGATCATACAGCGTCAGCGTGCGCCCGTTGTTCAGTTCCATCCACATGTCGATGTCCCAGGGCCAACACCGGTGCTGCGACACATAGGTGCCAAACAAGCCCACCTGCGGCGCAGAGCGCGCTTTCCAAAGGCCAAGGCCCATCCGAATAAAAGGATACATCACTCAACTCCTGTTCGCCGCTTAGTTGACCCAAGCGTCAGTCGCGTCAACCGCGACCTCGCGGCAAGTGTCAGTGACTTGTTCTCCGGCCCGCTTGCGCCTACCTGTGGGCAAGGCACTGACAAAGGAAGTCCGTTCAATGCAATCGCTCTACCAGATCCTTATGCTGCTTCTTGATGTGGTGTGGTTCTTTATCATCGCCCATGTCATCATGAGCTGGCTGATCAACTTTCAGGTTCTGAACCTGCGGCAGCCCATCGTCGCGCAAATCTGGGACGCGTTGAACCGCATACTCGAACCGTTATATTCCCGCCTGCGTCGCATCCTGCCCCCGATGGGCGGCATTGACCTTGCCCCGCTCGTGGCGCTGATCGGCGTCTACATCATCCGCATCGTGCTGGCGAACAATGCGGGCTGGTTCTACAGCTTCTGACGCTGCTAAGGCTTGTTCACGCATCCTTAGTATGAGACTGTCAGGTTAAGAGCAGATATAGCAAGAACCTGACAGGTCACCCATGCCCCGTGATATGCCCGACGCAGATGTCATTCTGCGGGATGTCTTTGGATTCGACAGCTTCCGTCCCGGCCAGTCCGAGATCGTAGAGGCTGTGACACAGGGTGAAAACGTGTTGGCCATCATGCCGACAGGTGGCGGAAAATCCCTGTGTTTTCAATTGCCTGCACTGGCCCGCCACGGGGTCACGGTTGTGATCTCGCCGTTGATTGCGCTGATGCGCGATCAGGTGCGTGGCCTGCGCGAAGCAGGTGTTGCCGCAGGGGCGTTGACCTCGGCCAATACCGACGAAGAAAACGACGCGGTCTGGGATATGCTTCATTCCGGCGAATTGAAGCTGTTGTACCTCGCCCCCGAACGGCTTGCCTCGGGCGGCACACAGCGGATGTTGAGCCAAGCCGGCGTTTCGCTGATTGCGGTGGACGAGGCCCATTGCGTCAGCCAATGGGGCCATGATTTCCGCCCCGACTACCTGCGCATCGGCGACCTGCGCCGCGCGCTGGATGTGCCGTTGGCAGCCTTCACCGCGACGGCAGATGCCGAAACCCAGGAAGAAATCGTCACGCGCCTGTTCGATGGCCAATCCCCCCGCACCTTTCTGCGCGGCTTTGACCGGCCCAATATCCACCTGATGTTTGCGCCCAAGAACAAACCGCGCCAACAGATCATGTCTTTTGCCGCTGCGCGCAAAGGCCAATCCGGCATCGTCTATTGCGGCACACGGGCCAAGACGGAAACCTTGGCGCAGGCCCTGAATGCCGAAGGCCATACAGCCTGCTTTTACCATGGCGGGATGGAGGCGGATCAGCGCCGCCATGTCGAGGCGCGGTTTGCAACCGAAGACGGTCTGATCGTTGTCGCCACCGTGGCCTTTGGCATGGGCGTCGACAAACCCGATATCCGCTGGGTCGCGCATGCTGATCTGCCCAAATCCATCGAAGCCTATTATCAGGAAATCGGCCGCGCCGGGCGCGATGGCGCACCTGCCGAAACGCTGTCGCTGTATGGTGCCGATGATATCCGCCTGCGCCGGTCCCAGATCGACGAGGGGCTGGCCCCTCCGGAACGTCGCCATGCCGATCATGGCCGCCTGAATGCGCTTCTTGGGCTGGCCGAGGCGTTGGAATGTCGCCGCAAAACGCTGCTTGGGTATTTCGGTGAACACGACATCAGCTGCGGGAATTGCGATCTGTGCGACAAACCGGCAGACGTCTTTGATGGCACCCAAGCGGTGCGCAAGGCCCTGTCTGCCGCGCTGCGCACCGGCGAAAGTTTTGGGGCTGGTCATTTGATTGATGTTCTTCTGGGCGCCAAAACCGAAAAAGTGCTGCAACGGAACCATGACGCTCTGCCGACTTTTGGTGTTGGCACCGATCTGAAACGTGGCGAATGGCAAGCGGTGTTCCGGCAGATGATGGGCCATGACCTGATGCGCCCCGACGCGGACCGCCACGGCGCTTTGATCATGACCGAGGCCGCGCGCCCGATCCTGCGTGGCGAGGCGGCGATCCAACTGCGCCGCGACAGCATCGAGGCCGCCAGCGAACGCCGTCCCAAAGTCCGCACTTTGGTCAGTGACGAAGACGCCCCGCTGATGTCCGCGCTCAAGGCCAAACGCCGCGCGTTGGCCGAAGACCAATCCGTTCCCGCCTACGTTATTTTCCCCGATCGAACCCTGATTGAAATGGTCGAAACCCGGCCGCAGACGCTTGATCAAATGGCCGCCATCAATGGTGTTGGGGCCAAGAAACTGGAACGCTATGGTCGGGCCTTTCTTGAAGTGATTGCCGGGGATGTGCCCGACACCCATCCGGCCCGGCGAAAACTGGCATCGGGCGGCGCTGGCTCTGTTTATGATGCCCTTTTGACGTCTCAGGCAGATCTGGTGCGGGGATCGTGCGGCACGCTCAAGCCGATGTCCTGCGAGGCAAGCCAGCTGGCCAAACTGGCGCAGACCAAACCGGGCGATGAAACCGGGATTGCGCGTATCATCGGAGAGAGACGCGCCGAACGCTTTGCCCAGACGTTTCTGGACGTCCTGCGCGCGGCGGACTAAATCCGGTGAAACGATAACCGAAAGGGTGCTGCCATGCTCGTTGTGATTTCCCCGGCCAAACGGCTTGACTGGTCTGAACGCGATGTGACCATGACAACGCCGGTTTTTCAGGATGATGCCAACCGCCTTGCCAAAACCGCGCGCAATCTGACGCTGGGAAATCTCAAATCGTTGATGGATTTAAGCGATGATCTGGCCAAGCTGAATCGCGACCGGTTTCGCGATTTTGATGAAACACCAACAGATGCCGATCTGCGCCCTGCCGCACTTGCCTTTGCGGGCGATACCTATCAGGGGCTTGAGGCGGATACGCTCGATGCCGATGAAATGCGCTGGGCGCAGGATCATCTGCGTATTTTATCAGGGCTGTACGGTGTTTTGCGCCCGCTGGACGGGATTCAGGCCTATCGCCTTGAAATGGGCAGCCGCCTGAAAACCCGGCGCGGGGGCAATCTTTATGATTATTGGCGCGACCAGATCTCCAAAGAGCTGAAGTCCCAGGCGCAGGAGGTGAACACCGACACTCTGGTCAATTGTGCAAGCCAGGAATATTTCGGTGCAGTGCCAGCAAAGGCGCTTGGCCTGCGGATCGTGACACCCGCGTTCATGGAAGACAAAGGCGACGGCAAAGGCCCCAAGATCGTCAGCTTTTTTGCCAAGAAAGCCCGCGGCGCGATGGCGCGGTATGTGGTGCAGAACCGTCTGACCGACGCGGCGGGCCTGCTGGATTTCGACAGCGGCGGCTATGGCTATCGCGAAGATCTTTCAGAGCCGGACAAGCCGGTGTTCGTGCGCCCCTACGACGCCAATTGAACACGCGGGCAATGGGCCTGTAACTTTTCAAGCAAGGCGTCCTTGCGCAGCGGTTTGGTCAGATAGTCGGTCAGCCCCGCCGCAAGGATCTGTTCCTTATCGCCATCCATGGCATGTGCGGTGACGGCGATGATCGGCACATTTGGCCCGTTGCCCTCGATCTCTCTGATCTTGGCGGTGGCTTCTTTTCCATCCATGCCGGGCATCGAGATGTCCATGAAAATCACGTCCGGCCGGTCATCCTTAAAGGCCTGAACAGCCTCGAACCCATCATTGGCCGTGCGCAGATCAAGGTCCAGTTTGCCTATCATCTTGCTAAAGACCATGCGGTTGACGCGATTGTCTTCTGCCAAAAGCACCTTCGGAGCCAGATGTGCGGACGGGGCTTCGATGCGCTGTGTCGCGTTGGACATCTGGGTTGTGTGTCTGATCGCGTCCAGAAGTGCGGCGCGGGAAAAGGGCCGTTGAAGCACATGAGCCTTTCCCGAAACTCGGTCCTGCACGCCCTTTGTGTCGGATGTGATACACAGAACCGGGGCGTTCGTCGCGCGCGCAGTCAGCGTTTCAAGCACCGAGTCAAAGGCGGGATGGCTTGGGTCCAGATCCAAAAGAGTGATGCCCATGTCATCAAGGGCAGTTTTGGCCAGATCTTCGGGCGTGTCACAGACAACAGGTTGCCCGCCCAGCGCGCTGACCTGATTGACCAAAGAGAAAGGATCGCTGTGATCGGTGGCTTCAATCACCAGAATGCGCTGCATCTTTTTGGGTAGCTCTAGGAGATGTGTCTCATTGTGCTCGGGAGGCAGGCTGACCCGGAACCCGAAACAACTGCCCACACCCTCTTCGGATTCGATCCAGACCTCTCCATCCATCAATTCGATCAAGCGTTTCGTGATGGCAAGTCCCAGTCCTGTGCCTTCGAATTGGCGATTGCGGTCATCCTCGACCTGATTGAATTCGCCGAAAACATGATCCACCTTTTCCGGCGCAATCCCGATTCCGGTATCTTCAATGGTGATGTGCATGGTGATTTTGTCATCCGGCCCCGGCACACCGACAACGCGCAGCAAGACGTGGCCTTCTAATGTGAATTTTACCGCATTGCCCATCAGATTGGTGATGATCTGGCGGATGCGGCCGGGATCGGCGACAAAGCGGGTTGGCAAAAAGATGTCGTAATCAATCCTGAGCGTTATACCCTTGCTCTGTGCGATAGGCTGCATCAGCATCACAACATCCTGCAAGGTTTTTTCAAGGTCAAAGGGTTCGGGATGCAGAACCAGCTTGTCTGCATCAATCTTTGAGTAATCCAGCACATCGTTGATGATGACCAACAACGCCTCGCCGGAATTTTTGATCGTTTCGACAAACAACCGCTGTTCGCTGTCCAGACTGGTTTCGTTCAGCAGTTCAGCCATGCCCACCACACCGTTCATCGGGGTTCGTATTTCGTGGCTCATATTGGCCAGAAAGGCAGATTTCGCGCGGTTCGCGGCCTCGGCGCGGACGCGGGCGTCGTGCAGTTGTTCCTGGTGGCGCACGCTTTCGGTGATGTTAAGCGCAAGGCTCACGATATCGCCGGATGGACCGCGCCGGTCAAAGATCCGGATGTGTTCACCATTCCACAGTTCGATTTGTACCGGTTTCGGATCAACCTGTTGCCATCGGTCCTGCATTCGCGCGCGCCAATGTGCCGGTGGCTCGTTGCCAATGTTGACGATGCCTTCCTCGGTCAGCAATTGCAGGATGCGCGGATAGGTGATGCCGGGTTGCACCTCTTCGATATCTTCGAACACGGCAAGATAGGCGCGGTTGGCCACAATCATGCGGTTGTCGTTGTCGAAAAAGGCAAACCCGTCCTGAATGGTCTCGATCGAATGCCACAGGCGGCGTTCGGCGATCTGGATCTTTTCATGCGCGACGCCAAGTTCGGTTTTCACCCGCTGGTTTTCGCCCCGCACCATCGCCACCTCGGCGCGGGTTTCAACGATTTCCTCGCTCAGCTGTTGTGCGTGGGTTCCCAGTTTGCGATTGGCCGCAAACAGTTCAGCCTGTTTGAGTTCAAGAAGCCGTTCCGCCGCAAGCCGCGCGCGACGTTCCTCGGCCAATTTGTTGGCGAGACTCATTAAGACCTCCGTATTCGTTAACGCAACTGTCGGAGATCATGGTGAAGAAGAAATTAACCCGGCTGGAAAAGTCCAACCGCGCCCGAAATACAACCTATGCGGTTACCCATGGGTGACACCGCCTATTTTTTAGGCAGCTTAGGGCGCTCAAAGCCGCTCAATGGCCAACGCGATGCCCTGTCCGCCCCCGATACACATGGTGATCAGCGCCTTCGACCCGCCGATCCGCTCTAACTCGTAAAGCGCTTTTACGGTGATGATGGCACCTGTTGCCCCGACCGGGTGGCCCAAAGCGATCGCGCCACCGTTTGGATTTACCTTGGCCGGATCAAGGCCAAGCCCCTTATTCACCGCAAGCGCCTGCGCGGCGAAGGCTTCGTTTGATTCGATCACATCGAAATCCGAGACGGACAGCCCCGTCCGTTTCAACAGCGCCTCGACTGCGGGAACGGGGCCGATGCCCATGACCTCGGGGCGAACCCCTGCGTGAGCATAGCCCAATATCCGGGCTTTGGGTGTCAGCCCCGCCTTGGTTGCTGCATCCGCTGTTGAAAGGCAAAGGGCCGCAGCCCCGTCATTGATGCCAGAGGCATTGCCCGCCGTCACTGTGCCGTCTTTCTGAAACACCGTGCGCAATCCCCCAAGGGTGTCCAACGAGGTTGCCTTGGGATGTTCGTCCGTCTCGAAAAGCACGACCTCGCGCCGTTTTTTCACGTCAACCGGCACGATCTGGCTGGCAAACCGTCCTTCGCTGATCGCTTTGGCGGCGCGGTCCTGGCTGGTCATGGCAAACTGGTCTTGCGCGTCACGGGTGATGTCATGTTCGGCCGCGACGTTTTCTGCCGTCACACCCATGTGGCCGGTTCCGAAGGGGCAGTTCAGCGCGCCCAGCATCATATCCAGCGTGCGGATATCGCCCATCTTGGCCCCCCAACGCTGGTCCGGCACGATGTAGGGTGCGCGGCTCATGGACTCGGCTCCGCCGGCCAGGGCAAACTCTGCATCGCCCAGCATCAGGGACTGGATCGCCGACACAATCGCCTGCGCCCCTGACCCGCAGAGACGGTTGACGTTCATCGCGGGCGTTGTCTCGGGAATGCCCGCCTGCAGGGCGGCGACGCGGCTGAGGTACATGTCGCGCGGTTCGGTGTTGATGACGTGACCAAAGACGACGGTGCCGATTTGACCGCCTTCGACCCCAGAGCGTTCCATCGCTGCTTTGGCCGCGGTTGCGCCCAGATCAATCGGCGGTGTTCCGGCAAGCGCGCCGCCGAATGTGCCAATCGCGGTGCGTGCGCCGTCAAGGATTACGATATCGTCTGCCATGGATGTCCCCCAATTCTGTTGTGCGCAGTATGGGCAACCGTCCGGACGGAGTCAGCCACAACGTTCCGTCAGTCGGCAGGACCATTTGTCGCCAAGGTGGACCCTTCAAGCATTTTGACCTCGCGCTGCGGGAACGGAATCGAGATGCCATGCTCTTGGAACGCATCCCACAGGGCCAGATAGACATTGCCCCGAATGTTGGTCAGCCCGCCGGTGGGGTCGCGAATCCAGAAGCGCAGAATATAGTCGACAGAGCTGTCGCCAAACCCGACAATGTGACAGACCGGGGGTTTGAAGCTGAGCACCCGGTCGACAGATTTGGCCGCCGCGATTGCCAGGTCACGAACCTGGTGCGGATCGTCCTGATAAGCGGTGCCGAAATAGATATCGAGGCGGACAAATTCGTTGGAATGGGACCAGTTCACCACCTGCCCGGTGATCAGGTCTTCGTTCGGGATCAGATATTCCCGACCATCCCGTGTTACCACGCTGACATAGCGGGCACCCAACGAATTGATCCAGCCGAAGGTGTCGCCAAGCGAGATCACGTCACCTGGCTTGATGGATTTATCAAGCAGAATGATCAGACCGGACACCAGGTTCGAGACAACTTTCTGCAGGCCAAACCCGATACCGATACCGATGGCACCGGACAGGACGGCCAGCCCTGTCAGATCAACGCCAACGATGCGCAACGCCATAAAGAACGCGGCCCCATATAGCGCGATCTGCAAAAGCTTGATCGCCAGCACCTGCATCGAAGGTGAAATATCTTTGTTCTTGCGGATGGTTGTGGCGGTTGAACTGCTGATCAGGCGGGCAATGGCAAGAAGAGCTGCAAGCAGAACAATTGCCTGGATGACAATCCACAGCGAAAATCGCGACTCGCCCAGACTGAATGCGATGCTTTCCGCCAGTGATTGTGCTTCGTCGGAGAGGCCTGTGATTGACAGGGCGACCCAAATCCAGACCCCGTACCGCACAAATCCCCGGACCAGCGCATTGGAAATCAACCGTGTCGCAAGCACGATGGACATCCACGCCACGGATAGATTTGCGATGATGCCCAAAAGATAGGACCGGGACGGCCATGTGACCTCGCGCATGATCAGCACAACGGTCCAGATCAGGACGACGAAGATGATCATCCGCAGCCGACGGTGCAGGACAATCAAAACCCGCATGCGCCATTTGGGCCATCCCGACCGCGAGCGCATCCACTTGTGCATACGGGGCTTGAACACAGCCGCCAGAAGATGCGCGGCAATGAACACGCCAACCGCGATCCCCAATTGGTAGGCGTTCCAGGGGCGGATCAGATTGTCGGCAAAGCCTTGCAGCCAGGTAAACGACCCAAGCGCAAAATCGGTTAACGCTTCGGTGATGAGGACGTCGTTTTCCATACCGTGTTACTGCTCCTGCCGGGGCAGGGTTACATCACAGCTGGTTTGGCGCAACTGGTTATGGGTTGATGAACGGCAAGATAACGGGCTCGGGCCAGGTTGCCGTGCCCGCTCCGGCGGTGTGAACCGCCATTATTCCAATCAAAAAGGCGATCAATCCAAGATTGATGATATTCAGTTTGGTAATCATATGTTCCTCGCTGGTACTGTTACGCGGCGGGGCCTGTTCCGGATCAAAATTAATATCAATGGTCTGCCAAGGCATTGGTCACAGGCTTGCGAGAGGGCAATGCAATGATGTAGGACAACATCCATGACTATGGTTTTCGACATGGATGATCGCGCCCGTCTGCGCGAACGATTCTTTGGTGCGACGCATACCGTGCGCGCACGACTAGCCTGACGCGCGCCGCGCGCGCGACCGACGATCACTTTCACATTGCACCGCTTTAAGGGAGAGGACCTATGTCCCCCAAAACGCTCTATGATAAAATCTGGGATGCCCATGTGGCCCACGAGGCCGAAGACGGCACCTGCTTGCTGTATATCGACCGGCATCTGGTTCACGAAGTGACAAGCCCGCAGGCCTTTGAAGGTCTGCGCATGGCTAGTCGTGGCGTTCGCGCGCCGGACAAGACCATTGCGGTTCCGGATCACAACGTGCCGACAACGCCCGGGCGGGAAGACCCCAAGAACATGACCGAGGACAGCGCCATTCAGGTGGCCGCGCTTGACAAGAACGCCAAGGATTTCGGGATTCACTATTATCCTGTGTCTGACGTGCGTCAGGGGATTGTCCATATCGTTGGTCCGGAACAGGGCTGGACCTTGCCCGGTATGACGGTGGTTTGTGGCGACAGCCACACAGCGACCCATGGCGCCTTTGGTGCTTTGGCACACGGGATCGGCACATCCGAGGTCGAGCATGTTCTGGCGACGCAAACGCTCATCCAGAAGAAATCCAAGAACATGAAGGTCGAGATCACCGGCAAGCTGCGCCCTGGTGTGACGGCCAAGGACATCACGCTTTCTGTGATTGGTGAGACCGGAACTGCGGGCGGTACTGGCTATGTCATCGAATATTGCGGAGAAGCGATCCGCGATCTGTCGATGGAAGGTCGGATGACGGTCTGCAACATGGCCATCGAAGGTGGCGCACGCGCGGGTCTGATTGCGCCGGACGAGAAGACGTTTGAATATGTCAAAGGCCGTCCGCACGCGCCCAAGGGGGCACAGTGGGAAGCGGCGCTGAACTGGTGGAAGACATTGTATTCCGATGACGATGCCCATTGGGACAAAGTGGTCACGATCAAGGGCGAAGACATCGCGCCGGTCGTGACCTGGGGCACCTCTCCCGAGGATGTTCTGCCGATCACCGCCGAGGTGCCTGCGGCAGACAGCTTTGATGGCGGCAAGGTTGGCGCGGCACAGCGGTCGTTGGACTATATGGGTTTGCAGCCGGGTCAAAAGCTGTCGGATATCGAGATCGACACCGTGTTTATCGGGTCTTGCACCAATGGCCGGATCGAGGACTTGCGCGCTGCGGCTGAAATCCTCAAAGGCAAGAAGATTGCCGTGAAACGGGCGATGGTTGTTCCCGGTTCCGGCCTTGTGCGGGCGCAGGCCGAGGAAGAGGGACTGGCGGATATCTTCAAGGAGGCCGGGTTTGAATGGCGTCTTGCGGGATGTTCCATGTGCCTTGCGATGAACCCCGATCAGCTGGCCCCTGGTGAGCGTTGCGCGGCCACATCGAACCGGAATTTCGAGGGCCGTCAGGGCCGGGGGGGTCGCACGCACCTCATGTCGCCAGCCATGGCGGCGGCAGCGGCTGTGACTGGCAAACTGACTGATGTTCGGGAGATGATGTAATGGACAAGTTCGAAAAACTCACCGGGATCGCGGCACCCATGCCGCTGGTGAATATCGACACCGATATGATCATCCCCAAGCAGTTTCTGAAAACGATCAAGCGCTCTGGCCTTGGTGTGAACCTGTTCGATGAGATGCGGTATGATGATGACGGCAAGGAAATTCCGGATTTCGTGCTGAACAAGCCGCAATATCGCGAGGCGGAAATCCTTGTTGCCGGTGACAATTTCGGCTGCGGATCATCGCGCGAACATGCGCCTTGGGCGTTGAAGGATTTTGGCATCAAGGCTGTGATATCGACGTCCTTCGCCGACATCTTTTACAACAACTGTTTCAAGAACGGCATCTTGCCCATCGTTTTGCCCAAAGAGGCGGTGGATGTTCTGATGAAGGATGCCGAAAAAGGGTCAAACGCGCGTATGACCGTTGATCTTGAAAATCAGGTGGTCACATCGTCGGATGGTGACACATTCGCATTCGAGTTGGACAGCTTTAAAAAGCACTGTCTGATGAATGGTTTGGACGACATTGGGCTGACGATGGAAAAGGCCGCAGCCATCGACACGTTCGAGGCACAGGCTGAACAGGCGCGCCCCTGGGTTTAAGAGGCACCATCGTCGTCATCAAAGCCGCCCCTTCGTGGGCGGCTTTTTTACGCGCACCACATCTGGTGGTGCGGGGCATTTGTGCCACATTTGATTTGGGTCGTTGATGTAAACGCGCACCAGTTTTCAAGCAAAATCAGGCATTTCAGGGCTGCGCTTCATGTGAGTCGTTGAGCAGGGGTCCAGAGTTGGGCAAAACTGGGGCAATAATGAGGCAGGCCGTCCCACCCGACGGCAGACATTTGGAACAAGGGCCCGGCATCGTATCGCGTCCGTCCAAGTTGAAGGGAAACCAAAGTGGTCAAGCGGATCATGGGATCAGCTCTCCGTGCGCTATTGATCGCGCTGCTTGTGGCGATTCCGTCGCTTTTTCTGGCGGATAGCGTCAGCGACTCGGCGCATATGGCGGCGTTGATCGCGCTTGTTGCGGCGGTTGTCACCTTTTCCGAATATTACAGCGAATACCCGACATTTCTTGAATTCCGCAACGCACCGCCCTTTAACCGATTGCGGTTTCTGGGGTTGTTCTTTTGTGTTTTGTTTGCGTCTTTGCTGACCGCGTCTGAAGGGCGCGGGCCAGGTGTGTCGATGACCTTGTTGCAGCAATGGTCGCACAGGACCGCCATGATCTTTGACTTCCCGTTTTCGCCTGTGCACCTGATGTCGATTGCGTTTGGCGACCGACCGGGATTGTTTGACGTCCCGGCGATAACGCGCATGGCAAGCATTCTGTTTGTCGTGACATTGGTCACATTGGCCTTGTTCTGGATTCATGCACGGTTCATCTTTTGGCCAATCCGCAAGAAAGCGTTCAACTTCTGGATCAACCTGCCGTTATTTGACCCAACTTCGGGTCGGGATGTGTTGTTTCGCTTGAAACGTGATGCGCATCTTAACGTGGCCTTAGGTTTTTTGCTGCCATTTGTGATCCCGGCACTGCTTAGACTTTGGATCGGTGCGTTTGATCCTGCGCTGCTTGTGGTGCCGGAGGTTTTGATTTGGGTGCTGTGCGCGTGGGCCTTTTTGCCACTGACTTTGATGATGCGTGGGATCGCCCTGTTTCGGGTGGCGGCCCTGATCGAAGAAAAACGGCGTCGCGCCTATGCTCAGGACGACGAGTTGCAAATCGCCTGATTTTGGTTGCTTTGCTGTGGCTGGCCATTTGTGGTCAGGCCATGGCCCACGATCTTCGGTTGGCGCTATGGCATGCCCCGTTTTCGCGTGATGGTCCGGGTGTCTTGCTGCGCGATCTGCACAAAGGTGATCCATCACTTACGGCCATGGCGAATGCGCTGCGTGGTGCGGATGCGGATATCATTGTTCTGACCAAGATTGATTATGACGCGCGTGAGGCGGCGTTGACCGCGTTGCGTGATCTGATCGGTGATGGGCATACCTATCTTATTGCGCTGCCGGCAAACTCTGGCATTCCGTCTGGCATTGACAGCGACGGTGATGGCCGTCTGGGAGAGCCGGAAGATGCGCAGGGGTTTGGTGCCTTTCCGGGATATGGTGCCTTGGCCGTGTTATCACGATATCCTATTTCCAGGCAGGAGGCGCGGTCATTCAACGATCTGTTGTGGAAGGATTTGCCCGGATCGCAGATGACACCGGCGGACAAAGGTTGGGACAGACAACGCCTGTCCAGCGGTGGGCATTGGGTCGTACCCGTCGACATCCCCCCGGATGTGCGTCTTGGTCTGTTGATCGGACATGCTGGCCCGCCGGTTTTCGACGGACCCGAGGACCGGAATGGGCGTCGTAACCACGATGAGCTGCGGCTTTGGGAGCAGATTATCGCAGACGACCTGAATGATGCCATGCCGGTGTTTATGGCCAATACCAATCTTGACCCCGACCGTGGCGAAGGGAACAGGCCTGCATTGGCGGCATTCATAAGTGATGGCCCGTTTCAGGATGCGCTGCCGCATATTCCAACGGCACTTTGGGATGATCCCGGGCCGATGCGGGTGTCGTATCTTTTGCCGTCAGCGGCGTTGAGCGTTGTTGACGCAAAGGTCTGGCCGCCAATACCGGATCAGGACCATCGGTTGATCACGGTGGATATTGATCTTCCTGACCTTCGGTAACCTTGACCCTTGGTGCCAGCAAGGCTAGGCGAAACGCACTCTAGATGATCAAAGGATTCCGACGATGAGCAACGCTTCGCTTCTGATTTTGCCCGGTGACGGGATTGGCCCCGAGGTGATGACCGAAGTGCGCAAAATCATCGACTGGTATGGCGCGAACCGCGACCTGCAATTTGATGTAAGTGAAGATCTTGTCGGTGGTGCGGCCTATGACACGCATGGCACCCCCCTGCATGATGACACGATGGCCAAGGCCCAGGAGGTTGATGCCGTTTTGCTTGGTGCTGTGGGTGGGCCGAAATACGACAATCTTGATTTCAGCGTGAAGCCCGAGCGTGGGTTGCTGCGGTTGCGCAAAGAGATGGACCTGTTCGCAAATCTGCGACCGGCGCAATGTTTCGACGCGTTGGCGGATTTTTCGTCTTTGAAAAAAGAGGTAGTTTCCGGCCTCGATATCATGATCGTGCGCGAACTGACCTCGGGCATCTATTTCGGAGAGCCGCGCGGTATCATCGAAGAGGGCGGCGAACGCGTGGGGATCAACACCCAGCGTTATACCGAGAGCGAGATTGACCGGGTCGCGCGGTCGGCCTTTGAACTGGCACGGCGTCGGGGCAACAAGGTGTGTTCGATGGAGAAGGCCAATGTGATGGAATCGGGCATCCTGTGGCGCGAAGTTGTTCAAAAGGTGCATGACGCCGATTACGCGGATGTCGAACTGAGCCATATGTACGCCGACGCGGGTGCGATGCAGCTGTGCCGCTATCCCAAGCAGTTTGATGTGATTGTGACCGACAACCTGTTTGGTGATATTCTTTCGGACGCGGCGGCGATGCTAACCGGATCTTTGGGCATGTTGCCCTCGGCCAGCCTTGGTGCGCCGATGGCGAATGGACGTCCGAAAGCGCTTTATGAGCCGGTGCATGGCTCTGCGCCTGACATCACGGGGCAAGGCAAAGCCAATCCGATCGCCTGTATTCTGAGCTTTGCGATGGCGCTGCGATATTCGTTTGATCAGGGCGACGAGGCGGCGCGTTTGGAAACCGCGATTGAGACCGTTTTGGCCAATGGCGCGCGGACCCCGGACCTGATGGGACCGGATGGTGGAACGCCGATGTCCACGTCTGACATGGGCGATGCGATTGTCGCAGCGCTCGACGCCAGCCTGTAACAGTCAAGGGGCCAGCCATGTCTCCAAATGCAAAAGGAGCGCTGCTGGCCCTGATCGCCTTTGGGCTGTTTTCGACGCATGACGTGTTTATCAAGTCATTGGGTGCCATCTACTCCCCCGTCCAGATTGTGTTTTTCAGCGTCTTGCTGAGCTTTCCGCTGGCCACCATCATGTTGATGCGCGATGCCAAACCCGGCACATTGGTTCCAGTGCATCCGTGGTGGATGGCCTGTCGCACGGCGGCGGCTGTGATCATGGGGGTTTCGGCCTTTTACGCCTTTGCCAACCTGCCACTGACGCAGACCTATGCCATTTTGTTTGCGACGCCATTGATCATCACGATCCTGTCCATTCCCATTTTGGGGGAACGGGTGCGGATGATGCGCTGGGCGGCGGTCAGTGTTGGTCTGGTTGGTGTTCTGGTGGTTTTACGACCAGGAGCGACAGACCTCACGTCCGGTCATATCGCCGCCCTTATGGCCGCGTTTTCGGGGGCTTTTGCGTCGATCATCGTGCGCAAAATCGGGGCCGAGGAACGCACGGTTGTGATGTTGCTGTATCCCATGGTTGGTAATTTTGTGATCATGGGCACTGCGCTGGCCTTTGTTTACAAGCCGATGCCGCTTGAGCATCTGGGCATGCTGGCGGTGATATCGGTTCTTGCGTGGATCGCGGCCCGGTTCATCATCGCGTCCTATCAGACGGGCGAAGCGGCGATTGTCGCGCCGATGCAGTATTCGCAAATCCTTTGGGCGACGGTGTATGGTCTGGTTTTTTTTGATGAACGTCCTGATATGTATACCGCAATCGGTGCCAGCATCATTATCGCGTCGGGTTTGTTTATTGTGTTTCGGGAAAGCCAAAGCGGCGCATCTGAAAACACACCTGTCCTGCGCACCAGAACACGAATTGGGACGCCCTCGACCTTGCGGCTGAGCGGGTTGATGACATCCGGGCGGTTCCGCGACAAGCCAAAGCCGAAATCGAAGGACTGACGCCGGAGTTTTTGTGACACCTGCGTCGAAAACAACGCTTGTCAAAAAGGCGGCCGAGCAGTAATTCGCCACCACGGTCGGGCTGTAGCGCAGCCTGGTAGCGCACCTGCTTCGGGAGCAGGGGGTCGGAGGTTCGAATCCTCTCAGCCCGACCAATATCTTTTATGTTTGAAACTGCGGCAGACTGTTCCGCGATGTGAACACGCGGCGCGGTCGAGTGAAAACCGCCCATCCGTCGCATAGAGGGCGGTTTTTCTGCGTTCAGGCGACGGGTTCGTCTTCCATCACCTCGGCAAAGTTCTTGAAGAACTTTGCCGCCAGTTTCTTTGCCGTGCTTTGGATCAAGCGGCTGCCCAGTTGGGCCAGTTTTCCGCCGACATCGGCTTTCGCATCATAGCGCAGAATGGTCTGGTCGCCGTCTGCCGTGAGTGTCACATCGGCACCTCCTTTGGCGTGCCCGGCAGCCCCTCCATTGCCTTGACCGGACAAAGAAAATGCATCGGGCGCGCCCTCTGTGTTCAGTGTGACGTTGCCGGTGAATTTGGCTTTGACCGGACCCACCTTGAGCACGACTTTGGCTTCGAGTTCGGTGTCTGAATGTTTGATCAGCTCTTCGCAGCCGGGAATGCACTGTCTGAGGATTTCTGGATCGTTCAGTGCGGTATAGACCCGGTCTTTTGGAGCGTTAATGATAATTTCGTCGGAGAGTTCCATGAATGTCACCTTTTCTAACAACAGGGGAATTTGATGCGCGCGATGTGATCGGCGTGTTCCGGGGTCATGGTCATGCGCCGGCAGAGCCGGTTAACCAGTGTGAGCAGTCTAGACATGAGCATCCCTTTTTATTGCGCGGCGGCGGACCTGGATCAGTTCGGCCAGGATCGAGAGGGCGATTTCTTCGGGAGTCACCGCCCCTATATCAAGGCCAGCCGGGGCTTTGACCGCATCAATGGCTTTTTGCGGAATGCCTTTTTCGCGCAGCTTTTCGGCCAGTGATGCGAATTTGCGCGTGCTGCCGACAAAGGCGATGTGGCTTGCGTTTGACGTCACGGCGCTGATGAGAGCATCGAGATCACCTTGACCCTGGGTTGCAATCACCACGACGCGTTTGCGGTTGGATGTCGTCTGTGTCGCATCGGACGGCGCGGTCTGTGTGGTCACCGACCAGTGAAATTGCGGGGCAAGGTTGGACAGTGCCTGCGCTACGGGCGACGCGCCGATCACCGCCAAGTGTGGCATGGGGATACAGGGTTCGATAAAGATGTCGATGGTGCCGCGCGACGGGCATCCGTTTCGGGCAAAGCGGGTGCCGTCGACCTCGTCTCCGGGGGTCACACCTTTTTCCGCCAACAGGTCTTCCGGTGCGACGGATACAAGCTGTGGTGTGCCGCTTTGCAAGGCCTCCAGCGCCGCGCGTTTGACCGCGCCGCGCGTACATCCTCCCCCCAGCCAGCCATGCAGCATCGTGCCATCGGCGCTGAGCAGGGCTTTTGCTCCGGGTTTGGCCGCGGTTGCCCCGGCTGTGCGGACGATGGTGGCAAAGGCAAAGGGTTCGTCTTTGGCGCGCAGTTCTTGCGCGGCATCCGCAATTTCATCAGACAGAATCTCGGCAGGGGTCATAACGCGGCAAGCTCCTGTTCCAGCGCGGCAAGATCGCCAAGTGTGTTGGCCGCCGAAAACAGATCGAGATGTGGCAAGGCGGCGGCCATTCCAGAGGCCACTGGCGCATAGTCGCGCCAGCCTTTCAGCGGATTGAGCCAGATGACCTTGCAACCGCGTTTCTTGAGCTTTTTCAGCGCTGCGTCGATCTGATGAGCGGGTGAGGTATCGTAGCCATCCGACAGGATGAGAACGACACTGCGTCCATCGACAAAGCGTTTTGCATAGGTGTCGGCAAAGCGCTGCAGGGAGGGTCCGATTTTGGAGCCCCCGCCAAAGCCGTCCGCCATCAGCGACATCCGCCCAATGGCGCGCATTTCGTCTTTGTCGCGCAGGGCTTCGGTGATGCGTACAAGTCGGGTGTGGAACAGATAGGCATCCGCACTGCTATCGGCGCGCATCAAGCCGGCCAGGAAGGCCAGAAACACTTGCGCATATACGGTCATGGAGCCTGAGACATCGCAAAGCGCAACAATTTTGCGGGTGCGGTCGGGGCGTTTCTTGCGCAGCAACATGAGCGGTTCGCCGCCAGTGGCAAGGCTGCGACGGATGGTTTTGCGAAAGTGCAAACGATCGCCTTTGCGCGCGGCGATGCGGCGTCGGGAACGTTTGTCGCGCAGGGCGGCACCCAGGCGCCTGGCAACAGCTTCGGCTTTGGCGATATCGTCGTGGCGCACCATATCGCGCAGGTCTTTGCGCATCAGGTTGCGGATTTCAGTTGCGATCAGTTTGCCTTCGCCATCACTGTCGGCCTCTCCGTCACCGCCATCCGGGGTGGTGGCGGAGCCTGCGCCAGTGCTGCGGTCTTGGCCTTTGGCGTCCTGCGACGACTGCACGTCATTGTTGAGATTTGAGGTCTGTTTCGGAATGATTTTTTGTTTCACGCGACCCGCATCCAGCCAATAGCTGTCAAACAGCGCATCAAAGCGCTCTGCCTCGTCTTTGCAGCCTGTGCAGACGGCTTTCAGGGCGCGTCGGGCGTGTTCAGGCCACGCTGCGTCAACATGGGCCAAAGCGGACAAGGCGGTGTCGGCTTCGGCCACGCCAAGCCGTAGCCCGTTTTCCCGCAGATGCGCGACAAACCCGGCAACCCGGGCGGCAGGCCCGGGATCGCGTGCCGCAAAACGGGTGACACGGGTCATGCGGCACGTCCTGCGATGCGCTGGGCGACTTCGATGGTGACCTGTGCCTGATCCGATTGGGTTTTCAGCAAGGTTGTCAACGTCGATTGCATGACCGCCGGGTCCGAGGTCAGATCGGCGATGCCAAGCCCCATAAGAGCGGCGGCGAAATCAAGGGTTTCGGCAATGCCGGGGGTCTTTTCCAGATCTTCTTTGCGCAGTTTCTGAACAAAGCCGATGATCTGATCGGCCAGGTGGGCTTCGATCTTTGGGCACCGGGCCTTGAGGATCGCGAGTTCGGTTTGGCGATCCGGGTAGTCGACATAGGTGTAAAGGCAGCGTCGGCGGAGCGCGTCGGACAAGTCGCGTGTGCCGTTTGATGTCAGGATGACAATGGGGCGCGTGGTGGCTGTGATGGTGCCAAGTTCCGGGATGGAAATCTGAAAGTCGGACAGGATTTCAAGCAGATAAGCTTCGAATTCCTCGTCTGCGCGGTCGATTTCGTCGATTAACAGAACCGGCGGCGTGTCTTGGGTGATGGCGGCGAGAAGCGGGCGTTCCAGAAGGAAATCGCGCGAGAAGATACGTTCTTCCACGCTTTTGCCGGTTTCGCCGTCTTCGGCGGCGGCGCGGATTGTGAGAAGCTGGCGTTGGTAATTCCATTCATAGATCGCCTGCGCCGCATCCAGACCTTCATAGCATTGAAGGCGGATCAGTTGCGTGTCTTTGACCGCAGCCAGCGTGCGTGCGATCTCTGTTTTGCCGACACCAGCCGCCCCTTCCAAAAGCAAAGGGCGCCCAAGCGACAGCGCGAGGTGCAGGGCGACGGCAAGGTCGTCGGAGGCGACATACGTCTTGCCAGCAAGAGCGGTTTGTAAATCTGTCCAGGTCATATCTTGTTCGCGGGGTGCACCAGACAGCCCACCCCGCGCCCCTCGCTTAACCGTGGAGGCCAAGATCATTGGCGGTTTTCCAGATCCGCCAGTGATCATGCGGCATGTTTGTGTGCCGGTTGCCGAACGGACGGAACGCATCCTGTATCGCGTTCGAGAAACACGGCACGCCACCGACATGGGGGCTTTCGCCGACACCTTTGGCCCCGATGGGATGGTGCGGGCTGGGTGTGACGGTGTAGTCGGTTTCGTAGTTGGGCACTTCCCAGGCGGTGGGCAGGAAGAAATCCATCAATGTTCCGGTCTTGACGTTGCCCATATCGTCATAGGCAATCTCCTGTCCCAATGCGACGGCCAGTGCTTCGGTCAAACCGCCATGGATCTGGCCTTCGATGATCATCGGGTTGATCCGCGTGCCGCAATCGTCCAGTGCATAGAACCGGCGGATGTCGGCAACGCCGGTGTCGACGTCGATGTCCATCACACAGACATAGGCCCCAAACGGGTAGGTCATGTTGGGCGGATCATAATAGCTGACCGCTTCGAGACCCGGTTCAATGCCGGGAATCGCCTGATTGTAGGCCGCGAATGCGATGTCTTTCATCGTTTTGAACCGTTCCGGCGCGCCTTTCACGACAAAACGATCCACGTCAAACTCGACATCGTCGTCATGCACTTCGAGAAGGTAGGCCGCGATCATCTGTGCCTTGGCACGGATTTTGCGTCCGGCCATGGCAGTGGCAGCGCCAGCTACCGGGGTTGATCGGGAGCCGTAAGTGCCAAGCCCATAGGGCGCGGTATCGGTGTCGCCTTCCTCGATCGTGATGCTGTCGGCGGGCAGGCCGATCTCAGAGGCCAGGATTTGCGCAAAGGTTGTGGCGTGGCCCTGACCTTGGGAGATCGTGCCGAGCCGGGCAATCGCCGATCCAGTAGGGTGGATGCGGATTTCGCATGAATCGAACATGCCCAGTCCAAGGATGTCGCAGTTTTTGACCGGACCCGCGCCGACGATTTCGGTAAAGAAAGACAGGCCAATGCCCATCAGCTTGCGGGTTTTGCCAGCTTTGAAGTCTTCAACCCGCTGGGCCTGTTCCTTGCGAAGCCCGTCATAGTCGACGGCTTTTAATGCCTTATCCCACGCGGTATGGTAATCGCCGCTGTCGTATTCCCAGCCAAGCGCGGCTGTGTAGGGGAACTGCTCTTTGCGGATGAAGTTGATGCGCCGCAGCTCTGCCGCGTCCATGTTCAATTCTATCGCCAGAACTTCGATCATGCGTTCGATGAAATACACCGCTTCTGTTACCCGGAACGAGCAGCGATAGCTGACGCCGCCGGGGGCCTTGTTGGTATAAACGCCATCGACCTCTAAATACGCGGTCGGGATGTCATAAGACCCGGTGCAGATATTCATAAAACCTGCGGGAAACTTGGTCGGGTCGGCGCAGGCGTCGAAACCGCCATGATCGGCTGTGACATGGCAGTGCAGGCCGGTGATTTTACCCTCTTTGGTTGCCGCGATTTTGCCCGTCATGTGATAGTCGCGGGCAAAGGCGGTGGTCATCAGGTTGTCCATGCGGTCTTCGATCCACTTGACCGGTTTGCCCGTTACGATGGAGGCCACAACCGAGCAGACATAGCCGGGATAGGCACCCACCTTGTTGCCAAAGCCGCCGCCGATATCGGGCGAGATTACGCGGATGTTGTGTTCTTCAAGACCCGAGATCAGAGACACGATTGTCCGGATCGCATGCGGGGCCTGAAACGTGCCATAGAGCGTCAGTTTGCCGTTCACCTTGTCCATCGACGCCACGCAGCCGCAGGTTTCCAGCGGACAGGGATGTGTGCGGTGGTAGTACATGTCGGCCTCGGCCACCACGTCGGCGTTGGCGATCACCTCTTCTGTGGGGGCTTTGTCGCCTGCTTCCCATGTGAAGATATGGTTGGCATGCTTGCGCGGGCCATGTGCGCCTGCAGGGATAGAGCCGTCTTCGGCCACCAGATCTTCGCGCAGAACCACATCTGATGTGAGCGATTCAAACGGGTCGACGATGACGGGCAGTTCCTCATATTCGACCTCGACCAGTTCAATACCATCCGCGGCAGCGTAGCGGTCTTCGGCGACGACAAACGCCACTTCCTGTCCCTGGAACAGCACTTTGCCATCAGCCAGTACCATCTGTTTGTCACCGGCCAGCGTTGGCATCCAGTGCAAGCCCAACGGTTCCAGATCGGCCGCAGTCAGTACCGCCAGAACACCGGGGACTTTGAGGGCCTCTTCGGTGTTGATGCTGGTGATGCGTGCATGTGCATAGGGCGAGCGCACAAAATCGCCAAACAGCATCCCGTCGAGTTTGATGTCATCGACATAGTTGCCTTTGCCCTGGGTAAAACGCGCATCCTCGACCCGCTTGCGCGAACAGCCCATGCCCTTGAGGTTATCAATGCGATCTTCGCGTGTGACGTCGTCCTTCATTCTGCGGCCTCCACTGTGTTTTTCCCTATCGCTTCGCTAGGTGAGGGATGGGCTGCATTCATCTCGGCCGCAGCCGCCTGAATGGATTTCACGATGTTTTGGTAACCCGTACAGCGGCAGAGATTGCCAGCCATGCCAAAGCGGATTTCTTCTTCGGTCGGGTTCGGGATCTCTTCCAGCAGCTTGGTGGCGCGGGTGATCATTCCGGGTGTGCAATATCCACACTGCAATCCGTGATGTTCCTTGAACGCCTCTTGCAGCGGGTGGAGATTGTCCGGCCCACCGATGCCTTCGATGGTTGTCACCTCGGCCCCATCGGCCTGAGCCACGAACATGGTGCAGGATTTCACCGACTTGCCGTTAATGGTAACGGTGCAGGCACCGCAATGAGAGGTTTCGCAGCCGATATGCGGCCCGGTGATGTTAAGCCGCTCGCGCAGCGTATAGATCAGCAGTTCACGCGGTTCGGCGAGGAATTCTTCGTCCTTGCCGTTCACGTTCATCTTGATGTGCATTTTCTTGGACATGGGTATTCCTTTGTTGGCCCGTTCGCTGTGCTTTGTGATGGCGCGCCTCAGGCGCGCGACCAGGCGCGTTCGATGGCACGGGTCAGGATCACGCCAGCGACGTGTTTCTTGAACGCCACCGGGCCACGGTTGTCTTCGCTTGGGTCAATATCGCCCAACATGGCATCGACGGCCGCTTTGATCGCGGTTTCATCCACCGCTGTGCCAACCAGTGCGGCACAGGCCGCTTCGGAAAACACGGGTGTGTCGCTCAGGTTGGTCATTGCAACAGACGCCGAGGTACAAGAGCCGCCGTCTTTGGTGATCTGCACGGCGGCGGCTGCTGTGGCATAATCACCGATTTTGCGTTTTTGTTTTTCATAGGCGTAGCCGCCTGACGGCTTTGGAATGATGACAGCCGTCAGCACCTCGTCATCTTCGCGCGCGGTCATATAGGCCGCTTCGTAAAATTCGCGGGCAGGCACCCTGCGCTCGCCGTCTGGTCCGACAAGAACAAAGGACGCATCAAGACATTGCATCAGGCCGGGCATATCATTGCCGGGGTCGCCATTGGCCACATTGCCGCCGACGGTGCCCATATATCGGACCTGTGGGTCGGCAATCTGTAACGCCGCTTCACGCAGGATCGGGGCCGAGGACGAGAGGCTTTCGTTGTTGATGATGTCCGACTGCGTCACCATCGCACCAAGGCAGATTTCGCTGTCGCTGACGTCGATTTCTGACAATCCGCTGACATCTTGCAAATCGATCAAATGCGGAATGTCGGCCATCCGAAGTTTCATCATCGGTATCAGGCTGTGACCGCCCGCCATAACGCGGGCATCATCGCCGTGCTCGTCCAGCAAAGCGATGACACCGGTCATGTCCTTGGGTCTGTAATATTCAAATGCGGCTGGAATCATTTGCTCTCCTCCCATCAAGCGAATGTTCTGACTGGAGCAAAGCATGCCTGTGCGGTTCTGCCGCAGCTTCTGAAAACCTATGAAATTCGCGCTTTTTGCACGAAATGCGCCCTATGTTGCACGAGTTGCGCCAATCTGCGCCGCAAGAGTTGACTGAATGTCCTTGAGGTTGGCCCTGCTGACCGGTGCGGGCGGCAAATTGACGGAGGTGAAGGTACAGCGGCCCTTGTCTTTGGTGCGTTCAAACCGCGCCACCTTGCCCGGGTTAATCAAATAACTGCGGTGCGTTTTTAGAAATCCGGCGGGCAAAAGACGCTTGGTCGCCTCGGTGATGGGCCACACGCAAAATAACCTGTCCTGATCGGTGTAGACTTGGGTGTAGTGACCGTCGGCTCTTACAAAGGCCACGTCATCCGGAGCGACAAAAATCTTGGTGCCGCCTTTTTCACATGGGATTTGCAACCCGATCGGGCTGATTGACGGTCCTGGGTCGTTTGTCGGGATTTGAGGGTCCGTCTGCTTTGCCGGTTCAAGATAGGTGGTGCTGACCCACAGGAATGCGCCAAAGATGACAAAGCTTGAGAGTATGACGCCGATGGCCAGGATTTCATTGCTCATCGACGGGCCAAAATCGTTGGATTGTGGTTCTGCAACAAAGTTGGTTCCAGCCATGGCAAGAAAATGAACCGCAAACACGGCGACGCCGAAACACAGGGTTGCCAGAAATATGTTGCGGTTCGTGCGTTGGTTGTAGGCAACCCAAAACGCAAGAATGCACAAGGCAATGGCAACCGCAGATGACAACAGAACACCCAACGGCGTATACACCGCGCGGCACAGTTCCAACCCTGCCATGCCAATGTAATGCATGACCAAGATCCCGGCCCCGACAATGGCCCCGGCCACCAGAATGACCTGCGGTGTGCGTTCGGTGAAATGCAAAAGAACCAAAGCGCCGCCGACGATCAGGATCGCTGTCAAAGCCGAGATGAGCGTGATCGCAGCATCGTAGTAAAACAGAATAGGCAGCTGCAGGCCCAGCATAGCCACGAAATGCATTGACCAGATCCCGCCCCCCAGCGCGATAGAGGCGAGAGCCACCGCAATCTTGCGCTGGGCCAGCGTTTTTTCAGACAAATTGCGCGTAAGAGACAGACCGGTAAACCCGGCCACAAGCGCAATGATCAGCGATATCGCGACCAAGACGGCGTTGTGAGAAAAATCCAGCTGTTGCATGTGGTTCAAAATGAACAAAGCACCGTTGTTTGGCAAATGACCATTTGTGGCGACTTTTGTGACACAGGCAGGTGAATGTGTCTGTTCGGTTCAGACGTCCTGCGTTTGCACGCGGTGATCCAAAGACACTGGTCTGCCAGTTTCGTTTGAAGAGTGCGCCCTGGATCAGCGTTGGTCAGTGAGGTGGTCCGCCAAAGAGTGCGCAAGCGTGACCGCACCATCAAGTGCGGACCCTTGTGCGGGTGTGACCTGATCCCGGATGTCCGCATCGAGATAGGGAAGGTAGTGTCGCCCGACCCCGCCGATGAGGCATATCTTGTCGTGATCCGTGACCCGTGTGGTTTTGAAACAGGTCGTCAGATACTCTGCACCTTGCATGAGCAGTTGTTTTCCATGCACGTCGCCATCCTGAGCAGCGGCGACAACAATTGGGGCGAAGTTTGCGTAATCCTGGGGAGTGGCTTTTTGGGCGAAACGGACGATTTCGACAATATCGCCCTGAAACGCACCCATAATGTGCCGTGACAGCGCGTTTTGTGCGGCCAGCCCATCGTGAACCAGCACACAGTGCTCAAGCGCTTTGCGGCCAAGCCACGCGCCAGAGGCCTGATCGGAAAGCTGAAACCCCCAGCCGCCGAAGAAGCGGGTTTGCCCGTCTTTGCGTGCCGCGACAAACGATCCTGTCCCAACCGCGGCCACGACACCGTCAGACGTACCAAGAGCGCCGATGGTGGATGTTTCGCGATCATCCGAAACGCGGACCCGTTTGAACGGCAACGCGGATTGAATATGCGTTGCCTGATCCGGCGTCAAAACGCCCGCGAGGCCCGCATGCGCAACCGCCGCGATGATGTCGGCCTCGCCGAGTGATGCGCGCATGGCGGCGGTTTGGATTGCGGTGCAGATATTCTCAAGGGCCTGTGATGCGTCGGTGGACACATTGGCGGGCCCTCCTTCGGCCTGACCGATACAGATACCCGATGCGGTGCACACAGAGACGCGACATCCGGTGCCACCCCCGTCGATCCCGAAGATATGTCGCGTGTTGCTTGGCATGTCGAACCATTAGCAGCCCTGTTCTGCAACGCACAGTGCTTTGCGAACAAACCTGGCACCCTTGGCACCGCGGCGACCGCCGACACAGGTTTACGGTTGATTTGTGTTGAGAACCAATATTCAGGGTATTCTCGACAGCGCGCGCCAATGGAAAGAAAACACACCATCTTTGCGCGGGCGACTTTAGCTGCCCGGATTGACTTAAATATTTTGTTGAATGGTGCAGATGAGAGGGCAAACCTCGGACCAAACCCACGCCAAGCAGCGCCCCGCGCGATCGCACGACATGGAATGGTGCCCAGGAGAGGACTCGAACCTCCACGTCCATACAGACACTAGCACCTGAAGCTAGCGCGTCTACCAATTCCGCCACCTGGGCAGGTGTCGTGAGGCAGGCGTGTAATCCTGTCGCTGTGGGCTGTCAACGGCATTTTTAACGGTATCATCTTTCCCTTTGCGGCAATCCTTCACCTTGCTCGTGGCGGGTGACGGGGATACAGGTCGTGCAAGGTTTGACCGGGAGCATGCACATGTCCAAACTCGTCACAATTTACGGCGGTTCGGGGTTTATCGGCCGTTATATCGCCCGGCGTTTGGCGAAAGCCGGATGGCGTATTCGTGTTGCGGTCAGACGCCCGAACGAGGCGATCTTTGTAAAGCCGTATGGGGTTGTTGGTCAGGTTGAGCCGATTCTCTGCAACATTCGGGATGATCAGAGTGTCCGTGCCGCCATGCAAGGAGCGGATGCGGTTGTGAACTGTGTTGGCATTTTGGCCGAAGCGGGCAAAAACACCTTTGACGCTGTTCAGTCTGAGGGGGCTGCCCGGATTGCCCGGATTGCGGCGTCTGAAGGTATTGAAACTTTCGTGCATATTTCCGCCATTGGCGCGGATGCAGACGCCGACAGTGCGTATCAGCGCAGCAAAGCCAAAGGCGAAGCGGCGATTCTTGAACACATGCCGAACGCCACAATTCTGCGTCCGTCGATTGTGTTTGGAGCAGAAGACGCCTTCTTTAACCGGTTTGCTGGCATGACACGCTTTGGACCGATTTTGCCAGTGGTCGGGGCCGACACCAGGTTTCAGCCCGTGTATGTTGACGATGTTGCCAAGGCGGCCTGCATGGCGCTGGAGGGTGATGCCGAAGGCGGGATCTATGAGTTGGGCGGACCCGAGGTGAATACCTTCCGCGAGCTTATGGAGCAAATGCTGACAATTATCCGCCGGCGGCGGCTGATCATGAACATTCCGTTTTTTATGGCAAGCATTATGGGGGCCGTATCGGATCTTGTGAACAAGATCAGCTTTAGTCTGATACCCAGTATGATAACCCGGGATCAGGTTAAAAACCTGCGCAATGACAATGTCGTGTCAGGGCAGGTCAAAACATTTGAGACCTTGGGAATTCAGCCTGTCACCCTTGAATCGGTGCTTCCTGAATATCTGTGGCGGTTCCGTCCATCTGGCCAGTATTCAGAAATCAAGGAAAGCGCCAAGAACCTGCGCAGCTCTGATAAGGCGTGATCGGGGGAACTGGCCTGACCGCGTTCAATGCGGACGTGCGAGGATTTCGAGTGTTTTGGCGTTGATGCACCCCGGAGGCGCTGACTTTGCCACGTTTGCCTGATCGCCAAGCCACCCCTTACAAGTTTCAACAAGAGCACATCCCCGGCATTCTGTGACAAGGCCTGCATAGTCTTGCGGCGTTAACCGATCATTGGCCATCGCCTCTGAAAGACTGACCCCCATCGCGCGTGCAACGCTTCGGGTGAGCCAAAAGTGTAATTCAGCATCTCCTAGGTTCTGAGCCATCATTATGTCCGTCCTTCTCTCATCTTTTCAGGGCTTTCTGCGGGCACACATTTCAAAATGGCACCGCACCAAAGCCGGTGTTTCCCCTGTTTGAATACCGGTGGGGTCGGCTTGTTTGATCCGCACTGACCACGTGGTCCTGGCACATTATGCCAAGGCTTGCGGTCTTTGGCGGTGCTGGCGCGGCGTGACTGTGCCGTATCGTTCACCAGCTTGTCTGTTTGTTGGCTTGCCCGTGCAAAAGCGGACGTCATGGCCCGCTGACGGTCATCGCTATGATTTCAGAGACGCGAACACATCGCCGTTTCTGCAATAGTCTGGCAGGCTGACATTGCTTTCTTCGCTGTCCAGTAATTTGCGGCATGCGTCGGGGTGTGTGCAGCCGACACACCTGTCTATCGCGTCGTCCAGTTGTTCCTCTGAGAATTCGGCCCGCATGAACAGGTCCGTCAAATCAAGATTTTGACGGTCCGCCATATCAAGAACGAGTTTCGTATGTTGGGCACGTTTGTATTCTGTATGCATGACAAAGCTCCCTTTGTGATGTCCTCAGGGTAGGGAGTGACTGGAGTTTGAGCTTTGATGCAGGTCAACCGGGCGGATTAGAGCCCGGCGGCCGTTCGCCGAACGGTTTCCATACGCGCAGCGTTGGGGGGGTGGGTTCCAAGGAAGCGATTTCCAGGATCGGGAATTCTGTTAAAGAATTCAGCGCCCCGAACGGGATTATAACCCGCGCGTGCGGTAATTATCGTCCCCAGTTCATCTGCTTCGAGTTCGAAATTTTTTGAGTAACGCCGTGCGCCGAGTGTCGCGCCAATCTGCTCTGCAGATTCAACCGCGGCCGAATCTGCGCCGCCCAAGGCAGCCAGACCTGACAAAATGACAGCCCCAACCGCCGCGTTTTGCTGGGTGCGGCCCAGATGCCCCAAAATGTGATGCGCGGCTTCATGGCCCATGACAAACGCAAGCTCGTCAGCATTGCTTACCGATGCGATCAGGGCAAGGTTGAAGGCGAGGATCGGACGGCCATTGCGATCTACCGTTTGAAATGCGTTGGGTGGTTGATTGGGTCGATCATCCACAACGATCTGAAAATCACAATTGGCACGGGGGATACGCCGACGACATTCGCGTTCGGCAACCGGTTCGACCGTTTCGACCACGGTGACGAACTGGCGCGCTGCTGCGCCAGCGCGTGCGCGCACTGTCCGGTCATCAAGGGCGGGTTGGGTCGTGGTCGGGCGTTGCGGTACGGGCGCGGATACGGGCGCAATATCGCATGCCACAAGGGCGGTGCATGCCAATACAAGTAGCCAGCGCATAAACGTCTTCCCCGAATAGATCGGCTATCAAATAGGGCGATCCGGCCAGACCTGCCAGTCCCGATTTCGGACCGGTGGATTTTCGCAGATGCGGCTTGGCAAGGCCCCGAACCGCGCGGTACGCTCTGCCAATGTTTAGCATCGAACACGAATTTGACTCGACCGTTGTCACACTGGTCGATGAAGGCACTGCCCCGCTGCAAGAAGACGTTGTTGTGAATGGCTTCGAGGAATGTATCACCGTCGAACAATACGACCCGCGCACGGATCGGATGAACAAAATCACCTTTTCTATATCGCAAATGCGGGATCTTGCCGCTGCGCTGTCCTTGCCAGAAGGAGTGTATCTGCGTCGGGCTGACGACGATCAATCAAGCTGAAACACCTTGTACCGGCTTTTGTGGCCACGTTTTAATGTGAGCCGCGATTTCGCGACGCCCAATACCTTTGCCAGAGTTTGAACCACTGCTTTGTTCGCGCTGCCATTTTGTGCCGGGGCGGTCACACTGATCTTGATTGTCTCTGCGTCCATCTCCACCTGTGTGCGACGGGCGTTCGGAGTTACATAGACCTGATAGCGGGCACCTGGTTGGGCACGGGACGCAAGACTGTTCTTTGACATCCCAAATCCCTATCACGCAAGACACTGTATCCAAAGCTGTGCGGCGGATACGCAAAGTCAGATCACGAGAGGAGGCGTCATGCCTGAGGCCAATGCAGCCGTTCTGGAATTTTTGCAAACCCGCCGATCCCGTCCGGCCAAGCTTCTTCGCGGGCCAGCCCCGGACCGCGAGGCGCTTTTGCCGTTGCTGACAGCGGCAGGGCGCACGCCGGATCATGGCAAACTGGAGCCTTGGCGATTTCTGGTCTTGGAAAAGCCGGCACTAAAGCGCATCGCCGAAGCCGTGGACAGCCGCGCAGTTGCGAAAAATATGCCAGCCGATGACATTGCCAAGGCGCGCAGCCAATTTGACGACACCCCGTTATGCGTCGGTGTCATCGAAGTGCAAAAACCGTCAGAGAAAATACCGGCAATCGAACAGACCTATTCGGCAGGCGCGGTTTGCCTGGCCTTGTTAAATGCGGCTTTGGCATCGGGATGGGGTGCGAATTGGCTAAGCGGGTGGCCTGCGCATGACCAAGCGTTCTGCAAAGAGCATCTTGGGCTGGCCGATCACGAACGCGTCGCGGGGTTCATACATATCGGTACGGCATCCTCTGCTCCCCCAGAGCGCCCCCGCCCGAACATCGCAGATATCACAACCTGGGTTGATGCATGATCCTGCGCAGCCTTCTTCTTACCATGGGTCAATTGGGTGATGCGCGGTTCCGCCGCGTCCTGTTTCTTGGGGTTGGATTGGGCTTTGTCCTGCTTGTTGTGTTCTTCGCCGCGCTTTTGTGGGGCGTGAATGCGTTTCTTGGCCCCGAGGCGACATTGCCTTTCATTGGTGAAGTGACCTGGCTTGACGATTTGATCAGCTGGACTGCGTTTATTTCCATGATCATTCTGTCGGTTTTCCTGATGGTGCCCGTGGCCTCTGCCATGACATCCCTGTTTCTCGATGATGTGGCAGATGCCGTCGAAGACAGGCACTATCCGCATCTTTCGCAGGCACCGCGCGTGTCTTGGGGCGATGGTCTGCGCGACACGGTGAATTTTCTGGGCGTTCTGATTGGCGCAAATATTTTGGCGCTTGTTCTTTACGTCCTGTTTCCGCCTTTTGCGCTTTTTATCTTTTGGGGGTTGAACGGATTCCTGCTTGGGCGGGAATATTTCACACTGGCCGCCATGCGCCGGGAAGGGCGCGCCGGGGCGCGCGCCTTGCGAAAACGTCATATGGGGAAGATCTGGTTGGCGGGTGTTCTGATGGCGATGCCATTGTCACTGCCTTTGGTGAATCTGGTGATCCCAATTCTTGGGGCCGCAACCTTTACCCACCTGTACCACCAAATTCAGGCGCAGGCCCCATCCGGTTGAAGAAGTCGATGTCGCGGACCGTGATCCAGCCAGACAGGATGATCCCTGCAATCACAACCCACAGAGCCAAGCCAACCCAGGTGGTGATCCATGCCTTGCGCTTGAGGTTATGCACCTCTGGCGAGCCCGCATGGGTGCCGGGAACAATTTTACCGACGTCCCCCTGTGTCTGAAGCCGAACCGGGATCACAATGAGAAATACCATAAACCAAATGACGGCATATAGAACGAGCGCGGACGTAATAGACATGCAGGTACTCCTTTAGACCCCTATGTGGGGCATGGTTACACTTGTTCCAGTTCGACAAGGCAGCCATTGAAATCTTTTGGATGTAAAAACAGCACGGGTTTGCCATGCGCGCCGATTTTCGGAGTACCATCACCCAAAACCCGCGCCCCGGTGGCTTTCAAATGATCCCGCGCGGCCAGAATATCATCTACCTCGTAACAGACATGGTGAATCCCGCCTGATGGATTTTTTTCAAGAAACCCATTGATCGGGCTGTCTTTGCCCAGTGGATAAAGCAATTCGATTTTTGTGTTGGGCAATTCAATAAAGACAACGGTGACACCGTGATCTGGTTCGTCCTGCGGGTCTCCAACCTTGGCCCCCAAAGCGGTGCGGTATTGGGCGGCGGCTGCCTCAAGGTCCGGCACGGCAATAGCCACGTGATTCAAACGTCCGATCATCTGCGTCTCTCCAACAAGAACTGTGCGCCGTTTATCCCCCGAGCAGACAAAGCAGACAAGAGGTCTGGCGATGTTAACGACCTGTTAGCCAACCCATCGCAAAGTAAAGCGACTCACGGAGGGCGAACGATGGATGAACACGCATTGGACCAGTTTCACAAACCAACAGTCACGCGACCGTTGTTGGGGCTCACGCTCCTCGCGGTTGAGGACAGCCGATACGCATGTGACGCGCTTAGGCTTATGTGTGTTCATAGCGGTGCCCGACTGCGACGTGCAGATTGTCTGAAATCCGCGCGACGTCATCTACAGGTATACCGCCCTTCTGTTGTTATCGTGGATATGGGGCTGCCTGACGGGAGCGGTGCAGACCTGATTTCGGAACTGTCGAGCTGTTTGCCACGGGTGTCGGTCCTTTTGGGAACAAGTGGAGACAGTTTTTCCGAAGATGTGGCGTACGCCGCCGGGGCGGATGGGTTCCTGGCCAAGCCGGTTTCCAACCTTGGCGTTTTTCAGAACGCGATCCTGCAACATCTTCCGCAAGAAAGGCAGCCAAGTGGTTTGCGCGCGGTTCATAGCGAGCCAATTCAACCCGATCCCATCGCATTCCGGGAAGATATGGCACATATGGCCGAAATTCTTGATGGGCCGGTGGACGACCGCACCGTCGATTATGTCGCCTTGTTTTTGCGTGGTGTTGCACGCGCCGCCGAAGACAATGTGTTGGAATCTGCGGCAACTGATCTGGCCCGCGCCCGAGCGCAGGGTGTTCCTTTGCGGGGACAGGTCATGCGGATCACCGGCCTGGTCGAGGCGCGATTGAGTGATGCGATCGCTGTCTGATCACGGTGGAACGATGCCCCAGAATCTTCTTTTCATAAATATGCTGAGGGGTTTGGGGGGCCAGCCCCCCAATGCATCGGCTTGTTTTACAGTGATCGCTTCACTGTAAAGCTGTCTCAGTCGTCCTCTGGTATCACGCGCAGCCGCAGTTCCATCAACTGGTCCGAGCTCGGCTCAGACGGGGCGTCCATCATCAAATCCTCAGCGCGCTGGTTCATCGGGAACATGATCACTTCGCGAATGTTCGCAGTGTCGGCAAGCAACATCACCATCCGGTCGATTCCGGCAGCACACCCACCGTGGGGCGGTGCGCCAAAGCGGAATGCATTGACCATGCCGCCAAAGCGTTTGCGCACTTCGTCTTCCCCATAGCCGGCAAGTTCAAACGCTTTGAACATAATCTCGGGTTTGTGGTTCCGGATGGCCCCAGACACCAGTTCATACCCGTTGCAGGCCAGATCATATTGATAGCCCAGCACATCCAAAGGATCGCCCTGCAAAGCATCCATACCGCCTTGTGGCATCGAAAACGGGTTGTGGCTGAAATCGATTTTACCAGTTTCCTCGTCGGCTTCGTACATCGGGAAGTCAACAACCCAGCAGAAGGCAAACCGATCAGTTTCGGTGAGACCAAGTTCATCGCCAATGGCAACGCGTGCTTTGCCAGCAATTGTTTCAAAGTTGGACGGTTTGCCACCCAGGAAAAACGCCGCATCGCCGACGCCCAGACCCAATTGCTGACGGATGGCTTCTGTACGTTCCGGGCCAATGTTCTTGGCCAAGGGACCAGCGGCTTCCATGCCGTTGCCCTGATCGCGCCAGAAAATATATCCCATTCCGGGCAAGCCTTCTTTCTGTGCAAACGCATTCATGCGGTCACAGAATTTGCGGCTGCCGCCACCCGGTGCGGGAATAGCGCGGATTTCGGTGCCGTCCTGTTCCAACAGCTTGGCAAAAATCGCAAAGCCAGAGCCGCGGAAATGCTCGGAACAGTCCTGCATCTTGATCGGGTTGCGAAGGTCGGGCTTGTCCGTGCCGTACCAAAGCGCCGCATCGCGATACGAGATCTGAGGCCACACAGCATCGACTTTTTTGCCGTTGCTGAATTCCTCGAACACACCTTGCATCACAGGCTGGATCGTGTCGAAGACATCCTGTTGCGTGACAAATGACATTTCCAGGTCAAGCTGATAAAAATCAGTCGGCGACCGGTCTGCGCGTGGATCTTCATCGCGGAAACATGGGGCGATCTGGAAATACTTGTCAAAGCCTGACACCATAATCAGCTGTTTGAACTGCTGTGGTGCCTGCGGCAATGCGTAGAATTTGCCCGGATGCAATCGAGACGGCACCAGGAAGTCGCGCGCACCTTCGGGAGAGGATGCCGTGATGATCGGGGTCTGATATTCACGAAAGCTCTGATCCCACATGCGCTTGCGGATAGAGGCCACCACATCCGAGCGGAGCGTCATGTTGTTTTGCATTGCCTCGCGGCGCAAATCCAGAAAACGATACCGAAGACGGGTTTCTTCCGGATATTCCTGATCGCCGAATACGATCAAAGGCAGCTCTTCCGCCGCCCCGAGCACTTCCATGTCGCGCACGAAGACTTCGATCTCGCCGGTTGGCAACTTGGGGTTTACCAGCCCTTCATCCCGTGCCTTCACTTCGCCGTCGATGCGGATACACCATTCTGAGCGAACCTTCTCGACCTGGGAAAAAACCGGGCTGTCGGGATCACACAGAACTTGCGTCACGCCGTAATGGTCGCGCAAGTCTATGAACAATATGCCTCCATGGTCCCGCACGCGGTGGACCCATCCCGACAAGCGGACGGTTTCTCCGACGTTTTTCGCCGTAAGATCGGCGCAGGTGTGAGAGCGAAAGGCGTGCATGATAGGTATCCTCGGGCGGAGAAATTTGGCCCGATACACCCTCTACGCCTTGGGAAGTCAAGCCGTGCCCCGGTTGCGTGCCCCGATGCAGTGCAGAAAAAACAAATGTAGCCTGCTTGCAGTCGCCCACGCCATGCCTATAACGCATCCAGTTTGCATAGTGAGGGCCATCCAATGCCAAAACGCGACGATATCAAATCTATCATGATCATCGGAGCCGGGCCCATTGTCATTGGCCAGGCCTGTGAATTTGACTACTCGGGCGCGCAAGCGTGCAAAGCGCTGCGTGAAGAGGGGTATCGGGTCATTTTGGTGAATTCGAACCCGGCTACGATCATGACAGACCCCGAATTGGCAGACGCAACTTATATAGAGCCGATCACACCCGAAATTGTCGCCAAAATCATCGAAAAAGAGCGCCCGGACGCTCTTTTGCCGACAATGGGTGGGCAAACCGGGCTGAACACCTCTCTGGCCCTGGAAGAGATGGGCGTACTGGACAAATTTGGTGTCGAGATGATTGGCGCAAAGCGCGAGGCCATTGAAATGGCCGAGGACCGTAAACTGTTCCGCGAGGCCATGGATCGCATCGGTCTGGAAAACCCCAAAGCGACGATCATCACGGCACCAAAAAATGATGACGGTGTCACAGATCTTGATGCCGGTGTTCAATTGGCCTTGAACGAACTTGAAGATATTGGACTGCCAGCCATCATTCGCCCGGCGTTTACCCTTGGTGGGACGGGCGGTGGTGTTGCCTATAATCGCGAAGATTTTGTGCATTTTTGCCGGTCCGGTATGGATGCGTCTCCGGTCAACCAGATCCTTGTTGATCAATCTCTTTTGGGTTGGAAAGAGTTTGAAATGGAGGTTGTTCGCGACAAAGCGGATAATGCGATCATCGTCTGTGCCATTGAAAACGTCGATCCGATGGGGGTGCATACCGGCGATTCGATCACAGTTGCACCTGCGCTGACCCTGACGGACAAAGAGTACCAAATCATGCGCAACGGATCGATCGCCGTTCTGCGCGAGATTGGTGTCGAAACCGGCGGATCGAACGTCCAATGGGCGATCAACCCCGAAGATGGCCGGATGGTTGTGATCGAAATGAACCCCCGCGTCAGCCGATCTTCGGCACTGGCCTCTAAAGCGACGGGATTTCCGATTGCGAAAATCGCCGCAAAGCTGGCTGTCGGCTATACACTGGACGAGCTTGACAATGATATCACCAAAGTGACGCCCGCGTCATTTGAGCCGACAATTGACTATGTTGTCACGAAAATACCAAAATTTGCGTTCGAGAAATTTCCGGGATCAGAACCGCATCTGACCACCGCAATGAAGTCGGTTGGCGAAGCCATGGCGATTGGCCGAACCATCCACGAATCCTTGCAAAAGGCGCTCGCCTCAATGGAATCCGGTTTGACCGGTTTTGACGAGGTTCACATCGAAGGTGCCCCGGAAAAGTCTGCGGTGATCAAGGCCATCAGCCAGCAAACACCTGATCGGATGCGCACCATCGCACAAGCGATGCGACATGGTTTGAGCGATGATGAAATTCATGCCACAACTATGTTCGACCCCTGGTTTCTGGCCAGAATCCGCGAAATCGTTGATGCGGAGGAAGACTTGCGGGCCAATGGCCTGCCGTCAGACGAAGCATCCATGCGCGCTATCAAGATGCTTGGCTTTACCGATGCCCGTTTGGGTCTTTTGACCAACCAATCCGAAAAAGCCGTGCGCGCGCAAAGGCTTGGGTTGAACGTCAAAGCAAGTTTCAAGAGGATTGATACATGTGCCGCGGAATTCGAGGCCCAGACGCCATACATGTACTCGACCTACGAAGCCCCAATGATGGGAGACGTGGAATGCGAGGCGCGGCCGTCGGATCGCAAGAAAGTTGTTATTCTTGGCGGTGGCCCCAACCGTATCGGACAGGGAATCGAGTTTGACTATTGCTGCTGTCACGCCTGTTTTGCACTGACTGATGCCGGGTATGAGACCATCATGGTCAATTGCAACCCCGAGACAGTTTCAACAGATTACGACACGTCAGACCGCCTTTATTTCGAGCCTTTAACATTTGAGCACGTTCTTGAGATCCTGCGTGTTGAGCAGGACAACGGAACCTTGCACGGTGTGATCGTCCAGTTTGGTGGTCAAACGCCCTTGAAATTGGCCAACGCGCTTGAAGCTGAAGGCATCCCGATCCTTGGAACAACGCCAGACGCAATTGACCTTGCCGAAGATAGAGAGCGTTTCCAAGCCCTTGTGAATGAGTTGGGTTTGAAGCAACCGCATAACGGCATCGCGTCGAGCGATGAGGCAGCTTTGGCGATCGCAGAGGATATCGGTTTTCCACTTGTGATCCGCCCTTCCTATGTTTTGGGCGGGCGCGCCATGGAAATTGTTCGCGATATGTCCCAGCTTGAGCGATATATTAAAGAAGCGGTCGTTGTCTCCGGTGACAGCCCTGTTTTGCTCGACAGCTATCTGTCTGGCGCGACCGAGTTAGACGTGGATGCGCTATGCGATGGGACGCAGGTGCATGTGGCGGGTATCATGCAACATATTGAGGAAGCTGGCGTCCATTCGGGTGACAGTGCCTGTTCCCTTCCGCCTTATTCTTTGTCGGATGAGCTGTTGGCAGAGGTTAAACGCCAAACAGAGGCTTTGGCTCTGGCCCTCAACGTGCGGGGCCTTATGAATGTACAATTTGCGATTAAAGATAACGAGATTTATCTGATCGAGGTTAATCCACGGGCGTCTCGAACCGTACCGTTTGTGGCCAAGGCCACTGATTCAGCCATCGCCAGCATAGCAGCGCGGGTTATGGCGGGCGAACCCCTAACCAATTTCCCTTTGCGCGCACCCTATCCGGTGAATGCCGATTACGACACAGATTTGCCACTCGCCGATCCAATGACATTGGCTGATCCTAAGATGCCTTGGTTTTCGGTCAAAGAAGCCGTCCTACCATTTGCGCGGTTTCCCGGCGTTGACACAATATTGGGACCAGAAATGCGTTCAACCGGAGAAGTTATGGGGTGGGATCGGTCGTTTCCGCGTGCATTTCTTAAAGCGCAACTGGGTGCCGGGACACATTTGCCGACGAGTGGAACCGTTTTCTTTTCTATCAAAGACGATGACAAAACACCGCAATTGGTCGAAACTGCGAAAATTCTAACCGATCTTGGTTTCGCCATTGTCGCCACTGCTGGAACCGCAGTGTTTTTATCTGAACATGGCCTTGCCTGTGAAACCATCAAAAAGGTGTATGAGGGACGTCCGAATGTCGTCGACCTGATGAAAGACGGCGGTATTGATCTGGTGATGAATACGACAGAAGATGCCGCCGCAGTCACAGATAGCCGAGAGATCCGGTCCGTCGCGCTTTTTGATAAGATACCGTATTTCACCACTGCCGCTGGTGCCCATGCCGCGGCCCAGGCTATGCAAGCACGAGAAGATGGAGATCTTGTGGTGAAATCGCTTCAGGCCTGACATCATCGTAGGTGTTCCCTATCCTGGATCGGTTTCTTTCGATGTGCTGTAAACTGTTGCATCAATGTAACGTCGGCTCTTTTGTCTCGTTATGTCACAACGCTGTTATCCTTACCGGATTGGTAGACTCTGATACGATCAGCATTACACTATCGCAGCCTTGCAATGCTGGTTTCCGGGATTATCGTGCCATCTGACAGCAACAGTTCCGGTGCCCCTTCACCAAAGCGTACTTCTTCCACTGAACCAGATGTAAAAACGGGGACATGCAGCGGTTGCGCATCAGAGCTACTCTGCAATTGGGCCGAATACTGCCCTATCTCAAGTGTCGCGCCCTCGTTACTTAATCCGTCCCAAATAAGTTTGTGAGCGCCCCCAGTGCCGTCCAATTCGCGGACTGTGCGCCCGTTTTGATCACTTATGATCAGCTTGGTATCGCTGTTTAAAGGGTCTTCGACCTCAAACTCTATTGGTGCGCCTAAAAATTGAAATGAGTCCGTATGGAGAACTTGACGCCCAATCATGTTAGCCGAACTGAATGCCTGACTGTTCGCGAGCGCATCAACCAGAGAGTTCAGCTTTTGATTGGCTAGAGTCTGTTGCTCTACCATGGAAAATTGTGCCAGTTGACTTGCAAAAGCCTCCGACTCCATCGGGCTGAGGGGATCTTGATTTTGAATCTGCGTTGTCAACATGCGTAGAAAGGTCTCAAAATCACCTTGGACTCCAAGGTTTTGGGTTTTTGGCGGATTTGATTCTAAAGTTGGAGTTGGTTCAATTTGCATGGTAGTTCCTATATTCTAATATCAACGTTGTTATCCTTTTGATCTAATTTGCTTATGTCGACACTGCTATTTTTATCGATATCAGAGTAAGTAATCTCATGATCATTGGACCTTTTGGAATTTTCTTCCGCATTCGGCCGATGGCCATGAAATGAGAAGGATAGATCAGACAGACCAATAGAATTCATCTCTGATGCCAGCTGCTTATCGTGCTTTTCCAAAGCATCAAGTACGGCTGTGTTTGCCGAATAAAATCTAAGGTCCAGATCGTTACCAGAAGAAAATGCATCAATGAGGATATTTGAATTAAAGGTATTGTGAGGCTTTTGGGTGCTGTCAAAAGCGCGATTTGCAAAAAGACCAAGACTTGCGTGTGGAGTAGAAATGTTTTTAAGGTTTAACGAAATATTCTGCAGACTCTGAAGTATTGTTGTACGCTCGAGACTTTCAGGGGGCTGTATCGTTTGTAATAACGAATTTGCGATCTCCTGTCTTCCAGCCAATGAAAATCTTTCTCCTTCAGTATTAGCAAGCCTGTTCAAAATACGCTGTGTGTAGTTTTGAGTAAAGCTATCTATTGTTTCAGAGTTCTCTAATGTTATGGAAGGTGAATTCATTAAATCAAAATGCAGCTTAGTAGAAGAACGTATGTTCGGGCGCTGAGTTATATTGACTAACTCTAACAAGCTAGAGTTGTCGAAATTTTCCGCTCCATACGTCTGCGTGATATTTTTTGCTATAATACCTTCCGTCTTTATGTGGTTGTTCTTTATTTCGATGCTTTCTAATGGCATAGCGCTAAGGGGGTTAAAGCCCTGATGTATGTTTACTTTAAAATTGTAAGAAGCTGAACCTTCGGATTGACTAGCTAATACTAAAACTGATTTCAGATTTTTTTGACTCTCATTAAATATATCTAAAGTATTGCTAATTTGGTACGCGTAATTATGAAAATAGGGAATCAGTTCATTAGAAGTTTTGGTTATCAACTCGTCGTTGATTGGCTTTGAGCCGAGGGTATTTCCATTAAATTCAGATTTATTAGAAGTATCTATATTGGTATGAGTGCAAGATTGCCTTAAATTCGGAGAAGTATGATTTTGTTTTTCTTCTTCTTTATCTTCTCTAAATTGAGACTTGTCAGATTCTTGAGTGATTTGATTTGAATCTTGAGGGTTAATAGCAATACTTGATTGATATATTTTGAAAAAAATGGAATTCACGCAATCATTTTGGTACCTGCTTACGGCTGGTGCTGCACTTTCCATGCCAATGTTCTGTCTATCGAACGATTTTGCCATACTGCAATGATCCATGAGTCCGTTTGTAGAGCCAGCCATGCCCGGTAAGTACATGTTTATCTTCCCATTACTTGCCAAAATATTCTTGCGGCTAGGTGTTTATTATAAGCTAAGATGTGATAAAAAGTTCCGATAATTTTATTAATTAAGTCGCTCACGTTAATATACTTTTCATGATTTTCTTTCAAGGTCGAATGGCACTTTCAAAGTGGCGCGGCGTTAATGTCAGCAAGAGCCAGTACGGCCATTTAATCCGGACAATGATACAGTCGTATCTTGTTGAAATATTGTGCAAAGCACATCAGAAAGGAATACGATGTCAAGTATTTTGACAAATAATGGCGCTATGGTTGCATTGCAGACCTTAAAATCGATCAACTCGCAGCTTGGGGCCACGCAGAATCAAATCTCTACTGGTAAATCCGTTGCGAACGCTAAGGATAATGCAGCGGTTTGGTCGATTTCGAAGGTGATGGAATCCGATGTAAAAGGTTTCCAAGGCATATCTGATAGCTTAAATCTTGGTGAATCTACCGTCGCTGTTGCCCGCAATGGTGCAGAAACTGTTACAGATTTGCTGACAGACATGAAGGGAAAAATCGTTGCTTCGCAGGAGCAAAATGTTGATCGTGCAAAGATTCAGACTGATATTGTCGCACTGCGCGATCAAATCAATGCTGTTGTCGGCGCGGCCCAATTTAATGGTTTGAACCTGCTATCGAATAGGGAAGTTGACGCTGGCTCGGGGAGTGTAAATGTATTAGCATCGCTTGATCGATCTTCTACAGGAGTCGCAGCCAGTGATATTTCAATTGCAAAGAAAGACTTAGGTACTGACGCGAGTTCGGTGGTTGGCGGAACTGTAGCGAATCTAACTGGCGCTGCAACACTCAATGGCACACAAACCGCAAGCCTTGTAGTTACGGCACCTGCATCAGCCGGGCAGGTTTATAGCCTTGGTATTCTTGGCACCGACGCAAACGCGAGTAACTTTACTCCCGCCGATTACACAACTGGTACAGCAGCGGCTGACGCGCAGAAAATTATGTATATTGCCAGAGACGGTGATACTGCAGGTGATGTGGCTAAAGGCCTAGCCCAAGCCTATGCCATTTATGCTCTCGAGGAGGGACTTGATACCGACGTTTTTAACGTATCAGCGTCGGGTGAAACACTTAATATAAGTTCGACGGTGACTGACGCAACTGATACCATTGCGGCACGTATTGACACATTAACATCACCAACCAGCGTGACAATAGGTGGGGGTTTGGAAAAGCTCAATGATATTGACGTCACAACTGATGCAGGGGCAGATGCTGCTCTTGTGTCAATTGAATTTATGATTCAAAATGCTATTGATTCCGCAGCATCTTTTGGATCTGCGCAAGGACGTATTGAAACGCAAGCGAACTTCATTTCGAGTTTAACGGATTCCCTTAAGTCGGGTATCGGCACAATGGTGGATGCTGATATGGAAGAAGCGTCAGCGCGTTTGCAAGCGTTACAAGTCCAGCAACAGCTGGGTGTGCAGGCGCTATCTATTGCAAATCAGGCTCCACAATCACTTCTATCGCTTTTTAGATAAAAAGAGCTGGGGTCGCTACGGCGACCCCTCCTAAATTTTATGAAATAAATTGAGGCTTTTCTATGACCGCGACTCAAGCTACTTTGGATGCATATAAAACTGTCAGAGTTGATAAAGATGTTGAAAGTGCAGCGATACTAGAAGTTACGAGACGGCTTAAAACGGCCTATTTGAATAGAGTAAAAGATTTTCCAGCTTTTGTTGATGCGCTACATGAGAATTGTCGTTTGTGGATCGTTCTTTCATCGGATGTAGCTCTTAAGGAGAACGGACTATCTCCGGATTTGAAGTCGAAAATATTTTATCTAGGTGAGTTTGTTCGACAGCATACAAAAGAAGTGCGTAACGGTCTTGAAGACTGTCAAGTTTTGATTGATATTAATTTATCTATTTACTGTGGGCTTTCTATGAAGGATGCATCAAAATGAGTGGATTGGTCCTCAAGCTGTCACCCAAAGAGAGAGTATTGATAAATGGCGCAGTGATTGAAAATGGAAGTCGTCGCTCAACAATTACAATTATGAGTCGAAACTCAAAAATTCTCAGGTTGAAGGATGCTATACATCCGGATGATATCAATACACCAATTCGACGTGCATGTTATCTTGCTCAGTTACTATTGACCGGTGAAGGCAATTTGATAAAAATAAAGGAAAAGCTGTTGGGTGAACTCAATGAGCTTGATCATGTTTTCAAAAATACAGCTTACTTGGAAGTATTAAGAAGCTCGCAAGTTTTTCTGGAAGACGAAAATTATTATCTGTGTCTCAAGTCGCTTCGAAAACTGCTTTTGGTTGAACCGGAAATGTTACTAGCTGTCCGCAACTGAATTTACTTTGGTCGCTATTGGCTTCCCCTGTGATCAAGGCCGGTTTGATCTGGGATCTTCGCGATTGCGTTTAAGTGTTTAGACTTTGCACTTCGGTAACGGGGCCGTTTGTGTCAAGGGATTTTGGGCAAAGGAGTTAAACCGCCAAAGCGGAGCTTTTTGTTCGTCTTGTCTGTTGTGCTTTATCTTGCGGCTTTCGGTGAAGGTTTGAGCTAATGGGATGAACTGTGAGCTACCCCCCGAAATTCGTACACTGACGTAAGCTACGCTTCGCCGTCTGCTGATCTTCAACGAGAAGGAGATCACAGATGTTGAAACGCAAGTAGCACACGCCCGAGCTGGCGAGCCGGTCCGGGGTACATCCGAGGATGATCCTCCATTGGAAAGGTCCGTTTCTGGAGGGCGCGTCCGCGGTGTTCGAGGGCGGGGGCCGCAAGAAACCCGAGATCGACAGGGAGTCGGCAAAGGAACTCGACGCCAAGATCGGGTGAATTGGCGGGTGAACGCCATCGGTCAGAGAGTCCGCCAATGCGGTGGCCAACTCTTCTTTGGAACGAAAGCTCAAGCCCTTGCCCTGGGGCGTGAAGTGATCCGGCGTGCGCGTCTCAATGGATGGAAAAGGCCGGTTCCTCGACAACATCTTCATCGAGCGGCTGTGGCGGATGCTGAGATAAGAATGCGTTTACCTACATGCCCAAGTGACGGAATCGGAGGCAAAGGCTGGGATTCGAAAATGGATGTGCTTTTACGACCATCAGTAGCCGCACTCCGCACTTGGCGGCAGGCCACCAGCCATCGTCTATTGGCAGCAAAATGAAACTACCAACCCCGATCAGCAGGGGCAAAGAGTAGCTTGAAAAGCGCCAGATCCTGTCCAACAATTGCAGAGTAGCTCAGGAGGCTTGCAACGCGGAGCGCTGGACTGCGTTGTGGCGCGCTTCAGGTGGAACGGGTTTTGGCGCGGCGGCACTGTCATGGTGCGCCGAGGCGACGGCCGTTGAGGTCTGGGACCTTTGGCGCGCAGCGGACCCACCACTGGTGCGGACAGCGGACTTCATCCGTCCCACGCTGCTTCTGTCGCCACACGTCGCTCCATCAAGCACGATGCTATCAGATCTGGCTCAATTCGCTGAAGACGAGGGACTCGTCCTTTGTGTTCAGGTGATGGCGGTTGGCCCCGCGATCGAGCTCGATCTGCCAGAGCAGCAACCGCGATCTGCAGATCCCCAGATCGCTGATTTCCTCAGAACCGCGGTAGGTATACAGCAATGGCCGTCACAAAAGAAGGCGTCGCTACACAAGTTCTGGAGCGCACGTCAAATCGAATACAAGATGGTAGTTCGATGACAGTGAAACCACTTAAGGTGTGCGGTGTAGCATCCGAGCAGCATAACCCCACGGTTTTGAACGATCCCGTAACAACATCAGTCTCGTTTTGATTTATCCTGAAGCAGCCCTCGCATCAGCGGCCGTGCCATAGCTTGGCAAATCGGCTGCGGTTTTGCCATGTGCGGCCATCAGAGTGTCGCGGACATATGCAACATGCGCCGTTTCCTCAATGATTTCAGAGAGGTACTGCGCAGCCATCAGCGTCTTTCCCACTCCGATGGTCCCGTGATTGGCCAGCACAGCGGCGCGGATATTCGTGTCTTGAAACACAGGGCTGATCTCAACCTCGGTCTGCGGACCACCGTTTGACGACAGCGGGATCAGCGGCATGCGACCGATCTTTTCGATGGTCTGGACTGTGAGGCACGGGATTTCGATACCGGCACTGGCATACCCCGTGGCCCAAGGGCTATGGCAGTGAACGATGGCGTTGATGTCGTCGCGGATGCGGTAAAGGTCGAGGTGAAAGCTCAAATCCTTGGATGGCTTCAGACCTTCAGCACAGGGCAGGATGGTTCCATCAAGCTGAACAACTTGCAGGTTGTCCCGCGTGCATTCATTGAACCCCACGCCGGACGGTTTGATGACAATGGCATCGCCTGCATCAAGACGCACAGACAGGTTGCCGCCCGCATTGGTTTGCAAACGCCCGTCAAAGCATCGTTGTGCCATGGCAATCAGGGCATCTTTCTTTTCGTTCAGATCGGCATGGGTCATGGGACTGGTCCTTCAAAGGTGATCGCGCAGGGCGGCAACAGCGGCCTTGGCAGTGTTTGGGTCATTGATGTGATCGGGAAGCTGCGTGACGGTGTAGGCGCGGGCCTGTTCGTTCAGGATCTCGGCGGTGATGGCACGCAGTTCGCTGTCTTCTATGGCACCGCCGGGGCGGTCTTCGTGGCTGAAACCGCCCATGGGGATCAGGACGTGACAGGGTGCGATGCTGTCGTTCAGAATTGCGGCTAAGCGCTTTGCCTGTTCAGACATCTCGTCTTTGGTCAGCTTTATATGCGTGAACTGTTGCGTATGGCAGTAGTGCGGGCGCTTAAGGTGCGCATTGCTAACCGTCTCTAACGCACTTAAGCCAAGGAAGTTCAGCGCGCCGGGCAGCACCACGCGGGGGAGCGACGCCGCAGAGGAGAACCGGGTCGGCATGGACACATGGGCTCCCGCAAGATGAATGCGGCCCAGTTCATGCACGTTCATGTCGATCACGCCCTGGACGTGGCCTTCCTCAACGAACCGAGAAAATGCGGCGCCGCCGTAGCCGTTGGCGTGAAAGACCGTTGGCTCAAGGTTGGCCTCGGTCAGCACGCGCGCGATGTTGGCCCCTGCGGCCCCTGTCGCGCCCAAAGTGGTCACGGCAACGGTCTTGCGGTCGTCCCTGACGATCGGCTGCGCTTTGGTGAGGCCTGCGATGGCGGCGGCGGCGTTTTCGAACACCTGGCGCAGTTGCGTGTTCAGACCTTCGATATCGCACAGCGTCGGAATGATCGTAATGGCGCTATCGGCAAGGGCAGGCCGGGGGTCAAACGCCAAGGTGGTGATCAGGATCTTGGGATAGGTGGCAGGTAGGGCCTTCATCGCAGCCAGGACAATCTCACCTCCGGTGCCCCCGCCAACGCCGATAGCGACCTGACAATCCGTGCAGTGCGCCCCAACATCGGTAGCCGCGGCTTGCGCCTTTTCCGTCATACGCGCCAGCTTTTCCTTCCCGGACCAGACCGCGCCTTTCGAGCCAAGTGAGACGTCCAGCATAGCAACATCCAGCCCGTATCGGCCCAATGCGTCGCGTAGATAGCCTAGCTCGGCTTGCTTGGTCTCTAATGTCCCGATCAGCAAAACACGCGCCATGGGTCAGCCCTTTACCGCCCCGGCAGTCATACCCGTGATGATTTGGCGGGACGCGAACAGCGTGAACAGGATCGGCGGGATCGCGAGCAGCATGCCAGTGGCAAAGATGGTGCCAAGGCCATCGAATTCGGAAGCATTGTTCACGATCAGGATCGGCACTGTCATCGTGTCCCGGTCAGCGAGGGCGGAGGCAAGTAGATATTCGTTCCAAGCAATACGAAAAGTAAAGATCGACGCGGCGGCGAGGCCAGGTTTGATGAGCGGCAGCACGACAAGGAAGAACGTCTGAAATGGCCCCGCGCCATCGACACGCGCGGCTTCTTCCAGTGAGGGCGGGACTTGTACGATAAACGATTGAAGGATCCAGATCACGAAAGGCAGGTTCATCGCGACGTAGATCAGGATGATCCCGCCATGTGTGCCCGCCAGACAGACGTCACCACGCCCGCCAAACGTGTCGCGGATCCACATGCCCAGCCCGTAATCGTTGTCGAGGCAGAAGGCGTTGTTCCACAGACCGAAGACCGGCACCAGCAGAACCGCCGGGGGTATCATGCGCACCGCCAGCGTGCTGAGCGACAGGCTATCGCGGCCCATGAATTTGAACCGCACCAGCGCGTAGGCGGCCATGCAGCCGAACACCAGAGTCAGCACGGTCGACACTAATGCGATAATGATCGAGTTGATGAACGCGCCGCCAAAGCGGATTTGGCAGAAGCGCAGGTGTTCCGGTTCGTACCACAGGATATCGCAGAGCGCGGTTTCGTAGTTGCGGATCGTCGGCATGAACAACAACCCGCCCGCGCCGCTGGTGATGTCCACATCCAGTTTAAGCGAGTTGACGAACAGCAGGATCACAGGGCCCACGGACATAAAGATCAGCAGCGCGATAATCGCGTAAAAGGCGGGGTTTTGGCGGTCGTGGGTGGTGTCGGCCATGGTCTTAACCCTCTTCTGCAGCTTGTGCGAACTTGGCACGGCGGGCGCGGGCCTCTTGCCAGCGGGTGAAGGCGAACATGCCTAGCGTGAGAACCATGAGCAGCATCAGAAGGTAATTCGACATCGCTGCCGCTTCGCCCAATTCACGGAATTCCCGCGCCGTTCGGGCGATGCGCAAAGCAAGGATTTCGGTGCTGAGCCCCGGACCACCACCTGTCAGAACAAGGATCACCTCAAGCACCTTAAAGGCGTCGATCAATCTTAGAAGCATGGTCACGATCAGAACAGGCATCATCAGCGGCAGCTTGATGTGAATGATCTGTTGCCAGCTTGACGCGCCATCAATGCGTGCAGCTTCCAAAGCAGAGCGCGGCAGCGATTGTAGGGCGGCGAGCGACAGGATGAAAATGAACGGTGTCCATTGCCAGATGTCGGCAATGATCACGGATAGCAGCGGATTTTGCCCCAGCCAATCGACAGTGGGCAGGCCGACTGCTTCAAGAAAACGGTTAAACGTGCCGTAGGTCTGATGGAACATATACCGCCAGACAAGGCCCACCACCACGGGCGCAATCATCATCGGTAGGATAAACATCGTGCGCAACACAGACATGCCGCGAATGTTGCGGTCCAGCAGCAGCGCAAGGCCGACACCGAGGATCATTTCAACCGTGACAACTGTGAACGCGAAGACCAGCGTGACCCAAAAGGACGTGTGGAATGCGGGATCGACCAGCAGTTTGGCATAGTTGGCAAGGCCGACAAATTCGGTCTCGGATAGGCTCTGGCTTGGGTCCCAATCGCGAAAGCTGCCCCAGATCATGTAGCCGATGGGATAAAACAGCGCGAGGATCATGACGACGCCGGCAGGGGCGACGAACATGTACGGTGTCAGGCGATTCAGACGTTGCGTCGACACGGGGCGGCGTCCTCGAAGCTTGGGGGAAGACCCGGGGCCTACCGCTGGCAGACCCCGGATGCAGGAGGAGGTCCAGGCCGAAGATGGGGCAAAGGCGTGGACCGGTTTCTGGCGTTACTGCCAGATGTAGTAACCTTCTTCTTCCATCAACGCCCGCGTCCGCTCGGCCACGCCATCAAGCGCTTCCTGAACGTCGAGGTCTTCTGTCAGAACCTGGCTCATGGTTGTGCCGATGTCGGCGTTAATGCGACCCCATGCCGGGATAATCGGACGCCAGTCGGGATCCGCAAATTCGAGCGCTTCACCAAAGGTTGACGACCATGGCTTAGCTTCGTTCAGGGCCGCATCCTGATAGGTTGAGAACCGCGATGGGTTGCCGCCCGCCATTGCTGTCATCAGGTCGCCCTCTTTCGATGTCAGCCACTGAGCGAGCAGGAACGCCGCCTCTTTGTGCTCTGCGTTTGCAGGAATGCCGATCCCGAACCCACCCGTTTGCGATGCGGCACGGACACCCGCAGGGTGCGCAGCCCAGCCGACATTGCCAGCAACGGTGCTGCGGCTTTCATCCTCAAAAGTCGATGCAAACGCGATCGAGTCGAGGAACATCGCGGCCTGACCTTGGGCAAACGCGTTGGCCGCTTCTGCCGGGCCAAAGTTGGACGAGCCTTCCGGGCCGCAATCGACGATGGTTTTCAAAGCGTTGGCCGCTTCGACACCTGCCGCGTCATTGATGCGCGGGTTCCATGCGTCGTCAAACACGCGGCCACCAAGCGGTGCGAGGTGCAGCAAGAAGGCGTGCGATGCCTGATGACCGGATGCCGCGCGCGATGCGACACCGCCCATACCCGGCTCAAGCTCTGGGATTTGGCACGCAAGTTGGAGGAAGTCGTCGTAGTTCGTCGGCACTTCCAGCCCGTGCTTTTCAAAGATGTCCGTGCGGTAGTACAGCACCGATGTCTCGGACCCGAAGGGCAGACCGTAAAGCGACCCGGTCGGACCGGGCAGATAGCCCTTTTCGCCACCGGCCACACCGATGTTCTGGACATAGCCGTCAATCAGGTCTTCCGCGTCATAGTTCGGATCCGCAAGGCGCGGGTTCATGAAATACTTGGCAAGGTTCTCAAGCTGGTCGGCGTAGACATAGTCAGCCTTTGAGAACACGACGTAGGAAATCAGATCATACGCGCCTTCGTCCAGAGCCAGCTCAAGCGTCTGGCGTTCGCGCATGTCGAGGTAGGGCAGCATGTCTACCTCAACCTCGATGCCGGTCTGCGCAGTAAACTCCGGCAGCACTTCCATCACAGCGTTGTAGTGTGGGTGGGCGGGGAAGTTCACGACAAGCGTCGTGCCTTCATACGGCGCATACGGCCCTTCTTGTGCTGCAACCATGGACGCAAAGGCGGCCCCGGTCACGAAGGTCGTCGTTTTGAGTAGGTTCAGCATTGGTTCCTCCCGATCGCTGATCTTGAGACGCTAGAGCGCCTTCTCTGTCTTTGGGTCGAACAGGTGCAGCCCATCGGGGCGCACCGAAAAGCGCAGGGTTTCCCCCAGCGCAATGGGTGTCTCGGATTTCAATTCGACGGTGACGCGCGCTGCACCGCAATCACATATCAACACGGATTGCGCGCCGACATATTCAGACACGACCACATTGAGTTCGATCGAATGGGCGTCTTCGCCATCAGGCGTGTATTCAAGGTCTGACGGACGCAAGCCAAGGATCGCATGTTGCATCACAGCTTGACGCGCTCGCACCGCAAGTGCGTCGGGCAGCGCGAGCTTGAACCCGTCGCCTTGCGCGCAAAGCGTGCCGCCGTCATCGACAAGCGCGGCATCCAGAAAGTTCATCGGGGGCGATCCGAGGAAGCCGGCGACAAACTTATTAGACGGGTTTTTGAATAGCTCAGCTGGTGTGCCCTGTTGTTGGATATAGCCGCCATTCATAACAACAATCCGATCCGCAAGCGTCATCGCTTCGATCTGATCGTGAGTCACGTAGATCATATTCTTTTTGACGGTCTGCCGCATCAGGGCAAGTTCCGCCCGCATCTGGCCACGCAACTTTGCGTCAAGGTTCGACAGCGGCTCATCAAACAGGAACGTGCTGGCATCGCGGCACAATGCACGACCCATCGCGACGCGCTGTCGTTGGCCGCCGGACAACTCGCCGGGTTTACGATCAAGGAAATCCGACAGGCCCAGCATCTCGGCCACGTCGCGCACTTTCTTGTTGATCTCGGGTTGGGGCACTTTCTTGAGGCGCAGAGAGAACGACATGTTCTTGGCGACATTCATATGCGGATAAAGCGCATAGTCCTGAAACACCATCGCGATGTCGCGATCCTTGGGATCAACGGTGTTCACCGATCTGCCACCCATGAGGATTTCGCCCTCCGAGACGGATTCAAGCCCCGCGAGCATGCGCAGGGTCGTGGATTTCCCACAGCCGGACGGACCAACGAGCACAGTAAATTCGTGCTCCTCCATTGCAAGATCGATGCCGTGCAACACTTCAACGGCGCCATAGCGCTTCACCAGATTCTCAAGACGTATTTCCGGCATCGAATCCCCATTCCTTCGAATTGCAGCTTATGTATACAAAAATGATTGTAAATATCCAAAATTGCATTTGCGGATGCTCTTTGGTACATATGGTCTGCTGAAAGCAAGAGGCACGCCATGAAAGATCAACCCGAACGAGCGTCGCGCGGCACCACCGTTCAACGGATTGAGGCCGCTCTGATGGACGACATCGCAACGGGTATCCTCAAACCGGGCGAACGTCTGGACGAGGTAAAGCTCACTGAACGCTTCGGCGTCTCGCGCACACCAATCCGCGAAGTGCTTAGCCGCCTGACAGCACAGGCCATTCTTGTACCCGGCGAAAAGCGCGGGGTGCGCGTGGCCGAGTATACACGTGAAGAATTGGCGCAAATCTTTGAAGCTATGCATGAAATCGAAGCCACATGCGCGCGTATCGCGGCGCAACGTATGACGCTTTTGTCCCGATCAGAGATCGAGCAGGCACAGGCACAATGCGTAGAAGCCGCGCAAAGCGGTGACATGCACGCCTACATGCGTGCCAACGAAGCGTTTCACCACACCATTTACCGCGCCACAGGCAATCCCTATATCGCCGAAATCGCATCAGATTTTCGCCGCCGCACCGGCCCGTTCCGCGCCAAGAAGTTTGGCAGCAAAGCCGATCTGATCGCCTCTGCCGAAAGCCATGAAGACTTGATCGCGAGTATTTTTTCAAAGGATTCGGAAATGGCCTCAGACGGGATGCGTGCCCATATGACCAAGAGTTTTTTGCAAACTCTGAATGCGAACTAGGCTCAAATTCAGAGTTTTGCCTTGCATCTGCATTCTTAATCATATTTTTGTATACAAAACATGATTCAGACGAATGGGAGTGCCGGGATGGGCGTGAACGAAACCAAGATTTACCCGATCAACACAGGATGGCTTGAGGCTGACCTTGGCACCTACACATTCTGGAAAGGCCCCGCAGGGAAGAAGTTCTGGAACCCCGTATACTGTCATTACGTCGACACCGGTACGCATAAAATCCTGATCGACACCGGCCTTTGCGATGAAGAGCGCGCAACCAAGTATCACCACAAATGCCAAAAACGCGGCTGCCTCGAGGTTCACGAACACCTTGAGCAAAAACTGGGCGTGCATCCCGATGAAATCGACGCAATTGTCTTCACGCATCTGCACTGGGATCACGTGCAGAACATGAAGAAGTTCAAGAACGCCCGCTACATCGCGCCGAAGGCCGAGATCGAAATGGCATATAACCCTTTGCCACTTTACTACCGCACGTATGAAAGTGGCTATTGGGGCATTGAACCCGCCTATGCCGGATGTGTGTTGGAGGCGGTCGAAGACGAGTGCGAGGTGCTTCCGGGCATCACGATGTTCCACACACCTGGCCACTCGGTTGGCCATATGGCCGTGACCGTCGCGACGTCTGCAGGCGACATTGTCCTCGCGGGCGATGCCATTTTTCAGGAGCGTAACCTTGAACCCTGCGAAGCCGAAGGCTGGCGCTATTGGGTGCCTGCTCGATTCGTGAACAGCTTTGAAGGTTGGCAATCCGTGGAAGAGCTGGACAAGCGTGCAGATGTGATACTGCCCTGCCATGACGAAGCGGCCAATGCGCGATCCGACGTGTTCCCCTATGAGGGCATGCCGTTGCGCAAGCGGCGTCAGTTCATCCCCGGCTTCCAGTTTTACTTTGGCGATATGCCCGATGGTGCCGCCGCGAAAGCCGCACCTGCCATGGCCAAGGAAGACGTTCCCGCATACCTCGCCAGTTTGCGCGACCCAAAGGATATGGCTGAAAGTTAGGACAATGGTAAAGCGGCTTGAGACACTTCTTGACGTGGCTGACCGCTTTGATGCCATCGTTTTCGACCAGTATGGCGTGCTGCATAATGGCACGTCCGCCTATCCCGAAGCGGTCAGCGTGCTAGCGGAGTTGCGCGCGTTTAAGTGCGAATTGGCCGTTTTGACTAACTCAGGCAAACGGTCGGCGCTGAACCATTCACGTATCACTAAAATGGGGTTTCCGGCAGACACGTTTAAACATGTCATGAGCTCGGGCGAGGCGGTCTGGTGCGACCTCGAAACACAAAGAGAAATTACATCGCTTTATCCGATCACCGCTGCCGCAATTGACGCGCAGGACTGGGCAGGTGATCTGGATGTCACGTTTTGCGATGATGTCGCGGATGCGCAGGCTGTGTTGTTGATGGGATTGCCCGACTCCGGGAACCATGACATCGCACACTCAGCGCTTGATCAGGCGCAAAAGCTTGGCCTGCCCGTGTTGTGTGCCAACCCGGATCGGGCTGCACCGCGGGCGGATGGGAAAAAAGTGATCTCTCCCGGCACGCTTGCCCATGCCTATGCTGATGCCGGAGGAGCGGTTACGTTCTATGGTAAGCCGCACACGCCTGTATTCCGTGCGCTACAAGACGCGCTTGGGATCGACGACCCAAGCAGCATCCTGATGGTTGGCGATAGCCTTGAACATGACGTTGCCGGGGGCATTGCCGCCGGTTGGTCCACGGCGTTCATCGAAGGCGGTCTGCACGCCAATCGTTTTGCACATGCGGATGATTCCTTGGATGCCTTACGCAGTCTCGCAGCCGCCGAAGGCGCGGGATTGCCAACCTTTACCCTTTCAATACTGAGGTAGCCATGCACCCGCCCGCCGCGCTTGATGCGTTCCGCAATTTGTCTGCACGCCTTGGCCAAAACCCGCTGCGTGTTCAGGGCCCCGGTGGAAACACGTCTTACAAAGATGGCGAGGTTTTGTGGATCAAAGCATCCGGGACGGAACTGGCCGATGCGGAAACGTCCCACATCTTTGTACCGGTAGATCGCTTTGCTGCATTGGCCGAGGCCCGCCAAGAGGCGGGGGATGGATCGTGCAAGACAACCGTGTTGGATCCCGATAATCCGTTGCGCCCCTCGATTGAGACAACCTTTCATGCCGCGCTGAAGTGGACTGTTGTGGCGCACACTCATTCCATTGCAACGCTGGTCCACGCGATTTGTCCGGAAGGGCGGGTGGCGGCAGAGGCCAAACTGTCGGGCCTTCCCGTTGCCTTTGTGCCTTACGCCAAACCCGGACTGCCCCTGACCCGAGAGATCCTTGCAAACGCATCGCCTTCAACACAGGTGTTCGTGCTTGAAAACCACGGTCTGATCGTATGCGGGGAAACCGTTGAAGACGTCGATGCGCTGACGGAAGAGGTGGAAGCACGTCTGGCCATGTCAGCCATTGCGACAACACACTCCTTGCCGGAACATGCGCCGCCGCCCGGTTACGTGTGGACACCGGAAAGCTGGATCGCGCACAAAACGCGGGCGTGCTCCATCGCTAAAAGCGGGTCATTTTACCCCGATCATGTCGTATTCCTTGGTCCGGCCTTGCCTGCAACGGACCATGATGGCGAACGCCCTGCTTTGCTCATCGAAGGACATGGGACTGCCCTTCGCGACGGTGCCACATCTTCACAGAAAGCCATGTTGCGCTGTCTTTCCGACGTCTTGTCACGACTTCCCGAAGACTGGACTCCGGAATCCATTGGTCCCAACGCCGAAGCTGATCTGCTGAATTGGGACGCCGAGAAGTATCGTCAGGCCTTGGCCGCACGGTCATGATGCAGCTGGCACTTGGAATAGACCTTGGCACCTCCGGGGTGCGCTCTGCAGTTATCGCTGCTGACGGGACGGTACTTAGCATGGCCCGTGGCAGCTACGGTCCAAATGTAGACGACCGTCGCGACCCAGAATGCTGGTGGAAGGCGGTGTCTGAATGCCTTCATGCGCAGATGCAAGCTTTGCGGGACGACGGGCATTCGCCGTTCGACATCGCTGGCCTTGCCGTCGATGGAACCTCAGGCAGTCTGGTGCTGACCGATGCTGCCCTGCGTCCTGTCAGCCGCGCGTTGATGTATGATGACGGTGGGTTCGTTGATGAAGCTGTTATCATCGCACGCCACGCGCCCACCAGTCATGTCGCCAACGGCCCGGGGTCAGCCCTTACCCGCGCGCTAAAACTGGTTTCCGAAGATACCGGAAAGCAGGCTGTCCACCTATTGCATCAGGCAGATTTCATCGCAGCGCGCCTGATGGGCCAAGGTGGCCACACAGACGTCAACAACGCGCTTAAAACCGGGTTAGATCCTGAGACAGGCATGTGGCCAGACTGGATGACAGGCTTGCCACTACCCTCTGCGCTGCTGCCCAAGGCGCACCGCCCTGGTGAGGTGATCGCCACCGTATCCGCTGAAAAGGCGCGGGCGTTCGGGCTTTCGTCCGCACTGAAAGTTCATGCAGGCACCACTGACAGCATCGCTGCGTTTCTAGCGGCAACCGATCCTGCACCGGGCCACGCCGTGACTTCCCTTGGAACAACCCTCGCGGTCAAACTGATGTCAACGCGACGCATAGATGTCCCTGGTCTTGGACTATATGCGCATCGCCTGGGCGACGGCTGGCTCGTTGGAGGAGCATCTAACACCGGAGGCGGCGTCTTGCGCCAGCTTTTGCCCCAAGCAGACCTTGGCCAGTTGTCCACACGCATCGACCCAGCTGTTTCCAGTTCTTTGGACTACTATCCACTAGTCAAACCCGGAGAACGCTTTCCCATCAACGACCCCAGCCTTCAACCCCGCGTCACACCGCGCCCCGATGACGATGCGCATTTTCTGCACGGCTTACTTGAAAGCATGGCCCGCATTGAACGCGATGCTTACGCTTCCATTGTCGAACACGGCGCTACTGCGCCCAACATGGTTTATACTGCAGGTGGCGGAGCATCGAACTCTGTTTGGACCGAAATCCGAAGTCGCGTGCTTGGGCTTAATATTGAGACCACCCCTCACACAGAAGCTGCGGTAGGGGTTGCAAAGCTAGCTCAGAAAGAGCTTCGGTCGACACTATAACTTACCGGCTCTGGGCTGGACTGTAACCGCCCCATTGTTACCGCGGCGATTTAGTTTTGATGCGCGTCACCAGATCGGTGTCATCCACGAAGTCACCAAGGACCTCATGCCAGGTTTTGGTGGAGAACCGCCCTTCGGTTCGTTGCGCATTCTGCCATGCGGCCTCACCGCGGCGCAGCACCTGGCATCCCGGTTTGCCCGCCTCGCGAGCACGTCCGGTTCTGTCGCAACCTTTGGCGCGATGGTCGCTCAGTCGAGATGATTTGTGAAAGAGGTCTGTTAAACGGTGTCGTTCAAAGGTGCGCAGTTTCCGAAAAAGGTCATCCTGCATGCGGTCTTTGTCTACCTGCGTTACGCCGTTTTCCTACCGCGACCTTGAGGAGATATTAGCCGAGCGCGGCGGCGCGGTGGAAGGCTCCAACAGGGCCGTCCTGGCGTCTTGACGAGACCTATGTCACGGTTCGCGGCAACTGGTGTTACCTTTATCGCGCTTTGGATCGCAATGGGCAAACTCCTGATTTCATTCTGTCCGAGCATCGGGACGAAGCTGCAGCGTTGCTGTTTCTAGCCAAGGCGATCCCCTGCAATGGGCCGCCAAGGTCTTGCGCGATCGACAAAAGCAGAGCGAACACCGCCGGCTTGGCGGGGATGAACGATGCTCTGCGTAGGATTGGGTCAGACCGTAGGAACAGGGTCTACCGGTCGACGTATCTCAACAACATCATGGAGCAGGACCATCGGGGGGTGAAAAGACGGATCAAGCCGATGATGGGTTTCAAGTCCTTCGGATCAGCAACAGCAACCATAGACGGAATTCAGACCGCGCACATGATCAAAAAAGGCCAACTGGGCGCATGACGGCCGTTCCGAGACGGCAAAGGTTGGCTGTTGTATCAAACCAGCGCGATGGAGGCCGTCGTTTGGCGTTGACCCCTGTGTCGGCTGACACGGTTTTATAAGAGCACTTCCGGTACATTTTTTGTGCGAACAGAACAGCGGCGCACGCTGGCTCTTGCGGTACAGGAAAAATCACATGCACAGATCGTCTCTTGTCGTCCTTGATGGGGCAGTGTCCGAAACATTTTCGATTGCCTCTCGCGCTGCGGCGCTTGGGATGGACGTGTTGTCGCCTTGCGGCACGCTTGCCGATCTGGCCGAGCGTCTGACGGCACGGGCCTTCGCGGCGGGGCCGCTGGGCGATCTGCATGTGTTTTGCCACGGCAGCTCTGGCGCGGTGCGTCTGGGCGGGCAGATCCTGACACGGCAGGACCTGCCGCAAATGGCGGGGGCTCTTGGCGCAATCGGGGCCTGCGTGACGGGCGATGTGCTGGTCTATGCCTGTGAGGCGGGGCAAGGTGCCGAAGGGCGGGCCTTTGTCGCGGCGCTGTCGCAGGCCCTGGGGCGGCCGGTGTTGGCCAGTGAAACGCTGACCGGGGCGGCGCGGCTGGGGGGCGACTGGTCACTGGCGGCAAGCGCCGGCGCGGTGCGCGCGCAGCCGATGGCGGTGCCCGAATTTGCCGGTGTGCTGGCGACACCAACCTTGACCGGCGAACCTGCGGATTTCACCACCGTGGAAGACGCGACCACGGGTTTGGATCTGAGGGCTTACACGGTCACGGCTTCCGGGACCGATGAATTTCGCCTGAAGATCGAGGCAGCGGAAGGCAAGGTGTCCATGCTGACTGGATCTGGAGACGCTAGGGCCAGTGTAATTGGTGACGTCGGCTACATAACTGGCACCGCAGCAGCCATAAACACGTATTTGCAAACACTTGGCTTGGTCAGATATGAGGCCACCTCACCCACTGCCGTTGCAGACACTTTAACGATTACGCTTTTAAACAGTGACCTAAGCCCCGTCGTCCCGGACACGTCGGATACCATTGGGATCACCATTACCCCGGTGAACGACGCCCCTGTAATGCCTGGCAATCCCCCTCCGACGCTCAACCCGATCGCTGAGGATGACACCACGAACTCGGGCACCACCGTTGCCGATATGGTGGCCAGTGGGTCCATCACCGATCCCGACCTTGGCGGTACAGCCGTGCCAGAGGCGATTGCGGTCATCGCTGTGGGCAATGAAAACGGTGTCTGGCAGTTCTCCACCGACAATGGGACCAGTTGGACCGATTTTACCGCCGACAATAACGACTATCGCTTGACCCCGGGTTCCGCTCGGCTTTTGGACGGGACATTGACGGGGGGCGCGACGAACTTGGTGCGGTTTGTCCCTGATGCAGATTTTCATGGCACTGCCAAAATTACCTTCCGCGCATGGGACAAGACCAATGGAGCTACTCCAGGGGATGTGGTGGATACCGGCCAAGGCGGGGGATCAACCCCGTACTCCAATAGATATGTCGATGGCTTCATCACCATCAACCCGATGAACGACGCGCCGGTTCTTGGTGGCACGCCGGGCGATGTGACCGTGACTGAGGATGTGGCCGCCGCCGTGGACCTGTCCGCCTATAACGTAAGCGATGTCGAAGGAGACGCAATCATCCTCAAACTGGCGGTAGATCGCGGAACGCTGGCGGCAAGCAACGCTGGCGGCGTGACCGTGGCCGATTCCGGCACCGCCTCGATGACGCTCTCTGGCAGTGCGGCGGACCTCAACAGCTATCTTGACGTCACCTCCAACGTTACCTTCACCACCGCCGCCGACGACACCACCGCCGCGACACTGACGGTGACACCTGCTGATGCTGATGACGGCATTGCGGATACCGTCACGCTGGCTGTCACACCGGTGAACGACGCGCCGGTCTTGACGGACGCCACGCCAACGCTCACCGCGATTGATGAGGACCCGGCCACCAATCCCGGAACGACCGTGGGCGCTCTCGTGGGGACTGCGATCACCGATCCCGACGGCACGGCGGCAAAGGCCATCGCGGTCACGAATGTCGATAATACCAACGGTGTCTGGCAGTTTTCGACGGATGCCGGGACCAACTGGACAGATTTCAGCGGTACAAAGGGCAGTGCAGTTGACCTGTCCTCCACCGCGCGGCTTCTTGACAGCACCAATCTTGTCCGTTTTGTGCCCAATGCCGAGTATAGCGGGACCGCTGGAATCACCTTTCGCGCCTGGGACACGAGTTCCGGCACGGCGGGGCAGACCGCAGACACGGGCACCAATGGGGGCGGCACGGCCTTCTCCAGCGCCACTGACACGGCTTCCATCACCGTCACGCTGGTGAATGATGCGCCGGTGATTGGCGACCTGAATGGTGACGCGGTCGCGGCGGTGGAAAACGGCGGTGCCGTGCGCCTCGATGCGGGCACAGCGCTGACCGTGACGGATGTCGATAGTGCCAATTTCGATGGCGGGACTTTGACGGTTTCGGTCACAAGCGGCGCTGATACGGCGAGTGATCTGCTGACCCTGGATGCCTCGGGCACAGTGGTGCTGGCCGGGACCACCACAGGATCAAGCGTTGCTGTGGACGGTTCGCAAGTGGGCACGCTGGGCGGCCCAATCGCAAACGGGTCCGATCTGGTGATAACCCTGAATGCCGCCGCGACGCCTGCGCTGGTGCAGACCCTGTTGCACGCGGTGCAGTTCGAGGTCACCGGCGAGCACCCGGCAGAAGGCGCGCGCACGGTGACGGTCACGCTGACCGACGCTGCGGCGGGCTCTGCTGCAACGGCAGCGGTCACGGTGAACGTCACGGCAGTGAACGATGCGCCGGTTCTGGACCTTTCACAAACCTTCACCTTACCGGCCATTGCGGAGGACCCGACCTCCAATTCCGGAATAACCGTGGGCGCTCTGGTGGTGGATGGCTCCATCACCGATCCCGACCTTGACGGTACAGCCGCGCCGGAGGCGATTGCGGTCAGCCAGGTCGACAATACCAACGGGTCCTGGGAATACTCCATTGATGGCGGGACCACCTTCACCCCCTTCAGCGCTTCATCCGTCAATGTGATCCTGGGTACCAGCATCCGTCTGTTGGACAGCGCCGACCTGATCCGCTTTGTGCCGAACGCCGACTTTAACGGTACGGCAGAGATCGCCTTTGGAGCCTGGGACAAGTCCACCGGCACCGCCGGCGGCATCTGGGACGGGGTGTCCTCTGCTGTGTCGCTGAGCAACTCCCCGCCCGCATTCGCGCAGATCACCGTCACGCCCGTGGAGGACATCCCCTACATTGTGGTGCAGGCGGATCGGCAGACGCCTTTCAACACGCCCTTCACCTTTGCCGCCAGCGACTTCGGCTATCAGGACGCCGACGGTGATGCGCTGGTCAGCGTGCGGATCGACACGCTGCCCGCTGTTGGTTCGCTTGAACTGAGCGGCACAGCGGTTGTGGCAGGGCAGGTGATCGCGGTGGGCGATTTGCCCCAGCTGGTCTTTACCCCTGCGCCGGGGGCGTCCGGTGATGACTATGCCAGCTTTTCCTACGCGGTCAGCGACGGAAAGGCATTTTCCGCTGCGCCCGGCACGCTGACAATAGATGTCGCGGCACGGCCCCGGCCTCCGGCGAACGATCCCCCGGCAAATGATCCGCCCAAGCTGACCGGTACACCTGCGGATGTTACGGTGACAGAGGATGTTGAGACAGCGATAGATTTATCGACCTACGATGTCAGCGACGCGGACAGCCAGACCATCACCCTGACCCTGGAGGTGGATCGTGGCACATTGGCCTCTGTGGATGGAAACGGCCCTGTATCCGGCGTCGTGGTGTCCAATTCCGGTACAGCGTCCATGACCTTGCGCGGCACTGCGTCAGACCTCAATGCGTATCTGGATGATGCCAGCAAGATCATCTTTACCACAGCCGCCGACGATACGGTGGCGGCGACGCTGACGGTCACGCCGAATGACGGCAAAGCAAACGGCACCGCCGACACAGTTGCCCTGACCGTCACGCCGGTGAACGACGCGCCGGTTCTGGACCTTTCACACACCTTCGCCTTACCGGCCATTGCGGAGGACCCGACCTCCAATTCCGGAATAACCGTGGGCGATCTGGTGGTGGATGGCTCCATCACCGATCCCGACCTTGACGGTACAGCCGCGCCGGAGGCGATTGCGGTCAGCCAGGTCGACAATACCAACGGGTCCTGGGAATACTCCATCGATGGCGGTGCCACATTCAGCGCCTTCAGCGACCTATCCGTCAATGTGAATCTGATCGACAACGTGCGTCTGTTGGACAGCGCCGACCTGATCCGCTTTGTGCCGAACGCCGACTTTAACGGTACGGCAGAGATCGGCTTTGGAGCCTGGGACAAGTCCACCGGCACCGCCGGCGGCACCTGGGACGGGGTGTCCTCAGCTGTGTCGCTGAGCGTTGACGCGCCAGCAACAGCGCAGATTACCGTCACCTCCGTAAATGATCTGCCCACAATCCCCGCCATGGCGGATCGGCAGACGCCTTTCAACACGCCCTTCACCTTTGCCGCCAGCGACTTCGGCTATCAGGACGCCGACGGTGATGCGCTGGTCAGCGTGCGGATCGACACGCTGCCCGCTGTTGGTTCGCTTGAACTGAGCGGCACAGCGGTTGTGGCAGGGCAGGTGATCGCGGTGGGCGATTTGCCCCAGCTGGTCTTTACCCCTGCGCCGGGGGCGTCCGGTGATGACTATGCCAGCTTTTCCTACGCGGTCAGCGACGGAAAGGCATTTTCCGCTGCGCCCGGCACGCTGACAATAGATGTCGCGGCATGGCCCCGGCCTCCGGCGAACGATCCCCCGGCAAATGATCCGCCCAACATCGCCCCGCCCGTGGATGATGCGCCGGGTTCGGATGATCACACGCCCCCGACCGGGCCGCAGACAGAGGAGATTTCCGGAACGGCGACCGTGACCCTGCCGGCAGGCGTGTCGGTCGATATGTCCGGTCCCGGTGTTGCGGCAAGCCGGGAAGCCGCCGAAGCGGATCTGCGCGCACAGGTGGCCGAACCGGGTGCAGAGATTTTCGACGCCATGACCGTGTTCCTGGAGGGGCTGCCGCAAGGCGTTCAGCCCGATGTGCGCACGTTGGTCCTGAGCGGAGCCGATGCCGACGCGGGGCCGATCGTGATTTCGGGCAGGCCGGGTGCAACCCCGCCAGAGGCCTTTGTGATCGACGCTACCAGCCTGCCTGCGGGAACCGCGCTGATTCTGGATGATGTGGAATTCGCGGTGATCCTTGGCCCCGTGACCGTCACCGGAGGCGCGGGCGAGAACCAGGTGGTTGGCGGCGGCCTTGCCCAAAGTATCGTGCTTGGCGCGGGTGATGATCTTTTGCGCGGCGGTGCCGGTGATGACACCGTGGGGTCGCAAGGAGGGGACGACCGGATTTTCGGGCAGGGCGGGCAGGATACCCTGTTTGGCGGGACCGGGCAGAACATCCTGCATGGCGGCATGGGCACTGACACGGTGGCTTATGACGGGGATAAGGCCAGTTACGTCATCGCGTGGGACAATGGCCAGACCATCGTGACGTCTTTGGACGATCCCGATCTGCGCGACACGCTGGTCAATGTGGAAACCCTTCGGTTCGCCGATGGCCAGTTGGAAATCGAAACCCCGCGCAGCGATGCAGTGATCGCCACCCTCTATCAGACGATCCTGGACCGGCAGCCCGACCTTGCCGGGTTCCAGTTCTGGACCGGCCTGGCAGACAAGGCGTACCCATTGGGGATGATCGCCCTCAACATGCTACGCTCGGCGGAAAACACGCAGCAAAACGGTATGGCCTTTGAGGTTCAGCCCCCTGCCGACAGGATTGAACTGCTGTATGCAGAGATACTGGGCCGCGCTTCGGACGCCGCGGGCAAAGCCTTTTGGGTCGGCAAGCTCCAAGAGGAGCACCGGATCGAGACATTGGTCGATGCGTTTCTTGACGTGCCTGAGATCACGGGTCAGGCCCTGCCGCTGGAGCAGTGGGACTTTGTGTTGTAAGTGGGCGCAGCGCGTCGTCTTGCGGGTTTTATGGGGCATGGTGTGCTTCAAATGGTGCCCCTGTCCCGTCCGGCGGACCGGGATCGCCTGTTTCAGTTCATCCAGGCGAGCAGCACACCCGAAAGGCCGGGCAACACCGCTATGAGGGCAAGACCGATCAGGCTGGCTGCCAGGAACGGCATGACACTGCGCGCTACGCGTTCTATCGGAAGGCGCGTGACATTGGCCGCTACATAGAGGTTGATCCCGACCGGCGGTGTGATCAGGCCGATGGCCAGATTGACCATGACCAGCACCCCGAACCAGACCGGATCCCAACCCAGTTCGCGCACCACCGGCAGGATTATCGGCAAGGTGATGAACATGACGGTGACCGCATCCATGAACATCCCGGCCACCAGCAGGATAAGCATGATCACGGCCAGGATGACAAATTCGTTCCCGCTCAGCCCCAGCAGCGCGGTCGAATAGCTGCCGACGAGATCCTCGACTGTGACCACCCAGCCGAAGAGGCTCGCATAGGCCACCACGAGCATCACCACCGCCGAGGAAGCGGCGGCATCGCCGAGCGCATCGTAAAGCCCGCGTAAGGTCAGGGTGCGGTAGGCAATGGCCCCTACGCCAAGCGCATAGACCGTTGCAACGAGCGCCGCCTCGGTCGGGGTGAAGATGCCGGAATAGATCCCGCCCAGGATGACAACGGGTGTCATGAGGCCCCAGAAACTGTCCCGGAACGACCGCCAGAGGCGTGCGCCATAGCTTTTCCCGGCATGTTCCACCGGGCTTAACGCATCGAGGCTGGGGCTGCGCGTGGGCAAGCTGCGCGTTCGGGTGGCAAAGGGCAGAACCGTAATCATCGCCGCGCCCATCACCAGCCCGGGCAGGATGGCGGCGATGAAAAGCTGGGAAATGGAAGTTTCGGCGATCACGCCATAGATCACCAGCCCGATTGATGGCGGAATGACAATCGACAGGGCTGCACCTGTGCAGACCAGCCCCGCCGCATAGGCGCGGGGATAGCCGTCTTCCTCCATGCCGCGAATGATCATCGGACCGATTGCCGCCACAGATGCGGGGCCGGACCCGCTGACCGCGCCCCAGAACAGACAGACCACCGTGCCCACCGCGCCCATGCCTCCGGGCAGATCCCCGACCAGAACGCGGAAAAACCGGATCATCCGCTCTGCGATGCCCAATGAACCCATCAATGTTCCGGCCAGTATGAAAAACGGGATCGCAAGAAGCGAGAATTTGGTGATGCCAGCGGCAATTAGATCGCCGGCAAGATCGAACCCGAACCCGATCAGCCACATTGCATAAATTGCTGACAGACCCAGAGAGAAGGCAACGGGTACGCGCAAGGCCATCAGCAGAAAAAACGCGATCACCATCTGCGTGCCTGCCGGAATGTCGGTGATGAGATCAGACATCCGGTATCACGTCGCGCGCCCGACCCTTGAGAACCTCAACCGCGTGTTGAACGTAGCGCAGGATGATGAGGGCAAAACCGAAAGGTACGGCGGCTTGATAATACCACGCCGGAAGCCCCAGCGCGTAAGACCGCATGCCGTTTGAGAAAAGATTGGCCAGCGTCGCCCATGAAAACCAGGCCGATATGGCAAGCAACCCAACCGATAGCGTGGCAGACAGAAGGAACACCGGACGCCAGAGCCATCGCGGCAAGCTGTCGTGGACAAGTGTCACCGCAAGATGTTCACCGCGCCGCGCGGCAAGCGCGGCCCCGAAAATGGTCAAAAGAAGAAAACCGTTGGTCAACAATTCCTCGGTTGCGGCGAACGACATGTTTGTCGCGTAGCGCACAAAGACATTGGCAAAGCCAAGCCCCGTCATTCCAAGAAACAGCGCCGCGCAAATGATCTTTTCCGCATCGCGCAAGACATGACGCATGTTTGGACCCCTTCGGAATAAGGCGATAGCTGCCGGACAAGCCCGAGCAACGGGCGTGTCCTCTTTTACATGGGTTACTGGCTTTCGGCGATGGTTGTCTGGAACGTGTCGACGATATCGGTTCCGACCTTGGCGGCCCATTCGTCGAAAGCCGGCTGCGTTGCGGCACGGAACGCGTCCAGTTCTTCGGGCGACGGCTCGTAGATCTCCATGCCCTTTTCGCGCAGGAAGGCGATCCCGTTTGTCGTGCCCTCGCGGGTGATCTGCCGCTGATAGGCCATCGCCTCGTCCGCGGCCTCCTGCATGGCGGCCTGTGTATCGGCGTCCATCTCGTCCCATTTCGACTGGGCGACGCCAAGGAAGATCGGATCGTAGGAATAGTGCCACGTTGTGAGGTATTTCTGCACCTCGTAGACCTGCTGCGGAATGATCACTGCGCCGATCGGGTTTTCCTGGCCGTCGACGACGCCTTGTTGCAGCGCGGTCATCGTTTCGACCCATTGCATCTGCTGCGGGTTCGCACCGAGCGCATTCATCACGTCGATATACATCGGCCCCGCGACACGCATGTTGAGGCCCTTCATATCCTCCGGCGTCCTGACTGGGCGGACGTTGTTCGTCACCTCGCGAAACCCGTTTTCGCCCCAAGCCAGAACCTTGATGCCCTTTTCGGCAAGGATCTCCGACAGCATCTCGCCCGGCGCGCCCTGGGTCGTGGCATCGACCTGATCGTAATTCGCGTACAGATACGGCAGCGAGAAGACCGCCATTTCAGGCACGAGCGGCGTGACGTTGATGGCCGAGGTCAGCACCAGATCGAGCGCGCCGCGCCCGACCATTTCGGCCTGTTTCATCTGGTCGCCGCCCGAAAGCTGCGCGTTCGGAAACACCCGCACGTCGAGCGCGCCGCCTGTCTTTTCGCTTAGCAACTCGCCGAACTTCTCGGCACCTTGATGCCATGTCGTTGCATCGCCGGTATTGTGCGACAGACGCAGCGTTTCGGCCCCCACCGGCCCGGCCAGCGCCGCAGCTGCAAAGACCGTCAAAGCCGCCGCGCGGCTGAAAGTGATGAAACCCATTGTGATCCTCCTTTGTTGATCGGCCCGCGTCCGGCATTCCGTAACCCGTGCCTGCGCCGTGGACCTGTGATGCTGTTCACATCATGGACCTATTATTTTTGCACTGACAAGACCAATTTGTTTATCAGACATCCGGAAATGGACTATGTCAGCCCGCTGAATTGGTCTAATATGAAATTCCTTGACGCGCTTCACCATTGAGGTTCACATCGTGGAACTATACTCCGAGGCTGTTCCGCTTCGCGGCGCCCAAAGCGTCGACCGCGCGCTCAGCCTGCTGCGCCACATCGGTCATGCGGGCCAAGACGGCATCGGGCTTTCTCGGCTCGCTCAGGGTGCGGCGCTCAACAAGGCCACGACACGACGGCTGCTTCTGGCGCTCATCCAGTCGGGGATGGTTGAACAATGCCCCGAAACCCGCAGTTACCACCTTGGCGAAGAGGTATTTCTACTGGGTCAGATGGCGACAACGCGTCATTCGCTGTTGGGTCTGGCAATGGACATCCTGTCCCGCCTTGCAGGCAAGACCGGGGATGCCGCGTTCCTGTCGATCAGGCGCGGTGGATTTTCGGTCTGCCTGCACCGCGAAGAGGGTGACCATCCCGTGCGCACCTATGCGCTGATGCCGGGGCACAGGCACCCGCTTGGGGTGGGCGCGGGATCGTTGGCGATGCTTGCCGCCCTGCCTGATGCCGAAGCCGCAACCATCCTGCGTGACAACCGCGATCTCCTGACCCGCGAGTATCCCCAGATTGATCCCGGCGCGCTCTCGAACAGGCTGAACGAGGTGCGATCAACCCGCGTCGCGCTTAATCCGGGGATGGTCTATGCCGAATCCTGGGGGCTGGGCGTTGCGCTACGCTGGCCGGATGGGCAACTTGCGGGGGCGCTTTCGCTTGCTGCGGTGGCAAGCCGGATGCAGCACCCAAGACGCGACGCGCTGTCCGCGCTTTTGCTGTCCGAAGCCGACAGGATGGAGCGCCGATTGGCGCGCGGCCCCGCTGATGAAGCGGACCATGCACACCCCCGCCAAACCGAAAGGAACGCGATATGACCAAGGCACAGATTGTCGGATGGGCCCATAGCCCTTTTGGCAAATCGGAACATCCCGACACGGAAACCCTGATGTCCGCCACCGTTCCCGGCGCGCTGGATCATGCCGGGATCGAAGCCGAGGATGTGGACGCGATCTTTGTCGGTGTCTTCAACAACGGGTTTTCGAAGCAGGATTTTCAGGGCGCGCTGGTGGCGATGGGGGACGACCGCTTCGCACATACGCCTGCCACCCGCTATGAAAACGCCTGCGCGACGGGATCGGCGGCGCTGCATGGGGCCATGGATTTCATCGAAGCTGGGCGCGGCCGGATCGCGCTGGTCGTCGGGGCCGAAAAAATGACGGCCACCCCGACCGCCGAGGTCGGAGACATCCTGCTTAGTGCGTCTTATCGCAAGGAAGAGGCCGATATCGAGGGCGGGTTTGCTGGCCTGTTTGGACAGATTGCTGCGGGGTATTTCCAGCGCTATGGCGACAAGTCCGAAGAGCTTGCGATGATCGCGGCCAAGAACCACCGCAACGGGCTGGACAATCCGCTGGCGCATATGCGCAAGGATTTCGGCGTCGATTTCTGTAACCGGATCAGCGATAAAAACCCTTATGTCGCCGGTCCGCTCAGGCGCACCGATTGTTCGCTGATTTCCGACGGGGCGGCGGCGCTCGTTCTGGCCGACGAGGACACCGCTGCGCAGATGGCACGCGCCATCGGGTTCCGCGCACGGGCGCATGTCAACGATATCATGGCGCTGTCGCATCGCGACGCGCTGCAGTTCCGCGGCGCGGCGATGGCGTGGAAGGCCGCGCTTGGCGATGCCGGGATCACGCTGGACGATCTTTCCTTCGTGGAAAGCCATGATTGCTTTACCATTGCCGAGCTTCTGGAATACGAGGCGATGGGCCTTGCCGAACCGGGGGAGGGGGGCCGCGTGATGCGTGACGGGATCACCGCAAAGGATGGCCGTTTGCCGGTGAACCCGTCCGGAGGATTGAAATCCAAGGGCCACCCCATCGGGGCGAGCGGCGTGTCGATGCATGTGATGGCCGCAATGCAGCTTGATGGCAAGGCGGGAGACATGCAAATCCCCGACGCCCGAATGGCGGGTGTGTTCAACATGGGTGGCGCATCGGTCGCGAATTATGTCTCGATCATGGAAAAGGTGCGCTGATGGCGAAAGATGTGTTTGGCGGCATGGGTCCGGTATCCACCCGCGTGATGAACCTGTCACATTTTCTGACTGAAACGGCACGCCGCCACAGCGCCGCCACTGGTTTTGTCTGGGGCGCGCAAAGCTGGAGCTGGGCCGAGATGGAGGCCCGTGCGACCGCTTTTGCCCATGCGCTTCGGGCCGAGTTCGGAGTATCCAAGGGCGACAGGATTCTGGTGCAATCCGAGAACTGCAACCAGATGTTCGAAGCTATGTTCGCCTGCTGGCGCCTGGGCGCGGTCTGGGTTCCGGTGAATTTCCGGCAATCGCCGGACGATGTTGCATGGCTTGCCGCGTCTTCCGGCGCGCGCGGCATGATCTGTGGCGCGCGTTTCAGCGACCATGCGGCGGCCTGCGCCGGGTCGGTGGATTTCACCATCTCTATCGGCGTTACCGAGTTCGCGGAAGATTACGAGACGCTATTGGCGCGCCATGTCGGGCAGCCCTGCGCGACCGCCCCGGTCGACCGGGACGATCCAGCATGGTTCTTTTTCACCTCTGGCACGACCGGACGGCCCAAGGCGGCGGTCCTGACACATGGCCAAATGGCGTTTGTTGTGACCAACCATCTGTGCGATCTCATGCCCGGCACCGGCCCGGACGATGCGTCGCTGGCGGTCGCACCCTTATCTCATGGCGCGGGCGTTCATCAGCTGGCGCAGGTGGCCCATGGGGTAAAGACCATCCTTCCGGCGCAGGACAGGTTCGATCCGTCCGAGATCTGGCATCTGGTCGAAAAATGGCGCGTCACCAACATGTTCACCGTGCCGACCATTGTAAAGCTGTTGGTCGAGCACGAGAGCCTTGGAACGGTCGATCACTCCTGCCTGCGATACGTCATCTATGCCGGCGCGCCGATGTACCGGGCCGATCAGGTGCGCGCGCTCAAGGCGCTTGGGCCGGTTCTGGTGCAATATTTTGGCCTTGGCGAAGTGACGGGCAACATCACTGTCCTGCCGCCCGCACAACATCATATCGACGATGGGACCATGCGCGTGGGCACCTGCGGCTTTGCACGCACCGGGATGCAGGTTCAGATCCAGACCGACACAGGTGAGGAATGCGCGCCCTTTGACACTGGCGAAATCGCCGTCATCGGTCCGGCGGTGTTTGCCGGCTATCACGATAACCCGCAAGCCAATGCCAAAAGTTTCCGTAACGGCTGGTTCCTGACCGGCGATCTTGGCCATATGGACGATCAGGGCTTTGTCTATCTGACGGGGCGGGCGTCAGACATGTATATCTCGGGCGGCTCGAACATTTATCCGCGCGAGATCGAGGAAAAGCTGCTGATGCATCCGGCACTGTCCGAAGCTGCCGTTCTGGGTGTGCCCGATCCGGTTTGGGGCGAGGTTGGGATTGCGGTCTGCGTTGCCCGGACCGGCGAACGGCCTGACCCGCAGGCGGTGCTGGACTGGTTGGCAGACAGGATAGCGCGCTACAAACTGCCACGACGCCTTGTCTTCTGGGACGAGATGCCGAAATCGGCCTATGGCAAGATCACCAAAAAGACGATCCGCGAGGAGCTTTTCGCGCGTGGAGAGATCGCGCGCCCGCCGGTATCCTGATGCACAGGCCGAAGATCGTTCATCCCGGCCCGAAACATGCGGCGCGGCGGGTCGCCGTACCTTGCCACGCGCAGCGCGTCACCATCACTCTGCGCGAAGGGCAGAGTTTTGGCGTGGCTGTGGCACAGGGCTTTGCCGAACTGGGGGCCACGGCGGGCTATCTGAGGTTGCGCAACATCCCGATGGAGCGTGTGTGCTTTGTCAGGCCCGCCCCCGCGCCGGGCGATGGCCATGTCGCGTGGTACAGCGTTACGCACGAAAATCCCGGCGCGGCGACAATCGTGGACGGCGGCACCCATCTGGGGTGGCGCGACGGTGTGCCGTTCACCCATACGCATGGAATTTGGCAGGGGTCGGACGGCGTTGGACAGGTTGGCCATTTGTTGCCCGAGACCAGCATCATTGCCCGCGATACGTTGGTCGACGGCTGGGCTTTGACAGGCGCGCATCTGGTCGCGCGGCCCGATCCCGAAACCCAATTCACGTTGTTCGCACCCGAGCCGACCAAAACCGCACCGACTGTGCCAAATGCCGTTCTGTGCATCCTGCGTCCACATGAAGACATCACAGGCGCGTTGCAAACGCTTGCCGATACGAATTTCGTTGGTCCGGTGCAGATCGAAGGCATCGGAAGCCTGATCGGAACGCATTTCGAGGATACGACAATCCAGTCTTACGCGACAGAGATCCTGCTGACAGACGGGCAGACCGGCGGTAGACGACCTTCTTTACAGGCGCTCTCTGTCGGATTTGACGGAGGATATGCCCAGGGCGTGTTGCGCGCAGGCGAAAATCCGGTGCTGGTCACAGCGGAAATTCTGCTGATCGCCCGCACCACCGGATAGAGGTGGTGCTATTTTCCAAGCGCACCATTCGTGCAGGCGCTGGCCATCGTGCCGATCAAGAACACGCAACCTGCAATCTGTTGGGACCGCGAAACGATGCTCTGAGCCGCTTTATTACAAGAACACGGTCACGGTTTCCGGAACGAGCGCCACGATCACCAGCACGAGCATCATCACAGCGATAAAGGGCAGTGTTGCCGCAAAAATCTGTTCTACCGAGACATCCGGATCATTAAGCGTGTTATGCACTGTGAACACCGATATCCCGAAAGGTGGTGTCAGCAACCCGATCTCAACTGCAAGCACTGTGACAATGCCGAAATGCATAAGGTCAATACCAAGGCCTTGCGCGATTGGGGCGGCGATGGGCACCATGATCAGCAGGATTGATGTGCTGTCCAGGATCATCCCCATCAAGAGGATGATCACCGCATAGAAGAACAAGAATCCCATCGGGTCAAAGCCAGAATCTGTCACCAAACCCGCAATGGCGTTCGGCAAGCCGGCAATCGCCAACATTCGGGAATAAAAGGACGCCGCTACAAGCAACAACAGAATAGAGACCGAGATCACACCGGTCTGCTTCATCACTTGCCAAAGCTTGTGGCGATCAAGGCTGCGACGCGACAGTGCCACGATCAATGCGCCAAAGGCACCAATGCCGCCAGCCTCGGTCGGGGTGAAGAACCCGGTGTAAAGACCCCCCAGCACAAGGATGACCAGCAGAACAATTGGCACCAGTTTGAGGATAAGAACCCCAAGCGGCATAGGCGTGAAATCACGGTCCAGCCGCCGTTCGCGCGCCGCGTCGGGATCGTTCAGAACAAACTTGGGAAACGCGATGGTGATCATGATCAGCATGGCGACAAACCCAAGTGCCAGCATCAGACCAGGGATAATGCCTGCGATGAACATGCCCCCGATCGAGACTTCGGCAAGGACACCGTAGATAATCAAAAGCAGCGAAGGCGGGATCAGCATGCCCAACACCGAAGACCCCGCAACCGTGCCCGCAGAGAACGCAGGGCGATACCCATGGCGCGTCATCTCTGGCACGGCGACGCGGGTAAAGACCGCCGCGGATGCGATCGACACACCAGTGACCGCAGCAAAGATGGTATTCGCGGCAACTGTGGCGACGCCAAGCCCGCAAATCATCCGGCGCAACAGTTCTTCGGCGACTTCAAACGTGTCGCGCCCGACGTTGGACACGCTGACCAAGAGTCCCATCAGGACGAACAGCGGAATTGTCGCAAACAGGTAATCCGCGATCCCGGAATAGGCCGTCAGTTCCAGCATCCGGAAAGACAGATCGATATTGCCGCGAATGATCCAGATCCCAAGGAAGGCAACCCCGAATAAGGCATAGGCGATCTGCATGCCCAACAGCACCAGACCGATCAGCACGGCGATCAGGATGAACCCGATGGTCAGCGTGGTCATGCCGTGCTCCTCACGCGGCGAATTTCGTCACGCGCTCTGTAGAGGGCGGCCAACGCCGCCACGATGCAGCCCAGAAGGGTGATGCCACGGAATGGCCATGTCGGAATGGTCCAGACGCCCTGGACGCCAAAGAACTCGGCACTTTGCCACGCGCTGAGGAATTTCGGCCAAGACGCCCAAAGGATCAGTGCAAAGACAATCGCACCGGCAAGGCAGAACAACGCCTCGAGCCACGCCACCAGGCGGGGGCTGGATTTCTGAAGCCTGCGAACCAGGAAATCGGCCCGGGTCAACCGCAGTTGCAGGATCGCTGCCGGGACTTGCAAAAAGACAATGGCAACAACGGTGCGGGCGGCGATTTCGGACACACCAGTGATCGGCGCATCCAGAAAGTTGCGTCCGATCACGTCTGCCACAATCAGCAGCATCAGCGCGCCGATGCTGGCGGTGCCGACCGCTGACATGGCGGCGGCAACCGAACCGAGCACCGCGCCGTAAGGAGCTTCGGAAAAGGCCGGGACAAATCGGTCCTCCTGCAGCTCGGTTGTGTCTTCTGTGGTCATGACCGGGGGGTGTCCTGCTGGCAAGGATACGCCCGCCCGATCCATATGGGTCCGGGGCGGGCGTTTTGTGCATCTTGCGATCTTAGAGACCTTCGTCCCAATTCCGCAGTGGTGTCGCGCCACGTTCGCGCAGAGCGGCGAAATAAGCCTTGAGCACGGTCTCGCCCGCCTCGCCTGTCTGCTCCAACCAGGGCTCAATGATATTTGGCAGGCCGTTGACCCACGCCGCCTTTTCTTCATCGGGCAGTTGGTGAATCGTCAAACCTGCTGCCTGCATCTCTTCCAAGGCGCGCTCTGCGAGATCCGCCACGTAATCACCATGTGCGATAGACGTGGCTTGCGCTGCTTCGCGCATTGCCTGCTGAACAGGCTCTGGCAAGCCGCCGAAGAAATCCTCGTTCGCTGCGATCCCACCGAAATACATTGATCCGATGCCAACGCGGGTCAGTTCGGGGGCCACTTCGTAGACGCGGGTGGGCAGGATGCCCGACGCAAAGGACAGGGTGCCTTCGGTCACTCCGGTCTGGATGTTTGTGTAATACGTGGTCAATGCGCCATCGACGGGTGTGGCACCCGTGTCGCGCAGCCAATTGGCCGACGTGCCCGGCGCGTTCAGCTTGCGGTTTTGCAGATCAGCAAGCGAATTGACGGGGAATGTCCCGTAAATATCATAGCTGTCTGTAATCAGGGACGACAGGTGAACCATGCCGTTTTCAGACCAGCTGTTTTTCAGCTCGGGCAGGTTTTCGGAAAGATCGTCAAAGATTTCGATGATCATGCGGTGATCTTCGGTGGCGAACGGTGTGAAGTAGGTCACGTTCTGAAGCGGCATGTTCGCGCCTTCCCAAACCGTGCCGACCATGCCGATATCAACGATACCGTCCATCACCGCTTCGCGCGTGTCAGTGAACTTGTAAAGCGTTCCGGCATAGTTTTCGGACCAGTTCACCTGATACTCATTGCCATTCTCAGCTAGGATCCGGTTCACCTCGGGCTGGAACGTGTTTTTCATCGCGTATACCCAGATATTGGCCTCTGGATGCGACGAGCCGATGTTCACGGTGATGCTTTGCTGCGCAAAGGCCGCGCTGCCCATCAGCATCGCACCGATTGTTGTAAGTGCTGTGAGTTTCATGGTTGTCCTCCCTTTGACGGGCGCACTCCCCGGCGCCCTTTTGATTCAGTCGTCGATTTTACTCAAAGCCCGCAGGATGCGTTCCGGTGTAAAGGGCATTTCGGTCACCTGCGCCCCAAGCGGGCGCAGAGCATCGTTGATGGCGTTCATGACGGCGGCCGGTGCACCAGCCGTGCCAGCCTCGCCGGCACCTTTGGCCCCTAATTCGCTTTCCTGTGTCGGTGTTTCCACGTGCGCGACCTGCATATCCGGCATCTCGGCCGCCATTGGCACAAGGTAGTCCGCCATTGAGCCATTCAGCAGCTGACCGTCCTCGTCGTAATGGATCTCCTCGTAAAGCGCGCCGCCAAGGCCTTGAACGATCCCTCCGCGGATCTGTTCATCCACCAGTTGCGGGTTGATGACGCGGCCGCAATCCTCGACGCACCAATGCTTGAGAAGGGTCACCACGCCTGTATCGGTGTCGACCTCCAGGTACGAGGCTTGCACACCATTGGTAAAGGCGAAAGGATATTCCATCGTGATAAAGTGCCGGGTCTGGACCAGTTCACGCGGCAAATCCTTGGGTAATGTATCACCCCGGAAATAGACAATCCGCCCCAGTTCCTCGAGCGGCATACGCTTTTCGCCCGTGTCGGCATCGACGATCTGTCCATCTTGGATATCAAGCTTTCCAGCGTCTGCTTGCAACATCGCTGCGGCCACCTCGAGGATAGATTCGCGCAGCGCTCGCGCTGCCTGCAAAGCAGCCTCTCCGCCAATGCCCGCGCCGCGCGAGGCCCATGTGCCCCCGCCATAGGGCGTGACCTGCGTATCGCCTGTGATCACACGCACGTTGGATGGGTTTACGCCGACCCCTTCGGCCACGACCTGACTAAGCATCGCCTCCGTCCCTTGGCCCTGTTCGGTCACTCCGGACAGCGCCACCACCGACCCGTCCGGGTCCATCCGCACGGTGCAGCCATCCTGCGCCGAGATGCGCGCGCCACCGATGCCGTACATAAACGGTGACGGGTTGGTCAGTTCGATAAAAGACGCAATGCCGATGCCGCGATACTTGCCCTGCTTACGCGCTTCGGCCTGATCGGCGCGCAGCGCGTCGTAATCCATCATCTCTATCAGCTTGTCCATCGACGCGTGGTGCGACAGGCCTTCGAACTTCATCTTGGCGGGCGATGTGACCGGATAGGCATCGTCTGCGTACATATTGCGCCGCCGGATTTCGACCGGGTCCATCCCAATCGCCGCCGCCGCCATATCAACCAAACCTTCGGTGATGGCGACCGCAACGGGATGCCCTACGGCGCGATATTGGCAGGTTGGCGTCTTGTTCTGAAAGACAACCGTGGTCTGCGCCCGGTAATTGGCAAAATCATACGGACCACCGCACAGGTTCACGACCTGATTGCCCTCGATCGCCGAGGTGCGGGGATAGACCGAATAGGGCCCGATGCCGGTCCAGTCATCGACGTCCATCGCAAGGATCTTGCCATCCGCATCCACCGCGATTTTGGCTTTGATTTCGTGGTCACGTGCGTGAATATCGGTGGTATAACTTTCGAGCCGGTCGGCGATAAATTTGACCGGACGCCCCATGACCTTGGCAATGGCCGCTGTCGCTACCTCGTCAGGGTAGACATGTACCTTGATGCCATAGGACCCGCCCACATCGCCGCAAACCACACGAACGCGGCTTTCAGGAATGTCGAGATGTTTGGCCAAGACGGTCTGCATCATGTGCGGGGCCTGTGTTGCATGATAGGCCGTCATTTGCCCTTCTGCCGGGTTCCAGTCGACGAGGATCGACCGCGGCTCAAGCGTAACGCCCGTATGACGCGCGGTGCGGAAACTGGCTGACACGACCTTGTGTGCAGTCTTGAACACTTCGTCGACGTCGCCTTCTTCGTGCAGTCGGCGAAATGCGAGGTTGTCACCCAGATCGGGATGAATGACAGGTGTGTCCTGGTCGAGCGCGGTCATGGTGTCCGTAACGATGGGCAGATCGTCGTAGTCGACCATGACCAGCGACGCCGCCTCCTCCGCTGCCGCGCGCGTGGTGGCGACAACCGCCACAACAGGCTCCCCAACCCAACAGGTGCGGTCCACGGCCAGCGGGTGTTCGGGCGGGGATTTCAGCCCCTTTAGATGTGCCAGAACCGCGACCCAAGGTGTGCATACCTCAGTCAGATCTTGGCCGGTAAACACGCGTAAGACACCTTTGACGGTCTTGGCTTCCTCCAGATCGATCTCACCTATTTTTGCGTGCGCAACGGGCGACCGCGAAAACGCGACATGCAGCATACGCGGCAGCACGATGTCATCAACATAGCGGCCACGGCCCTGCACAAGTTTGGTCGCATTCGGACGTGGAACGGTTTTGCCGATATAGGAATTCGGGCGGTCAGGGTTGTTGAACGGTATCGTCATGCTTGTCCCTTTCCAGCGCGCTGCTGCGCGACACGTTCCACGGCATCAATGATGGCCTCGTAGCCCGTACAGCGGCAATAATTGCCTGACAGATGTTCCCGGATTTCGGCCCGGCTTGGCGTTCCACCTTTGGACAGCAGCTCTTCGGCTGAAACCAGCATACCCGGCGTGCAGAACCCACACTGCAATGCGTTGCGCGCCACGAAGGCATCCTGCAAATCGCTGATTGCGTCGGTGTCGGTCAGGCCCTCTACCGTCCAAACCTCGGCCCCGTCCGCCTGGGCCGCCAGCATCAGGCATCCGCGCACGGCGTCACCGTTAACGCGGATCGTGCAAGCGCCGCAGACGCCGTGTTCGCAACTGGCATGCGCGCCGGTCAGCCCCAATTCCAGGCGCAGAAAGTCAATCATGTGTTGTCCGGCTGGCACACGGGCCTCGACCGGTTCGCCATTGACCGTCAGGGACACGTCGACCTTGTCACGAAACATCTCGATCATGCGGCGTCTCCTTCAAGACGGGCGAATGCGCGGCGCAGCAGAACGTCAGCCAAATGGCGGCGATATGCGGCACTGGCCTGGGTGTCAGACGGTGGGTCGATTTCGGTGCTCAGCGCATCAACAGCGGCATCCAGATCGCCGGCATCCAGAGCGGCCATGGCCCCAGTTGCCAGAACGGGCTTCGGCCCGACCGAAAATAGCGAAATCCGATGTCCTGCCTTGCGCTTGACCAAGCACAAACCCACCAGCGCATAGTCTCCCGACCGGCGGGCGACCTCTTCGATGATCTGCAATTCGCCATACTCGGCAATTGGCAGCGTGATCGCAGTCAGGATTTCGCTCTCGTCCAATGCGGTCGTAAAGACATCTTCGAAAAAGTCCTCAGCCGCGATGGCGCGCGTGCCGTCTGGTCCTTCGGCATGTATCGTCGCGCCAAGCGCCAAGGCGCAGGCCGGAAATTCGGCCGCAGGATCAGCATGCGCCAGCGCACCCCCGATTGTGCCGCGATTACGAATGGCCGCATGTGCGATATGCGCGACCGCGTCCGTCAAAAGCGGCGCATGGGTATTCACACTTGGATCGGCACCAACTTCGGCGTGACGGGTCAGCGCGCCAATCCGCAGAGTGTCGTCGTCTACAGTAATACCGGACAGATCACGTATCTTCGAGATATCAACCAACAAATCCCCGACGGACAGACGCATGTTCATGGCTGCGATCAAGCTTTGGCCGCCTGCCAACACGCGCCCCTGACCATCTGATCCGGCCAGCAATTCAAGCGCATGTCCCACGCTCTCAGCCCGGGCATAGCCTCCCGCCGCTGCCTTCATGGCGTTCTCCCCTCTTTTTCGATCCGCACCTGATTGAGCACTTGATCAATCTTATTGAGCAGATGATCTTTAAAAGCGAGTCGTTGCAAGTGGAAATTTTTGCGACTACCAAAACTTTGAGGGCGTATGATGGACGGACAGACCGAAAAACCCGCCCGCGATGGCGAAGACGGTGCCACGCGAAAGCGTCTGCCCCCGGCTGAACGCCGTCAACAAATCCTCGACGAAGCTGTGCGCTTCTTTGCAGAGGTTGGGCTGGAGGGTAAAACGCGCGACTTGGCCAGACGTCTTGGTGTCACGCAATCCCTGATTTTCAACTATTTCGCTACTAAGGATGACTTGATCGATGCGGTCTATGAAAAGGTTTATATCGGTCGCCTATCTCCCGACTGGCCAGAACGCCTAACCGACCGCAGCGTACCCCTACGGAAACGCCTCCTTGCCTTTTACAGCGAATACAGCGCCCTGATCTTCGAGCGGGAATGGATGCGAATTTTCATGTTCTCGGGACTGGCTGGTGCATCTCTCAACCGCCGCTACCTCAAACACTTGGGTGACGTCATCCTAAGCCCGCTTTTGGCGGAAACCGAGGTGCTGGCCCGCACGGACAAATCTCCGAAAATGGAAGATGTTTGGAACTTGCATGGCGGGATAGTCTACATTGGGATACGCCAGCATATCTACCGCATGCCGGAGCCCGCCGAGCCTCAAGAAGAGATTGCACGGGCGATCGACAAGTATCTTCAGTTCTTCGATATCGGCACTGACGACTAAGACTAGGTGCCAACGACGGGCTTCCGTCTTGTCCGGACGAACTTGGATAATCTGCAATTACCGAACCGAACTTTGGTTACGGGATCAAAACATCTCATCAGATACGCCCCGAATACGCAGAGACAGGTCCAACATGGCCAAAGTCTGACACGGGCGTGTCAGCTCCGTCGGAAAATCCCTCGATGTTCACCGCGAAAAGCTAGACGGCTATGACAAACTCCTCAAAGAAAAGCTTAGCGAAATGACAGACGCCCAATTTTTTCCAACCGGGCCAGAGGCCGGGTGATCGGCGGAATTTCGCAAGGTGCGGAAAGGCATATGTGACTCTGCGGCAGGACGATATACGATTTTTGTTAATGTGACACGTGTAGCGATTGATCCCCGGAGCCTGCCTTATGAATGCCGAAGCTGACTTCATTCAGGCCGAGCGGATCTTGCGGATTGAAAGCCCGTTGGGCGCGGATGTGCTTCTGGCGCAGAAGCTGAGCTTTCGGGAGTCGATCTCGGAGCTGTTCGAGGGGCAGGTCATTGTCCGGTCCAAGACGCCCGATCTGGTGCCGCAGGATCTGCTGGGCAAAGCAGTGGATGTCAGCGTCGAGCTGGGCGGCGGCGAGCGGCGGAGCTGGAATGCCATCGTCACCGATCTGCGAGCAGGGCCGCGGCAGACGCGCGGCCTGCGGGAATACACGCTCACTTTGCGGCCCGATCTGTGGCTGCTCAGCCAGACCTCGGATTGCCGCATCTGGCTGGACAAATCCGCCCTCGACATTGCCGAAGAGCTGCTGGGCGAGCATGGCATTGCCGCCCCCGAGACGGCGGGCGTGGTCGAACCGGTGCCACCGCAGCACTATTCGGTGCAGTGGAACGAGACCGATCTGGACTACCTCACCCGCAGGCTTGAAGAGGACGGTCTGTTCTACTGGTGGACCCATAAGGCGGGCGCGCACCGGATGCACATCGCCAGCCATGCGGCGGGCTATGTCGGCGGCGAGGACGTGCGCTTTTCGCATGGCTCGACCGACCGCAACCACATCTCGCGGTTCGACACGACCTTCCGCTACATCCCCGGCGGCCATGCCGGGCGGGACTGGAACTTCACCACCCCAAGCACGGTGCCCGGCGGCGACACGCCCAGTGCGATCAGCCTGCCGAAGAACGGCAATTACGAACGCTACAGCTATCCGGCGCAGGCCGGTTACGGCCCGGGCAGTCGGGCGTCCGAGGGGATCGAGAACGCGGCGGTGGAGCGTGTCACGCGGCTTCGGATGCAGGTCCAGGAGGCCGAACACGCCCGTGTGGAGGGGGACAGCACGGTGCGCACCCTGGCCGCCGGCGCGCGCTTCACGCCTTATGACGTGGCCAACCCGGACAATGTCTTCGATCCGCATGTGATCCTGGCGATCCAGCACGAGTCCGTCGACACCAGCTACGAGAGCGTGGAAAATCAGCCCGAATATGCCAACCGCTTTCTGGCGCTGCCCGCCGATGTGCCCGCCACCCCGCCAATGACCACCCCGCGCCCGCGCATCGACGGCACGCAGGTGGCGATCGTCGCGGGCCCCGAGGGCGAGGAGATCCACCCCGACGAATATGGCCGCATCAAGCTGTGGTTCCCCTGGGACCGGCGCGCGGCAAAAGACGGCACCGACACCTGCTGGGTGCG